>CAWBRI010000018.1:687500-842333 GCA_963791155.1 uncultured Pseudomonadota bacterium
GTCCTTCATCGCCTCTCAGCGCCAAGGCATCCACCGAATGCCCTTAAGACACTTGATCGCTCTCATTATCAATGCCCATCCCACTCGGCGTGGTCGCGAGGTCAGAGCCGCCGTCGGGCATTGATTAGAAAGACCAGCTTGCTTCGAGATCGTACCGACGTCCTCTGCGGTCAAGCATAGGCCGACAAGCATCGCGCGCCATGTTCACCGACGAATGTTTCCATTCCCGATGCGCATTGCGTTTTGATGCTGGAGATTGCGCGCCGCACGGAATTTTCATCCCGCCCGAACGCTCGGAACGATCTCCTCTTCACGATGTCAGACAACACGCTCCGCCTGCATCTTTCGATGCCGACGGGGCGAAACTGTTCACTTCCGGACGAGCCGATCGACTTCACGCTTCAAGCCGAACGCTTGCGGCGGCGACCCGGCTGGTGGAGCCAGACGGGATCGAACCGACGACCTCCTGCTTGCAAAGCAGGCGCTCTCCCAACTGAGCTATGGCCCCTTGTTCAGCGGCAGACTCAAGTCGGAGCGATAGGCTGGCTTGCCGAGCCGAAGCTCGCACGCAGCAGTCGCCCGCCTTCGCCCTTCGGGCTCCGGCGCGGCAGCCTTCGCCTCGCTGGCGCGAGCGAAGGCTGGTGGGCCTGGGAAGATTTGAACTTCCGACCTCACGCTTATCAAGCGCGCGCTCTAACCAACTGAGCTACAAGCCCTTGATCGGAGCACCGGCCGCAACCTTCGCGCGCGATCGATGAAGATCGCGACGACGGAACCCGGCACGGGCTCGTCCATGAAGAAAGAGAAACGAAGACGGCGGTGTCCCGCCAATGGACATGACCGGCCTGAACCGACCATGCCCTGATGTTTCCAAGAGATCCGATAGAGACCGCGTGAGGCGCCTCTGAAGGATCATCCTTAGAAAGGAGGTGATCCAGCCGCAGGTTCCCCTACGGCTACCTTGTTACGACTTCACCCCAGTCGCTGACCCTACCGTGGCCGGCTGCCTCCCTTGCGGTTAGCGCACCGTCTTCAGGTAAAGCCAACTCCCATGGTGTGACGGGCGGTGTGTACAAGGCCCGGGAACGTATTCACCGCAGCGTGCTGATCTGCGATTACTAGCGATTCCAACTTCATGGGCTCGAGTTGCAGAGCCCAATCCGAACTGAGACGGCTTTTTGAGATTTGCGCAGGATTGCTCCATTGCGTCCCATCTGTCACCGCCATTGTAGCACGTGTGTAGCCCAGCCCGTAAGGGCCATGAGGACTTGACGTCATCCCCACCTTCCTCGCGGCTTATCACCGGCAGTCCCCTTAGAGTGCCCAACTAAATGATGGCAACTAAGGGCGAGGGTTGCGCTCGTTGCGGGACTTAACCCAACATCTCACGACACGAGCTGACGACAGCCATGCAGCACCTGTCTCCGGTCCAGCCGAACTGAAGGGATCGATCTCTCGTTCCCGCGACCGGGATGTCAAGGGCTGGTAAGGTTCTTCGCGTTGCTTCGAATTGAACCACATGCTCCACCGCTTGTGCGGGCCCCCGTCAATTCCTTTGAGTTTTAATCTTGCGACCGTACTCCCCAGGCGGGATGCTTAAAGCGTTAGCTGCGCCACTGACGAGCAAGCCCGCCAACGGCTAGCATCCATCGTTTACGGCGTGGACTACCAGGGTATCTAATCCTGTTTGCTCCCCACGCTTTCGCACCTCAGCGTCAGTACCGGGCCAGTGAGCCGCCTTCGCCACTGGTGTTCTTGCGAATATCTACGAATTTCACCTCTACACTCGCAGTTCCACTCACCTCTCCCGGACTCAAGCTCCTCAGTATCAAAGGCAGTTCTGGAGTTGAGCTCCAGGATTTCACCCCTGACTTAAGAAGCCGCCTACGTGCGCTTTACGCCCAGTGATTCCGAGCAACGCTAGCCCCCTTCGTATTACCGCGGCTGCTGGCACGAAGTTAGCCGGGGCTTCTTCTGCGGGTACCGTCATTATCTTCCCCGCCGAAAGGGCTTTACAACCCTAGGGCCTTCATCACCCACGCGGCATGGCTGGATCAGGCTTGCGCCCATTGTCCAATATTCCCCACTGCTGCCTCCCGTAGGAGTCTGGGCCGTGTCTCAGTCCCAGTGAGGCTGATCATCCTCTCAGACCAGCTACTGATCGTCGCCTTGGTGGGCCGTTACCCCACCAACTAGCTAATCAGACGCGGGCCGATCCTTCGGCGATAAATCTTTCCCCGTAAGGGCTTATCCGGTATTAGCACAAGTTTCCCTGTGTTGTTCCGAACCAAAGGGTACGTTCCCACGTGTTACTCTCCCGTCTGCCGCTGCCGTATTGCTACGGCCGCTCGACTTGCATGTGTTAGGCCTGCCGCCAGCGTTCGCTCTGAGCCAGGATCAAACTCTCAGGTTGGATGAGAACTTGATCCCGGCTGATCACAACGTTTCGTTTGACGAGGTCCCACTCTGACGATTGCGACGATTGTCGCCCGCTGAACTCAGCAGTGTTGACCTGAAACGTGTACCGCCGAAGTCTCTTCCGACCGCCACTCTCGAACAGATTGCTCCTTCACGAGGAAGCGGCCCGCAAGGACTCCGCCGTCCACGTTTCTCTTTCTTCCGATTCACTTGTCAAACAGCCCGGGACCACGAAGATCCCCCTCCCCGGATTGCCCGGAGAGCCGTCGAAGCCCAGACCACCGATCGAGATCGGAGGCTGGTCACCGAATATCAGTGAGGAGCTTCGGAGGCGCGTCATCGCGCCGAGGCGGCGGCGCGCCGTGTGGGCGTATATAGGCCCCCGCCGCCGACCCTTGTCAACACCCGGCTGATCGAAATCATCCCGGTCGTGCCGTAGCGCCGCCCAGGTACCATGGCGGCGACGCCACGGATGGCTTCCGGCTACCGGACGGCAAAACCGTCGCGCCGCACTCCAGCCACATTCCTCGGACGAGGTTAGCGGTTCTGAGTGCGGTGTCGTGGCGAGTGCGTGGGCCCAGCCGCCGTCA
Source organism: uncultured Pseudomonadota bacterium (assembly GCA_963791155.1). GTDB lineage: Bacteria > Pseudomonadota > Alphaproteobacteria > Rhizobiales > Xanthobacteraceae > JAVDCA01. The sequence goes on from CAWBRI010000018.1 coordinate 690,509, forward strand.
TGCGCCAATCCACGCCGGCGGCCTGGTCGAGCCGGGCCACTGGTCGAGCGATGGGGCACGCGGCATGCGAGTGCCGGCGTCGATTCGGCGAGGCCCGGCCGCACAAGCCGGGACCGGGTATGGGAGCGGCGGTTCGCGCGCGAACCGCCCGCAGTCAGGGGACGGCGCACTTGGACCACGGCAGGCTGCGCGGCTCGCACCGGGCGGGCTACGATCCCGACGACGATCGATCTCGGCAACGAGCCGCCGCTGTCGGTCGACGGCGAGACCGGCGTCGGCGTCGATCGCCGCCGCGTCTCCGTCCAATGGTTCAGCGGCACGATCCTGACCGGCCTGTGCGGCGCGGCCCTGATGGGCGGCGCCGTTTTCGCGTCGCTCGACGGCGAGACGAATTTCGCCGCCAGCGCCGGAGCGCTTCGAAGCGGCGCTGCGCGGCGCGCGTCGGCGACAAGACGGCGCACGCGCAAGAGCGACCGGCTGCCGCCGGTCGGCGAAGCCAACGCGGCGCGCCAGATCCTGCGTGTCTCGACCACGAGCCGGGGTCGGCGACCGCGAGGTGGTGCGCGTGCGGCCGTTCGTGCGCGTCGCCGACCAACCTGTCGCTGTCCACGTCCGAACTCTCCGCCAACATCCCGCCGTTCAATCCGCAGCGCATGCTCGCCGACAGCAGCACCCGCAGCGCCAACGACGACGACGGCCGCCGGCGCCGAGCCCGATGCCGAAGTCTCGTTCGTCACCCGCGATCTCGCCGCCATGCTGCCGCGCGTGCGAGATCGCCGCCACGGTGCCGGTCGACGACGTGATCGCGCGCGTGCGCGATGCCGCCAACTGGACCGGCAGCACCGGACCGGCACGCTACATGGTGGCGAGCGCACAGCCGACCGCCGCAAGCTCGCCTACGCGGCCGAGGGCGGCGCCGATCCCTATGCCGGCATTCGAGGCGCGCATCGTCCCGGAGAACATCACGCTGCTGCCCAAGACCGCGAGCCAGACCACCGGCGGCACGAGCGCGAACGAGCGCACCATCACCGTCGAAGAAGGGCGACAGCATCGCCACCATCCTGCGCGATCTCGGCGCCACGCCGGACGAGATCAAGGCGATCGCCGGCCTGCTCGGGCCGCGCGGCCGCGACGGCGGCCTCAAGGAAGGCCAGAAGCTGCGCATCCTGCTGTCGCCGCGTCCGGCGCCGGCCAGCGCCTGCAGCCGGTCCGCGTCGATCGTGGTCGGCGACACCGCGGTCGAGGCGGTCGTCGCGCTGTCCGACATCGGCAAATACGTCTCGGTCGACGTGCAGAGCGCCGAGACCGCAGGTCGCCGACAACGACGACGACGACGAGGACGACGGCAGCGGCGTGCGGCTCTATCAGAGCATCTACGAGACCGCGCTGCGCAACCAGATTCCGCGCCCGGTGATCGACGATCTGATCCGCATCTACTCCTACGACGTCGATTTCCAGCGCAAGGCGCAGCCGGGCGATTCGTTCGAGGTGCTCTATGCCGGCGAGGACGAGACGCCGGCGCCGAACGAAGCAACGACGTGCTGTTCGCGTCGCTCACCGTCGGCGGCGAGACCAAGAAATTCTATCGCTACCAGTCGCCCGACGACGGCGTCGTCGACTACTACGACGAGACCGGCAAGAGCGCGAAGAAGTTCCTGGTGCGCAAGCCGGTCGGCAACGGCATCATGCGCTCGGGCTTCGGCGCCCGCCAGCATCCGATCCTCGGCTACACGCAAGATGCACACCGGCGTCGACTGGGCGGCGCCGATCGGCACGCCGATCTACGCCTCCGGCAACGGCACGATCGAGAAGGTCGGCTGGGAAGGCGGCTACGGCAAATACATCCGCATGAGCCACGCCAACGGCTACGAGACCGCCTACGGCCACATGACGGCCTTCGCGCGCGGCATGGATGTGGGCACGCGCGTGCGCCAGGGCCAGGTGATCGGCTTCGTCGGCTCGACCGGCCTGTCGACCGGCGCGCACGTGCACTACGAGATCCTGGTCAACGGCCGCTTCGTCGACCCGATGCGCATCAAGCTGCCGCGCGGCCGCGTGCTCGACGGCCCGATGCTCGCCAGCTTCGAGCAAGGAGCGCGACCGCCTCGACGGCATGATGACGCAGCACGCCCGCGCGCGTCGCGCAAGCCGGCGCCGGTCGCCGACGCGATAAGGTCTCGACCTGCTCCGTCATTGCCGCGCGAAGCGAAGCAATCTCCGCCGCGAGTCGCTTGGCTCGCGGCGAAGACTTGCTCCCGGCGTGCTCGCGGCGACGAGCCTCGCAATGACGATGATGCCTTACGCCGCCGCCGCGACCTCGCCGTTGAAGGCGAGGCCCTGCTTGGTCGCGGTGACGTGCGACCTTCTCGCCGTCCTTGATGCGTGCCCGAGAGGATCAGCTCGGCGAGCGGGTCCTGCAGCGCCTTCTGGATCGCGCGCTTGAGCGGCCGCGCGCCGTAGGCCGGATCGTAGCCCTTGTCGGCGAGCCATTCGCGCGCCGCGGCGTCGAGCGCGATCGTGATCTTGCGCTCGTCGAGCAGCTTCTGCAGCCGCTGCATCTGGATGTCGACGATGCGCGCCCATCTCGCTGCGCTTGAGGCGATGGAACAGGATGATCTCGTCGACGCGGTTGAGGAACTCGGGCCGGAAGCTCGCGCGCACCACCGCCATCACCTGGTCCCTCACCGCGTCGGTGTCCTCGCCCTCCGGCTGGTTGACCAGGAACTCGGCGCCGAGATTCGACGTCATCACGATCAGCGTGTTGCGGAAGTCGACCGTGTGGCCCTGCCCGTCGGTCAGGCGACCGTCGTCGAGCACCTGCAGCAGCACGTTGAAGACGTCCGGATGCGCCTTCTCGATCTCGTCGAACAGCACCACCTGATAGGGCCGCCGCCGCACCGCTTCGGTCAGCGCGCCGCCCTCCTCGTAGCCGACATAGCCGGGCGGCGCGCCGATCAGCCGCGCGACCGAGTGCTTCTCCATGTATTCCGACATGTCGATGCGCGAGCAGCGCGTTCTCGTCGTCGAACAGGAACTCGGCGAGCGCCTTGGTCAGCTCGGTCTTGCCGACGCCGGTCGGGCCGAGGAACATGAACGAGCCGATCGGCCGGTGCGGATCCTGCAGGCCGGCGCGGGCGCGCCGCACCGCGGTCGACACCGCCTTGACCGCCTCGGCCTGGCCGACGACGCGCTTGGCGAGCTTCTCCTCCATGCGCAGAAGCTTTTCCTTCTCGCCTTCGAGCATGCGGTCGACCGGCACGCCGGTCCAGCGCGACACCACCTGCGCGACGTGGTCGGCGGTCACCGCCTCCTCGACCATCGCGCCCTTGCCGTTCGGACGCCTCGATCGCCTTGAGCTTCTTCTCGAGCTCCGGAATGCGGCCATAGGCCAGTTCGCCGGCGCGCTGATACTCGCCCTGGCGCTGCGCATTGGCGAGCTCGTTGCGCAGCTGATCGAGCTCGGTCTTGAGCTTCTGCGCGTCCGACAGCTTGTCCTTCTCCGCCTTCCAGCGGCTGGTGAGATCGGCCGAGCGCTTCTCCAGCTCCGCCAGCTCGGCGCTCGAGCCGCTTCAGCCGTTCCTTCGAGCCCGCATCGGTCTCCTTCTTGAGGGCCTCCTGCTCGATCTTGAGGCGCACGATCTCGCGATCGATCGAATCGAGCTCCTCGGGCTTGGAGTCGACCTGCATCTTCAGCCGCGCCGCCGCCTCGTCGATCAGGTCGATCGCCTTGTCGGGCAGGAAGCGGTCGGTGATGTAGCGGTTCGACAGGGTCGCCGCCGCGACGATCGCCGCTGTCGGTGATGCGCACGCCGTGGTGCTGCTCGTACTTGTCCTTCAGGCCGCGCAGGATCGAGACCGTGTCCTCGACGGTCGGCTCGGACACGAACACCGGCTGGAAGCGCCGGGCGAGCGCGGCGTCCTTCTCGACATGCTTCTTGTATTCGTCGAGCGTGGTCGCGCCGATGCAATGCAGCTCGCCGCGCGCCAGCGCGGGCTTGAGCAGGTTGGAGGCATCCATCGCGCCGTCCGCCTTGCCGGCGCCGACCAGCGTGTGCATCTCGTCGATGAACAGGACGATGCCGCCGTCGGAGGACGTCACCTCCTGCAGCACGGCCTTGAGCCGCTCCTCGAACTCGCCGCGATATTTCGCGCCGGCGATCAGCGCGCCCATGTCGAGCGCGAGCAGCTTCTTGTCCTGCAGGCTTTCCGGCACGTCGCCGTTGACGATGCGCTGGGCGAGGCCTTCGACGATCGCGGTCTTGCCGACGCCCGGCTCGCCGATCAGCACCGGATTGTTCTTGGTGCGGCGCGACAGCACCTGGATGGTGCGGCGGATTTCCTCGTCGCGGCCGATGACCGGATCGATCTTGCCGTCGCGCGCCGCCTGCGTGAGGTCGCGGGCGTATTTCTTGAGCGCGTCATAGGCGTTCTCGGCCGAGGCGCTGTCGGCGGTGCGGCCCTTGCGCAGCGCCTCGATGGCGGCATTGAGGTTCTGCGGCGTGACGCCGGCCTTGGGCGAGGATCTTGCCCGCCTCGCTGTCCTTCTCGATCGCGAGCGCGAGCAGCAGCCGCTCGACCGTGACGAAGGAATCGCCGGCCTTTTCGGCCGATCTTCTCGGCGGTCTCGAACACGCGCGCCAGCGCTGGCCTCGATATAGAGCTGGCCGGCGCCGCCGCCCTGGACCTTCGGGCCGCTTGTCGAGCGCCGCCTCGACGGCCGCCAGCGCCTCGCGCGAGCGTCCGCCGGAGCGGTCGATCAGACCGGCCGCGAGGCCTTCGGGGTCGTCGAGCAGGACCTTGAGCAGATGCTCGGGGGCGAATTGCTGGTGGCCTTCGCGCAACGCCAGCGACTGCGCCGACTGCACGAAACCGCGGGCACGCTCGGTGTATTTCTCGAAATTCATAAAATTACCTCTCTCCGCCTGCTCCGACCGCCCAAGAAGCGCGTTCGAGACATCGTTCACAGTCCACGCAAACCGCTCGGCTGTCCTTGATGCGCGTCAAAGCGCGGGCCGCCAAGCCGCGGACCCTTCCGGCATCCGCCGAAAATATGTGGGGGCCGGGTCCACCCAATGGTAGGGGCGGGCCGAGATTTCGTGCCGAAACGCCGGCGATGAATCAATCGCTATCGAGCCGAAGCGCCGCCAAAAATTTGTTCCTAATTTATTGGAAAATATGCGGAAATTCCGGCGTGCTGGCGCGCCATACACCATGCGGGCAAAAGATCAGAGCGCGCATCCTTGATCAAATCCGGGATAGGCTTGCGCCGGACGGGCGACTAGGCCGCGGTGCGGCCGATGCCCTGCGCGGCGACCAGCGCGGCCAGACGCTTGCGCGCATAGAACATGCGGGTCTTGACCGTGCTGTCGGGGATACCGAGGATCTCGACGATCTCCTTGATCGACTTCTCCTGGTAGTAGACGAGGTCGATGATTTCGGCGTGCTCGGGCGACAGCGCGCGCAGGCAACGGCGAATGACATTTCCCGTGTCCTTGCGGCCGAGCGCTTCTTCCGGGCTGTTGGCGGAGTCGACCGCGTTCAAGGCGATCTCGCAATCGAGCGACTCGGTCGGGCGGCGATTGCACGCCGTCAGCGCCTTGTGACGGGCAATTCCCAAGAGCCAGGTCGACACCGAGGAGCGGCCCTCGAACCGGTCCGCATGCTGCCAGGCCTCGAGAAACGCTTCGCTGACCACGTCTTCGGCCAAGGCGCTGTCGCGCAGGATGCGCAAGGCGAAGCGATAGACCCGCACCTGATGCCGCGCGAACAGCGCCCGCATGGCGAGCTTGTTGCCCCCCGCGATTTGCGCGATCAGCTTTTCGTCGGAGACGGCCGCCGCTGCGATCTCACGGCTGGTGGAAGCGGCGATCGGGGCCTGTCCGGACATGGGGGCTCTCCTGTCACTCGGACCAGAACGACGCAGGTGCATCCCGCGTTCATGCCGGCACGGTAGGCGCCGCTTGTTTCGCCGTGATTTCGTGGCAAGCCCCTTTTTGTATCGTTCGTATCGCAGGCTGTTCGCATGCGGGCTGGCGGCCGCGATACAGACGATACAAAATCGGCCTGTTGCGAAACACGGACGATACGAACGCCCGCCAAGATGCGGGGTTTGGAGCCCAGCCGATGCCAATGCGTGCCTCCCCGTCCACCCGCAATGCGCGCCGCGTCCCCTCGCGCAAGCCGCCGGGCCACATGGCCGAGATCGAGGAGCGCTATGCGCTCGCGATGGAGTCCTCGAATTTCGGCGTCTTCGACTGGAACATCGAGGCCGACACGGTCTACTACGCGCCGGCTCTGCGGATCATGCTGGGCCTGAACGAAGCAGAGCTCGCCAAGCCGGCGGACTGGATCAGCCGGATGCATCCCGATGACCAGCCGCGCTACCGCCGCATGCTGGCGGACCATCTCAAGGGGCTGACCCCGCGCTTCGAATGCGACACCCGCTACCGCAGCGGCGACGGGACGTGGCGCTGGGCGCGCCAGAACGGCGTGGCCTTGCGTCATCCCGACGGCCGCGCGTACCGCCTCGTGGGAGCGACCGGCGACGTGACGGAAATCAAGAACGGCGAGCGGGAAGCCGTTGCCGCCAAGGCCCTCGCCGCCAATCGCGCCGCCCTCCCGCTCAATGAACGCCGGTTGAACGACGAAGAGCGTTACGCGCTCGCGCTGCAAGCCACCAACGAGAACTTGTACGACTGGGACATCGAAGCCGGCACGGTCTATCTGTCGCCGTCGTTGCTGGCGATGCTGGACCTGCCCCCCGATGCCAACCTGCAGGCATGGGCCGATCGCATCCATCCCGAGGACCGCCCGTTCCACACCCGCATGCTGATCGCCCTGTTCAAGGGCGACATCCCCCGCCTCGACTGCGAATTCCGCTACATCATGCCCGACGGCACCCTGCGCTGGGCGCGCCAGCACGGCATCGTGCTGCGCGGCCCCGATGGACGCGCTCGCCGCATGATCGGCGCGACCGGGGACATTACCGAGATCAGGCAGCGCGCCAGGGAGCTCGACCGGGCCAAGGCCGAGGCGGCGGCCGCGCATCGCGACATAGCGCGCACGCGCGAGATGATGGCGGTCATGCTCGACAACATGTCCCATGGCGTGGCCATGTTCGACCGCGGGATGAAGCTCGCGGCGCATAATCGGCAGTTCGAGGAGATGCTGGAGCTTCCGGCTTCGTTCTTCGCCACGCAACCGAGCTATGCCGACCTCATTCGCTATCTCGCGCAGCGCGGCGACTATGGCGACGGCGACGTCGAGGAGCACGTCGCCCGCATCACCCAACACGCCGACGAGGAATACGGCAACGAGCGGACCCGCCCCGACGGTTCGGCGATCGAGATTCGGCATAATCCGGTCCCGGGCGGAGGATTCGTCTCGATCTACAGCGATATCACCGAACGCAAGCGCTCCGAGCGGCAGATCCAGGAGAACGAGCAGCGCATGCGCTCGATCCTCGAGGGCAGCCCGATCGGCGCCGCCATTTCGGTCGAGGGCGGGCGCCTCTTGTTCTGCAATTCGGAATTCGCGCGCCAGAACGGACTTTCGCGCCACGATCTCGAGCACGTCGACCTCGTCTCGCTGTTCGTCGACCCGTCGGAACGCGCACGCCTGTTCGAACAGGCGCGGCGCGAAGGGCGCGTCCGCAACATCCAGGTCGCGCGCCGCCGGACGGACGGACGGCACTGGTGGTCCCTCTACTCGATGGATCCGATCGAGTACGAAGGCGAACAGGCGCTGCTGACCTGGCACTACGACATCACCGAGCTGAAGGAACGCGAGTCGGCGCTGGCCGCCGCGCAGGCCGACGTCGAGCGCACCCGCACCGTGATGCAGACCGTGCTCGACAACATGAGCGACGGCGTCACGCTGTATGACCGCAACCTCGATTGGCGGTTCAGCAATCAACAGCACGGCGCGATCATGCACTATCCGCCCGGATTTCTGCGTCCGGGCATCAACGTCCGCGACATCGTCCGTTTCCAGGTCGAGCGCGGCGAATACGGCCCCGTCGACGACGTCGCCGGCAAGGTCGAAGAGCTGGTCGCACGCCTGACGTCGCCGGGCGGAATTCGCTACGAGCGGCGCACCTTGAGCGGAAAGTTCATCGAGTTCAACTTCAAGCCGCTGGCCGACGGCGAGCTGCTCGGACTCTACCGCGACATCACCGAGCTGAAGGAGCGCGAACAGGCGCTCGCGGCCGCCAAGGAAGTGGCCGAAGAGGCGCGCGCCGACGTGGTTCGCGCACGCGAGACCATGCAGACCGTGCTCGACAACATGACCGACGGGGTCATGCTGTTCGGCAAGGACACGCGCCTGAAGTTCCTCAACCAGCGGATCATGGAAATTCATCGCTACACCACCGAGGAGGTCCGCCCGGGCATGATGGCCGCCGATATCGTGCGTTTCCTGGTGAAGCGCGGCGATTTCGGCCCAACCGATGACGCCGAGCGGCTCGTCCACGACCATGTGGCGCGCGTGTTGGGCCCGCGCGGCTGCCATTACGAACGCCGGACCCCGAACGGCCGATACGTCGAGTTCGATTTCATTCCGCTTTCCGACGGCAGCATCCTCTCGGTCCAGCGCGACATCACCGAGCTGGAGGAGAGGGCGGAGGCGGCCGAGCGCGAGCGTGCGGAGGCGGAGGCCGCCAATCAGTCGAAGTCCACATTCCTCGCCACCATGAGCCACGAAATCCGCACGCCGATGAACGGCGTGCTCGGCATGATGGACGTGCTGGAGCGACAGGGGCTCGACCCGAAACAGCGGCGCAGCGTCGGCACGATGCGCGATTCGGCCCAGTCGCTGTTGCGCATCATCGACGACGTGCTCGACTTCTCGAAGATCGAGGCCGGACGGCTGGAGCTGGAGGCCACGGCCTTCTCGCTTTCGGGCCTGATCGACGGCGTCGTGAGCACGTTCCATTCGCAGGCCGCCGCCAAGCGGCTTTCGCTCGACGCCGAGATCGACGCCGGCTCTGACGACGTGCTGGTCGGCGATCCGACGCGCGTGCGCCAGATCCTGTTCAATCTGCTCGGCAATGCGCTGAAGTTCACCGAGCACGGCGGCGTGCAGATGCACGCCGGCACCGCGCCGCTCGGCGGGGGACGCACGCGCGTGACGCTCGCGGTGCGCGATACCGGCATCGGGCTTGATGAAGATCAGCGAGCGCGCCTGTTTCGGCCGTTCGCGCAGGCCGATTCGTCGACCACGCGGCGTTTCGGCGGCACCGGCCTCGGTCTTTCGATCGTGCGCCGCCTGGCGGAACTGATGGACGGCGGCGTCACGGTCGAGAGCACGCCGGGCGTCGGCTCGCAATTCACCGTGACGCTGACGCTGCAGACGGCGCCGGCCGACTCCCCGCTCAAGACGCTGTTGCGACCTGCCGTCGGCGCGGACCTCGTGCCCTCGCGCCATGGCGGCGGTCCGCGCGTGCTGGTGGTCGACGATCATCCGGTGAATCGCGAGGTGCTGGTGCGACAGCTCGACCTTTTGGGGCTGGGGTGCGACACCGCCGCCGACGGAGCCGAGGCGCTGGCGGCCTGGGCGCCCGGGCGCTATGCGGCGGTGCTGGCCGACATTCACATGCCGCGCATGGACGGCCATGAATTGACCCGCCGGATCCGCGCCGCCGAAGCCGAAAGCGGCGATCGCACCCCGGTGGTGGCCGTCACCGCCAATGCGATGAAGGGCGAGGAGGAACGCTGTCTTGCGGCCGGCATGGACGCCTATATCGCCAAGCCGGTGAACATCGACCGGCTGCGCACCACATTGGAGCGCTGGCTGCCGATCCAGACCCTGAAGGATGCCGGTGACATGGCCGAAAAGCCGCAGGCTGCCGCCGCCATCGACCGTGGCGTGCTGGCCGCCTGGCTCGGAGACGACCATGAAGCGATCAAGTCGCTCTTCGGCAAGTTCCGCGAGACCGCGGTCGAGACCGAACGCGACATCGAAGCCGCCGCACGCGCCGGCGACCTGGCGAGCGTCGCAACCGCGGCGCACAAGCTGAAAGGGGCCGCGAACGCGGTCGGCGCGAACGCGGTCGGCTCCGCCGCCGCGGTCGTGGAACAGGCCGGCAAGGCGGGCGATCGCGCGCGCTGCCAGGACGGGCTCGGCCGGCTTGCGGCGGAGTTGCGCCGGGCTTTGGCGGAGCTCGCGGGATGCATGCCGCACTAAAGCATGATCCCGAAAAGTGCGGCCCGGTTTTCGGAAAAGATCATGCTCCAACAATAAGCTGCGCATTCAGCCTGCCGCCGACGCGAGCGGCGTCCGTTCAATCCTTCGGCGGCACGAACATGTAGCCGACGCCGCGTACGGTGCGGAGCGCGTCGGGGTGCGCCGGATCCACCTCGATCTTGCGCCGCAGCCGCGTGACGCGCAGGTCGATGGCGCGATCGAAGGCTTCCATCTCGCGATGCGCCGTGGTCTCCAGCAGCCAGTCGCGCTGCAGCGGCCGGTTCGGGTTCTCGGCGAACAGCTTGAGCAGGTCGAATTCGCTCGACGTCAGCGCTTGCTCCTCGCCGTTGCGGGGATCGACCAGCACGCGCTTTTCGAAGTCGAGCACCAGACGCCCCATGCGCACCCGCGATCCCACGCTGACGATCGCAGCACCGGTTGCGCGCCGCAGCACGCTTTTCACCCGCGCCAGGAGCTCGCGCAGCTCGACCGGCTTGGCGATGTAGTCGTCGGCTCCGGTCTCCAGCCCGACCACCCGGTCCACGGTATCGTTGGCGGCCGTGACCATGATGATGCCGACGCGGCCGCTCTTTTCGCGCAACCAGCGCGCCAGCACGAAGCCGTCCTCGCCCGGCAACCCGATATCGAGAAGAACCAGCGCGGGGAGCTCGCGCTCGACCAGCCGTCGCAGCGCCGTGCCGCCGTCGACGCCGCTCACGCGAAAATTCTGGCGACCGAGGTAATCGACCAGCAGCTGCCGCTGCGTCGCCTCGTCCTCGACCACCACAATGTGTGGCGGGTCAGCCATTCCGGTCCCCATGCTGTGGGCAGCTTACGCCAGAAGCCGCGACACGGAAACCGCCCTAATGCGCGCGAACGACGCAGTGAGCGACGGCTTGCGCCAACGAGGTGCGCGCCGAAACCAAATGATGCGCGCATACCCGATCGAATCGGCTGATTTCCGCGATCAGGTAGTCGAGCATCGGAAGCATGGCGAGGATGTCGCTGTCGCTGACCTCCTCGGGTTGTTCCGCGGGAACCGAATGGGCGAGATCTTGTGTCTTCATGGGTGCCGTTATCCTATTGATGAAACTTCCGAAATTCGCCGGCCGGGCCGCCGCCGCGTCAATGCAGGCGCGGGGTCTCGGGCCGATCGACGTCCGCCGCCGCGATCAGCGTGGCCAGCCGTTTGCGCGCGTAGAACATGCGCGTCTTCACCGTGCTGTCCGGGATGCCGAGGATCTCGGCGACCTCGCCGATCGATTTTTCCTGGTAGTAGACGAGGTCGATGATCTGGCCGTGCTCCGGCGTCAACGCGCCCAGGCATCGGCGCACCAGCGCGTCCCTCTCCTTGCGGTGCATCGCGGCCTCCGGATCCTCGGCCGGATCGACGACACCCAACGCTTTCGCGCCGTCCAACGTCTCGGCCGGCCGATAGCTGGCGGCCGCCGCCGTCAGGGCCTTGTGCCGGGCGATGCCCAGGAGCCAGGTCGACACCGTCGAGCGGCCCTCGAAGCGGCCGGCATTTTTCCACACATCGAGAAACACCTCGGTGACCACATCCTCCGCGGCGGAGCGATTGCCGGCGATGCGATGGGCGAAGCGGTAGACGCGCAGCTGGTGGCGCACGAACAGGGTCCGCATGGCGACCTTGTCGCCCCGTGCGATCTGCCGGATCAGCGTCTCATCCGCCGCATCCGCCGCCTCGACCCCCGGTCCGGCGGCCGCAGCGGCCGGCATCCACTGCCTCACATCGATATTCATTGCCACCTCCCGTGTTGTTACCGAATTACTAGGCGACCTTGGGGAGGGTCGTGTATGAACTAGCTCACACGGGCGCCCGTGGTGCTCGGCCCCATTGATGCCGGCCGCAACGGCGGCGGGACCGGTTTTTCGGCCGTAAACGGCACTTTGCGGTAAGTCAGGCGATGCGGGCAGCACAGGCGAGCGTCAAAAAAATCTATCGCTATCCGGTGAAGGGCCTGTCCCCGGAGGGACTGGAGCGGACCGTGCTCGCGGCCGGCCAAACCATTCCGGCCGACCGGCTCTACGCGATCGAGAACGGGCCGAGCGGGTTCGATCCCGCGGCCCCCGGCTACTTTCCCAAGCAACGCTTTCTCATGTTGATGCGCAACGAGCGGCTCGCCCGGCTCGAGACGCGCTTCGACGACGCGACCCATCTGCTCACGATCCGCGAGAGCGGCCGCGAGGCGGCGCGCGGCGAGCTGCGCAGCCCGGCCGGCCGCCAGGCGATCGAAGCTTTCTTCGCCGGCTTCTGCGCCGACGAACTGCGCGGACCCCCGCGAGTGCTGCATGCCCCCGGCCACAGTTTCTCGGACGTCGCCAGGAAGGTGGTGTCGGTCGTCAATCTGGCGTCGGTCGCGGCGATCGAAACGCTCGTGGGCGCGCCGGTCGATCCCCTGCGATTTCGCGCCAATCTCTATGTCGAGGGCTGGCCGGCCTGGCGCGAGTTCGAGCTCATCGGCCGGACCCTCGCGATCGGCGCGCAGGCGCGCCTCGAGGTCGTCAAACGCATCGAGCGCTGTGCCGCGACCAATGTGGAGCCGGGCACCGGCATCCGCGACATGACGATTCCGCCGACGCTGATGCGCAGCTTCGACCACGCCGATTGCGGCATCTATGCCGAGGTGATCGCGGACGGACCGATTGCGGCCGGCGACCGCGTCGAAATTTCCAGCAAGGACTGAGTCATGCAGGTCATGGTGGTCGGTGCCGGCGTGGTCGGGCTTGCAATCGCACGCGAGGCGGCACTGCAGGGCCACGACGTGATCGTGGCCGAGGCCGCCGCGGCGATCGGCACCGGCACATCCTCGCGCAACAGCGAGGTGATCCACGCCGGGCTCTATTATCCGAGCGGCAGCAAGCGGGCGCTGCACTGCCCGCGCTCGCGCCGCATGCTCTATGCCTATTGCGAGTCGCACGGCATTCCGCATCGCAAGCTCGGCAAGCTGTTCATCGTGACCAAGGACTCCGACATCCCCAAGCTCGAGGCGATCTACGCCCAGGCGCTCGACGAACGGCGTCGAGAACGTGACCATGCTGGATGCGCGCGCCGCCATGCGGATGGAGCCGGCGCTGTTCTGCGTCGCCGCGTTCCATTCGGCCGAGACCGGCATCATCGACAGCCACCGCTACATGCTGGCGCTGCAGGGCGACATCGAGGATCGCGGCGGCGTGCTCGCGCTCAACACGCCGGTCGAGCGCCTCGCGCGCGCCGGCTCCGGCTGGCGGGTCGACTTCGGCGGGCCCGAGCCCGGATCGCTCACGGTCGACGCGGTGATCAATTCCGCCAGCCACGGCGCGCAGCGCCTGGCGCGCGCGACCGAGCTCTATCCGCCCGAACGCGTGCCGAAGCTCGTGCTCGCGAAAGGCAACTATTTCGGCTACGCCGGCCGCGCGCCGTTCTCCCGGCTGATCTATCCCGCTCCGGTGCCGGGCGGTCTCGGCATCCATGTGACGCTCGACCTCGCCGGCCGCATGCGGTTCGGGCCCGACGTCGAGTGGATCGAGACCATGAATTTCGACGTCGATCCGCGCCGCGGCGACTCGTTCTACGGCTATATCCGCACCTATTGGCCGGGCCTGCCCGACAATTCCCTGTTTCCCGATTACGCCGGCGTGCGGCCCAAGCTCACCGGACCGGGCGAGCCGGCCGCCGACTTCGTGATCGACGGCCCGGCCGAGCACGGATTGCCGGGGCTGGTTCAGCTGTTCGGCATCGAATCGCCGGGGCTCACGAGCTCGCTGTCGCTCGCCGAGGAAGTGATCGGCAAGCTGTCGGACTGATCACCTGTGTCCGGCCCATCCCTCGCGATACCGATGGCCTCGGCCGCGACGTCCTATTAGGATGTGGGCAAGCCGCAAAAGCCGCAACCGCCAGGGAGGAGCCAGATGATCGATCGTCGCACCATTCTGAAGACGGCCGCCAAGACGGCCGCATTGGGCGCCGCGCAGGCCGTCGCCCTCCCCTATCTGGCGCGCGAAGGCTTTGCCCAGGCGCCGGCCCATACGCTTAAATTGACCTTCGCGGACACCCGCAATCATCCGCTCTACCAGGTGCTTCTGCGGTTCGCCGAGAACGTCAAGAAGAAGACGAACGGCGCGATCGAGGTGCAGGTGTTCAGCACCGGCGAGCTCGGCAGCCAGACCAATATCCTCACCGGCTTGCAGACCGGCATCATCGATCTGTGCGCCCATACGTCCGGCTACATCGACACGCTGATCCCGCAGTTCCAGGTGATGGACCTGCCGTTCCTGTTTCCCGACCTCGTGACGGCCGAGAAGGTGCTCGACGGCCCCGTCGGCAAGCAGCTGGCCGACCTGATGCCGCCGAAGGGCATCTACGGCCTCTCCTACGGCTACTGGGGCTGGCGCGTGACCTCGACCATCGACCGCAAGGTGCCGAAGCCGGACGACATGAAGGGACTGAAGATCCGCGTCCAGCCCGGCCCGATCTTCGCTGCCATGTTCCGCGCGCTCGGCGCCAACCCGATCGCCATCGATTACAGCGAGATCTATCTCGCGCTGTCCCAGCACACGATCGAGGCGATCGAAACGCCGATCATCGCGCTGCCGTCCGCCAAGCATTACGAGGTCGTCAAGACCATCAACCTCACCAATCACGTCTACAATGCGGGCGTCATGATGGTGAGCAAGCGCAAGTTCGATTCGCTGCCGGCAAATCTGCAGGAATCGCTGCGGGCAGCGTCGCATGAGCTCACGGGCGACTGGCGCCGGACCATGGTCGAGAAGACCGACGAGACCTCCAAATTCCTCAAGGACAAGGGCCTCACCATCAATGAGGTGGACCGGGTCGCGTATCGCAAGCAGACCGACGGCGTCTACAAGGAGTTCCGCGACATCATCGGCGGCGACCTCGTGGACGCGGTCATGAAGCAGGCCGGAAGCGCCTGAGCGTCGCGGCGGAATCGCGGACGTGGATGCCGGGAGCGAGGGCCTGTCCATAGCGGCCGTCGACGCGCTCCAGCCCGCGCTCCCGCCCGCGGCGGGACTGCTCGCCCATCACCCACGCGTCGCCGCACGCCTTCGAGCGACGCTTCAGGGCATCGACCGGATGGCGCGGATCGTGGTCGTGGCGGCGCTGCTCGGCGAGCTCGGCGTCGTCCTGACCGACGTCACGATCCGGTATCTGTTCACGCAGTCGCTGCTGTGGACCGAGGAGGCGTCGAAACTCTGCCTCACCACCCTCGCCTTTCTGGGCGGCGCATCGGCCTATCGGGCGCGTCATCACACGGCGATCCAGTTCGTAACGCGCTTTTTTTCGCAGACGCCGCGCTACGTCATCGCGGCCGCGGTCGACACGCTGATCCTTTGTGTCGCGCTCACGGCGCTCTGGGTCTCGTTCGATCTCCTGGCGGTCGCCGCGACGTCGCGGACTCCCATCCTGCAGATCAGCGCGGCCTGGATCGTGCTGCCGTTCACGATCGGCATGATCCTGGTCGCGCTGTTCGCGTTCGAGCGGCTGGTTCTCGACCATCCCCGCGCCATCGCGCTCCTTGTCGTCCCGGCGGTGGTGGCGCTGATCGCCGTCGTGGGCGCGGTCGGCGCCTTGCCGATCCCGCGGCCCGGCAACGGGCCGGCGCTGGGCGTGATGCTGATCCTGTTCTTCGTGACGGTGCTGCTGGGACTGCCGGTGAGCTTCTCGATGCTGCTGGGATCGCTGTTCTTCCTTCAGATCACGGATTCGGCGCCGCTGATCGCCGCCGCGCAGAATACTGTCGACGGCACCAGCCACTTCATCCTGCTCACGCTCCCGTTCTTCATCTGGGCCGGATTGATCATGGAGAAAGGCGGCATCAGCGTGCGGCTCGTGCGGCTTGCCATGGCGCTGGTCGGGCATTTGCGCGGCGGGCTGCTGCAGGTCGTGGTGGTCACGATCTATCTGGTGTCCGGCATCTCGGGCTCGAAGGCGGCGGACGTGGTGGCGGTCGGCTCGGTGCTGCGCCGCGAATTGAGGCGCCAGGGATACCGGCCGGAAGAAGGCGCCGCCGTGCTGTCGGCCGCGGGCGCCATGTCGGAGACGATCCCGCCGAGCATCGCGATGCTGGTCCTGGGATCGGTCGCGCCCATCTCGATCGGCACGCTCTTCATCGCGGGCCTGCTGCCGGCGGCGGTCATCGCGCTCTTCCTGATGATCGCGATCCATTGGCTGGCGTGGCGGCGCGGCACGCCGCGCGCGCCCCGCGCCAGCCCCTCCGAGCTGCTTCGATCCATGGGAGGCGCGATCCTGCCTTTGGTCATGCCGGTCATCATGATCGTGGGCATCAAGTTCGGTTTTGCGACGCCGACCGAGGTCTCGGCGGTCGCCGTGCTCTATGGCATCGCTCTGTCGGTCCTGATCTATCGTTCGATCGGGTTTCGCGGCTTTTTCGACATCGCGGTGGATTGCGGATTGCTCGCCGGCATGGTGCTGTTCATCATCGCGGCCGCCGGCTCATTCGCCTGGACCTTGACCGCCGCCAACCTGCCGGCCGCCCTCATCAAGACGCTTCATCTCATGGGAGACAGCCCGGCGCTGTTTCTCATCGGCTCGATGGCGCTGTTGATCGTGGTCGGCTCATTGCTCGAAGGCTTGCCGGCGCTGATCATCCTCGGTCCGCTGCTGCTTCCGATCGCCAATCAGCTCGGAATCGACAGCATTCATTATTCGATGGTCATCCTGCTCGCGATGGGCATCGGAATCTTCATCCCGCCGATCGGCATCTGCTTCTATATTTCCTGCGCCGTCATGGAGAGCGACATTGAGGCGTCGGGGAAGACGATGCTGCCCTACCTGACCGTTCTGATCCTGGGCGTGCTCACCGTCGCGTTCGTGCCTTGGTTCACGCATGCGGTGCCCAACCTGCTGGGCGGGCGCTAGCCCAAGCGGCGGCATAGGGCCCCCTCTCTTAACGATAGGCGGTCGCGTCGCCGAAAATGTTCTAGAGCGGTTTCCACATTTTGTAAATCGAGGGGATTCCCTTTGAGCCGCGAATAAGATTCCCTGGCCTTCTCCGAACGAAGGGAGGCTGCGATGGGGTATTCGAACGATCTGCGAGTTCGAGTGATCCAGGTGGTCGATAGTGGGGTGGCGGCGCGGGCGGCGGCGCGACAGTTTGTGATTGGAGATTCGACGGCGATCCGGTGGGCGAAGCGGTGGCGGGAGACGGGGAGCTACGAAGCCAAGTCCAACAAGGGACAGAGCCGGTCTCCGTTGAAGCAGCACGAAGACTGGCTACTCGGATTGATACGGCAGGAGCCAGACCTGACGCTGGAAGAGATCCAGGACCGGCTGCTCGAAGAGCGTCAGCAGAAGGCGGGGCTCGGGTCGGTTTGGCGGTTCTTCGACCGCCACGGCATCAGCTTCAAAAAAAAGCGTTCGCGCAGCCGAGCAGGATCGGCCTGACGTCGCGGCGGCCCGGACCGCATGGGCAGACAAACAACCCGAACTCGATCCTGACCGCCTGGTCTTTATCGACGAAACCGGCACCAGCACCAACATGGCCCGGCTGCGGGGCCGCGCTCCGCGCGGCGAACGGCTGGTCGGTAAAATCCCGCACGGCCACTGGAAAACGACCACGTTCGTCGCTGGCCTGCGTTGCACGGCGCTCACCGCACCATGCGTCATCGACGGGCCGATGAACGGAAATGCGTTCCTCGCCTATGTCGAGCAAATCCTCGCCCCAACCCTCACGTCGGGCGATGTCGTCGTGTTGGACAATCTCAGCGCTCATAAGGTTCCAGGAGTGCGCGAAGCCATTGAGGCTGTGGGCGCAACGATGCTGTACCTGCCGCCTTATTCGCCGGACTTCAATCCGATCGAGCAGCTCTTCGCCAAGCTCAAAGCCCTGCTCAGAAAGGCCGCCGAGCGTTCGGTCGACGGCCTTTGGACGCGCATTGCCGCCCTCCTCACCGCCTTCGCAGCCGACGAATGCACCAACTACTTCCGCAACGCCGGTTACGCTTCACGCTAAGTGGAAAGTGCTCTAATCCGCCGCCGCGACGCCGGTGGCGGCGACCCGGCGACGCGGGCTCGCCGCTTCGCTCAGGCTCATCGGCGATCCGCCTGTCTTATGCTGTTGCGCCGGCGCGCCGCTGAATCTCTGCAAACCATTTTCTGTCGCCACCAGATCGCCGGCTCTCAGCGTCGGGTCGTTTGCGACGTCGATCGCCGCCAGTCCGAACGCGTCGTGCCCATTGCAGGTGCAGCCCGGGACGATCTTCCGACGGTAAACGAAAGCATTGGCCAGGTCGGCGTAGCGGGCGCCGTTGGTGGCGCTCGCGTGCGCGATCGCGGAACCCGTGAAGATCTGGGTCTTCGCCGCGGGACAGAGTGAATTGCAGGTCTGGATCGGGGTCGTGCCGGCGTGGCGCTGGACCGGAAAAAAGCGGCCGTCGCACAGACGCACGCAAAAGCTCGCCACGTGGCTATATGCGCCACCGGAGTCCGCGGGTGGCGCGGTTACCGACGGCGTGGTCAGAGATGGCGCGGTCACAGACGGCGTGGCGGTGGCTTCCGCATAAGGGATCGCCGGCGGCTCCGCCGGGGCGACTTGCTGCCGGATGCCGCCGAACAGGGCTTCAAGGAAGTTCTCCGCCGACGCGGCTCCAGCGGCGAATCCGAACGCCCCGAGCCCCAACATGGCGAGCGCGAGCACGCGAACCTGGCGGCGGCCCATGCGCATGACGAATACCCCTCCCGGACGCGCTTTGTCTCGTGGGTCGCGCGAGGTCGCCCAAAGTTCAAAGCACGCGCCACATTGTGGGCCGATGGGTAAAAATCGCGTCATGCCGGAGCGTAAAATGCAACCTATCGGAGCCATCCCGCCCCTCAGGCTCAAAACGAGCCCAACCAAACGTAAACGCGGCAGGTCGCGCTCGACACGATCATCGTCGGCAACCGCCAAGCGTGAACCGGACCAACCCGAGCCCCAATGCCGGTGAGCTCGCCAACAGGGCGCCGCCGCAAGTCGCGCCGGCAGGCCTTTCGCGGCCCGCCGTCCGGTCTATAGTTCGGCGCGGCGTGGCCCACGCCCACCCGATCATCAGGAGACCTCCATGGCTGCCAATGTGCGCTTCATCAATCCCACGACCCTCGCCAAGCCGCCCGGATACACCTACGTGGTCGAGACCAGCGGGCCGGGGCGCACCGTCTATGTGGCGGGTCAGCTCGGGCTCGACCTGGACAACAGGCTGGTGGGCGCGCCGGGGGATTTTCGCGCCCAGGCCACCAGGGCGTTCGAGAACCTCGCGGCCGCGCTCGCCGGCGTCGGCGCCGGCATGAAGGACGTCGTGAAGATCAACAACTACCTCACCGACATGGCGCATATCGGCATTTTCCGCGAGGTGCGCGACCGGTTCGTCAACCTGGCGGCGGCGCCGGCCAGCACCACGGTCGCGATCTCGCAGCTCGCTCGCCCGGGCGCCCTGTTCGAGGTCGAGGCGATCGCGGTGCTGCCCGCCAAGACCGCCAAGTCCGCAAAGTCCGCCAAAGCGCGCGGCGCGAGCCGCTCGTCGAAGTCGACAAAGCCTAAGGCCGGCCGACGGAAACGAAAGTGAGCAGCGCGAACACCGGCAGCAGCACCGCGCAGGACCACAGCAAATAGCCGAAGAAGCTCGGCATCTTGACGCCGCGCTCGGTCGCGATCGCATAGATCATGAAGTTGGGCGCGTTGCCGATATAGCTGAGCGCGCCCATGAAGACCGCCCCCATGGAGATCGCCGCCAGGGTCGAGCCGAGCTCGCCCATCAGCCGGCCGGCGTCGCCGCCGGCGAGCTCGAAGAACACGAGGTAAGTGGGCGCATTGTCGAGGAGGGCCGACAGCACCCCGGTAAGCCAGAAATAGGCCGCATCGTTCGGACCGCCGCCGCGATGCGTCACCGCGTCCAGCAGCCAGGCCAGCGAACCGTTCTCGCCGGCGGCCAGCGCGGCCAATACCGGGATGATGCAGATGAAGATCCCGGCGAACAGATACGCCACCTCGCGGATCGGCTCCCAGGAGAACCCGTTGGCTTCGCGATGCTCGTCGCGGGTCAACGCCAGCGAGGCGAGCGCGATGACGATGAGCGCGCCGTCGCGGGCGAGATTCTCCAGCGCGAGCCGCGTGCCGTAGACGTCGAACGCGACGCCCGGCTTCCAGATCGCGGACCCCAGGATGGCGCCGATGACCAGTGCGATCAGCCCGATGTTGATCCCGCCCCTGACACCGATCGCGAACGGGACGGGAGGCTCGTCGACGAGCTCGATGCGGCGGTCCTTGCGGTAGTACCAGACGTCGATGGCGACGAAGGCCGCCAGCACGATTCCCGCCGTGAGCGCGGTCGCGAAGGCGAGACGGCGGGTGGTCCAGAAGAAATCGACCCCGCGCAGGAAGCCGACGAACAGCGGCGGATCGCCGAGCGGCGACAGCGCGCCCCCGATATTGGCGACAAGGAAGATGAAGAATACCACCACATGGACATTCACGAGCCGCGCCGCATTGGCGCGCAACAGCGGCCGGATCAGGATCATGGCCGCGCCGGTGGTTCCGACGATGCTCGCCATCACGGTGCCGAGCGCGAGGATCGCGGCGTTGACCCATGGCGTTCCGCGCAAATTGCCGGTCACCAGGATGCCGCCCGCGACCACGTAAAGCGCGAACAGGAGCACGATGAAGCTCAGATAGTCGGCCAGCATCGCGTGCACCAGGCTCGCGACGGCGACCGGGATTCCGTGCAGCGCGGCGAGCGGCGCCAGGGTGAGCGCGCTCCACATGAAGGCGATCTTGCCGTAATGGCCGTGCCATAACCGGGCGAACAGCAGCGGCCCGGTGGCGATCGACAGAAGCAGGCCGAGGAAGGGCAGCGCCCAGGGCCAGCCCATGCGGGCGCCGTCGAACCCGGCGGCCGCCGCTGTTTGCGGCGCAATGACGATGCCGAGCGTCAGCGCGGCTGCGCCGACCGCCGTCGCCGTCGCACGACGCCCACCCACCCGATCGTCACTCCGGCCGCAGCCCGATATCGTGCGCGACCTTGCCCCAGGTGTCGTATTGCGACTTCACGAAGGAGCGCGTCGCCTCGGGCGTATCGGCGCCTTCGGTGAAGAAGCCGACCTTCGCAAGCTGGCTCACGATCTCGGGATCCTTGAGGATCTTGTCGAGCTCGCGGTTCATTCGCGCGACGACGTCGGCCGGCGTGCCGGCCGGCGCCGCGATGATGAACCAGCCGATGACCTCGACGCCGGGGAAGCTCTCGCTGATCGCGGGAACGTCGGAATAGTTCGGCAGCCGCTTGATCGAGCTGACCGCGAGCGGGCGCAGCAGGCCGGCCGCGATATGCTGGGCCGCCGACGGCACCGCCAGGATGGTGAGTTGCAGCCGTCCGGCGAGCGTATCCTGCACGCCCTGCGGCATGGTCGCATAGGGAACCTGCAGGATATCGACGCCGCCGAGCTTGTTGAGCCAGGCCGCGATGATGCCGGAGAAATTGCGCGGCCCGTCGGTCGCGTAGGCCAGCTTGCCCGGGTTCGCCTTGTCGTAGGCGAACAGCTCGCCGAGCGTCTTGGCGGGGACGCTCGGATGCGTGAGCACGATGAACGGGCCCTTGGCCACCATCGCGACCGGAACGAAATCCGCGATCGGATCGTAGGGCAGCGATTTGAAGGTGTAGGGGTTGGTCACCAGCGCGGCGGCAGTCGCGAAGAAGAAGGTGTAGCCGTCAGGCGCCGAGCGCGCCGCGGCCTGCGCGCCGAGCGTGTTTCCGGCGCCCGGGCGGTTCTCGACGACGGCCTGCTGGCCGAGCACGCGCGACAGCCGGTCGGCGAGCAGCCGGCAGATGATGTCGGGCGTGCCGCCGGCGGCCTGCGACACGATGAACTTGATCGGCTTCGACGGCCAGGTGTCGGCGCGCGCCGCATCGACGCCGGGCAGCGCCCCGCCCCACGCCAAGAACCCCAACCACAACAGCGCCGCGCGCATGGAACGTCTCTTCAAATGTCTCATCGTCCCTTCTCCTTTGGGTCCGGCACCGGGTGGGGGCTTTGATCGGAAGGCTGGAAATCCCTCTTGTGCACCTGGCCGGTCGCATCGACCAGCCAGCGTTCGCTCCTGGGCATCTTGCCCGCAAGGCGCGCCGCCATCCAGTCCGCCATGAGCGTCGTGAACAACGGACCCAGATTGCCCGACGGAACGCCGCCGATGCCGTGGCCCGCGCCCTGATACACCACCAGGGTCTTGGGTCCTGACAGCGCATCGAACAGCCTCTCGGTATGCGCGAGCGGGCTGAACGGATCGCACTCGCCGGTACAGCACAGATACGGCACGCGAATGTGTGCCGCATGCGGTTCCCACGTCAGCGTCTTGCGGAATTCGTCGAACGCGGCTTCGTCGGTGTAGCCGGCCATGTACATGAACCGGCGCTTGAAGGTCGGCGACGCCTCCTCAAAGATCGCGTGACCGCCCGGCTCGAGGCAGGTGCCGGACACCGCGCAGCCGCGGTAGCGCGGCTCGCCGGCCGCCGCGATGGTCGCGAAAAACGAACCAAAGCTGTGGCCGGTGATGCCGATACGATCGGGGTCGATGTCGGGCCGGCCGGCGAGCCACGCATACATGGCGCGTCCGGCCTCGAGCCATGCCGGCACGCTCACCGGGATGCCGAGCAGCGCGCTTTCATACTGGCCGGGACCTTCGATGGTCAGCACCGCGATCCCGCGCGACAAAAAGCGGTCGCCGTACATCGCCACGACGCGCTCCTTGTAGCCGTCCATGCCCGACATCGCGACCACGGCCGGAACCTTGCCGCCCCGATGGCCGGGCGGCAGATGCAGCCAGCCGGGCAGCGCCTTGCCGCGAAACGGCACCCATGCGGCTTCGACCGGATGGTCAGCGAGCGCCGCATAGCGCGCGTAGCACTCGCGCTTCTTGGCGTTGAGGCGAAGGTTCTTGTCGTCGTTCTTGAGGATGGTCCATTGGGCGGAGGCCCAGTAATTGGCGGCCATGAAGTAATTCTCGCGCGCCGTCACGAGGTCGCCGTCCTGCTCGGCCGCGGCCGCGCGCGCCTCGCGCCGGCGGGCCCCGGCCTCGAAGGTCGGCCCGAAATCGTCGAGCTTCTGCATGCGGGCGCGCATGCCGGCGACGTCGGCCGCGGCCTCGGGGCCGATAATGGTGACGAGATGCGACAGGCGTCCCTGCTCCCACTCCGGACCGTTGGCCCGGATGACGTTGTCGATGAGCCAGCGCTGCTCGTCGAAACGCCGGCAGGTCGGCTCTCGGTCGGTCTTGATCGCGGCTTGCTCGGTCATCTGGCGCCTCTCGACTTACTTTTTCGGCAGGAATTCCTCGGTGAAAAGCCTGGAAACATCCGGCTCCTCGGTGAGCGTGCCCATGTCCACGAACGACCGCGACAGCACCTTGAGGGCCTTCGGGTCGAACCTGCCGTCCCCCGAATAGACCGGCATCAGCCTGTCATAGAGTTGCGCGACGACCTTTGCGTCGAAGCCGAGAATGTCCCGCTCGATCGCGACCGTGCCCGGCTTGTCGGCGCGCGCGAACGCGATGGTCTCGAGCCAGCCGGCCAGAAACGCGCGCAACGCGCCCGGCCGCGTCGCGATCAGTCGGTCGGTAGCGAAGATCACCTGGATGTGGAAGTCGCTCACCAGATCGCCGTAATTGAACAGCAGGCGCGCCTCGCCGCGCTCCTGCGCCTGCAGCACGCTGGCGAGATCCGTGGTGATGCCGTCGACCTCGCCGGTTTTCAGCAACGGCCACGAGGCTTGCGGCGTGATGCCGGAGACGAGCCTGATCCCGTCCGGGCCCCAGCCCTTCAGCCGCGCAAGCTCGCGCGTGAACCATCCGGTCAGGGACGTCGTGGCGGTCACCGCCACCTTGCGGCCGCGAATATCGTCGACCGACTTGATCGGGCTGTCCGCCTTGACGACCAGCACCAGCTCGACCGGACGACCGGCAAGCGACGCGACCGCCTTCACGGGCGCGCCTTTGGCGACCAGCGCGAGATCCGGCCCGGTGTCCAGCCCGATGTCGATGCTGTCTGCCGCCATCGCCTGGTGCAGGCGTGGCCCGCTGCCGAAACCGGTGCTCTCGATCTCGAGGCCGTGCTTCGCGAAAATACCGCTGCGCATGCCGACTTCGAGCAGCGTGTAGGAGAAGATCGCCATCGCGGACTTGCCGACGCGCAGCGTCTCCAGGGCCGCCGCCGGCGCTGCACACGCCGCCGTGGCGAGCGTCAAACCGGCGAGCAGCGCCGCAGCGTTCCGGGATATCGACGACAGGCGCGACATGATCACTGACCTCTTGAGGGGCTACTGCGACACCGCGACGCCGAACATTCTTGCCGCATTCAAGCCGATGATCTTCTCCTTGTCGGCATCCGAAATCCCGGGGGCGTCGCGCACGAACTCGATCGGCTTCCATTCGCCGACCGGATAGTCGGAACCGAGGATGACCTGGCTGGCGCCGACGCGCTCGACCAGGTGGCGGAGGACCTCGGGATCGTACACGCAGGTGTCGTAATAGAGCTGCCGCAGGTATTCGTCGGGGCTCTTGGTCATGTTGAGGCGCGTACTCGGCTTCTCGAGGTAGTTGCGGGCGACGCGGCCCATGCACAACGGCATGTAGCCGCCGCCGTGCGAAATGCAGATCTTGAGCTTGGGGAAGGCGTCGAGCACGCCTTCATACATCAGCGAGGCGATCGCCATCGCCTCCTCGAAATTCTGCCCGACGCTGTTCCACAGGAAATGCTTCTGGAAGCGCGGGCTCGGATTTCCGGCCGGGTGGATATAGACGATCGCGTCGTGCTCGGCGACCTTCTCCCAGAACGGCCACAGGAGCCGGTCGCCGATCTCCAAATCGCGCGCCATGGTCGAGATGTTGACGCCCTTGAGCTTGAGCTCGCTCATGCAACGCTCGACCTCGCGCGCCGCGAGCTCGGGCGCATGAAGCGGCACGCCGCCCAGCCCGATCAGCCGCTTCGGATTGGTGGCGACCATCTGGGCAACCCGATCGTTGATCATGCGCTCCAGTCGCAGGCTCTCGCTCGGCGTGGCCCAATAGGTGCATTGGTGGACGAGGCTCGCCGAAAGGACCTGGATGTCGACCCCCATCTTGTCCATCTCGCCGATGCGCTCGCTGGTGTCGGCCATCTTGGCGCAGACGAAATCGCTGCGCTCCTTGGCCTTCTTCCTCGCCTCCGGGCCGAGCGCGGGATCATTCGTCGACTTTCCGAACGCGCTGTGACCGACCGTCACCGCATAGACCTCGGGCAGCATCATGTGGGCGTGGATGTCGATCGCGATCGACGATTTCCTGCGGGCGGGACTCATTCTCTTTTTCCTTCTGTAAAACTTATGTGCGTTCCGATTGCGGCGGAAACACCACCCGCCGCTGCAGCGGAAAGACCTGCCAGTCGAGTTTCGCGACGATCACGCCCCAGATGCCCTTCGGAGCCTTGAGCATCACCAGGATGGCGACCGCCCCGAGCATGAGCAAATAGAGGGTGCCGAGATCGGCCATGGTCTGGCGCAACGCGAAGAACACGATCGTTCCCACGATCGGGCCTTCGATGCGGCCGATCCCGCCGATCACCGTGATGAAGATCACGAACGCCGTCCAGTCGTTGACGCTGAAGGCCGCGTCGGGAGATATGCGCAATTTCTGCAGAAAGATGAGGGCGCCCACCATGGCGGTGCCGCCCGCCGCGAGCACATAGATCACCAGCTTCACCCGCGCCACGTCGACGCCGTTGCTGAGCGCCGCGAGCTCGTTGTCGCGGATCGCGGTCAGCGCCAGGCCGTAGCGCGAGCGCAGCAGAAGCAGGATCAGCCCGAGGATCGCGACCATGAGCGCAAGCGCAACCCAGTAGATCATGAATTCGCGCATCGCGCGCGATTGCGCGATCGCGATGACGATTGCGGCCGGCAGGCTGGTCCCCGACCCGCCGCCGAGCACCGAGACCTGCGAGGCGAGCAGGCGGAAGACCTCGGCGATCACCCAGGTCCCGATTGCGAAGTAGTGTCCGCGCAGGCGGAACACCAGCGCCGCCACGGGGATGGCCGCGATGGCGCCGACCAGGCCGGCCCCCGGGATGGCCCACAGCGGCGAAACGCCGGCCAGGATCGCGAGAGCGAACAGCGCATAGCCGCCGAGCCCGACAAAGGCCTGCTGGCCGACCGAGACGAGCCCCGCATAGCCGGCGAGCAGGTTCCACAGGCTCGCGAGCGCCACATAGGCGAAGACCTCGCCGAGCAGGCGCAGCCCGTCGCGCCCCGCCCACAACGGCGCGAACGCCAGCCCCGCGATCACGGCCGCGAAGACCGCGAGGCTGATCTCGCTCCTGCGGTCCGCGAATCTCACCTGGAAGGCCGGCGCGCTCATCCGCGGATCCTCGGAAACAGTCCTTCGGGCTTCACCGCCAGCACGAGCAGGAATGCGAGATGGCCGGCGAGAAGCTGCCAGCCTGGGTCCAGCTTGGCGCCCACCGCCTGCGCGACCCCCAGCACGATGCCGCCCGCGAGCGTGCCCCACAGATTGCCGAGCCCGCCGATGATGACCGCCTCGAAGCCGAAGATGAGACGGGCGGGACCGATCGCCGGGTCGAAGTTCGTCCGCACCGCGAGCAGCACGCCCGCGATCGCGACCACCGCCAGCGACAGCGCCATGGCGAGCGCGAACACGTGACGGTTGTCGAGTCCCATGAGCTGCGCCACGGAGGGATCGTCGGAAGTGGCGCGGAACGCGCGTCCGAAGGCGGTACGATAGAACAGCGCCTGCAGGCCCCCGATCACCGCGGTGGCGGCGACGAATTGCAGCAGCGGGAGGACGCCGACCGAGAGGCCCTGTGCGACCTGCAGGCTCGCAACCTCGATGGCGCCGGCCTGCAGCCGCCGGCTGTCGGCGGTGAATAGCTCCAGGAGTCCGTTCTGGATGATGACCGAAAGGCCGAAGGTGACCAGCAGCGGCGGCAGCAGGTCGTCGCCGAGCGTGCGGTTGAGCAGGCCGCGCTGGAGCCCATAGCCGATCGCCGCCATCAGCGGCACGACGACGAGCAAAGCGGAAAGCGGATCGATCCCGAGCGATTCCGTCACCACCAGGGCCAGATAGGCCGCCAGCACGATGAAATCGCCGTGCGCGATATTGACCAGGCGCATCACGCCGAAGATCAGCGACAGGCCGGCCGCGAACATGGCGTAGAGCCCGCCGGTCAGCACGCCCTGCACGAGGGTATTGATCCATTCCATCGCTCAGATCCCGAAATAGGCGGCTGCGATCGCCTCGCGGGTCGCCGAGCGTGCCGCGCCCGCGAATGCCACCCGCCCTTCCTGCAAGCAATAGACCGTATCGGCGGCGGCGAGCGCCTGTGCGATGTCCTGCTCGACGATGACGAGCGAGGTCCCCTCGGCGACGATGGCGGGAAGGCGCGCATAGATGTCGCGGATGACGATCGGAGCCAGGCCCAGGCTGATCTCGTCGCACAGCAACAGCCGCGGATTGGACATCAGGGCGCGGCCGAGCGCGACCATCTGCTGCTCGCCGCCCGACAGGGCCGTGCTTGGAAGATCGCGCCGTTCGGCGAGCGCGGGAAACAGCGCGTAGATGCGCGCCAGCGTCCACGGCCCGGGCCGCCCGAGCTGGCCGCCGATCAACAGGTTCTCCTCGACCGAGAGCGAGGGAAACAGCCGCCGCCCTTCCGGCACCAGCGCGATGCCGCGCGCCACGACGCGAAAGGCCGGCAGATCGCCGATCGGCGCGCCGTCGAACATGATCGCGTCGCGCCGCGCCGGCATCAGGCCGGCGATGCTCCTGAGCAGCGTGCTTTTTCCCGCCCCATTGGCGCCGATGATGGCCACCACCTGGCGCCGCGCGACCGAGAGGGAAACGCCGAACAACGCCTGGAAGTCCCCGTAGAACGCGGTGAGAGCGCGCACGTCGAGCAGCGCAGCGTCAGGCATCGGCCTCGATCCCCATATAGATCTCGGCGACGGCGGGCGCACGGATGACCGTCTGCGGCGCGCCCTCGGCGATGATGGCGCCGCCATGCAGCACCGCGAGCCGGTCGACCACCGCCAGCAGGGCGTGGACGATGTGCTCGATCCAGATGATCGAGATGCCTTGCCGCCGGATGTCCTTGATCAGCCCGACCAGCGCCGTGCATTCGTGCTCGCTCAAGCCGCCCGCGACCTCGTCGAGCAGCAGCACCCGCGGATCAGTCGCGAGCGCGCGGGCGAGCTCCAGGCGTTTGCGGTCGAGCAGCGTCAGGGCGCCGGCGAGCCGGTTGGTCTTCTCGCCCAGCCCGCAGCGCTCGAGGATATCGACGCAGCTCGCGTAGACCTGCCGCTCGGTGCGCCCGCCACCGAAAGCGGCGGCGACCACCAGGTTCTCGAACACCGTCATGCCCCCGAACGGCTGCGGAACCTGGAACGAGCGCGCAATCCCCATGGCGCAACGGCGCGCCGGCGTCAGATGCGTCACGTCGAGTCCGCGAAACAGCACCCGCCCGGCGTCGGGCGCAGCGGTTCCGGTCATGATTCCGAACAGCGTCGTCTTGCCGGCGCCGTTCGGCCCGATGATGCCGAGCGCCTCGCCCTCGCGTAGCGCGAGGTCGATCCCGTTCGCAATGACGACGGCCCCGAAGCGCTTCGAGATCTGTTCCAGGGCGAGGATCGCGGGCATGGCCTATCGCTTCCGCTTGCTGTCATTGCGAGCGACCCGCCTACGCTCGCTGCGCGAGCTACGTCGGGTTACCGGTCCGCCGAAGCGCGGAGCGCGAAGGCGGAAGCGAAGCAATCTCGCTTTGCGGCACGAGATTGCTTCGTCGCGCACGCAAGTCGGGCTTGCCCGACTTGCGCATATTTATTTGCCGATCTCGGGTAAACCCGAGATCGGTGCGCGCCTCGCAATGACGCTCACGACAACAGCTGCAGCTTGCCGCCGACCGGGATCTCCGGCGCCGGCTTGTTGGCGGTGATGACCAGATCGAACTTGTCGCCCTTGCGCTGCCACTGGCCCGCCACCAGCGGCGTCTTGGTGACGTTCTTCACCGGCTGTCCGGTCCACTTCACCGGCCCGACGATCGATCGGTAGTCGGTCGCGATGATCGACTCGAGGATCGACTTCGGACTCCAGGCTCTTGGCGCGCCGCAGTACGTCGATCGCGACCTCGAACAGCGCATGCTGGAAGCCGATCGGCTGCGTCCAGGGCCGCTTGGTCGCCGCGGTGTAGGCCTCGGTGAGCTGCGCCGCGCTCTGGCCGGTCAACGACGACTTGAACGGATGGTGCGGGGTCCACCAGATTTCGCTGGTCAGTCCGTTGCCGCGGGGCCCGAGCGAGTCGATCACCGAGGGGAACAGGAGCGCCTTGCCGATGGTGACGATCTTCGGCCGGAAGCCCTGCTGGGCCGCCTGCGACCAGAAGGTCGTGAAGTCCGGCGGGATCATGTTGCCGGTGACGATGTCGGCGCCCGCGCTCTTGAAGGCGGAGATCTGCGCCGTGAAGTCGTTGTTCATCACCTGGTAGCGGCCGGGGTCGTGCAGCTTGTAGCCCGCCTTGGCGAGCGCCGGCGGAAGGCCGAGCTGCGGGTCGCCCCAGGCATTGCCGTCGGCGTCGTTGGGAAACAGGCCGCCCACGACCTTGTTGGTCGGCGCGCCGTCCCACAGGGCGAGAAACGCCGCGATCACGTCCTCCAGGCCCCAGAAGAAGTGATACGTCCAGGTGAAGCCTTTCTTCGGATCGCCGCGGCGCCCGAAGAAATACGGCTGCCACGGGCAGTTGGTGGTGACGCACGGCACCTCGTTGACCTCGGCCTGGTCCGCCACCGGGTTGGTGGTGTCGGGCGCCGCCGACGCGACGATGAGATCGACCTTGTCGCCGAGGATCAGCTCGGACGCGACCTCCGAGGCGCGGCTGCCGTTCGACTGGCTGTCCTTGCTGATGATCTGGACCGGATAGGTCTTGCCGCCGACCGCGATGCCCTTGGCGAGGATGGCGCGCACCTGCTCGAGGATGAAGGTGTCGGCCTCCCCGAAGCCGGCGAGCGGCCCGGTGCGCGGACTGACGTGGCCGATCTTGATCGCGCGGGATTGCGCGTTTGCGGGAATGATCCGCAGCACCGACGGCGCCGCGACGGCGCCGAGCCCGGCCTTGACGAGCGTGCGGCGAGAGAGCGGCCGTGACGAAGAGTCCTTCATGATCACCTCCCTGGATTTTTCAGACGTCGTTCTGGCGCGCCTTTTTCAGATGTTGCAGGACGCGCGAGCGCAGCGCCGCCTGCTGCTCGGGCGTCCACTTGCGAAATCCTTCGCCGCTCTTGAAACCGAGCTTGCCGCCCGCCACCAGCGCTTCGAGATAGGGCGACGGGCCGGGCGTGCTGTCGATCGCCGGCAACACGGTCTTGTGGATCGCCAAGGTGAGATCGGTGCCCACCATGTCGGCATTCTCCAGCGGCCCGAGCACCGCCAGCCGCCGGCCGAACGCCGCCTTGATCACCGTATCGACCGTTTCGGCGTCGCAGATGCCGTGCTCGACCAGCGAGATCGCCTCGCGCCACAAGGCGTGCTGCAGCCGGTTGCCGATGAAGCCGGGCACGTCCTTCTTGACGTGCGCAGGAGTCTTTCCGACCGCCCGGTGCAGCTTCATCGTCCAGTCGATCGCGGCAGGCGTGGTCCATTCGGTGCCGATCACCTCGACCAGCGGGACGAGAAACGGCGGGTTCCACCAGTGGGTGCCAAGTGCGCGCTCGCGACGGCGCAGGCCGCGCATGATGTCGGTGATCGGGATCACGGACGTATTGCTGGCGAGGATCGTGTCGTCGCGCACATGGGTCTCGATCTCGGCAAACAGCTTCTGCTTGAGCGGCAGATCCTCGGACACCGCCTCGACCACATAGTCGACGTCGTGCACGCAATCTTTCAGATCGCCGGTCGGCCGCACGCGATCGATCGCGCGCGGGTCGTCGCCGAGATCGCGCAGATTAGTCGCGATGCGGTCCTTGACGGTTTTCAGGCTGGCGTCGACCGCGTCGTAGATCGTGACATCGTGGCCGCCGAGCGCAAACACCTGGGCGAGGCCGTGTCCCATCAGGCCGGCGCCGATGACAGCGATGCGCGCCTTGTCGGCCATGGTCAGCCCGCCGTGTAGCCGCCGTCGGCATAGAGGATATGACCGGTGTAGAAGTCGGAAGCGCGCGAGGCGAGGAACAGCAGGGGCCCTGCGAGGTCCGAGGGCTCGCCGAGCCGCCCCTTGGGGACGCGCGCCAGGAAGCCCTTGCGGACGTCCCGTGCCCGGTCGGTGTCCTCGTACATCCAGGCGGTGAGCGGCGAGCGAAATACCGTCGGTCCCAAGCGCATTCACCGTGATGCCGGTGTCGCCCCACTCGCAACCGAGCGCCTTGGTGATCCCGTCGATCGCGGATTTCGAGGCGCAGTAGGCGGTGTAGCCGGCCGGGTGGCCGAGCAGGCCGCGCGCCGACGACATCAGAATGACTTTGCCGCCCTGCCCTTGCGCCAGCATCTGCCGGCCGGCCGCGCGCGCCATCAGCCATGACTGGGTGACGTTGGCGTCCATCACGTCGAGAAAGTCGGCGGCCGCCTGGTCGACGATCTTCGGCCACCTTGTTCTGGCCCGACGCCACCACCAGGATGTCGACGCGGCCGAACCGGTCGACCGCGGCCTTGACGATCGCGTCGCAATTGGCCTCCGAGCTCGGCCGCTTGGCGATTACCTCGACCTTGCCGCCAAGCTCTGCGCATTCCGCCGCGACCTTCTTGAGCGCGTCGGCCTTGCTGGCGGCGATCACCACGTTCGCGCCGGCCCCGGCCAGCACCTTGGCGGCAAGCGCGCCGAACGCCCCGGTCGCGCCGGTGACGATCGCGGTCTTGTGGCGCACGTCGAACAGCGAGAGCGGATTTTTCAGGAAATCTTCGGACATGGACGCACCTTCACTTGATTGCCGTCATCGTCCGCGAAAGCGGACGATCCAGTACTCACTGGCTTCTCATTCGTTGCATTCGCATTGCGACATCGAACGCTCGGCGTGTACTGGATGCCCCGCTTGCGCGGGGCATGACACGCGATGGCGATTTATTTCGGCGGCGTCGACATCGCCACGATGATCGTGACGACGTCGTTGCCGCGGTTGATGATCTCGCGCTCCTCGTTCGGGCCGATGAAGCAGGAGTCGTTCGCCTTGAGCACCGTCTCCTTGCCGCCGACGATGACGGTGAGCTCGCCGACAGCACGACGTAGACCTTCTCGGTCGGCGAGGCATCCGGCCCGGCGCCGCCGCCCGGCAGGAAGTGCGAGAGGCCGACCAGGAACTGCTTGGGCCCGCCCGCATCGGCGCCGAACAGGCGCAGCGACGTGTAGGCGCGGTGGTTGGGCGCCTCGTAGGTCTTGGCGTCGGCGAATCGTTTGACCAGCATCAGAACTTCCTCCCCTTCTCGATCCGGTAGGAGCCCTTGGGATCGACGATCGCGACCAGGCGGATGATGCAGCCGTCGCCGCGATCCCAGTTCCACGGGAAGAACGCGAAGGTGCAGCGCCGGCCGGTGACCTTGTCGATGTCGCCGCCGACATTCTCGATGCCGAGGATGCCGTTCTTGAACAGGATGCGGTGCACCGGCTCCCATTCCGGGAAATCGTCCTTCCAGTCGCGCCCGCCCGACCATTCCCGGTATTCCTCGGCGAGATGCGGATGCAGCGGGCCGTTGCGCTGCGGACCGATGGCGGTCGCGAGCGGATGGTCGTTGGCCTGGGTGTCGTGGCCGACGACTTTGACCTTCTTCTCGACGAACCATTCGCCGGCCGACGGCACGAAGCCGGGCGCGCGGCAGAAATAGTCCTCGCTGTCCTCGTAGTACTTGTGCCAGCCGGTGTTGACGATGACGACGTCGCGCGGGCGCACGATCTTGCCGCAGGCCTTCTCGAGGTCGTCGCCGGTGATCGGCTCCCATTTCTTCTTCGGGATCGAGACCACGATGCCGGAGCCGAAGAAGTGCGGCAGCGGCACCTCGTCGATGAACGGCGTGCCCTGGATGACGTGCGCGGGCGCATCGATATGGGTGGTGTTGTGCATGCTGGTGGTGATGCGCTGCGACAGCACGCCCGACTTCGCCATGTAGTGGATGCGCTCGATCTTGACGTCTTCGAAGTAGGGCCAGTTCGGCGACTGGTAGCCGAACCGATGGGACAGGTTGAAGAACTCCAGTCCCATCTCGTTCTTGAGGTTTTCCTCGAACTTCACGCCGCGAATTTTCTTCACCATGTCGGCCTCCCTGGGCGCCTCTCCGATCGATGGGGCGATCGGTCTTATTGTCCCGTATTATGGTACAGCTTGTATCGCATCATGGTCAATCACTCGGCAGCGGCGGCCGCGGCGGCGGTGAATTCGCCCTCGATCGCACGCTTGGTCGCGAGCAGGCGGTTCGCGATCTGGCCGTGATGGCGTTCGAAGCGCTGGGTCGGGACCGGCACCGAGATCGCGACGTAGTTCCCGAGCAGGTCGCGCAGCGCGACGCCCGCCGCGCTGATGCCGAGCGTGTGCTCTTCGCGATCGAAGGCGACGCCGGTCTTGCGCACCGCCTTGAGATCGGCGAGCAGCTCCGGCAGGCTCTTGAGCGTGTTCGGCGTGCGCGCCGCGAAGCGGCGCGCCGATCAGCGCATCGATCTCCTCGTCGTCGAGCTCGGCCAGGTAGGCCTTGCCGTTCGCCGTGCAATAGAGCGGGAAGGTCTCGCCCACCGCCGACACGGTGCGCAGGCGTTGCGGTCCGATCACCTGATCGATGAACACGAGGTGGTCGCGCTTGACGGTGGCGAGGTCGACGGTCTCCTTGCAGCTCCTCCGACAGCCGAACCAGGAACGGCCGCGCCAGCGACACGAAATCGGTGCGCACCGAAGCCGCGAGCCGCAGGATGGTCGGGCCGAGCCGCACGCGTCCGGTCGGCGAGGCGGCGATGACCAGCTTCTCGGTCTCGAGCGCCGCGACGATGCGCTGCACGGTCGAGCGCGCGAGGTTCACGCGCTGCGCGATCTGTCCGAGGCTCAAGCCCGCCGCCTCGTTCTCGAGCGCGCGCAGGATTGCGCCTGCGCGCGCGATCACCTGCACCTGGCTCTTGTCCCGGTCGCCGCCTCGCATGGTCGCCACTTCCGATGATCCTTCGCCGCCCCCTTGCTCGGGGTCGGCGGCCGGTCGGCTTGCGACCGCGGTTCGCATCATGGTACGCAGAGCCCAGGATACAATACATGAGACGCCGGCGAAACCGGGGTCACGGGGAGAGCGAATGATCAAGAAGATAGCGCTCGAAGAGCACTTCCTGTGTCCCGGGTTCGAAACCTACTGGAAGACCACGGTCGGGAACGTCGATCCCAAGATCCTGAGCCAGGTGGTCGCACGGCTGTCGGACTTCGGCGACATGCGGCTCGCCTCCATGGACGGCGCCGGCATCGCGCGATCGGTCCTGTCGCTGGCCGGACCCGGCGTGCAGGCCGAGCCCGACACTGCGGTCGCGTGCCGCAAGGCGCGCGACGCCAATGAATTCCTGGCGCGCGAGATCCAGAAACGTCCGGAACGCTATTCGGGTTTCGGCCATCTCGCGATGCAGGATCCGCGCGCGGCCGCCGACGAGCTCGAGCGCTGCATGCATGAGCTCAAATTCTGCGGCGTCATGATCAACGGCCACACCAACGGCCAGTATCTCGACCATCCCTCGCTCCATCCGTTCTGGGAGCGCGCCGAGGCGTTGGGCGCGCCTGATCTACATTCATCCGGCCGATCCGGTCGCGCCCGCGCCCGTGCTCGACGGATATCCGGGCCTGCGGCGCGCCACCTGGGAATGGGGGTTCGAGACCGGCTCGCATGCCTTGCGGCTGGTGTTCGGCGGCCTGTTCGACCGCTTCCCGCGCGCCCGAGCTGGCACTCGGCCATCTGGGCGAGACCTTGCCGTTCCTGCTCTGGCGCTTCGACAGCCGCGCCAAGCTCTACGGCGTCAAGCTCGCCAAGCCGCCGTCGGAATACATCAAGCGCAATATCGTGGTGACGACGTCGGGCATGTGCTCGGCCGAACCGCTGGCCTGCACGATCAGCGCGCTCGGGGCCGACCGCGTGATGTTCGCCGCCGACTACCCGTTCGAGGCCGCCGAGGAGGCCGGCCACTTCGCCGACACCGTGGCGCTCTCCGACCAGATGCGCGCCGACATCTGCTTCAACAATGCCACCCGACTGTTGGGGTTGTCGTGACATCGAGAATTCTCATCCTGGAAAAGTTCGCGGACGTCTACGAACGCGAGCTGACCAGACACTTCTCCGATATCGAGATCCACAAGGCCGCTACCGCGGCCGACATCGCGGTCGATCTATCCACCATCGACGTGCTGGTCGCGTTCGGGATCGCGATCAATGACGGCATCATGGCGCGCGCCAAGGGGCTCAAATGGATCGCGTCGCTCGCGACCGGCGTCGATCATTTTCTGCGCTGCCCCTCGCTGCGGCGCGACACGATCCTCACCTCCGGTCGCGGCATCCACGGCCCGGCCATGCGCGAGACCGTCGCCTCATTGATGCTGGCGCTCTCGCGTGACACGTCCCGCCTCGTGCAAAACAAGGCTGCCCATCGCTGGGATCGCGGCGCGCGCTGGCCGCTCCTCGCCGGCAAGACCGCGGTCGTCGTCGGGATCGGCGTCAGCGGGATCGCGATCGGCCAGCTTCTGAAGGCCTTCGGCATGCGGGTCGTCGGCATGAGCCGCACGCCGCGCCGGATCGACGGATTCGACGCCATGATGCCGACCGATCGGCTCGCGCAGGCCGCCGCCGAGGCCGATTATCTCGTCAATGTGCTGCCGGCGAGCGACGACAATCGCGAGATCTTCAGCCGGGCCGTGTTCGCCGCGATGAAGCCGAGCGCGTTCTTCATCAATGTCGGCCGCGGCGAGACCGTCGACGAGGCGGCGCTGATCGACAGCCTCCGGGCAAAGCGCATCGCCGGGGCCGGTCTCGACGTCTTCCAGAATTCGCCGCTCGCGCCGGACAGCCCGTTCTGGGATTTGCCGAATGTCGTCGTCTCGCCGCAGATCGGCGGGTATTTCGACGGCTACGAAGCGCACGTGATGCCGCTGCTGGTCGACAATATGCGGCTCTTTCTGGCCGGGCGGTCCGGCGAGATGACGAACGTCGTGGCGCATTGACGCTTGCGCGGCTTCCGCGCCCCTCCCCCGCTTGCGGGGGAGGCTGGGAGGGGGCAGCCGCTTGCGCAGGAGTCTGTGGCTTCCCCCTCCCGCCCTCCCCCGTCGCAAGTCGGGCCTGCCCGACTTGCGCACTATGATGCGAAACCGGGCAAGCCCGGGTTTCGTGGGGAGGGAGCGCCGACGCCGTGCTCGCGATCAATCCAGCGGCTCGACCTTCACGATCGACGCCCCGTGGTTGTTGCCGACCCAGAAGCTCACCGGGGTGGTCGAGTTGTCGACGAAGACCCGGCGGACATTGGTGCGCCGCGGCAGCAGGTACTCGACGAAGTCCCCGGTCTTGGGATCGAGCCGCGCCACGCGGTCGCTCAGCATCGAGCCGGTCCAGGCCTCGCCGTTCTTGTCGGTGACCGCGTCGTAGGGCTGGCTCCAGGACGTCGGCAGCGTCCATTCCTGAACCTTGCCGGCCTTGGGATCGAGCATGCCGATCGCGTTGCCGCCGTACTCCGCAAACCACAGGCGGCCTTGCGCGTCGAAGCGGCCGCGGCGCGGACGCGAGTTCGCGATCGCGCCCTTGAAGACCGTGAGCTGGCCGGTCTTGGCGTCGAGCCTGCCGATATTCGAGGACGAGAAGTCGAGCAGATAGAGATTGTTCTCGTGGTCGGCCGGGATGCCGTAGGACGTGATCGTCTTGCCCGTGTCCGGATCCTTGAACGAGCCGAGATTCTCCCATTTGCCGGTCGCGGGATCGAGCCGCAGGATCTGCGCGCGATCGGAATTCTTCACCCACACCTTGCCGTCCACGTCCGACGACACCGGCGTCAGGAATGCCTGCTGGGTGGCGTCGGTCTGCCATTCGGCCGGCACCGCCCAGGTCTCGAATTTCTCGGTCTTCGGATCGAAGCGGGCGACGCCGCCCTGATACATCATGGAGACCCAGAGCTTGCCCGTCTTGTCGGCCTCGAGGTCGAGCGTGCCCACCGGGAAGCCCTGCTTGAGAATCGGCAACGGATATTCCGAGACCTTGAGCGTCTTGGGATCGAGCCGGCCGAGGAACTGCTCGCCGAAATGCGTGAACCACACGATGCCGTCGGAATCGAGGATCACGTCGTGGGGCTGGATCAGCTTGCGCGGCAGATCATATTCGGTGATCACCACGCGGGTCGCGCGGCCGGTCGGACGTTTGAACGTCTTGAGCGGATAGGTCCAGGTCTCGTCATTGCTCAGATTGATCGACGCGAGATATTCGGCGGTCGCGCGCATGCCCGGGCCCTGGCCGATCGAGCGGCGGGCATTGCCGATGAGGCGCTGCGGATGCTCCGGCGTGCTGCCCGGGTAATAGCCCGCCATGCGGTCGAAGATCTGGACGAACTCCTCGGTGTCGTGGGTCGAGCGCACGATGCGGTCGAGGTCGTGGCAACCGATGCAGTTGAGCAGCGCCTTTTTCTGACTGTCGTTGCCCGGAAAGCTCGCCAGCCATTCCGCATTGCTGAGCTGGGCGGGAAGATTCCTGGTCGGCTTGAGCTTGAGGTCGGCGCTCGCCGGCTTGCCGGCCTCGACCTCGGCGGTCGCCTTGCCGTCGAGATCATAGCCGGCCGCCCGGATCGCGAGCGTGTAGGCGCCGGCCTCGAGCCGCGCGGCCGGGAAGCGATAGCGCCCGTCGTCGTCGGTGACCACCGAGATGGTGACGGTCGCGCCGGCCTTCTTGGCGCTGACCACCACGCCTTCCATGGCGCCTTCCTGCGCCGAGCTCACCTGCCCGACCAATGCGTCGGCGGATTGCGCGAGCGCCGGCGCAAATCGGGCGTGGCCCCACAGGACGAATAAACTGCAGACGACCGCAAGGATGACGGCTCGGGCGCGCATCACGACCTCCCTCGAAGAAAGCTTTTGGAATTCTTGATTGACCTGGCTCGCCGCAGGGTAGACCTTCCGGCCCACGCCTTCAAGAATACGTCATTTCCGCATTTTGCATGCCACGGCCCTGTGGGTCTGTGGCAGCATCCCGCGCCGCCCGCCCGAAACCCCAGGAGCGACTTTGCCATGATCGAGCTGCATTATTGGACGACGCCGAACGGCCATAAGATCACGATGTTTCTCGAGGAGACCGGGCTCGAATACAAGATCGTTCCGGTGCACATCGGCAAGGGCGAGCAGTTCAAGCCGGAGTTCCTGGCGGTCTCGCCCAACAACCGCATTCCCGCCATTCTCGACCGCAAGCCGAAGGACGGCGGCGCGCCCATTCCGGTGTTCGAGTCGGGCGCGATCCTGCTCTATCTCGCGGAAAAGACCGGCAAGTTCCTCCCCTCCGACGTGCGCGGCCGCTACGACGCGATCCAGTGGCTGTTCTGGCAGATGGGCGGGCTCGGGCCGATGAGCGGGCAGAACAATCACTTCTCGCAATATGCGCTCGACAAGATTCCCTATGCGATCGAGCGTTACCGCAACGAGGTCAATCGGCTCTATGGCGTGCTCAACAAGAAGCTCGCCGGACGCGATTTCATCGCCGGCGACTATTCGATCGCCGACATGGCGTCTTATCCATGGATCGTGCCGTACGAACGGCAGGGCCAGAAGATCGAGGACTTCCCGAACCTCAAGCGCTGGTTCGAGGCCATCAAGGCGCGGCCCGCGACGGTGCGCGCCTATGAGCTCGCCAAGACGATCAACACCCAGCCAAGCATCACCGAGGAGTCGCGCAAGATCCTGTTCGGCCAGACCGCGGCGGTGGTGCGCTGAGCACGGCCCCTGGCACCCCTCGCCCGCCATGACCGAGCTCATCCTCTTCGACGCGCCGCAATCGACCTGCAGCCAGCGCGTGCGCTTCGTGCTGCAGGCGAAAGCGCTGCCGTTCGAGGAGCGCAGGCTCGACCTGTTCGCGCGGCGACCAGCTCAAGCCGGACTATCTCGCCATCAACCCGAACGGCGTCGTGCCCTCGCTGATCCATGACAAGCCGTATCGTGATCGATTCCTCGGTCATCATGGAATATCTCGACGAGGTGTTTCCGGCGCCCGAACGGTTCGTTCCCGACGACCCGGTCGAGCGGGCGTCGATGCGCGCGCTCATGCGCTTCATCGACGAGGTTCCGGCCGCCGCGATCCGCGTGCCGAGCTACAATCTGGCGTTCCTGCCGTCGTTCCAGGCGATGACCGAGGCCGAGTTCCGCGCGCTCGCGGAATCGAAGCCCTGCGCAAGGAATTCCTGCTCACGCATGGGGCGCAGCGGCTTCTCCGAAGCCGAGATGAAGACCGCGATGGACCGCCTCGCCCGCTCGGTGCGGCGCATGGACGAGGCGATCCGCGCGAGCGGCGGTCCCTTCATGCTCGGGGCGCGGCTCACGCTGGCCGACATCGCCATCATGCCGGTGATCGTGCGGCTGCAGGATATCAATCTCACCACGATGTGGGACGATCACCCGGCGATCGGCACCTGGCTCGCCGCCATCCAGGCGCATGCCGCCTATGCCAAGGCGTATTATTTCGGCTCGCTGCTGACCGAGAAGTATCCGCATCTGCGGAAGAAGTTGGGCACCGAGCTTCAAAATTAGGACGTCATTGCGAGGAGCCCGCAGGGCGACGAAGCAATCCCGTGCCACCCATTCGGGATTGCTTCGCTTCGCTCGCAATGACAAACACGTGTATGGCCCAAGGCCAAAGACTCATGACCCACAGGAGCACGCATGTCCTCAGGCTACAAGCTGGTCACCTACGCGTCGGCCCAGGGTCCGCGCGCCGGAATCGTGGTGGGCGAGACGGTCTATGACGCGGCCGAACTGACCGGGCAGGCTTCCGACGCGACGGTGCTCGGCATCCTGAACGATTGGGAGGCCGCCCCAGGGCGCCTCAAGGCGGCGGCGGCCAGGACCAACAAGGGCAAAGGCTTCGCGCTCGGCGAGACCAGGCTGCTCGCGCCGGTGCGCTGGCCGTCGGCGATCTATTGCGCGGGCGCGAATTTCACCGACCACATGCTGGAGATGGCGAAGGTGCAGAACATCGCGCCCGAGCCCGACCCGAAAAGCGTCGGCCTGAAGCCGTGGCACTTCATCAAGGCCTCGCGCACCGTCGCGGACCCGGGCAAGACCATCGCGTTGCCGACCTATTCCAAGATGGTCGACTGGGAAGCGGAGCTGACCGCCGTGATCGGCCGGCCCGCCCGCAACGTGTCGGTCGAGACGGCGCTCAATTACGTCGCCGGCTACACGGTCGCCAACGACCTCTCGGCGCGCGACCTCACCAAGCGGGCGCCGGTTCCCGATTCCTCGCCGTTCAAGTTCGACTGGCTGGGCCAGAAGAATTTCGACGACGCCTGCCCGGTCGGCCCCTGGATCGTGCCGGCCGAGGACATTCCCGATCCGCAGAACCTCGCCATCAAGCTGTGGGTCAACGACGCGATCAAGCAGGACTCGCACACCACCAAGATGATCTTCAGCCTGGCCGAGCAGATCGCGCACATCTCGTCGCGACTGACGCTGCATCCGGGCGACCTGATCCTCACCGGCACGCCCTCCGGCGTCGGCCTCGCCCGCAAGGAGTTCCTCAAGGCCGGCGACGTGGTGAAAGTCTGGGTCGAGGGGGTGGGAACGCTGGTCAACACGATGGCATAATGGCCTGATGGTGAAACGAGCGACCTCGCGCCGGAAAACGGCCGCGCGCAAACCCGCGAAGCGGCCGCGCAAGCGCACCGCGACAGGCCAGGTCTTCACCAGCACGCTCGCGCTGCACGACCTGTTTCAACAGCAGGCCGCCGCGATCCTCGACTACCGCCGACATCAGCGAGGAGGAGAAGCAGGGCATCCTGGTCGCGATGAGCTGCCCGTGCTGCGGGGCGGGCGGGATGTCGTACAGCGTCAAGATGAAGCCGAAAGGCGCAGCGCGGTTCGTGGTCGATGGCGACGATACCTGAGGGCCGTAGCGATCCGCATCACACCTTGATCTTCTCGTCCTCCATCACGCGCGCGACCGCCGCCCGCTTCACCATCCGGTCCTTGTGCGCGGTGTAGTTCTTGAGCTCGCCCATCGGCAGCTCGCGGCGCACCCCCCAGGTGTAGAACACGAAGCCGTAGGGATCGAGCACCGAGTAGCGGTCGGACAGCCATTCGCGCCCGGCCAGCATGCCGTCGATCTGCTTGAGGTAGCCGTGGAAGGTCTTGAGGCCGGCCTCCTTGATGCCCGGATAGGCGGTGGTGTCGGCGGTGTAGCGCTCGGGCCGGCCCACATGGGCGTGCGCCGGATGCACGCTCGCGGCGAAGAAGCCGATCACCGAGAGCGCCTTGGCTTCGGCGATCGCCTCGGTCGGCCACAACCCGAAGCGCTTGCCGAGATAGGGCAGGATGGCGGTGTTCTCGGCCAGCGGCTCGCCGTTGTCGAGGCGCAGCGCGGGCACGCGGCCGAGCGGATGGATCTTGAGATAGGCCTCGGTGCGCTGCTCGCCTTTGGCGAGGTCGACGCGCTGCGGCTGGTACTTCTCGCCGCTCTCTTCCAGCACGATATGCGCCGCCATCGAGCAAGCGCCGGGAGCGTAATACAGCGTCAACATGTCGAATCCCTCCTGACGACGTGTGCCCGCATTGATCCGATGACGGAACGCGGCGGTTCACGACCGCAATGCAAGACTATAGCTCGTAACACGCAAGAGCGCAGCCTATGTCGCGCCGCACTGTTGTCTCTCAGTGTATCTTTCTCTTCGCCCGTTTGACGCTGCGGCGGGTGAGCCGCTTGGCGAGAGCGTCAAGCCGCTTTCGGATTGCCGCGTCATCGACGGCGGTGGGATCAAAGTCGGGACCTCGCCAATCGATCATCTCCTTGTGGCTCTCGTGCTTCGGATCGGCGATGGCTTCGAGATAGTCGGCATAGCCCGGAGGTCCGCCGCAGTCCTCGGGAGGACAGCTTCTCTCGGCATCGAGCAGGCGCGGATAAGCCGTCTTGGGCGCGGCCTCAGTCACCGCCTCGACCTTGACGCTGTGATGCCAGCCATCACCGAAATCGTAGAAGTACGTGAAGCTCTTGCTCGGCGCATGAGCCAGCAGATCGGCGAGCACGGCCTTGCTCGCCGCAAGAACATCTGAGAGGGACGGGGGCACGTCCGGGTCCGGAATTCCCCAGGCGGCGCGCCCTGCCTGGAATTCGAACAGATGACAATTCTCCCAGCCCATGGCGATCTGAAAGACGACGTGAAGATCATCGAGACGAGTTGCGAGCGGAACCTCGATGCGTCGCATGATGCGAGGTTCCACGTCGTCGAGCTCGATCTTCAAGCGGGCAATCTCGGGCATACTCTTGACTTCGAGACGACGGGCAGCGCCCCGCGCGACGCCCTTATCGTGACCGTCTGCGCACCTGCCGCTTTGCGACAGTCTTGGAATTGGCGTCGGATTTAGCCCGACCAGATCGCATCGTCTTTAATTTTTTCAGCGTAGCGCCGCCTCTGCCCTCCCGCAACCGCTTCGTCGCCGCCTGGTTCACCGCGAACGTCACCGGGTCCACCACCACGCCGTATTCCGCCCGCGCGAGTTTCGCCGACACATAGCCCTGCCGCACGTCCTCGGCGACGGCGGCCGCCGGTCGCGCGTGCGGATCGCCGTAGCCACCGCCGCCGCCCGAACGCATCCGATAAGCGTCGCCGCCCTTGAGTTGCGCCACCAGCACCTTGGCGTTGGGGAAATCGTCCTTCCATTTTCCGCCCAGCCGGATCGCGACCGCGTTGCCGGCGCCCTCTTGCCCGCCTTGGAGACCCCAGGGCCGGCAGTGCGAACGGTCGACCTGCGTGTTCACCGTCATGGGGCTGCGCGCGCGCACCACCCGGTCGATGCCGAGCCCGCCGCGATGGCGCCCTGCGCCGCCCGAATCCTGCGCGAGCGCGTAATGCTCGACCAGGACCGGATATTTCGCCTCGGCCTGCTCGATCGGCGAATTATGCGTGTCGCCGTCGTTCATGCAGACGGTGGCGGAGACGCCATCCTCGGAGCGCTTGGCGCCCCAGCCGCCGCCGAGCGGTCCCCAGTTGGCGATGAAAAATTCCGACGTCCTCGGATTGATGCCGTGGAACGGCGAGGTCAGCAGGTCCGCATGATGGCCGGCGATGACGCGGTCGGGAATTGCGGGCGCCAGCGCCTTGAACACGGTGTCGACCACCGTCATCGGATAGGTCATCCACAACCGCATCGGCGCCGGGCGCACCGCGCTCACCACCGTGCCCTTCGGCGATATCACCTTGAGGCTGCGGAACGCGCCGTCGTTGATCGGATAATCGGTCGGCGAGGTGATGCATTTGTAGGCCATCTGGGCGCACCCATAGGCGGTCGACGGGCCCGAATTGTAGAAGCCGCGCACCTGGCGCGCCACATGGGTGAGGTCGATCGTCATCTCGTCGCCCGCGACCACGACCCGCACCCGGATCGGCACGCGCTTGCCGATATCGACGCCGTCGTCGTCCATGAAGGACTCGGCCTCATAGATGCCGTCGGGGATGGTCAGCGTGCGGGCGCGCGCCGCCGCCTCGGCGTGATCCATGATGGCCGCGATCGAGCCCTGCACCGCGTCGCGGCCGTAGCGCTCGATGAGCTGCAGAAAGCGCCGCTCGCCGGTCTTCACCGCCGTCACCTGGGCGCGCAGATCGCCCATGGCGCGGTTGGGGATGCGCACGTTCAACCGGATGATGTCGACCAGGTCCTGGTTGACCTTGCCCTGGTCCTGGTACTTCAGGATCGGAACCTGCAGGCCTTCCGAATAGATGTCCGTCGTCATGCCGCCGAGCGTGCCGCCGACGTCGATCCAATGCGCCATGCAGCACGAGAAGCCGACCAGCGTGCCGTCGTGGAAAATCGGCAGCGTGAAGGTCATGTGATAGAGGTGGCTGCCGGTCGTATAGGCGTCGTTGGTGACGTAGATGTCGCCCGGACGCATGTTCTCGCGGCCGAAATGCGCGATCTTCGCCTTCACGGTGTTCGACATGCCGCGGATGAAGCTCGGCAGCCCGATGCCGATCGACACCGTGTCGCCCTCGGGCGTGAACAGGCCGGTGGTGAAGTCGAGCGCCTCGTAGATGATCATGTTGTAGGCGGTGCGCATGAGGTTGGTCTTCATTTCCTCGGTCACCGCGATCACGCCGTTGCGCACGATCTCCGTCACCACGGGGTCGGTCTTGAACTTGGTCTTCGTTGCCATTGCGCTCTCGCCTCTCAGCTCCCTCCCCCCTTGTGGGGGAGGGTTGGGGTGGGGGGTCGTTCAGTAATCCACTGAGGGACCCCCACCCCCGACCCCTCCCCACAAGGGGGAGGGGAGAAGAAACCCATCAACTTGCTCCGACCGTGATCATCAGGTTGCCGAAGACGTCGACCTCGGCCCAAGCGCCGGGCAGCAGCACCGTCGTCGAGGCGTGCTCCTCGATCAGCGCC
This sequence comes from uncultured Pseudomonadota bacterium, assembly GCA_963791155.1. GTDB lineage: Bacteria > Pseudomonadota > Alphaproteobacteria > Rhizobiales > Xanthobacteraceae > JAVDCA01. Next base: position 735,267 of record CAWBRI010000018.1, read on the forward strand.
GGGCCGTCGATCCGGTTGCCGGCGAGCAGACCCGCGCGCGCAAAGGTCGGCGTCTCGACGAACCCGCCCTCCTCGCCGAAATAGACCGGGCGCTTGCCGGCGTGGGCCGCGGCCGGCGGCAACGCTGTGCCTGCGGCGATCTTCTCCTGCGGCGGCTTGCGCATGACGCCGGTCACGGTGGTGCGCAGGCTGACGATCTCGGCGCGTTCCTGCGGCGCTGAGGTGCCGTAGCGCAGCGCGTGCATCTCGTCGAAGTGGCGTTTGATGGCGGCGCGGTCGCCTTTCGCGAACACCTCGGTCGGCAGGTCGACCGTGACGGCGTGCTCCTGGCCGACATAGCGCATGTCGGCGGCGCGCTTGACGGTGATGCTCTCCGGCTTCACGGCCGCGGAGGCGATCGCCTGGCGGCCGCTGTCCTCGAGCTCCCGGTAGACGCGCTCCATGGCGTCGAACGGCGCGTCGTCGAGGCGGGTGAACCAGGTGCGCACATAGTCGTAGCGCAGATCGGAAAACAGCATGCCGAAGGCCGAAAAGACGCCGGGCGCGCCCGGAATGATCACGCGGCGGATGCCGAGCTCGCGCGCGATATGCAGGGCATGCAGCGGCCCGGCGCCCCCATAGGCGACGAGCGCAAAATCGCCGACGTCGAGCCCGCGCTCGGTGGTGACGCCTTTCACCGCGTACGACATGGCGGTGACCGCGATGCGCAGGATGCCGTCGGCCGCCGCCACAACGTCCATGCCGAGGGGCTCGGCGATCTTGTGTCGGATCGCCCGCGCGGCCGCCTCGGCGTCGAGCCGCATCTCGCCGCCCAGGAAACGGTCGGCGCCGAGCCGGCCGAGCAGCAGGTTGGCGTCGGTGACGGTCGCCTGCGTGCCGCCGAGCGCGTAGCAGGCCGGGCCGGGGGCGGCGCCGGCGCTTTGCGGGCCGACCCGCAAGCGCGCCGTTCTCGACCCGGGCGATCGAGCCGCCGCCGGTGCCGACCTCGAAGATGTCCATCATGGCGATCTGCACGGGCAGCGCCTGGTCGTAGCCGCCGATGAGCGCGGTTCCGGTGGTGAGCGCCTCGCCCTTATAGATGACGCCGGCCTTCGCGGTGGTGCCGCCCATGTCGAACGCGATCGCGCCGTCGAGGCCGAGCGTGCGGCACAGCGCCTGGGTGCCGATCACGCCGGCCGCCGGTCCCGACTCGAGCATGCGGACGCAATGCGACTTCGCCTGCTCGGCCTCGTAGAGCCCGCCGGTCGATTGCACGACCAGGAACGAGCCCTTGAATCCGGTCGGCGCGGATATGCGTGTCGATCTCCGCCGAGATAGCGCCGCACGCGCGGCCCGATATAGGCATTGGCCGCCACCGTCGAGCAGCGCTCGAACTCGCGGTATTCCTGCGAGAGCTCGTGCGACGCCGAGACGAACATGTCGGGATGCCGGGCCTCCAGCAGCTTCTTTGCGCGCTGCTCGTGGGCCGGATTGACGTAGCAATTGAGAAACAGGATCGCGACCGCTTCCACGCCGAGCTTCGCCAGCTTGCGGCCGAGCGCGATGATCTCGCCGTCCCGCAACGGCGTCAGCACCTCGCCGTCCGCCAGCATGCGCTCCTTGACCTCGTAACGCAGCGCGCGCTCGATCAGCGGCACGTGCTTGCGAAAATAGAGATTGTAGGCGTCGGGCCGGTTGATGCGGCCGATCTCGTAGACGTCGCGGAAACCTTGCGTGATGACCAGCGCCGTCCTGGCGCCGGTGCGTTCCAGGATGGTGTTGATCGCGATGGTCGAGCCGTGCAGGAACAGGCCGGTCGCCGCGTAGTCCGTGCCGGCCTTCTCGACGCCGGCGTTGATGCCGTCGACCAGCCGCTGCGGCGTGGTCAAGACCTTGCCGAACGACAATTTGCCGGTCTTGTCGTCGAACACCGCGATATCGGTGAACGTTCCGCCGATATCGGCGGCCAAACGCAGCCCGGACGGGGCGGAACGGGCGCTGGGCCTGGAAATCATCGCTCGCTGCTTTCGCGTGTCGGACGTCATACGGGAGGTCAATGGCGCATGGCCAGACAATGTTCAATGGGAAGCAGCAGTTGAACCCGCGCGCCGCGGACAACCGGCACCGAGGGATGGAGCTGGACGCGCAGCAACTGCGTGCCGACCGCGACCGTGCATTCGAGCAGATTGCCGAGATAGATCACGGCCTCGACCTGGCCGGCGAGGACGTTCGGCCCGCCCGAGGCGGCGCCGCCGGCCGACAGCGCGACGTGCTCGGGGCGGATCGCCAGCGTGAGGGCGTCGCCCGCGCGGGTCGCAGCGTCGACCCGGCAGCGCAAGGCGCCGACCGGCGTCTCGATGGTGGCGAGCCCGCCATCGTCCGCCGCGCCCAGCGCCGCGACGCGGCCGGGCAGGATATTGGTCTTGCCGATGAAGTCGGCCACGAAGGCCTGCGCCGGCTTGCCGTAGATATCGGCGGGCGACCCCTCCTGGACGATGACGCCGTCCTTCATGACGGCGACCACGTCCGACATGGTGAGCGCCTCGATCTGCTCGTGGGTGACGAACAAGGTCGTGACGCGCAGCCGCTCCACCATCTCGCGCAGCTCCAGCCGCATCTCCTCGCGCAGCTTGGCGTCGAGATTGGACAAGGGCTCGTCGAGCAGCAGCACGCGCGGCTCGGCCACCAGGGCGCGCGCGAGCGCGAGCCGCTGCTGCTGGCCGCCCGACAGATAGGGCGCCGGCCGGTCCTCGAACCCGCCGAGCCGCACCAGCCCGAGGGCCGCCATCACGCGGTCGCGCGTATCGCTGCGCGACGGCTTCGGCTTCTTGTATTGCAGCGGAAACGCGACGTTCTCGAACACGCTCATGTGCGGCCAGATCGCGTAGGACTGGAAAACCATGCCGATGTTGCGCTCGTGCGGCGCGACCCAGATGTTGCGCTGCGCCGAGAACACGACGTCGCTCCCGATCGCGATCTCGCCCGCATCCGGCCGCTCGAGGCCCGCGACGCAGCGCAAGGTCGTGGTCTTGCCGCATCCCGACGGCCCGAGCAGGGTGTAGAACGCCCCGTCCTCGATCTCGAGCGAGATGCCCCGCACGGCGGGCGCCGCGGCGCCCGCGGTCGGATAGGACATCGCAGAGGTCGCGGATGCGGATCATCGCGTCATCTCGGGGCGAGCATGCCGGCGCGCCGCGCCGCCAGCCAGTAGAGAAGCAGCACCGGGACCATCAGCACCAGCATGATCAATGCGGCGGCCGAGGCGCGTCCGTAGGACGAGGATTGCACGTAGCTCCAGACCAGCATCGAGAACGGCAGATTGCCGCCGGTCGAGAGCACCACCGGCAGGGTGAGCTCGCGGTAGGTCAAGAGCGCGATCCAGATCCACGCATAGAGCGATCGTCGGCGCGAGCAGCGGCAGCAGGATCGCGCGCAGCACGCCGGCGGTGCCGGCGCCGCTCATCTGCGCCGCCTCGTCGAGCTCGCGATGGATCTGGATCAGCGCGCTGTTGGTCATGCGCGTGCCGTAGCTCAGGCGCGCGATCACGTAGACGATCACCAGGAGCCAGATCGTGCCGTAGATCGGCACGACCGCGCCGCAGCACGAACAAGGCGAGCAGCAGCGCCGCGACGCTGAACACGATCGGCGGCACCGTCACCGGCAGGAAGGCGAGGAAATCGAGCAGCGCGCGCGCCGCGCGTCTTCGACGCGCAGCACCACCCAGGAGATGGCGAGGCTGGCGATCATCGTGATGGTCGGCACCGCGACCATCAGGATCGCGGTGTTGCCGATGATGCGCCAGAGCAGCTCGGTCGGGATGCTGCGGAAATTGCCGAGCGACATCGAGGCGAACGCCGCCGCCGACGGCGGTCTGCAGGAACGGCAGCACCGACGCCCAGCCGAGCATCAGCGAGCGGCAGCGCCTGGCTCACCAGGAAGAAGGCGGCGACGAAGCCGATCGGCCGGTCCTTTGAGCGCGGCCGAGCGGCGCGATGCGCGGCCGATAGGCCTTGCCGGTGACGACGGCGTATTCGCGGCGCCTGGCGCTGCACCGCGCGGTAGCTCCAGCTCATCAGCACGGCGATCACCAGCATGATGACGCTGAGCGTCGCGACGTCGCCGTATTCGGGCGCGCCTTCGGTCGGCGTGAGCTCGCGGAACACGTAGGTCGAGAAGGTGAAGATGCGGTTGGTGAGGCCGAGGATCGCCGGCACGTCGAAGGCCGCGAAGCAGATGGCCGCGACATAGATCGGCGGCCGCCAGCAGCGCCGGGCCACAGCACGCGCAGGGTGACGCGCCAGACCGCCTGCCAGGGCTTCGCGCCGCTCATCGCGGCGGCTTCCTCGAGCGCCGGGTCCATCGCGCGCAACGCCACCGAGATCATGATGAAGGTGATCGGCGTGAGGCTCAGGCCCTCGACCACGCCCATGCCGAAGATAGTCGGAGATGTCGAACGGCGCCTCGTCGAGGCCGAACAGCGCCATCAGCGCCTGGTTGATCAGCCCGATGCGCGGATGCAGCAGGAACAGCCAGCCGAGCGCGACCGCGAAGCCGGGGATCAGCAGCGCCACGGTCATCAGCGTGAACACGACCGGCTTGCCCGGAAAATCGGTGCGCTCGATCAGCCAGGCGATCGGCAGCGCGAGCGCGAAGGCGACGACGAGCGTCACCAGCCAGGAACACGCAGGTGTTGCCGAGCACCCGATAGGTGAAGCGGTCGGAGAAAATCGTCGGCGTAGTGGCCGAGCGTGTAGCCGAGATCGGGATCGCCCGGCGTGCCGTCGGTGAAGCTCAGCCACAGGATGGTGACGAGAAGGACGACCACGCACAGGCTCGCGAGTATCGCGATGGCCAGCATGGCGGTGCGCGCGAGATCGGGGGTCGCCGGGCGAGGGCCGGCGGGGCGCGGAGCGCGGGCAAGGTGTCGGCCACTCACCGCTCGCGAATGATTTTCGTGAGCTCCAGATGCGCCTTCTCGATGCCCTGATTGGTCTTCCACCAGTCGATGGTCACATCGGTGAATTTCACGCCCTTGGCCGTCAGATCCTGGACCTTCTTGCCCGCATGGGAGCCCGGATAGTTGTCGAGGTCCCAGCCGTAATAGTCCCACACCACCTTGTCCTGCCCTTCGGGCGAGGAAATGTAGAGCGTGTAGAGGATCGCGGCGTTGGGATGCGGCGCGTGCGCCGGCACCGTCATGTAGGCGTAGCGGCGCTGCGCCATGTCGGGGATGATGTGGGTGTCGAGAATGCCCGGTGCCGCGATAGCGCAGCCGGTTCTGCGAACCGCCGACGCAATCGATCACCAGCGCCGGGAATCTCGCCCGACGCGATGCGGTCCTCGCCCTCGCAACCGAGCAGACCGCCGATCTGGCCCGACAGCTTGCGCACCAGGTCTTCGGTCTTTCGCGGGCCCCAATCCGGCGACGCCAGCAGCACGTCGAATCCGGCGAGGAACGGCGTGGTGACGAACTTTCCCTTGAGGTCCGGCTTGAGCAGGTCGGCGACGGTGTTGACCTGCGGCGCCCAGCCGGCGGCCTTCACGTTGTAATTGATGCCGGGAAGGAACGTCATGAAGCGCAACGCCCGGCCGCCGCCCTCGACATAGTCCGGTCGGATGCGCGCCGGCATGAGCCTGACCCAATCGACGGTCTGATAAAGGCCGCGCTCGAGATAGGGCGTGATCTGGATCGCGGTCGCGATGTAGACGTCGCCCGAGGCGGGCTGGCCGGCCTGCTTCTCCTGATAGAGCGCGGCCGCGAGCGGCGCGAAGGCCGGGCCCGGCACCCATTCGACCGCGAGGTCGACACCGAACATGCGCTTGATGCCGTCCTGCGCCACCTTGGCGCCTTCGGCGGCGCCGTTGACGCTGGTGGTCGAGCGCAGCAGGAGCTTGCCTTCCTGCCTGGCGCCGTCGATCACTTTCGCAAGCTCGGGGGAAATCTGGACCGTCTGCGCCTGGGCCATCCCCACGGCGGACGCCAAAGCGAGCGCGCACACCCGCAACACCGACGTGATGGCCATGACACCTCCCGTTTCGCCTTTATGTTGCTGGTCCGACCAGCGCGGCCGTTTGGAAATCCATCATAGACGCGGCGCGCGACGGACCGCAATCGCGCCGCGCCGCCGCCGATGGAGGGCTGACCCGGCCGCCCCGACGAAAGCGTCGTCGCCTAAGCGTCGCGCGACCGTCGCGGAAGACCGTAGGCGATCGACGCGGCGACCGCAGGCTGCCAGACGAGGAACAACGGCAGGAGACTGTCGACATGAAGCGGAATTTGATCCCGGTTCTCGTTGCTCAGGCATTCCAAAAGGATGCCCGCGACCGTTCCAACCATCACGGTACGCGACCACGCCTTGGCGTCGGGCAATTCCCTTGCGGCGAGCGAAACGCCGAATGCCGTGATGGCGCTGCCGACGAACCCGCCGGCAAGACCGGCGAATAAGAGTTGGTAGCTGCTGATGCTCGCAATGTCGGACAACCAATCGTGGACCTGTCCGGCCGTCTTGAAGGCCGCGAACCAAGCCAGAAAGGTGGCACCCAGGATCGCGACCGCGCCCGACTTGCCGTTGCTCGTCCACATGGTGCAGCCGACGGCAAGGACGATGCCGAAGTAGATCGCCGGCAATGGCGGGACGCCCAGGATCGTCACATCCCCGAATGCGTCATAGACGTAGTTGCTCAACAGGGCGGAGAGCACCGCAAGTACGGCCATAATCAGGGCGCGCCGTGCGGGCGGAGCGTCGCGATAAGATTCGAACATGGCAATCCCCCACACGAGACTATCAAACGGACAGGCGCGGCGAAACAAGCCCGCGGCGCGCGAACTTGCGTCCGCGCGGTCGAGGCGCGCGCGGCTCATTCGCGCTCGAGAATTTCCGCGATCGCCATCAGGCTGTTGCGCGTGTATTTCGGCAGACCGGAGCTGATCGAATTGCCGGTGTTGAACGTGCTGTTGCCGGCGAGCACCTGGGCCGGGATGAGATTGCGCAGCACCGGCACCTCGGCGTATTTCTTTTGCTTCTCGAACAGGTCGGAATCGACCGCCAGCACCATGAAGGTGGTGGCGATCGTGCGCGCCGGATCGGTCGGGTGGCGCTGGAAAACGGCGAGAAACTTGCCGAACTGCATGACCTGGTTGACGTGGACGATGTTCTGCTCGAGCGCGCCGACGATCGGCGAATCGACGCCGGTGAGCTTGCGGTAGCCCGCATCGTCGATTTCGGTCGCCGGCACGACCCGCAGCTCGCTCTGGAATTCGATGGTGTCGGCGTATTTGCGTCCGCTTTCCTTGAGCTTGTTCACCAGCGCGATGCCGAGCGGCAGCTTGCCTTCGAGCCGGTAGGTCGACTGGATGCAGACCGCGACGCCGCCGCCTTCGCACCAGCGGCGCGCCGGATTGTGATTGGGGCTTTGCGGATTCTTGTTCGGCACCACGTCGTCCGCCGTGATCGCCTTGTGCTTGATCGCCGGATCGATCCGCTCGAGAAACGGAAGCGTCGCGTAGCGCGCCGGCTCGATCGCCTGCGGCGAGCGCTTGAGCACGAACCGCGCCTCGGCCACGTACATGTGCAGCCGCTTCTTGCGCGGCTTGGCGCTGCCGCCCGCACTGATCGTCGGCTCGTCGTAGCTCGGGAAGAGGCCGAGAAACTGCTTCTGGACCAGTCGGGTCTGCGCCCAGTCGTCGAACCGGATCAGCCCGCTGCTCTTGTCGACGAGATTGTCGTTCTTGTGATCCGCAAACGCGATGGTTTGCGGCGCGAGCTGGCCGACGGGAAGTGCCGCGACGGACGCCACCTCCACGATCTTGAACGGCTGCGCCTGCGCGGCGCCCAGAAAGCCGAGCGCCGCGACCGGGCCCGACAAAAGGCTGAGGTACCGCATCGTGCTTCCGTTCAATTCGCCCGTTGATTCCAAAAATAATCGGGATCGCGGCGGCGCTGACGCTGCTGCTGCTCAGATTGGCGGTCGGGCTCCTCGTTGAACCAGCCGCCGAACAGGCCGCGATTATATTGCGGGGGAGGGTTGTATTGAGGCGGAGGCATGGCCCGATAGACCGGCCCCTGCACGCTCCCGCCAAACGGATAGTCTTCAGGCTGGCCTCCGATCGACCCGTCGGTCTGGCGCAAGGTCTCGGCCTCGAATTCGCTCACCAGGCGGTACTGGGTCTCGGCGACCTGCCCGCTCGCGTCCTTGCGGAAATACTCGGTGATGGTCCCCGGCCCGCTCATCGTCACCCGGCTGCCGGACGCGAGATCGATCGGCAGCATCACGAGTTGCCGTCTGGCTTCCGGCGACGGGGGCGCGAGCACGGCCTGGCGCGCGTGGTAGGCCCACGCCGCCTCGATGATGGGCTTGAAGATCGGGACCGCGACGTGCCCGCCGGTCTGCCCGGCCCCCAAAGTGCGGCGGCCGTTGCCGTTGTCGTAGCCGACCCAGATCGCCACCGTGACGTCGTTGGTAAATCCGACGAACCAGGCGTCGTTCTCGTCGTCGGTCGTGCCGGTCTTGCCGGCCACGTAAGGCGCGAGCTGCCGGATCGAGTTCGCGGTCCCGCGCTGGACCACGCCTTGGAGCATCGACTTCAACTGATAGAACGCGACCCGGTCGGCGGAACCGAGCCATGTCGAGGGGATCGAGTTCGTCCCGATAGACGGTGCGGCCGTCCTGCTCGACCGACGCGATCGCATGCGGCCTGGGGCGCGCGCCCTCGTTGGAGATCGCGGCGTAGAACGCCGCAAGGTCGATCAGCCGCACCGGCTGCGCGCCGAGCACGACCGGGTAGTAGCGCAGGCATTCGGAATAGATCAGCGCCTCCTGCGCCAGCGCGCACACGCGATCGAAGCTCAGCTCCGGCGTGGCGTCGATGCCGCCGTCCAAAAGCCCGACGGTCGCGAGATTGCGCGAATTCTCCAGTGCGCGGCGCAGCGTCATCACGCCCGACGAGCCGCCCTCGTAGTTCTTGGGTGTCCAATAGTCGCGTTCGCGCGTGCCGCCGCCGATCGGCGGCAGCGTGACCGGCTCGTCGCGCACCAGCGTATTGGGCTGAAGCCCGGCGCGCAGCGCCGCCAGGTAAGTCATCGGCTTGATCGCCGAGCCCGGCTGCCGCCGCGTCTGCGAGGTGCGGTTGAGCTGGCTCAGCTCGTAGGAAAATCCGCCCGCCATGGCGAGGATGCGCCCGGTCTTGTTCTCCAGCACCAGCGCCGCCCCCTGCACGGTCGGCCGGACCCGCAGGTCGGCGCGTGCCGCGACCTTGCCCTGGCCGTTCACGACGCGCACGAAGACCACGTCGTTGACCTGCAAGCGGCGCTGGATGTCGCCGTTACCGGTCCGCAGCGGAAGCACGCGGCCGTCGGCGAGACCGACCCGCATGCCGTCGTATTTCTTCGCTCCCGGCTTGTCCACGACGACCGCCGGCACCCAATGCACGTCACGCAGGGGCAGGCGCGCCTGCGCGAGGGCCTGCTGCCAATCGGGCTTGACCGGCGCGGGCGGCGCCGACGGCCCGGATGCGCGTTCGGCCCGCAGCTGTTTGATGGCGTCCGAGAGATTTGCTTCCGGACCCTGGAAGTCGACCCGCCCGGTCTTGAGCTCGTACTGGGCCAGGCCCTCCTGCAGCGCCGCTTCGGTCGCGTTTTGCAGTTCGGGATAGATCGTCGAGCGCACCGTATAGGTGGCGTTCGCAAGCGGCTGGAGGGCCGTAACCGTCTTCACCTCGCGGGTGAGATAATCGAAGAAATGATGAGCGACCTCGTTGCGCGGGCGCTCGACCGCGATGACGGGCGGCAACGTCCCCTGCTGCTGTTTCACTTGATCGGGCGTGATCACGCCGTCTTCCTGCATCCGGCCCAACACATAAGCGAGGCGCTCGCGGGCGCGATCGGGTGCGCGCTCCGGGCTGAAATAATTGGGACCCTTCACCAGGCCCGCCAGCAAGGCGCCTTCCGAGAGCGACAGATCCTTGACGGATTTTCCGAAATAGCTGCGCGCCGCCATCTCGACGCCCCAGGAATTGCGGCCGAAATAGATCGAGTTGAGATAGAGCTCGAGAATTTCGGGTTTGCTCAGGGTGCGCTCGACCCGTGAGGTTACGATGATCTCGCGGATCTTGCGCTCGTAGGTGACGTCGTCGCCGACCAGGAGATTCTTGACCACCTGCTGGGTGATGGTGGAGCCGCCCTGCGGGCGCCCCGGCTGCATCATATTGACGACGAACGCGCGCACCAGCCCGCGCTCGTCGATCCCTTTGTGCTCGAAGAAACGCTTGTCCTCGGCGGACACGAAGGCGCGACGGACCGTCTCCGGGATGTCGCTCAGCGGCACCGCGATGCGTCGGTTGCCGGGCTCGTAGAGCTCGGCGAAGTACGTGCCTTTGCCGTCGAGCACCGTCGAGGGGCTGGCGAGCCGCAGGCCCTTGAGGCGGGTGTGATCTGGCAGATCGGCGGCCGCCTTGTTGAAGAACGCGATCACCTCGCCGATGTCGACCGGCGACGGGTCGGGCGTCTCGTTCTTGCACAGCTCGCGGTAGGTCGCGTGCAGATCGCCGAAATTGAGGCCGTGAAACGCCTTGATGTCGCTCGTGATGGCTTTCGGGTCCGCCAGCGCCGTCTCGACGAGATCATCGAGCGCCAGGTCCTCGACCTCGAACACCTTGCGCATGTGGGCGCAACCCGCGCGCAGCAATTCGACGACCCGCGTGCGATCGGCCGCGCCGTCGAACTGCGTGCGTATGTCGTTCGGCCGTGTCGAAACTTGGCTCAGAGCCAGCACGACCGCCAAAATCTTAACGAGTATCGATTCCATGGAATGACACGGACCCCGGCCGGCTGCCGCCACCATCGCCCCGGCATTGTTACATTCCTACTAAAAGGCTTTTTATGGGAGGGCGTTCCGGCCGCCGCGACCGATTCGGACGTTTATTTTGGTCCGATCGCCCAAGGACCGCGCGCCGCTGATCGCGTCCACCGGCAGGGCAGGCCCTGATGCCGTCCCCCAAGCGCAGAGGCGGCACAGGGTTGAATTCCCGGCAGCTCGTTTTGTGGAATTCTGTCCATTATTATGCGACATTATTAGTATAAAATTCTTTTTTTGCGCTGTCTATTGCCAGATGACAGAATAAATATTCTATTCTGGGCATCGCCGTCTGCCCGAAGACCTGTTCACCCTGGCTCCCGGCGTAAAGTCGAACATCATGGCGAGCCAATTGTCCGCTATCCCGAAGACCGCGCCTTTCGCCGAGGACGAGATCGAGATTCTCAATCGCGTGGTCGGCTCCGCCAACCCGATCCAGCGCGCCTGGCTCGCCGGATTCCTGGCCGGCGCCGACAGCCAATCGGCGCCCGCCAGGCCGGCCCCGGTCGCGCGCCCCGCCGAGCCGCTGACGATCGTGTTCGCGAGCGAATCCGGCAACAGCGAACGCCTGGCCGCCGACTTGGCCAAGCTCGCGCGCAAGCGCGGCCTGCGGCCAACGGTCGTCGACATGGCCGACCTCGACGTGGCGACGCTGCCGGCGACCCGCCGGCTGATCGTCATCGCGGCGACCTGGGGCGAAGGCGAGCCGCCGGCGCGCGCGGCCGCAACCTATGCGGTGCTCATGGGCGATGGCGCGCCGCGCCTCGACGGCGTCGCATTCGCCGTGCTGGCGCTCGGCGACACGGCCTACGTGGAATTCTGCGCCATCGGCAAGGCGATCGACGCCCGCCTGGAGGCGCTGGGCGCCAAACGCGTCGCCGCGCGCGTCGACCTCGACCTCGACTTCGCGGAGCCGGCCGCGCGCTGGATCGAAGGCGCCGTCACGGCGCTCGCGCCCGCGGCCGAGCCCGGCCCGACGATCGGACAGGTGATCGCGGTCGATTTCGGGGCGGCGGCGCCCGAGCCCAATCTCGCCCCGGTCGAGGCCGAGGTCATCGCGCATATCGACCTCAACTCGTCGCGCTCCGACAAGGAGACGATCCATCTCGAGCTCGCCTTCGACGGCAAGGCGCCGGCCTATAATCCGGGCGACTCGCTCGATCTCTATCCGCACAACGATCCGGCCTATGTGGAGCAGCTGCTTGGCGGCGGCCGGTCTGGCGTCCGACGGCGCACTGCGCGACGAATTCACCAAAAATCGCGACGTCACGACCCTGTCGCTCAAGACGGTCGAGAACTACGCGGCCGCCACCGGACATCGCTACGTCAAATCGCTGCTCGACTCCGGCGACGCCCGCGCCTGGATCGCGGGACGTCAGCTCATCGATCTCATCGAGCACTTTCCGATCACCCTGTCGGGCGAGCAGCTGCGCGCGTTGACCCGGCCGCTGGCGCCGCGCGCCTATTCGATCGCCTCGTCGCGCCGCGAGGTCGAGCGACGAGGCCCATCTGCTGGTCTCAGCGGTGCGCTACGACAGCCAGGGGCGCAGCCGCATCGGCGTGGCGTCGGGCTTCGTCGCCGAGCGCCTCAAGAAAGGCGATCGGGTGCGCGTCAAGCTGCGGCCCAACAAGCATTTCGGCCTGCCGGCGTCCGACCGGGACATCATCATGGTCGGACCGGGAACCGGCGTCGCGCCGTTCCGCGGTTTCGTCCAGGAACGCCGCGCCACGGGCGCGACCGGCAAATCGTGGCTGTTCTTCGGCGACCGCAACTATACCCACGACTTCCTCTACCAGCTCGAATGGCAGGATGCGCTCAAGGACGGGGCGCTGACCCGCATGGATGTCGCCTTCTCGCGCGACACGCCGGAGAAGATCTACGTGCAGCACCGGCTGTGGGATCGCCGCCGCGAGCTCGTCGAATGGCTCGACGACGGGGCGTATCTCTATGTCTGCGGCGACGCCAAGCAGATGGCCAAGGACGTACGCGGCACGCTGGTGCGCGCCTATGCGGACGTGAAGGCGATCGCGCCCGAGCTGGCCGAGCAGGCGGTCGGCGCGCTCGAGCGTGGCCGGCGCTACCTGCAGGACGTCTATTAAGCTACCGTCATTGCGAGGAGCGCGAAGCGCGACGAAGCGAATGCGCCGGTCCGGGCTGGCACCTTCGGAATGGGATTGCTTCGCTTCGCTCGCAATGACAATCCGCGAAAGTGCACCCCCATGACCAAAGAACTCTCGCGCAACGAACGCATCAAGGAAGCGAGCGACTATCTGCGCGGCACGCTCGCCGACGGCGTGCGCGACGAGATCACCGGCAGCATCGTCGAGGACGACGCGCAGCTGGTCAAATTCCACGGCATGTACCTGCAGGATGACCGCGACCTGCGCGGCGAGCGCTCGTCGAAGAAAATGGAGAAGGCGTTCGCCTTCATGCTGCGCGTGCGCATCTCCGGCGGCGTGCTCGCCCCGGCGCAATGGCTCGCGCTGGATGAGATCGCCCGCCATTACGGCAACGGCACCATGCGGCTCACCACCCGGCAGACCGTGCAGCTGCATGGCGTCATCAAGTCCAATCTCAAGTCGACCCTGCGGGCGATGGACGCCGCGCTGCTCTCGACCATCGCGGCCTGCGGCGACGTCAACCGCAACGTGATGTGCAATCCCAATCCGCATCAATCGAACGCCCATCGGGCCGCCTACGATCTCTCGGTCGCGATCTCGAACCATCTCGTGCCGCGCACCACCGCCTATCGCGAGATCTGGCTGGACGGCGAGCGCATCGCGGGCGGCGAGGACGAGGTGGTCGAGCCGATCTACGGCAAGACCTATCTGCCGCGGAAGTTCAAGATCGCCGTCGCGGTGCCGCCGTCGAACGACGTCGACGTGTTCGCCAACGATCTCGGCTTCATCGCCATCGTCGACCGCGCGGGCGCGGTCGCGCGGCTGGAACGTGACGGTCGGCGGCGGCATGGGCATGACCCATGGCGAGCCGCAGACCTATCCGCGCACCGCCGACGTCATGGGCTTTTGCAAGACCGAGCACGCGGTGGCGATCGCCGAGGCGGTGGTGACCGTGCAGCGCGACTGGGGCGACCGCTCGGACCGCAAGCATGCGCGCCTCAAATACACGATCGAGGATCGCGGGCTCGCGGCGTTCCGCGCCGAGGTCGAGCGCCGCGCCGGCGTGACGCTCGACGAGCTCAGGCCTTACGCATTCACGTCGACCGGCGACCGCTACGGCTGGGTCGAGGGCGAGGACGGCCGCCACCACCTCACGCTGTTCATCGAGAACGGCCGCGTGCGCGATGCGGCCGGCGGCACGACATTGTTGACGGGTTTGCGCGAGATCGCGCGCACCCACGATGGCGATATCCGCCTCACCGCCAACCAGAACCTCGTCATCGCCAACGTCGCAAAGGAGAACCGGGCCGCGGTCGAGCGCCTGGCAGACTTGCATGGGCTGCTGGCGCCCCGCTCCGGGTTGCGGCGCAACGCCATGGCGTGCGTGGCGCTGCCGACCTGCGGCCTCGCGCTCGCCGAGAGCGAGCGCTACCTGCCCGACCTGGTCACGGCGCTCGACGCGCGGCTGGCGGCACATGATCTGGCGGCCGACGACATCGTGATCCGCATGACCGGCTGCCCGAACGGCTGCGCCCGGCCCTACATCGCCGAGATCGGATTGGTCGGCAAAGGACCCGGCCGCTACAATCTCTATCTCGGCGCCGCCTTCGACGGATCGCGCCTTTCCAAGCTCTATGCCGAGGATCTGCAGCACGACGAGATCGTGGCGAAGCTCGATCCGTGCTGGCCGCCTATGCGAAAGAGCGCAAGGCCGGCGAACGCTTCGGCGATTTCGTCATCCGCGCCGGTTTCGTGGCCGCGACCACCAACGGGCGCGATTTCCACGCCAATACCGGCGCAAAGCGCCTTAGGTTTCTTCGTCATTGCGAGCGGCCCGCCTCCGCTCGCTAGCGAGCTACGTCGGGTTTCAAGTCCGCCGAAGCGTGGAGCGCGAAGGCGAAGCGAAGCAATCTCGCTTCTCTTGCGCATGAGCGGTGGCGGAGATTGCTTCGGCGCGCTTCGCGCGCCTCGCAATGACGGCAATTGACGTTATGCCGCCCGCCGTATTTAGTCGCGCCACGTTCCGCACGAAAGGACCACCCATGGCCGCATTGAGCGAGCGCCTCAACACGCCGATCTCGACCGCCGAGCTGCAGCGACGCTGGCAGGCGGTGCGCGCCGCCATGCAGGCCGAGCGGATCGACGTCCTGCTGATGCAGAACAACAACGATCACATGGGCGGCTATGTGCGCTATTTCACCGACATGCCGGCCACCAACGGCTACCCGAATACGGTGGTGTTTCCCGCGCGACGCCGACATGACGGTCGTCACCCAGGGCCCGTTCGGCGGCGCGCAGGAGCTCACCACCGAGGGCGACGGCATGTGGCGCGGCGTCAAGCGGATATTGACCACGCCGAGCTATTCGTCCGCGCATTACACCAAGGACTACGATCCCGAGCTCGCCGCCACGGCGCTCGTGCCCTATGCCAAGGCCACGATCGGCCTGGTCGGCACCTATCAGATGTCGTACGCGCTGGTCGACTTCATCAAGCGGCGCTTTGCGGGCGCGACCTATGTCGACGCATCCGAGCTGGTCGACCGCATCAAGGTGCCCAAGAGCCCGGAGGAGATGGAGCTGATCCGCCGCACCACGCGGATGCAGGACGGCGCCATGCGGGCCGCCTTCGACGCCGTCAAGCCGGGGATGCGCGACAGCGACGTGTCGGCGATCGCGGCGCATTACAGCATGCGTAACGGCAGCGAGCAGGGCATTTATCTGTGCGCCTCGTCGCCGATCGGCCAGCCCGCGCGCATCAACCAGCGGCACGTGCAGGATCGGGTGATCCAGAAGGGCGACCAGATCGCGCTGCTGGTCGAGGACAACGGACCGGGCGGCTTCTACACCGAGCTCGGCCGCACCTGCGTGGTCGGCAAGGCGCCGCAGGCGATGAAGGACGAGCTCGCCTTCACGCAGGAGGCGCGCAAGATGACGCTCGACCTGCTCAAGCCCGGCACGCCTTGCCGCGACATCTGGGAGGCCTTCAACGCGTTCATGCGCCAGAACGGCCGGCCCGAGGAGGCGCGGCTCTATTGCCACGGCCAGGGCTACGACCTGGTGGAACGTCCGCTGGTGCGCAAGGACGAGCCGATGACGATCGAGAAGGACATGAACATCGTGGTCCACCCGACCTACATCCACAAAGGCTATGTGAACTGGCTATGCGACAATTATTTCATCGGCGGCAACGGTCCGGGCGACCGGCTGCATCAGTTTCCGGAGGTGATCACGGAAATCGAGTAGGACCGGCTCCGAACGCCAGACGGGTACAGGGTGGGTTCGGCCGCACGCCCGTCGCGCAATCATGACTCTTGACATCCACTTTTTTGACCGCCGCGCCCAGATGGTGTAGGAGAAAATCCACGGTTGGAATTGCGCCCGACGCCGCGAAGCGCCGGGCGTTTGCATAAGAGCGACATGTCTCGCGCCATCGCGGCGTAGTCGTAGTAGTCGTAGCCCGGATGGGTGCCGGATTTGGCGGCGCCACCATTCCCTGCAGATTCCCTGTAGACTCCTGTTATTAGCAGGGACACGCCGGGACAAACGGAGCCAAAAAGCCCAATCATCTCAATACGTGAGGATGGCAGCAGAAAGCAGGTCCCGATTTAACAGGGAATTTCGACCTGTTCTCGCTCTGCATTATTGGCGCATGTCCCCTTGGCGTGCACCCCTGGAATGAGACACGAAAACGAGCGTCGTGGCCCGGATGAGCCCTCGGGTCTCGTGCGCTGGCCACGCTTGCTTTACGGGCCGCAAAGTGGTGTATCGCTCTGAAATAATTCGCAAGTTCGAAACAGCCCCGTGCCACGCAATAATTTTCCGCAACTCGCAAAATTCGTCGGCAGATTGACACCCGACCCAGGTCTGGCGCGATGAAGCCCGCTCCGTTCCGCCACTACGCCCCGGCCACAATCGACGAGGCGATCGCGCTGCTGGCGCGGCTCGCGCCCGACGACGGCCGCGTGCTGGCGGGCGGCCAGAGCCTGGTGCCCACCATGGCGTTCCGGCTCGCGCGGCCCGCGCATCTGATCGACATCAATGGCGTGGCGGGGCTCGATCGCCTCGCGGTCGAAGGGGGCAAGCTTTCCATCGGCGCTTGCGTGCGTCACGCGGCGTTTCATCGCCCGGTCGTCGACGGCCCGCTCGGCACGCTGCTCGCGACGGTGGTGCGCCATATCGCGCATTACCCGATCCGCACGCGCGGCACGTTTTGCGGCAGCATCGCCAATGCGGATCCCGCCTCGGAATGGTGCACGGTGGCGGCGGCGCTCGGCGCCGAGATGGTGGCGCGGAGCGCGCGCGGCACGCGCGTCATCCCGGCGGACGAGTTCTTCGCCGGCATCATGAGCACCGCGCTCGCCGACGACGAGCTGCTGACGGAAGTGCGCCTGCCCCTGCTGCCGGTCGACACGCGCGTCGGCTTCTACGAGTTCAGCCGGCGCGCCGGCGATTTCGGGATCGCGATGGCGCTCACGACATTTCGGGTGAAGGACCGCAGGATCGTCGAGCCGCGCATCGCGGTCGGCGGCGCCGAACCGCATGCGCGCCGCATGGCCGAGGCCGAGCAGGCCCTTGCGGGCCAGGCACCCGGTCCGGACGCCTTCGCGGCCGCGGCCGAGCGCGCCGCCGCTTCGGTCGATCCGATGCAGGACATCAACTACACGGCGCGGTACCGGCGCGATCTCGTCCGCACGGTCGTGCGCCGCGCGCTCGAGCAGGCGACCGCATGAGCGCGCCGGCGCAACGCGAAGCGACGAAATGGATCGGCCAGTCGGTCGAGCGGCTGGAAGACCCGCCGCTCGTCACCGGCCGCGGCCGCTATGCGGGCGACATCTCGTTTCCGCACCAGCTCCATATGCGCATCGTGCGCTCCAACCACGCACACGGAAAAATCGTCTCGATCGACACCAGCGCCGCCGAGGCGCTGCCGGGGGTCGTCGCCGTATGGACCGCAGCCGACATCCCGGAGGTGCCGCCGGTCGATTTCCGCGAGGGCCGCATCGAGAAGCTGGAGCCGTTCCGCCAGCCCGTGCTGGCGACCGGCCGCGTGCGCTATGTGGGCGATCCGGTGGCGGCGGTGTTCGCGGAGGACGCCTACGTGGCGGAGGACGCGGCCGACCTCGTCACCATGGAGATCGAGGAGCTGCCGGTGCTGCTCGACGCCGAGGCCGAGCCCGGCGAGTTCGCGCCCGGTCGCAGCACCGAGGCCACCATCGTGCGCCAGGGCTATGGCGACGTCGATGCGGTGCTGCGCGGCGCGCACGCGATCGTCGAGCTCGAGCTGGCGGTGGGGCGGCATACCGGCGTGCCGATCGAGACGCGCGGCGCGATCGGCCGCTACGACGCCTCGCGCGACATGCTGGAGCTGCACGGCGCCGCCAAGGTGCCGCATCGCAACCGCGAGCTGCTCGCACGCATGCTCAAGCGCAGCCCGTCGGCCATCAGCGTCTTCGAGTTCCATGTGGGCGGCGGCTTCGGCATCCGGGGCGAGCTCTACCCCGAGGACGTGCTGGTGTGCGTGGCTGCGATGCGGCTCGGCCGGCCGGTCAAATGGATCGAGGACCGGCGCGAGCACTTGATCTGCGCCAACCATTCGCGCCAGCAGAAGCACCGCATCAAGGCGGCGGTCGACCCGCAGGGGCAGATCCTCGCGATCGACGACGAGTTCTGGCACGACCAGGGCGGCTATATCCGGACCCACGCGGTCCGCGTCGCCATGATGATCTGCGGCATCCTGCCGGGCCCCTATCGGGTGCCGGCCTATCGGTCGGTCGGCCATTTCCGCCTCACCAACAAGACGCCGGCCGCCACCTACCGGGCACCCGGGCGCTACGAGACGACCTTCATCCGCGAGCGGCTGGTCGACGCGGTGGCGCAGCGGCTCGGCCTCGATCCGATTCTCGGTGCGGCGCCGCAATCTCATCACCAAGGAAGAGATGCCCTATCCGCGCCCGCTCGAGGCGCTCGGCGAGGAAATTCATTACGATTCCGGCGACTATGCGGGGCTGCTCGACCGGGTGCTGGCCGCCGCCGACTGGAACAATCTCCAGGCCGGCCTGGAGAAGCGGCGCCGGCAGGGTGAGCTGGTCGGCGCCGGCCTCGCGATGTTCGTCGAGAAGAGCGGGCTCGGACCCTCCGACGGGGTGAAGATTTCGGTCGATACGTCGGGCGCAGTCGAGGTCATCACCGGCGGCGCCTCGATCGGCCAGGGATTCGAGACGGTGGTGGCGCAGGTGTGCGCCGGGACGCTGGGCGTCGACTATACCCGCGTGCGCGTGATCCACGGCCAGACCGACCGCATCGCCTTCGGGATTGGCGCCCATGCGTCGCGCGCCACCGTGATGACCGCATCGGCGACATACAACGCGGCCGTGAAGGTGCGCGACAAGGCGCTCGCCTACGCGGCCGGCATGATGCAGGCGCCGGTCGGCGCGCTCGCGATCGTCGACGGCGAGGTCGTGCGCACCGACCGCGACGCCCGGCCCTCGATGAGCCTCGGCGCGGTCGCGCTCGGGCTCGAGCCGACGTCGAAGACCCGCGGCGGCCGCGAGCCGGGCCTTTCGGCCGAAGGCTGGTTCGACGTCGATCACCAGGTTTATCCCTATGGCACCCATATCGCGGTGGTCCGCGTCGACCGCGAGACCGGCGGCGTGACGGTCGAGCGCTACATCATCGGCTACGATATCGGGCGCGCCATCAATCCGGCGCTGGTCAAGGGGCAGATCGTCGGCGGGTTCACCCAGGGGCTGGGCGGCGCGCTCTACGAGGAATTCCTCTACAACGAACGCGGCGATCCGCTGTGCACGAGTTTCGCCGATTACCTGATGCCGACCGCGCGGGAGACACCGAGGGTCGAGGTCATCCTGACCGAGGAAGCGCCGAGCCCGCTCAATCCGCTCGGCATCAAGGGCGCGGGCGAAAGCGGCATCACCCCGGTGGGCGCCGCGATCGCGGCTGCGGTCGAGGCCGCGATCGGCATGCCAGGCGCGATCAAACAGCTTCCGATCACGCCGCAGCGGCTCAAGCATATCCTCGATGGGCGACGGTGATATGATCAAGATGATGTTTTCGGACTCGTCATTCCGGGGCGCCGCGCAGCGGCGAGCCCGGAATCCATACTCACTGACAACCGTGGTTATGGATACCGGGCTCGCGGGCTTCGCCCGCGCCCCGGAATGACGGCAAACGAGGAGCCACCAATGCAGAGCACGCTCGATTCCCGCGCCGCGGCGCGTGCATCCAACGAGAAGCCGCAGCGGCCCAAGCAGGATCTGCGCGCCTGGCTGACCGACATGGAGGCGGCCGGCGAGCTGAAACACATCAAGGGCGCCGAGCGCGAGCAGGAGATCGGCGGCATCGTCGACATCTACCAGCGCACGCATGGCAGCCCGGCCGTGATGTTCGACGACATTCCGGGCTATCCGGGCGGCTACCGCGTGGTCGCCAATATCCTCACCAAGGTCCGCCGCATCAATCTCACGATCGGGTTGCCGGAAAATGCCAGCGAGATGGACCTCGTGCGCTTCTGGCGCAACTACATGAAGCAGACCAAGACGATTCCGCCGCTCACGGTGACGAGCGGGCCGTTGCTGGAAAATTCCTACAGCGGCGCCGACATCGACCTCTTGAAAATCCCAACTCCGAAATGGCACGAGCACGACGGCGGCTATTACATCGGCACCGGCTGCATGGTGATCATGAAGGATCCGGATTCCGGCTGGATCAATTACGGCGCCTACCGGATCCAGGTGCACGACCGCAATGTCGCCTCCGTGATGACCTCCAAGGGCAAGCACGGCAACCTGATCATGCGCAAATACCACGAGCGCGGCGAGCCCTGCCCGATCGCGGTCGTGATCGGCATGCACCCGGCCTTGTTCATGGTGGCGGGCATCGAGATTCCCTACGGCAAGAACGAGTATGACGCCGCCGGCGGACTGATCGGCGAGCCGGTGGAGATCATCACCGGCCCGCGCACCGGGCTCCCGATTCCGGCGCATGCCGAGGCCGCGTTCGAGGGCTTCGTGCATCCCAAGGACCTGATCGACGAAGGCCCGCTCGGCGAATGGACCGGCTACTACGCGGGCGGCCTGAAGAAGGAGCCGAAAATCCGCGTGGAATCGTTCTTCCATCGCGACCAGCCGATTCTGCTCGGCGCGATCCCGGCGATGCCGCCCAACGACGACACGTTCTATCGCGGCACATATCGGTGCGGCGCGGTGTGGAATCAATTGGAGGCGGCCGGCGTGCCCGAGGTGAAGGGCGTGTGGTCGCACGAGGCCGGCGGCAGCCGCATGTGGCTCACGGTCTCGATCAAGCAGATGTATGGCGGCCACGCCAAGCAGGCCGGGCTGATCGCGTCGCAATGCCACGCCGGCGCCTATGCGAACCGCTGGGTGGTGGTGGTCGACGACGACATCGATCCGGCCAACATGAACGAAGTGATCTGGGCGATGTGCACGCGCTTCGATCCGCGCGAGGGCATGGAGGTGCTGCGCGGCTGCTGGAGCACGGCGCTCGACCCGATGGCCTACAGTCCCGACGACCCGCGCAACGCCCGCGTCGTGATCGACGCCTGCCGGCCGTGGTCGCGGCGCGACACCTTCCCGATCGAGGCGCGCTCCAGCAAGGAGCTCGACGACCGCATCCGCGCCAAGTTCGCGGACTTTCTGCCGCGAGGGTTCTGATGCACCTGCCCCGCACACAACGTCATGCTCCGCGCAAGCGGAGCATCCAGTACTCCGTGAGGCATATCGGTGAGTACTGGATCGTCCGCTTTCGCGGACGATGACAAGCCGAGAAATTGAGTTTGGACGATGACCGAAAAAATCGACATCACCCTCAACATCAACGGGCGCGACCACGCGATTCGGATCGAGCCGCGAAAAACCCTGGTGGACGCGATCCGCGATGATTGCGGGCAGACCGGCACTCATATCGGCTGCGAGCACGGCGTCTGCGGCGCCTGCACGGTGATCCTCGACGACGCGGCGGTGCGCGCCTGCCTGATGTTCGCGGTGCAGGCGCAGGGAAAACGAATCCGCACGGTCGAAGGGCTGGCCGATGGCGACAAGCTGCATCCGCTGCAGAGCGCCTTCATCAAGCATCACGGCCTGCAGTGCGGCTTCTGCACGCCCGGCTTCTTGATGCTGGCCGTGAACGTATTGGAACGGCAACCCGATATCGGCGACGAGGAGCTTTTGGACGTGCTGGCGTCGAATCTCTGCCGCTGCACTGGCTATCAGAACATCATCACGGCGGTGCGCGCCGCGGCCGACGAGATGCGTCGCGCCGGAGCCTCGGGATGACGCACGACTATCCGACGCCTCCGCGCGCGGAGGAGCGGAGAGTATTGGGCCATCCGGTCCCGCGCATCGAGGACCGGCCGCTGGTCACCGGCCACGGCCGCTATGCGGGCGACGTCTCGTTTCCCCATCAGCTGCACATGCGCATCGTGCGATCGAGCCATGCGCATGCCCGCATCGTGGCGATCGACACCGCGGCCGCACGCGCGCTGCCGGGGGTCGTGGCGGTGTGGACGGTCGACGATATCGCCGACCTGCCGCCGATCGATTTCCGCGACCCCTCCGCGGCGGCGCTCAAGCCCTATCGCCAGCCGGTGCTCGCACGCGGCCGGGTGCGCTATGTGGGCGACCCGGTGGTGGCCGTGTTCGCCGAGGACCCCTACGCGGCGGAAGACGCCGCCGAACTGGTGGACATCACGGCGGAGCCGCTGCCGGTGCTGATGGATGCGCATGCGCTCGGCGAATTCGACGACGGCCGCGGCTCCGAGCCCACCATCGTCCGCCACAGCTTCGGCGACATCGAGGCGGCCTTCGCGAAGGCCCATGCGATCGTCGAGCTCGAACTGACCATCGGGCGCCATTCCGGCGTGCCGATGGAAACACGTGGCGCGATCGGCCGCTATGACGCGGCGCGCGACGTGCTGGAGCTGCACGGCGCGGCGAAAGTGCCGCACCGCAACAAGGACACGCTGGTGCGCATGCTCGGACGCAGCCCGCATTCGCTCCACCTGTTCGAGGGCCACACCGGCGGCGGCTTCGGGATTCGCGGCGAGCTCTATCCCGAGGACGTGCTGGTCCTGATGGCGGCGCTGCGGCTCGGCCGGCCGGTCAAGTGGATCGAGGACCGGCGCGAGCATCTGATCGCGGCCAATCACTCGCGCCAGCAGCATCACCGCGTGCGCGCCGCGGTCGACCCGCAGGGCCGTCTGCTCGGTCTCGAGGACGAATTCTTCCACGACCAGGGCGCTTATGTTCGCACCCACGGCGCGCGCGTGGTCGGCCGCACCATGAGCATGCTCACCGGGCCCTACAAAGTCGGCGCCTACCGGGCGGTCGGACACTTTCGCCTGACCAACAAGACCCCGGCCGCGACCTATCGGGCGCCCGGGCGCTACGAGGGCACGTTTGTTCGCGAGCGCATCATGGACGCGATCGCGGCCAGGCTCGGAATCGACCGCATCGAGCTGCGCCGGCGCAATCTCATTCCCGGCGACGAGATGCCGTTCACGATCGCGTTCGATGAGCCGGGGGCCGAGGAGCTGGTGCTCGATTCGGGCGATTATCCCGCGCTGCTCGACAAGGCGCTCGCTCACTTCAAGTGGGATGAGGTCGTCGCCGACGTGACGCGCCGGCGCGCGGCCGGCGAGGCGGTCGGCACCGGGATCGGACTGTTCGTCGAGGAGAGCGGGCGTGGCCCGGCCGACGGCGCGAAGATATCGGTCGACACCGACGGCACGGTGGAGGTCGTCACCGGCGGCGCCTCGGTCGGCCAGGGTTTCGCAACCGCGATGGCGCAGATCTGCGCCGAGGCGCTCGGCACCGACTACAGCCGCATCCGCGTGGTTCACGGCCGCACCGACCGCATCGCCTTCGGCATCGGCGCGCACGCGGCGCGCGCCACCGTGATGACGGGGGGCGCCGTGAACGAGACCGCGATCAAGCTGCGCCAGAAGGCGCTGCATTACGCCTCGCAACTTCTGCAGACACCGACCGAGAGTCTGGACATCGTGGACGGCGTCGTGCGCCGAAAAGGCGGCGACGGCGGCCCGTCGATCTCGCTCGCCGACATTGCAAAGCGCGTGGCGCCGGGCGCCGAGCTGCTGCACGGCCGCGAGCCCGGGCTTTCGGCCGAGGCCTGGTTCCACACCGATCACACGGTGTTTCCGTATGGGGCGCAGCTCGCCGTGGTGCGGGTCGACCGCGACACCGGCCAGGCGACCGTCGAGCGCCTGATGATCGCCTATGAGGTCGGCCGCGCCGTCAACCCGATGATGCTGGAAGGCCAGCTGGTCGGCGGCGCGATCCAGGGCGTGGGGGGCGCACTGCTCGAAGAGTTCACCTACGACGAGAACGGCGAGCCGCTGGCGGTGAGTTTCGCCGACTATCTGATGCCGACCTTGCGCGACGCGCCGGCGGTCGACGTGCTGATCACCGAGGATGCGCCGAGCCCGCGCAACCCGCTCGGCCTCAAGGGCGGTGGCGAAGGCGGCATCAATGCGGTCGGCGCGGTCGTGGCGGGCGCGATCGACGACGCCATCGGGATGGCGGGCGCCGTCACGCGCCTGCCGGTGACGCCGCAAAGATTGAAGGAAATATTGAATAGGTAGCCCGCATGGAGCGGCTACTGGTCGTCGGGCAAACCAAGCCGCTGGAGTACGGCGACCGTCATCCGTTCGCAGCGGCGGCCCAGAAACGGAAACGCATCGGTCAGGACCGGGCCGATCTGCTGCTCGAGCGTCTGTCGCAACAGGGCGCGGGCACGATGCAGCCGGGTCTTGACGGTCTCGGGACGCAGTTCCAGCAGGACCGCGGTCTCCTCGACGCTCATTCCCTCGACCACGCGGGCGACCAGCACGGTTCGAAAAGCATCGGGCAGATCGTCGATGGCCCGTTCCAGCAGGTTTTGAATTTGGCGTTGAGCCATGGTGCGCTCGGGATCGATCTGTGGGGAGGCCAGCGGGAACGGGATGATCTCGGCCCGCGACGGGTGGCGTTCCTCGACGGCGGCGATGTCGACGGTCGGACGGCGGCGGCGGAGCCGTCCCAAGGCCTCGTTGATGACGATGCGCGAGAGCCATGTGGCGAGGCTCGAATCGCCACGGAAATCGGAAAGACTGGCGAAGGCGCGCACATAGGCTTCCTGGACGACGTCCTCGGCTTCGCTGTCGTTATGCATGACGGCGCGGGCGATGCGGTAGAGCCGCTGATTGTGCCGCTGCATGATCGCCCGAAAGGCGCCGCCGTCGCGCCCGCACGCCAAGCGCACGAGCTCGGGGTCGCCGAGCGCGTCGAGGTCCGCTTTCCGGTTGGCGTCATGACGTTGCATCGTGATGTTCCTTCGGTGCCTATCCGTTTGGAGGGCGGTCAGACCGAGAGCTTTCCGGAGCCGCCCGCCCCGCGAAGGTCGATGGCGGACAGGAATTCCTGCCGGGTTTCCGGTCGATCGCGAAACACGCCGAGCATGCGGCTCGTCACCATGGTGGCCTCGCGCTGGTCGCACGCCCGCGGCTGGTCATGCATCCATGCGTCCCCTCGATCACGACCGCCACCCCGTGGGGCTGCAGCACGCGGTCCAACGTGTTGGCGATCTCGGCGGTCGATCCGTTCCTGGATCTGCAGCCGTCTTGGCATAGACCTCGACCAGGCGGGCCAGTTTGGAGATACCCACGACGCGATTGCGCGGCAGATAGCCGATATGCGCACGGCCGATGATCGGCGCCATGTGGTGCTCACAATGGGAGACGAAGCGAATGTCGCGCATCAGCACCATCTCGTCGTAGCCCGGCGACCTCCTCGAAGGTCCGCTGCAGCAGCTCCTCCGGGTCCTCGTCGTAGCCGGCGAACCATTGCTTATAGGCGCGGGCCACGCGGGCCGGCGTATCGATCAGACCCTCGCGCTCCGGGTCGTCGCCGGTCCACCGGATGAGGGTGCGTCACCGCCATCCTCGACCTCGGCCCGGGACGGGCGCTTGACCCGTTTGCCCGGCTTGGAGGCTTTGGCCGGTTTGGCCGACCTGGTCGGTTTGGAAGCCGACGAGGTGCTGGAAGCGTCACCATCGATCTTTGCAAGCCCGTCCATGCCGATTTCTCCGTAACTGCGCGATTGAACTCCACCATTGGATGGCCCAGGCGCGAAAAGGTTCCCGTTGGGACGTTTCCAGGAAAAGGCCTGTCCCGGACGTGATCCCGGGGAAAACCCGGTTTTCCCGTAGATAATACGGCCGACACGCGAATCCGAGACCGCCGCAGCGCGAATGACGGCCCGTCGGGGGGAACGTTTTGCCACGTCCCGCATCTATCTTCCGACGACGCCGGCAGACGTCTGACGGCCGAGCGGCGAGGAAAATCCCCATGAGCGCAACGCCATCGAAGCCGACCGGTTCCGACCTGACGAAGGGCATTCCGGCCGGTGACCTGCCGGACGGCGGCATGCTCGCCGGGCACGTCGGCGAGGAGCCGGTGCTGCTCGCGCGCCGCGGCGACGAGGTGTTCGCGATCGGCGCCACCTGCTCCCATTACGGCGGCCCGCTCGCCGAAGGGCTGATGGTCGAGCGACACCGTGCGCTGTCCCTGGCATCACGCCTGCTTCAGCCTGCGCACCGGCGAAGCCGTTGCGGGCCTCCGGCGCTGAGCCCGGTCGCGTGCTGGGCGGTCGAGCGGCGCGACGGCAAAATCTTCGTGCGGAACAAGAAGGACGCCAGCGCCGAAGCGCAAGCACGGCTGCCTCGCGGCGCCGGATCGCCCGGGAAGAATCGTGATCGTCGGCGGCGGGGCGGCCGGATTTGCGGCGGCCGAGACGCTGCGTCGCGAGCAATACCAGGGCAGCATCGTGATGCTGAGCGACGACGCTGCGGCGCCGGTCGACCGGCCGAATCTGTCCAAGGACTATCTCGCCGGCCGCGCGCCGGAAGACTGGATCCCGCTGCGTCCGGACAGCTTCTATGCCGAGAACGGCATCGACCTGCGGCTCAACGGCAAGCGTCACCGCCATCGACGCGCGTGCGCGCGAGGTCACGCTCGCCGACGGGAGCAAGACTGCCGTACGACCGGCTGCTGCTCGCGACCGGCGCCGAGCCGGTTCGCCTCTCGATCCCCGGCGCGGACCTGCCGCATGTGCACACGCTGCGCTCGCTCGCCGACTGCCGCGCCATCATCGACGCGCGCCAAAACGGCGCGCCGGGCGGTCGTGCTCGGCGCGAGCTTCATCGGGCTCGAGGTGGCGGCCGCGCTGCGCGCGCGCGACATCGAGGTCCATGTGGTGGCGCCGGACAAGCGGCCGATGGAGCGCATTCTCGGGCCGCAGATCGGCGATTTCGTGCGCGCGCTGCACGAGGAGCATGGCGTGCATCTTCCATCTCGAGGACACCGCGAGCACCATCGACGCCAAGCCGGTCGCGCTGAAGAGCGGCGCACGCTCGACGCGGATCTCGTGGTCGCCGGCATCGGCGTGCGCCCGCGCATCGCGCTCGCCGAGAAGGCCGGCCTCGCGCATCGATCGCGGCGTGACCGGTGAACTGCCTATCTCGAAACCAGCGCGCCCGGGAATCTTCGCCGCCGGCGACATCGCGCGCTGGCCCGATCCGCACAGCGGCGAGAACATTCGCGTCGAGCACTGGGTGGTCGCCGAGCGCCAGGGCCAGACCGCGGCGCTCAATATGCTTGGCGGGCGCGACCGCGTTTCACGGCCGTGCCGTTCTTCTGGAGCCAGCATTACGACGTCCCGATCAATTATGTCGGCCACGCCGAGAAATGGGACGAACTGGCGATCGACGGCGATGTCGCGGCGAAGGATTGCGTCGTGCGCTTCAAACGGAACGGGCGCCTGCTCGCGGTCGCGTCGATCTATCGCGATGTCGAAAGCCTGAAGGCCGAGGTCGCAATGGAACATGAGATGGCCGACGCGTGAGCCACGCCTATCCGTCGTCATTGCCCGCGCAAGCGGGCAATCCCGTAGGCCTGATAGACGCTGGGGTTACTGGATCGTCCGCTTTCGCGGACGATGACGGCCGGAAACGCTGAGAGACTCAAATCCGAAATTCGTCCCCGCGCTTGCGCCCCTGAAACACGCTCACGAACAGATCGTCGGCCTTGAGGCGGCGCCGCGTCAGCCCCTGTTCGTGCGAATAGGCGGCAAGCGTCTCGATCGTGTGTCGGTTTTTGTCGCCAAGCCCGTATTCCCACGGATCGGGGCCGAGGATCTCCTCCTGCTCCTCCCATGCCTCGCGGTACCAGGCGAGCGGGACGATGCGCGGGTTTGCCATGCGCGCCATCGCGATCGCCTTGGCGCGCTGGAAGGCCTGGAACATGTTGATCGGCACCCACGGATACTTGTCGACGATCTCCTGCTTGAGGCCGAGCACGTGCATGATCGGGAAGATGCCGGTCTTGCGGTAGTAGGCGATCTCCTCGTTCTTGTAGTCGGGAAACAGCCGGCCGACGCGCGGATCCTGGGCGGCGAACGGCTTGATGATGCTGGAATGGATCACGGCGTCGAGCTCGCCCTCGGCCAGCATGGTCTCGACCGACTTGTCGTGCGGCAGCCGGGTGATCTTGAGGTCGGGCGGCGGCGTGAACTCGATGTCCTCGTCGAGCTCGGCGAACTATTCGATCGATTTGTGCGGCACGCCGTATTCGTGCTCGAGGATGCCGCGCATCCAGTGGCCGGCGGTGACCAGGAACGACTTGATGCCGACCTTGCGCGCCGATCAGGTCGGTCGGCTTCTTGATGCCCTTCGTCGTGTTGATGAACACGAAGCCGTGGCGAAAGCGGCGATGCAGGAACACCGGCAGCGCCGTGACCGCATGCCCCTGATCCTGCGCCACCACGTAGGAGGAGGCCGAGGTCTCGGCCATGTCGAAGTCGCGGTTGCGCATGAAGCGCCAGTGGCGCGTCGTCGAGTCCATGTCGGTCAGCACGGTGAGGTCGATGCCGTCCGGCTCGACCTCGCCCTCCTTGAGGGCGCGGATGATCTCGTAGTCGCCGCAGGCGAGCGTCAGCGGAATTTTCTTGGCCAAGGAGGAAAGTCCTTACGATGGAGGGAAAGTTCTTGCGGCGCCGGTCGCTATTATTTCGCCCCTTGGGCGATGATGGCGCGCACCTCGGCGACGACGTCGGCCGGCGTTTGATAGAGCTCGTCGATCAGCTTGTCGATCTCGGCGCCGGTCACCGGGTTGACCTCGAGCCCGCGCTGCCTGGCCTCGGCCAGGAAATCCGGATCCGCCATGGTCTCGTCGAACGCGACGCGCAAGCGCCTGCTTGCGGTCCTCCGGAATGCCGGGCGGCGCCACGAACGGCCGCGCCATCGCCTGCCGGCTGAACACCAGCCGCAGAATCTGCCGCTGCCGGTCGGTGGTGGCGAATTCGGTGACCAGCGGCACGTCGGGCAGCTCCGGGGTCTTCTTGAGCGCGAGCTGGACCAGGATATTGACCTGCTTGTCGCTCCACCCATTCGGGCCGCTGCTGCTTCAGGCTCGAATAGGACCAGCCGCAGCGGCCGTCGACCTCGCGCGCGCTCGATCGCGAGCGCGACCTCGGCGCTGCCCGGATAGCCGCTGACGAGCCGCAGCTTGACGCCGAACACGTTATGCACGACGGTCGCGAAGATGTCCGGATCGGAGGCCGAGCCCTCGCCGCCGACCGTGAACGGCGTCTTCAGCGCGTCGGCCCAGGTCTTGACCGGCGAAGTCGCGCCAGGTCACGCAGGTGCTGACCTCGTTGGTGCCGCTGCCGAGCCAGCTGAATTTGCGCGAATCGAACTGCGTGTCTGCTCGTGCCGATCAGCGGCTCCATCGCCATGCCGCGCGAGAAGGTGCCGATGACGCTGCCGTCGCTGGGGTGCTGCGTTGTACAGATAGTTGGCGGCCCGCAGGCTCCCGGCGCCCGGCCATGTTCTGCGGCACGATCGTCGGGTTGCCGGGAATATGCCTGCCGAGGTAGTGGGCGACGACCCGCGCATAGGTGTCGTAGCCGCCGCGCGACCGAGTAGCCGATGACGAGCGGAACGTTGCGCCCGCGGTAGAAGTCCTCGACCGGATCGGCCAGCGCCGGCGCGCACCACCCGGCGAGCGCAAGCAGCAAGCAGACCGCGACAATCCGACGGCGCATCCTGATCCCCCGGGCAACACGCTCCCACAGGCGCTGCCTGCCGGCTTCGAGACGTGACATTAATTCGGCCAGCATGAGCGAATCCAGTGCGCGTTGTCGGTTGCCCGGCCGCAACCATTCCTTATACTGCGCCCCCTCGCCGATCCACTGGTGTTTCCCGATGAAACCGCCGCCCTTCAGCTACCACGATCCCCGCACGGTCGCCGACGCAATCGGGCTGCTCGGCGCGCCTGGATAACGCCAAGGTCCTGGCCGGCGGCCAGTCGCTGATGCCGATGCTCAACATGCGCTACGTGCTGCCCGACCACGTCATCGACCTCAACCGCGTCGAAGGCCTGTCCTATGTCGCGCGAAACCGGCGGCGCGATCGAGATCGGCGCGATGACGCGCCAGCGCGAGCTCGAGTTCTCCGACCTGATCCGCGCCCGCCTGCCGCTGATGCAGGAGGCGATCCTGCAGGTGGGCCATCGCCAGACCCGCAACCGCGGGACGATCGGCGGCTCGCTCTGCCATCTCGATCCGGCGGCCGAGCTGGTCACGGTCGGCGCCGCGCTATGACGCGACGGTCGTGGTCACCGGACCGAAGCGGCCAGCGCGAGATCGCGTTCGCGGATTTTCCGGTCGCCTATATGACGCCGGCGATCGAGCCCAACGAGATTCTCACCGCGGTGCGCTTCACGCCGTGGGCGGCCGGCCACGGTTTTGCGTTCGTCGAGTTCGCGCGCCGCCACGGCGATTTCGCCATCGCGTCGGCGGCCGCGCTGCTGGAGCGCCGACGGCGCCGGCAAGATCACGCGCGCCTCGCGTGACGATCGGCGGCGCCGCCGCGACGCCGGTGCGCGCCACGGAGGTCGAGAAGGCGCTGATCGGCCAGGCGCCGACGCCGGACCTGGTGCGCCAGGCCTGCGAGAGCTGCCGCACCATCGAGGCGATCGAGGACATCCACGCGCCGGCGTCCTACCGCCAGCATCTCGCCGCCGTGCTGTCGCGCCGCGCGCTGGAGAAGGCCGTCGCGCGCCTCGGCCAAGGCCGCGGCGGCGAGCGTTCATTAGAAGTTACGAGACACGCATGACCGAGAAGCGAACCGTCGCGTTGACCGTCAACGGCAAGCGTTACGAGCAAGGAGGTCGAGGTTCGCCTCACGCTGGCGGATTTCATCCGCCACAATCTCGGCCTGACCGGCACGCATCTCGGCTGCGAGCATGGCGTGTGCGGCGCCTGCACGATCCTGCTCGACGGCCAATCGGCGCGCTCCTGCCTGATGCTCGCCGTGCAGGCCGATGGCCACGAGATCACTCACCGTCGAAGGCATCGCGCCGAGCGACACCGAGCTGCATCCCCTGCAGGAGGCATTCCGCGACAATCACGGCCTGCAATGCGGCTTCTGCACGCCCGGCATGTTGACGACGCTGATCGAGTTCCTGCGCGACAATCCCGATCCGACCGAGCAGGAGGTGCGGATCGCGATCTCGGGCAATCTGTGCCGCTGCACCGGTTATCAGGGCATCGTCGACGCCGCGCTCGACGCCGCCAAGCGGCTGCAAGCCGCGCGGACGTGAGGGCCGGGCGCGATCGGTTTCTCCGGCCGTGAGCCGTGCCACGGACTCGGCGGGCTCCCTCTCCCCGACGGGGAGAGGTTAAGGCAGCATCTTCGTTGACACACTATTTTCGATATGCCCGAATGACGTGAAGCTGATCGAGACGGCTGCGCCGGGAAATCTCGCATGGACAGGTAGTTGTGTTTCGTTCCGTCGACCATCTTCTCCGTCCCAAGAACATCGCCATCGTCGGTGCGTCCGATTCGAGCCGTGGCGGCTGGGCGCGCGAAATCTACGAGAACCTCGAATATTGCGGATTTCCGGCGCGGCTGTATCTGGTCAACCCCAAGCGCAGCGAGCTGTGGGGGCGGCCGGTGTATCCGAACTTCGCGGCCATTCCCGAGCCGGTCGATCTCGCACTGACCATCATCCCGTCGCCGCCGATTCCCGACACGCTCGCAGAGGCCGCCGCCCACGGGCTCAAATGCGCGCTGATCTACGCGGCGCAATTCGGCGAAGGCGGCGACGCCGAAGGGCTGCGGCGCGCGCAGGCCGTCAAGGCGCTGTGCGACCGGCATGGCTTGCGCATTTCCGGGCCCGAATTGCATGGGCTCGGTGGCGCTGCGCGAAAAGCTGCTGCTCTATCCGGCCAAGCGCGTGCGCGGCGCTGCGGCCGGGCAGCGTCGGCGTCGTGTTCCAGTCCGGCGGCACGTTCCAGTTCTGGCTGCAGCAGGCCTCGTTGCGCGGCCTCGATTTCTCCTACGCGGTGTCGAGCGGCAACGAGCTCGATCTCGATCTCGCCGACTACATCAATTTCCTGGTCGACGATCCGCACACCCGCATCATCGCCTGCATGGTCGAAGGCATCCGCCGGCCGCAGGCCTTCATGGCGGCGGCCGCGAAGGCGCTGGCGGCGCGCAAGCCAATCATCCTGGTCAAGGTCGGCCGCAGCGAGCTCGGCAAGGCGGCCGCGCAGAGCCACACCGGCGCGATCGCGAGCGACGACCAGGTCTTCGACGCGGTCTGCCGGCGCTACGGCATCGTGCGCTGCCCCTCGCTCGACGACCTGATCGAGAGCTGTCTGGCATTCGGGCCCGGCCGTCTGCCGAAGGGACCACCGGATCGCCATGTCGTGCGTATTCGGGCGGCTCCAAAGGCCTCGTCCTCGACTACGCGAGCGACGAACGCGCCACGATGGCGCCGCTCACGCCGCAGACGCGCGCGAAGCTCGCCGACCATGATCGATCCCGGGCTGGCGGCCGAGAATCCGCTCGACGTCGGCGCCCTCGGTCGGCGTGCGGGCGCCGAAAGTTCGCCGAGATCTGCAAGCTCGTGTGCGCCGATCCGACCGTCGACCTGGTGACCGTGCAGGGGCTGTTGCCGGTCCATCCGGACGACCCGTACGATCCGGCGCCGTTGCGCGGCGTGATGGCGTCGACCGACAAGCCGGTCCTGTGTTTCGGCCGCATCGCGCAGAACGTGTCCGACATCAGCCGCGAAATATCCAGACCGAGACCGGCGTGCCGTTCATCCACGGGCTGCCCGAGACCGTGCGCGCCCTGCAGACCTGCGTCCGCTATGCGGCGAGCGCGTGCGGCGCGGATCGCGGCGCGTGCGAGGCGATCCTCGGCCGCCGCCCAGGAGCGCCGATCCGCGCGCGTTCGACGCCCTGCTCGCAGTCGCATGGCTTGACGCCGCCACGCAGCGCCATCGCCACAACGCCGCAGGACGCGGCCGCGAAGGCGGCGAAGATCGGCTTTCCGGTCGCGCGTCAAGATCGTCTCGCCGCAGGCGGGCCACAAGACCGAGATCGGCGGCGTCGCGCTTCATCTCGTCGAGGCGGCGGCGGTGCGCTCCGCCGCGGAAGGCATGACCACGCGGCTCCTGGCGCATGACCCTGGCGCCGTCATCGACGGATTCCTGGTACAGGAGATGGTCGACGGCCTCGAGATACTGGTCGGAGTGCGGGAGGATGCCCAGTTCGGCCCCATCATGGCGGTCGGTCTCGGCGGCATCGCGGTCGAGGTCTTGAGGGACGTGGCCATCCGGTTGCTGCCCGTCGACGAGGACACGGCGGCTGAGATGATCCGCTCGCTGCGCGGCGCGCCCCTGCTCGCGGCGTTCCGCGGCCGCCCTGCACGCGACGTCGACAGCCTGGTGCGAGCGATGACCGGGCTCTCGCGCCTGTTTGAGCAGTATCGTGCCTGGTTCTGCGATATCGAAATCAACCCGCTGATCGTCCTGGCGCAAGGCGTGCGCGCGGTGGATGTCCGCATCGGTCCGGCGCGACCGATAGAGAGAGGCTCGCATGAGTGACGCGCCGGCCACGACCGTCGACCGAGGGCCTGAACTTCGATCTTCCGGAGGAGATCCGGATGCTCAAGGACACGGTCCGCAAATTCGTCGACAAGGAGTTGATCCCGATCGAGCGCAGACTGCCGCAGCGCCAACAAGCTCAAGCCCGATGTGCGCGCGCACCTCGAGGCCAAGGCCAAGGCAGCTCGGGCTTTGCGGGCTACGACGTGCCGCGCGAATATGGCGGGCTCGGGACTCGGCCTCGTCGCCAAGGTGACGGTGTGGTCGGAGCTCGCCCGCAGCATCGCGCTGCCGTCGCGCGGCGGTCGAGATCTTCGGGCCGAACGTCAGCCCGATCCTCTACCACCTCGACGAGGAGCAGAAGAAAAGATATCTCCTGCCGACCATCCGCGGCGAGCTCAACTGGTGCCTGGCGCAGACCGAGCCCGAGGCCGGCGGCGATCCTGGCGGCATGCGCACCACCGCGGTGCGTCACGGCGACCACTACGTCATCAACGGCGTCAAGCGTTTCATCACCGGCGCCGACGAGGCCGACTACGCCCAGCTGATCGCCGCCACCGACCGCTCCAAGGGGTCGCATGGCGGCATTTCCGCCTTCATCGTCGACATGAAGTGCGCCCGGCGTGACGCTGCTGCGGGCGCAGGAGCTGGTGGTCGACGACCGTCCGTGGGAAATCACGTTCGATGACGTCGAGGTGCCGGTCGCCGACCGCATCGGCGACGAGGGCGACGGCTTCAGGCACGCGCAGCACTGGCTCAACATCGGCCGCATCCGCCACGGCGCGCGCAGCATCGGCGTGATCGAGCGTTGCCTGGAACTCGGCACAAGCTACGCCAAGCAGCGCGTCACCTTCGGCCAGCCGCTCGCGGAGCGCCAGGCCGTCCAATGGATGCTGGCCGACAGTTTCATGGAGCTGCACCAGCTCCGGCTCATGGTCTACGACGCGGCCTGGAAATACGATCAGGGCCGCGACATCCGGGCCGAGGCCTATATGGCCAAGATTTTCGGCGACACGCCAGTCGTTCCACGCCGCCGACCGCTGCCTGGAGATCCACGGCGGCATGGGCCTGGCGACCGATCTGCCGATCGAGAAGTTCTGGCGCGACCAGCGCAGCATGATGATCACCGAAGGTCCGATCGAGATCCTGAAGATGACGCTCGCCCGCCATGTGCTGCGCACCTACGGGTGACGGGAATGTCGGCGCGCGATCGCCTGTTTGGCATCCCGCAAGAAAGGGAGGAAGAACAAATGGCCGACTACAAATACGAGTTCGTGAAGGTCAGGATCCACGACGGCATCGCCTGGGCGATGCTCAACCGTCCGGACAAGCGCAACGCCATGAGCCCGCAGCTCGCACTACGACATGGACGACGCCCTGGCGCGCCTCGAGACGGACGACAACGTGCGGGTCGTCGTGGTCAGCGGCGAAGGCGGCAACTTCAGCGCCGGCCAGGACCTCAAGAAGTTCTTCCGCGAGCTGGAGAAGAACCCGGGCGAGCGCAAAAAAGCGGCGGCCGCCGCCAACCGCTGGCGCTGGGAGCGCATCTACAACTACGACAAGCCCACCATCGCGATGGTGCACGGCTTCTGCGTCGGCGGCGCGTTCATGCAGCTGCTCGCCTGCGACTTCGCGATCGCGGCCGAGGATGCGACCTTCTCGCTGTCCGAGGTCAACTGGGGCATCCTGCCGGGCGCCCTGGTGTCGAAGGCGGTTATCGACACGGTGCTGCCGCGCCATGCGCTCTATTACGCGTGCCTCGGCGAACCGTTCGACGGCAAGGAGGCGGCGCGAATCGGCATGATCAATTACGCCGTGCCGCCCAAGAAGCTCGAGGACGCGGTGACCGAGCTCGCCGAGAAGCTCATGAAAAAGAGCCCGGCCGTGCTGCGCGCCACCAAGCAGGCGATCCGCCAGGTCCGCACCATGGACGTGGCGCAGGCCTACGACTATCTCGCCGCCAAGGGCCAGGCTATCAAGGTTTCCGACAAGGAGGATTCGTACAATACCGGCTTGCGGCAGTTTCTCGACGAGAAGAGCTACAAGCCGACCTTCGAGCCGTTCCGGCTCGGCACCATGCTCACCGATCAGCGGCCGAAACCCGCGAAGACGTGAGTCCGGCTTGAGCAATCCGACGCGCCGTCGCCGGACCTGACCCGGCGGCGACGCCGTCGCGATCTCTCCGCAGCCGCGTCAGAGAGGTTGATCGGAGACCGCGATGTT
This sequence comes from uncultured Pseudomonadota bacterium, assembly GCA_963791155.1. Classification (GTDB taxonomy): domain Bacteria; phylum Pseudomonadota; class Alphaproteobacteria; order Rhizobiales; family Xanthobacteraceae; genus JAVDCA01. The sequence goes on from CAWBRI010000018.1 coordinate 771,426, forward strand.
GTAGTGCACGACGGCGCTTTGAAGTTGCCCCGAGCTGAACTGAATCCAGTGAATGCGCACGCCGAGCGCATCCTGTCCGCTTCGTCCGGATTCATAGTAGATGCGATAGTTGCTCATGATTCGCGCCCGGCCGAGCCTGGGCGCTTGGATGATCTCCGGTGGACGATAGAAGGCTCCCAGCGACTGCCAACTGTACCTGCAGCCGCGCGTCGGCTTTGTCTGCCCAGGCATCTGTACTCGTCTCGCGCCCGAGCTCACGACCTGCCAATCGACTTGATATTCGCCACCGTTGTGGATGCGCGCGGTGCCGGCGCGGCAGTAGTATTCGAGGCTGTGTGCGTGCTCCGTCGCGAGCAAAAGCGCCAGCACACCGATCCATTTGGCCTTCATGTCTATCCCCCCATCCCGAACGCGTATTGCATCCGGAGATTGCAAACGTAGGCGAATTCGGGCGGCGCGTAAATCGGGTCGGGAGATGAGGTGCGGCGCTCTTCAATTGCCCTTCACGTCGAGCGACTTGACGATCGTGCTGAACCGCTCGGTTTCCGCCGCGATGAACGCGGCGAATTCCTGCGGCGTATCGGTGACCGCCTCGGCGCCCTGGTCTTCCATTTGCTTGGCGACCTCCGGGGCGTGCACCGCGCGCACGAATGCCTCGTTGAGCTTGCCGACCACGGGCTCGGGCGTGCCGGCCGGCGCGAGCAGTCCGAACCAGGTGTCGAACTCGAATCCGGGGAAGCCCGTTTGCGCCATGGTCGGCACCTGCGGCAGCGCCGTCAGGCGTTTGCCGGAAGAGACGGCGAGGAGGCGCACCTTGCCAGATTGATAGAACGGCAGCACCGAGGCGTAGGATACGAACAGGAAGTCGAGCCGGCCGGTCGCGACGTCGAGCGAGGCGGGGCCGGCTCCACGGTACGGCACGTGCACCATGGGCATGCCGACCCGGCGCGCGAACATCTCGCCGAGCAGATGGCCGCCGCTGCCGTTGCCCTGCGAGCCGTAGCTCAGTCCACCCGGCTTGGTCCTGGCATAGGCGGCGAGCTCGGCGACCGTTGTCGCGGGGCTGTCGGCCGGAACCACCAGCAGCTGGGGAAAGCTCCACATCAGCGTGATCGGCTGGAAATCCTTGATCGGGTCGTATGGCAGCAACGGATAGAGCGTCGCGTTGGCGGCATGCGTGCCGGAATTCGCCTGAAACAGAGTGTAGCCGTCAGGCTGCGCCTGCTTGACCGCCACGGCGCCGACCGCGCCCCCGCCGCCGGGCCGCGACTCCACGACGATGAGCTGGCCGGTGTTCTCGCTGACCTTCTTGGCGACAAGCCGCTGAAAGGTGTCGGAACTCGCGCCCGGCGTGAATGGAATGACGACCGTGATCGGCCGGCTCGACAGCAATTGCGCGGCGGCGTCTTGGCCCCCGATTTGGCCCGCCACCGACACGATCAACGCCGCCAGAATGACCAGCGCCTTCGCCATGGCGCGCAGTGTTTCAATCGCCGCCTACAGCGTCAAGTGGAGCCGGCGTGCGATGCGGCGTGTGCGGGGTTCAAGCCGATCGGCCGGTGAGCAAACGCACGATCGCATCCCAGATCACCCGTCCCATCAGCGCGAAGCCCGAGATCGGTTTGGCCGCTGCGGGCGGCGAGGACGGCGGTGGCGCGGGCGACGTCGCGGCCGTAGCGCTCGCCGGGGCGGCCGCCGGGCGCGCCGATCGCGCGGCTGCGACTTCAGGTTCTCGGCGAACTGCTTCATCAATTGCCCCGCAGTGGCCTGGATCATGCCGACGCCGCGGCCGTATTGCGCGACCGCCCCCGACAGCGTCAGGTCCGTGTGCACCAGCACCTTGGAACCGGTCGGCGTCGCTTCCAGGCGGAACGTCGCGGCCGCGTTGGCGCCGCCACGACCCTTTGCGTCGGTGCCCTTGGCTTTGACGCGCGCCGTATGGTTGGTGTCGTCGATCTCCTCGAACTTGACCACGCCCGCGAAGGTGAGCGCCACCGGACCGAGCCGCACCGAGATGTTGCCCTTGTAGGTATTCTTGTCGATCACCTCGGTCAGCTGCGCCCCCGGCATGCAAGGTGCGATGCGCTCGATGTCCATCAGCACCGGCCAAGCCACGGCTGGCGGCAGCGGCACCTCGAAGGAATTATCGAATTCCATGGGTTACTCCACAATCACTTTTTGCATTTTTGTCATTGCGAGGCGTGCAAAGCACGCCAAAGCAATCTCGCGCCGTAACATCGAGATTGCTTCGCTTCGCTCGCAATGACAACCGACGATCATCCCGTGCCCGCCTTGATCAGTTCCAGCAGTTTCGCCGGCGGCACCGGCGTCTGCGCGATCCGCACCCCGAATGGCGTCAAGGCGTCCTCGATCGCCGAGATCACCGCGGCGGCGGCCGGGATCGTGCCGACCTCGCCGGCGCCCTTTGCGCCGAGCGGATTGAGCGGCGACGGCGATTCCTTGTACAACGTGTCGATCATCGGAATCTCGGTTGCGCTCGGCAGAAGATATTCGGCGAAGGTCGTGGTGAGCGGCTGGCCGGACTCGTCATAGCCCATCCATTCGAGCAGCGCATTGCCGATTCCGTGCGCCACGCCGCCCTGCACCTGCCCGTTGACGATCGCCGGATTGATCAGTGTCCCCGAGTCCTGGATCGCGAAATACCGCAACACCCGCACCCCGCCGGTCTCGGTGTCGACCTCCACTTCCGCCACATGGCACGCATTCGCATAGGCGAGCGCATCCAGCCGGTGATTGACATGCGCGTCGAGTCCGGGATCGACGCCCGGCGGAAAGCCGTAGCCGGGCGCGCCCTGCAGCACGCGCGCGAGCTCGCCGAGGCCGACCGCGAGCTTTGGGGCGCCGACCACCCGTACCTCGCCGTCGACCACCTCGAGATCGTGCTCGGCCGCTTCCAGGAGGTGGCTCGCGAGCTTTCTCGCCTTGTCGCGCACCGCGCGCGCGGCGAGCAGCACGGACGAGCCGGCCGTGACGGTCTGACGGCTCGCAAAGCCGCCCAGCCCGAGCGACACCGTCGCGGTGTCGCCCGAGACGACGCGGATGTCCTGCGCCCTGAGGCCGAGCTCATTCGCGCAGATCTGCGCAAGCGCGGTCTTGAGCCCCTGCCCCATGGCGGCGGCGCCCGTGAACACCGACACGCGCCCCGACGGCGACGACCCGCACGACGCCCGACTCGAACGGCCCGCGGCCCGTGCCCTTCAGGCCATGCGCAAGCCCGATGCCGATGTGGCGGCCGTGCCGGCGCGCCTCGGCCTGGCGGCGCGGGAAATCGTCCCAGCCGGCCGCCCGCAGCACCTCGGCCTGGCAGGCCGGATAGTCGCCGCTGTCGTATTCGATCCCGGCACCGGAGCGCGCCTTGAGCGGCTTGCGGTACGGCATCTTGTCGGCCGGAATGAGATTGCGCCGGCGGATCTCGGCACGGTCGAGGCCGAGCTCGCGCGCGAGCCGGTCGAGCAGCCGTTCCATCGCGAAGGCCGCCTGCGGATAGCCGGCGCCGCGCACCGACGACACCGGCGTCTTGTTGGTGGCGGCGACCGCCACGTCGATATGGAAGGCCGGCACCATATAGGGGCCGGTCAGGGCGGACGCCGAATTGTACGGCAGGTTCACGTCCTGCAGCGCGTAGGCGCCGAGGTCGTGCAGCAGGCTGGCCGCGAATGCCGAGAATTTTTGCGTCGCCGTCGACCGCGATCTCGAGCGACCAGTATTGATCGCGCTCCTGCGCCGCATTGGTGAAATGCTCGCGCCGGTCCTCGATCCATTTGACCGAGCGCCCGAGCAGCCGGGCCGCCGCCACCACCGCGACGTCCTCGGAATAGACGCAGAGCTTCGGCCCGAAGCCGCCGCCGACGTCCGGGGTGGCGACGCGCAGCCGGTTGTCATCGAGCCGGATGAGCGAGGACAGCGTGTTGAACAGATCGTGCGCCTTCTGGGTCGAGGCCCAGACCGTGATGGCGTCGTCGGAGCCATGGAATTCGGCGACGATGCCGCGGCCCTCGATCGGATGGCCGGCGCCGCGATGCTGCCACAGCGTCTCGCGCACCACGTGCTTTGCGCCCGCGAACGCCGCCGCGACGTCGCCGTAGCCCACCTTGTAGGAAGCTATGACGTTGGAGGCGAGCTCCCGGCGCACCGCCGGCGCGCCGGCCTGCGCGGCCTGCCGGCAATCCGAGACCGACGCCAGCGCCTCGTAATCGACCTCCACCAGGGCGGCCGCATCCTCGGCCACATAGCGATCGTCCGCGAGCACGATCGCGACCGTCTCGCCCACATAGGACACCTCGCGGTCCGCGAGCGCAAAGGGCCACAGTTTGTCGAGCGGCGTCCCCGAATTCGAGCGGCGCATCATCCGCCGCTGCGCCAGCACCGGCTGGAGATCGTCGAGGGTGAGCACCGCATGGACGCCCGGCAATGTGCCCGCGGCGGCGGTCGAGACCTTTCGGACCAGCGCGTGCGGATGCGGGCTGCGAACGAAAGCCGCGTGCAGCACGCCGCGCACCGCCACATCGTCGACGAAGCGGCCGCGTCCGCGCAGCAGCGCTTCGTCCTCGAGACGCAGGATTCGCGATCCGATCAAGGGGGGCATGCGTCTTTCCAAGTCGTCTTGTTTCACCTCTCCCCGTCGGGGCAAGGTCGACGCGCGAAGCGCGTCGGGTGGGGGATCTCCGACTAACGAGACGTCCGAGAGCCCCTCGCTCCGACCCTCTCCCTTGCGGGGAGAGGGGGAAGCCCACCCCCCCAACCGCTCAATCCTGCGAATTCGTGGTCGCCTTGGCGGCCTTGGCGATGATCTCTTTCGGCGTCTTGTAGACTTCGGCCAGCAGGCTATCGATGGCGCCGGCGCTGACGGGATTCACATCCGCCTTCATTTTTTCCGCGTCGGCGAGGAAATCGGGATCCTTCATGGTCTTGTCGAACGCATCGATCAAGGCGCGCTTGCGATCCTCGGGGATGCCGGGCGGCGCCGCAAACGGGCGCGCCATGGCTTGGCTCGCCAGAATGAGCCGCACGATCTGCATTTGCTCCTGCGTCTTCACCAGCTCGGTGACGACCGGCACGTCGGGAAGCTCTGCCACCTTGCTCAGGCCCGCCTGTACCGGGATATTGACCTTCTTCGCCGCGAGCCAATCCAGATGCCGCGTCTTAACGGTGCTCCACGACAGGCCGCACATCCCCTGCACTTCGCCGCGCTCCATGGCAAGCCCGACGTCGTTCGTTCCCGGATACCCGCTCACCAGCTTGAGCTTGGCACCGAACACGTTCTTGAACATCAAGGCGAACACGTCGGGGTCGGCGCCCGCCCCCAACCCGCCCATCGTGAACGGCTTGGTGAGCATGTCGTCCCAGGTCTTGATCGGCGAGGTTCCCCAGGTCATGCAGACGTTCACGTCGTTCGAGATGCTGCCGAGCCAGGTGAACTTGGTGGCGTCGAAGGGCGCATCGGTGAGGAGCGGCGCCACCGCCATGCTGCGCGAGAACGTGCCGATGACCGTGCCGTCCTTCGGGGCCGCATTGTAGAGGTAGATGGCGGCGCGCAGGCTGCCGGCGCCTTCGCGGTTCTGCGGCACGATGGAGGGCTGTCCCGGGATGTACTTGCCGAGATAGCGCGCCAGCAGCCGCCCATACAGGTCATAGCCGCCGCCCACGCTGTAGCCGATCGCCATCGTGATGCTCTTGCCGCGATAAAAATCCTCCACGCTCTCGGCGCGCGCGGGCGAGATGACAAATCCAAGGGCCATGCCCAGCGCGACGGTCCGACACATACTGACCGTCATCCTGAGGTGCGCGGCGAAGCCGCGCCTCGAAGGATGACAGCCGCGCACGGGCCGTCGCCCTTCGAGGCTCGCACGACTTTGTCGTGCGAGCGCCTCAGGGTGACGGTCATGGTGAGTCATTTTTGGCTACCTCCAATTCACATCGGCGGAAAGATGTGCGAAAATTTCGCCCTCAGCTTCTGGCGCAGGTCGCCGCTGACATCGACCACGGTCGGGAAGCTACCGTTGAGCTTCTTGTCGTAGGGAATGCAGGCGTCGACCAGGATGCGATTGTTGAAGTTGCCGGGCAGATAGAGCGGATCGCGCTTCGACGCCCAGGCTTTCTGGATGAGGTCAATGTCGGTATTGGGATCGAACCGCGTGCACATCGCCCACAACACCTGGTCGAGCTCGCCGGCGTCGACATCGTCGTCGACCACCACGGTCCATTTGCCCGCATAGGCACCGCCCTGGCAGGCGGCCGCGACATGCAGCGCCTGGCGCGCATGGCCAGGATAGCGCTGGCGGATCTGGATCACCGTGAAGCGCGTCGCCGGACCGGCCTCGTGGTTCCACACGCCGAGCACCTCCGGGATCCCGCAGGCGTCGAGTGCGCGCCAGATCTGCGCCGCGCCCGCGATGCCCTTCAAGAGCCCGGTCTCGTCGACCGGCTTGTGCTGAGGCGCGCAGCACAGGATCGGATCGTTACGATGGAGGATCGTCTTGACGTTGACATAGGGACGCGGAACCGTGTCGTCCGAGTAATAGCCCATCCATTCGCCGAACGGACCTTCCGGCCGCACCTGGCCCGGCACCGTCTCGCCCTCGATGGCGATCTCGCAATCGGCCGGAATCGGGAACCCCGTGAAGGGCCCGCGCACCACGTCGACCGGCTCGCCGCGCAATCCGCCGGCGATGTCCAATTCGCTGATCTCGGGCAGCGGGCTCGAGGCGAGCAGGAACAACAACGGGTCCTGACCGCACAGGATCACGACTTTCATCGGCTGGCCGCGCTCGAAATTCTTGTCGCGATGGATGCGGCCGTGCTTGCCCTCGGTGATCTGGCAGCCGACCGTCCGGGCGTCATAGACCTGGCTGCGATAGGCGCCGAGATTGAACCAGCCGCTGTCGGGATCCTGCGTCATCACGCAGTCGGCAGTACCGATGAAGCGCGCCTTGTCCTGCTCGTGATGGCGCGGCACCGGGAATTTCAGCACGTCGATCTTGTCGCCTTCGAGCACGTTCTGCAGGATCGGTCCGTCCTTGACGAAGCGCGGCGGCAGCAGCTTCAAGTTCTGCATGCGCTCGTGATAGCGTTGCACGATGTCGACCTTGCGCTCGTAACGGAGCGGCAGGCCGAGCGTGAGCGCGACCCGGCGGATGGACGAGAAGTGGCCGTAGAGCGTGCGGAATCCCTTCGGATAGCCGGGCACCTCGTCGAACAGGATCGCGGGCGCGGTGTTGTTGCTCTTCTCCGTCAGCATCTGGGTGATGGCGCCCATCTCGGCATCCCAGTGCGCCCCGTTGACGTGCAGCAGCTCGCCGATTTTTTGCACCTCGTCGAGCCAGCCGCGCAGGCCGCGGTAGCCGACCTTGCCCTCGGCGGGGGTGTGGACGAACGTGGACGACATCCGGTTCTCCTGGATTGACTGCACGCCGCAGGGGGGACGGCGGCGTGACGCGGGCATTTTGCCCTTCGCGACGGCGCAAGATCAAGCCGCGCCGTTGTCACGGCTGGCCCGCGATTGACAGCGGCGTTTCGGGCTAAGTATGTACGATTTATCGGGCTTTTTGTCTGTCGCAAATCCCTTGCGATTACGGCCGACCGATGAGGCAACCGGGTGAGCCACGAGACGGTCCGGACTCCCCGGCTGGAAGACGCGCCGCTCCTGCGCGGTCAAGGCAAGTTCGTTGACGACATCCACCTGTCAGGCATGCTGGAAGCCGCCTTCGTGCGCAGCGCCGAGCCGCACGCGCTGATCCGACACATCGATAAGTCTGCCGCGCTCGCGCTGCCCGGCGTGCACGCGGTGCTCACGATCGACGATCTGCGGCCTCACATCACCACCGACCGCCTGGCCGTCGGCCTGCCGAGCCCGGCCTATCGCCAGCAGGCCGACCGGGCGATCCTGGCCGGCGAGGAGGTCGTCCATGTCGGCGAGGCGATCGCGATCGTGGTCGCGGAGAGCCGCTATGTGGCGGAGGACGCCGCGGCGCTGGTCGAGGTGACCTACGAGCCGCTGGCCGCGGCGAGCGATTGCCGCGCCGCACTCGCACAGGATGCGCCGCGCGTGCACCGCAAGGCACCGCACAATCTCGCCGCCGAATTCAAGCTCGGTTACGGCGAAGTCGACCAGGCGTTTGCGCGGGCGCCGCGCACGCTGCGCCGGCAGTTCTGGCTGCACCGTGGCGGCAGCCACTCGGTCGAGTGCCGCGGGCTGGTGGCGCGCCATGACGAGGCCGAGGATCGGCTCACGGTCTGGAGCTCGACCCAGACACCGCATGCCGGCCGCCAGATGCTGTGCGACCTGCTCGGCCGCCACGAGACGCAGATTCGCGTCATCGCGCCCGACATCGGCGGCGGCTTCGGCCCCAAGCTCGTCTTCTACCCCGAGGAGGTCGTGACGGCGCTGGCCGCGATGCTGCTGCGCCGCCCGGTCAAATGGATCGAGGACCGGCGCGAGCATTTCGTCGCCACCACGCAGGAGCGCGACCAGTACTGGGACGTCGAGATCGCGTTCGACGAGGCGGCACGCATCCTGGGCGTGCGGGGATCCCTGATCCATGACCACGGCGCCTACACGGCGCGCGGCGTGAACGTGCCGTATGGCTCGGTCGCGGCGCTACCGCTCGCCTACGACATCCCGGCCTACCGCATGGAGATCCGCCTCGCGCTCACCAACAAGGTGCCGGTGACGCCGGTGCGCGGCGCCGGGCAGCCGCAGGGCGTGTTCGCGATGGAACGCCTGATCGACGCGATGGCGCGCGAGCTCGGGCTCGACCGCGCCGAGGTGCGGCGCCGCAATCTGGTGGCGGCCCACAAGATGCCCTATGCGCGGCCGCTCCACACGCGCGGCAACATCCAGGTCGTGCTCGACAGCGGCGATTATCCCTTGTGCCAGAAAAAAGTGCTCGACGGTGCCGGATGGACGGAGTTTCCCGCCCGCCAGCGGGCCGCCCGGCAGGCCGGGCGCTATCTCGGCATCGGGATGGCCAATTACGTCGAGGGCACCGGCCGCGGGCCCTACGAGCCGGTGACGGTCCGCATCGGGGCGTTGGGCAGAATCCACGTCTCGTCCAGCGCGGTTGCGATGGGCCAGGGCACCAGGACCATGCTGGCGGAGCTCGTCTCGGCCCAGCTCGGGCACGACATGGCGGGCATCGCGGTCACCACCGGCGATACCGACGCGATCGCGCTCGGGTTCGGCGGCTTCAACAGCCGGCAGGCCGTGATGGCGGGCTCGTCGGCGCACGTCGCCGCGCTCGCTGTGCGCGGGAAGCTTTTGAAGGTCGCCGGGCAGATGCTCGAAGCCGCCGAGCAAGACCTGGAGATCGACAAGGGTGCGGTGCGGGTCAAGGGCTCCGACCTGCGCGTGAGCTTCGCCGACGTGGTGCGTGCCGCCAGCGGAACGCCCGGCTACAAACTGCCGAACGGCATCGCGCCCGGCATGGAGGCGACCGAGCACGTGGTGATCGACCCGATGACCTATTCGAACGGCAGCGCCGTCGCGGAGGTCGAGGTCGACATCGAGACCGGCGAAGTGACGGCGCGGCGGATCGTGTTCGCGCACGACTGCGGCAATGTCATCAATCCGATGATCGTGGACGGCCAGGTGATCGGCGGCGCCGCACACGGGCTCGGCAACGCGCTGTTCGAGCGCATGAGCTTCGACGCCGGCGGCCAGCCCTTGACCACGACGTTCGCCGACTATCTGCTGCCGGTCGCGACCGATGTGCCGCCGATCGAGTTGATCCACATGTGCTCGCCGACGCCGCTCAACCCGCTCGGCATCAAGGGCGTGGGAGAATCGGGCGTGCTGCCGATCGCCGCCGCGGTCGCCTCCGCGATCGAGGACGCGCTCGCGCCGTTCGGTGTCGAGGTGAACCAGGCGCCGGTGTCGCCGGTCGATGTGCTGGAGATGATCATGCGCCACAAATTCTGAATCGTCATGCCCCGCGCCCGGATCGGCGCACGCAAGTCGGCTGCAGCCGAGTTGCGCCGTCCGAGTGCAGGCTCCAGCGGGGCACCCAGTACTCCGTGCCATCTCGATTGGAACGTGGTGCCCGTTCCGGACCGTCTGTGATTACTGGATTGCCCGCTTTCGCGGGCAATGACGACGGAGGGGAAAGGCAGCCGCTATTCCTGCAGCGCCTCTTCGCGCTTCGCCCGGATGGCGGGCGCCGCCACCACGATCAGCAGCACGGCCGAGGCGATCAGGAACCCCAGGCTGATCGGCTCCTGCACGAACACCATCGGATCGCCGCGCGAGATCAGCAGCGCGCGCCGCAGGTTCTCTTCCATCAGGGGGCCGAGCACGAAGCCGAGAATAAGCGGCGCCGGCTCGCATTCGAGCTTGAGGCAGAGGTAGCCGAACAGCGCGAAGAACGCCATCACGAACACGTCGAACACGTTGCTGTTGATCGTGTAGGTGCCGATGCAGCAGAAGCCCACGATGGCGGGAAACAGCATCCGGTAGGGAATCCGCAGGAAGCGCACCCACACGCCGACCAGCGGCAGATTGAGGATGACCAGCATGAGATTGCCGACCCACATGCTGGCGACCACGCCCCAGAACAGCTCCGGCCGCTCGGTCATCACGCGGGGTCCCGGCGCGATGCCGTGGATCATGAGCGCCCCGATCATCATCGCCATGGTGGGATTCGACGGGATGCCGAGCGTAAGCATCGGGATGAACGAGGTCTGCGCGCCCGCATTGTTGGCCGACTCGGGCGCCGCGACCCCGCGGATGTCGCCCTGGCCGAACATGCGCGGCGGCCTGGCGACCTTCTTCTCCAGCGTATAGGCGGCGAAAGACGCCAGTAGCGCGCCGCCGCCCGGCAGCACGCCGAGGATCGAGCCCAGGATGGTGCCGCGCAGGATCGAGGGAATGCAGGTCTTGATGTCAGCCCAGCCCGGCCACACCCGGCCGACATTCTGGGTGACGACACCCTGCTCTTCCTTGCGCTCCAGATTGTAGGCGACCTCGGCCAGCCCGTAGATCGCCATCGACAGCGCCACGAACTCGATCCCGTCGGCTAGCCCCTGGAAACCGAAATCGAAGCGGCGGATGCCGGAATTGACGTCGGTGCCGGCCAGCCCCAGCAGCAGGCCGAGGAGCACCATGGCGATCGCCTTGATGATCGAGCCGTGCGCGAGCACCACCGCCGCGATCAGCCCGCACACCATCAGCGAGAAATATTCCGCCGGGCCGAATTCCAGCGCGATGGCGGCGAGCGGCGGCGCCGCAATCGAGATCAGGAGCGTGGCGGCGCAGCCGGCGAAGAACGAGCCGATCGCCGCGATCCCGAGCGCCGGCCCGGCGCGCCCGCGCAACGCCATCTGGTGGCCGTCGATCGTGGTCACCACCGAGGAGGCCTCGCCCGGAATATTGACCAGGATCGCCGTGGTCGAGCCGCCGTACTGCGCCCCGTAATAGATGCCGGCGAGCATGATGAGGGCCGACACCGGCTGCAAGGTGAACGAGATCGGCAGCAGCATCGCCACCGTCGTGACCGGACCGATGCCCGGCAGCACGCCCACCACGGTGCCCAGCAGGGCGCCGATGAAGCAGTAGCCCAGGTTCTGGGCGCTGAGCGCGACGCCGAAGCCGAGCGAAAGATTCGAAATGAAATCCATCGCCGCCCCTACAGCGCCGGCCAGATGGTGAGCGGCAGGCGGAGCGCATAGACGAAGATGCCGACCGAGAACGCCGCCAGCACAGCAGCGAGCGCCGCCACCTCGAGCGGGCGCGACTCGCGGGTCGCGAACGCCGACACCGCCGTAACGGTCGCGAGCGCGATGACCAGCCCGAGATATTGAATCATGACTCCGAACAGAATGACGCCGAGCACGATCATCAGCGTCGGCCGTCCCTGCAGCCGCGTCACCCGCGTTCCCTCGAACGCCAGCGAGCGTCCGACCAGCAGCATGGCGAGGCCCGCCAGCGCGATGCCGAGCAGCATCGGAAAATATCCTGGCCCCATCTTGCCGCCGCTGCCCATCGAATAGCCGCGCGCCGTCACGACCGCGACCGTGGCGAAACCGAGGAACATCACCCCCGACCAGAAGTCTTTCTCGGCACGTATTTTCATCATCCCATTCTCTGAACCGTCATGCCCCGCGCAAGCGGGGCATCCAATGTTCCGTGCCGGCTTGACCAGCGCATAGCCAATGCGAAACGTCGGTGATTACTGGATCGCCCGCTTTCGCGGGCGATGACGTCCGCAAGGCCTCTTGGCCTAATTCTCCTTGATGTTGCCCTCGATGATGACCTTCTTCCACATGTCGAACGAGGCTTTGAGCGTGGCGGCGCCGTCGGCCAGGGTGGTGCCGCGCGGATCGACGCCGACCTTGGCGATCGCGGTCTTGAAGTCGGGATTCTGCAGCACCTTGGCGATCGCGCCGTTGAGCCGGGCAAGCACGTCGGCCGGCACGCCCGCAGGCGCGAACACGCCGAGCCAGAGATCGACCGTGAAGCCGGCGAGGCCGGCTTCGTCGACGGTCGGCAGATCCGGATAGACGCTGCTGCGCTTGAGGCCGGTCGTCGCGATCGCGCGCACGCGGTCGTCGCGAGTGAACGGCAGCGCACCCGCGATGCTGGAGAAGGCGAACTGGATCTTGTTCGCCATCATGTCGGGATAGGACTGCCCGATGCTGCGATACGGCACGTGGGTGGCGTCGACGCCGGTGCGCTGCTTGAACATCTCGCCGGCGAGATGGGGCGTCGTCCCGATCCCGGCGGAGCCGAAATTGAGCTTGCCCGGATTGGCCTTGCCGTAGGCGACGAGGTCGGCGACGGTCTTGACCGGAAGCTGAGGCGCCACCACCAGCACCTCGGGCGACGTCGAGATGATCGAGACCGTCGTGAGCTGCTTGAACAGATCATAGGGGACGCTCGGCTGCAGCGTCGGATTGATGACGATCGCCGGATCCATGATGACCAGCGTGTAACCGTCGGGCGCCGAGCGCGCGACCGCATCGGTGCCCGCGATGCCGCCGGCACCCGGGCGGTTTTCGGCGATCACCGGCTGGCCGATGGCGTCGCCCAGATACTGGGCGAGCGTGCGCCCCACGAAGTCGACGATCCCGCCAGGCGAGTAGGGCAGCACCAGCTTGAGCGGCTTCTCGGGAAAGCCCTGGGCGAGCGTGGGCGATGCCGCGAGCCAGAGCATCAGCGGTGCGAGCGCCAGCGTGATCCAGAAACCGTGTTTTCTCATGATGTCCTCCGCGCGACCCGGCCGGCCAGCGGCCCAGCGATCGATATGCACCCAGCGTGCCACCTATATCAATGCCACACGTTTTGACTCGTCGTACTTCGTCCCCGGATCGGCGTTGGCGCCGGCCGCTCGTCCGGTCTCGAATCTCAGTTGCGCGGCGGGATCTGAACGAGCTCGTCGATCTGCTGCGGGGTGAGCGGCGCCTGCAGCACCTTGAAGGCGATCGCGTCCCGGGTGATGGCATCGAGACCGGACACGCGATCCGGATTCATGGCCGCCTTCGGCATGAACTCGTCGCGGATCCGGATCGCCAGCGCCTCGTTCACCTTGGCGTATTGCGAATAGATTTTCACGCCTTCGGGGCTCGCATAGAGAAAGTCGTACGCCTCGCGATAGGCCTGCATGAACCTGGCGATCACGTCGCGGCGCTGCGCCAGCACGGTGGCATTGACGATATGGACCCGCACCGTCTGATCGCGCGTCGACGGCACGTCGCTGCCGCGCGCGATGATGCGGATCTCGCCTTTTTGCAGCTGCTCCAGGCCGAACGGCGGCGACGCCCAGCCGACGTCGATCTGTCCCGTCATGGCCTCGGTCAGCGTCACCGCCGAGGCGCCGCTCGCGACCGCTTTTGCGTTCACCCCATAGTGCTTGATCAGTGCCAGCGCCGTCGTATGGGTCGAGGCGCCGTTGGTTGAATAGCCCACGGTCTTGCCGTCGAGCTCCTTGAAGCTCTTGATCGGCGAGTTGGCGGGCACGTACCAGTAGAGATCACCAGCTCCGGTGGTGCCGGCCGCGATGATGCGGACCGGCGCGCCCTTGGCGAAGGCTCCCATCACGCCGGCGGTGCCGGCCGCGATCCCGATATCGGCGCTGCCCGAGATGACCGCCTGCATGGTCTCGCCGCCGCCCTGGGTGTAGAGCAATTCCAGATTGAGCCCGTGCTTCTTGAAGATGCCGGCGCGCACGCCGACGTCGGAGACGCCGGAATCCCAGTTGTTGGGCGCGCCGACCGCGAGCCGCAGCGTGTCGTCGGCCAAGGCTGCAGACGACGCCAAAGCGAGCCCCACGACCGCGAAGCCCGAAATCCTTGCGAAATAACGCATGACCCTGTCTCCTTCGCCCGGCGCTGCCCCTTGACACGGCCGGAGCGGCTGGCCGAAGAAAACCATAGGGACTTTCTCGGCGCGCCGACAAGGTGAGTTTTAGACGCATATCACAGTCATTGGTCCATGGCCGGGCTCGTCCCCGGTTGCTCGCCGTCACATGATGAAATTTTACCGAGCTCGGAGGAAACGAAGTGGCTGATCAGCGTTGGGATGTGATCGTGGTGGGTGCGGGCAATGCGGCGTTCTGCGCCGCGCTCGCGGCGCGCGAGAAGGGCGCCAAGGTGCTCATGCTCGAGCGCGCCCCCAAGGAGCTGATGGGCGGCAACTCGCGCTTCACCGCCGGCGCGTTCCGCTGCGTCTATGAGGGCGTGGACGATCTCACCGCCATCATGCCGGATCTCACGCCCGACGAGATCGCGCGCAGCGACTTCGGCACCTATTCAAGCGACCAGTTCTTCGACGACATGTTCCGGGTGACGCAGTACCGCACCGACGGCGAGCTGTGCGACCGACTGGTCAACCGCTCGCGCGACGGCATGCGCTGGCTGCGTTCGAAGGGCATGCGGTTCGCGCCGATCTGGGGCCGACAGGCCTACAAGATCGACGGCAAGTTCAAGTTCTGGGGCGGGCTGACGGTGGAATCCTGGGGCGGCGGGCCGGGTCTGATCGACCAGCATCTCAAGCTCGCCGAGAAGCAGGGCATCGAGATACGCTACGGCGTGCGCGCGGTCTCGCTTCTGTATGACGGCCACATCGTGGCGGGCCTGCGCGTGAAGGCGGACGGCAAGATGGAGGACGTCAAGGCGCGCTCAGTGGTGATCGCCTGCGGCGGATTCGAGTCGAACGCCGAAATGCGCACGCGCTATCTCGGTCCCGGCTGGGAGCTCGCCAAGGTGCGCGGCACGCCCTACAACACCGGCGACGGCATCCGCATGGCGATGGAGATCGGCGCCTCGTCCTACGGCAACTGGTCGGGCTGCCACGCGGTCGGCTGGGACTACAACGCGCCGGAGTTCGGCGACCTGTCGGTCGGCGACAATTTCCAGAAGCACTCGTATCCGTGGGGCATCATGGTCAACGCGACCGGACGCCGCTTCGTCGATGAAGGCGCCGACTTCCGCAATTACACCTATGCGAAATACGGCCGCGTCATCCTCAACCAGCCCAATAATTTCGCCTGGCAGATCTTCGACAAGAAGATCATCCCGATGCTGCGCGACGAGTACCGCATCAAGCGCGTCACCAAACAGTCCGCCAACACGCATCGAGGAGCTGGCGAAGAAGCTCGAAGGCGTGAACCCGGAAGGCTTCATCGACGAGATCAAGACCTACAACGCGGCCGTGAAGAAGGACGTGCCGTTCAATCCGAACATCAAGGACGGCCGCTGCACGGTCGGGCTGCCGGTCAACAAATCGAACTGGGCGAACACCATCGACGAGCCGCCGTTCGAGGCCTACCAGGTCGGTTGCGGCATCAGCTTCACGTTCGGCGGCGTGCGCATCGATCCCGACAGCGGCCAGGTGATCGATGGCGACATGAACCCGATCCCCGGTCTCTATGCGGCCGGCGAGCTGGTGGGCGGCATCTTCTATTTCAACTATCCGGGCGGCACCGGCCTGATGTCGGGCACGGTGTTCGGCCGCATCGCCGGCCATGGCGCGGCGAGGCCGGGCAATGCGTGAAAGATTGGGGCCGCGCCCCGCACTCCGTTTAACCTCTCCCCGCGTGCGGGGAGAGAGCCTGCCCCGGACTTGATCCGGGGTCGGCACCCGAGCGTGAGCGAAGGGTGTCGGGTGAGGGGGCGTCTCCGCTAGGTGGAGCGCTGCCAGTTTGAGTATTGCTGAAGCGCCCCCTCACCCCGACCCTCTCCCCGCACGCGGGGAGAGGGAGCGCGGGCGCCGAATGCGTTGAAGCATCACAGAGGTGCCGTCCATGACCCCCCGTATCACCATCCGCAAGCCGGACGACTGGCACCTGCATGTGCGCGACAACGAAATGCTGAAAGCCGCGTTGCCGTTCACGGCGCGGCATTTCGGGCGCGCGATCCTGATGCCCAATCTGCTGCCGCCGGTGCGCACCACGGCCGACGCCGTCGCGTACCGGGCGCGCGTGATGGCGGCGCTGCCGCAGGGCTCGACCTTCAAGCCGCTGCTCACCTGCTATCTCACCGACGACACCGATCCGGACGACGTCGAGCGCGGCTTTCGCGAGGGCGTGTTCACCGGGGTCAAGCTCTATCCGGCCAACGCCACCACCAATTCGGCGGCCGGCGTGACCGACTACCGCAAGATCAAGCCGGTGCTCGCGCGCATGGAAAAGATCGGCATGCGCTTTCTCATGCATGGCGAGGACGTCGATCCGGCGGTCGACATTTTCGACCGCGAGGCCTCGTTCCTGCGGCAAGTATCTCGACCCGTGGCTGCGCGAGTTTCCCGGCCTGAAGATGATTCTGGAGCACCTGTCGTCGAAGGAGGGCGTCGATTTCGTGCGCGCGCACGCACCGCAAGTCGGCGGCACGATTACGCCCTACCACATGGAGCTCAACCGCACCGACTGGCTGGGCTGGGGCCTCAAGCCCTACATGTACTGCATGCCGGTGATCAAGACCGAGACGGACCGGCAGGCGTTGCGCAAGGCCGCCACCTCGGGCGAGGCCTGCTATTTTCTCGGCACCGATTCCGCCCCGCATCCGATCGCCAAAAAGCTCTCGCTCAACGGCATTCCGGGCATGTTCAACTCGCCGGTCGCGATGGCCACTTACGCAAAGGTGTTCGACGAGGAAAACGCGCTCGACAAATTGGAGAAGTTCGCGTCGCTCAACGGCCCAGCGCATTACGGCCTGCAGCCGAACCGGGAGACCATCACGCTTGAGCGCCGCCCCTGGGTGGCGCCCGAGGAGGTCAAGGTCGAAGGGCCGGACGAGCGCGCCCTGATCTATCGCGGTGGCGAGACGCTGCAATGGCAGGTGGTCGAGAGCTAGCCGCGCGCATGGCGCCGGCGCCGGCAGGCGGCCAATTCTGACGCTCCTCCGCGTTGACAATCCCCGTTCGCACCGGGATCATCCGATGCATGCGCGTTGCAATCCTCGACGATATCCACGACGCCTACGAAGGAACGTCCGGCATCCGCCGACTGCGTGAGCGCGCAGAGGTGCGGATCTTCACCCATCCGTTCGGCGATCCCGCGGCTCTGCGCGGCTTCGACGCGCTCGTGGCGAACCGCGAGCGAACGAAATTCACGCGTTCGCTCTTCCAAGAGCTCCCCGATCTGCGCATCATCGCTCAAACCGGCAATCACGTGTACCACATCGATCTGGCGGCGGCCGAGGAGCGACGCGTCATCGTCGCCAAGGCCACCGGCGGCGGTTGCACCAGCGCCGCCGAGCTCGCGATCGGCCTGATGATCGCTGTGATGCGCCAGATCCCGTCGATCGATCGCGAGGTCAGGCGCGGCAGCTGGCCGACGCCGATGACGCGCGTCCTGCGCCACAAGACGCTCGGAATCGTCGGCTTGGGTTATGTGGGCCGGCACGTCGCCAAGATCGCCGGCGCCTTCGAGATGAGAGTGCTGGCCTGGGGCCGGCGATTGAGCCCCGAGGCGGCGGCTTCGGTCGGCGCCGAGAGCCGCGAGCTCGACGACCTTCTGGCTTGCTCGGATATCGTCTCCGTTCACGCGACGCTCACCCCTGAAGTCGCGCGGGCTGATCGATGCCCGCCGCCTGGGGCTCATGAAGCCGACCGCCTACCTCATCAATACGGCCCGCGGCCCGATCGTCGATGAGGCTACGCTCTGCGCGCTGCTCGCCGAGGGCCGGATCGCCGGCGCGGGGCTCGACGTGTTCGGCGAGGAGCCGCTGCCGGCCGGGCACCCGCTTACGCGGCTGCCGAACGTCGTCCTGACCTCGCATATCGGCTGGCCGACCGACGAAATGTACGCGCAGTTCTCGGACGCGGCGGCCGACGCCCTGCTCGGCTATCTCGACGGACGCGATGTCCCGCGTTTCGTCGCTCATCACTGACGCTTCCGCCAGCCCGATCGAGCGCGCAATCGCATCGAGGCGGCGAAGCCTTGCCGGTGCCGCGTCCCGGCTACTGCGGGGTCCGGTGAAGTGCTATCATTCGGATCGATCCAGGATCATCTGGACAATGCCGAGCGGCTTCTGCGGCGCGCACGTGCGGAAAGCCGGCGGCGCATCTCGGGAGGAATTCCATGGCGAAGGAAAAGAACGCAACCGGCGTTTACCGCATCGTCGACGTGGTGGGCGTGAGCAAGGTTTCCTGGGAAGACGCCGCCAAGCGCGCCGTCGAGACCGCGGCGCAATCCATCCGGGACCTGCGCATCGCCGAAGTCACCAAGATGGACCTGACGGTCGAAAACGGCAAAGTCTCGGCGTTCCGAACGCGGGTCGCGCTCTCCTTCAAGTACGAAAAATAGCGTCGGCCTAGACACAAGGGCTTTCTCGCCACCGCGGCGGAGCCGTCGGGTGCTCGAGACGGCGTTACATCGATCAAGCCTTTGTCAGCCCCGCCCGCACACCGGCGGTCCATTGATTGGCGGAGGCGGCGAGAAAACCGATATCGGTCTGCGTGGTCACGAATTGCGCGCCGCGCCTGATCGCCTTGACCTGCCGCTCGACATCGCGGTTTCCGCCGCAGCCGGCGATGATTCCGTTGTCGCGCGCCGCCTTGATGACGCGTTCCTGCGCCGCGACGATATCGGGATCGTCGAATTTCCCCGGCTTGCCCATGTTGGCGAGCAGATCGTTGCTGCCGAGATGGATGACGTCGACGCCGTTGACCGCCGCGATCTTCTCGACGTTGTTCAGTCCCTCGACGGTCTCGATCATGCAGACGAGCAGGCAATGCTCGTTGAGTTGCGGCACGCTCTCGGTCAGCGGAACCGAACGGAAATCGAAATGCGGATAGCCGCCCACCACCGAACGCTTGCCGATCGGCGGGAACTTGCACGATGTCGACGGCCTTCTGCGGCCTGCGCCGGCGTGCTGATGTCCGGATAGATGATCCCGGCGGCGCCGTTGTCGAGCAGCAGCGATGCGTCCGGGTCGTCGACTTGCGCACCCGCACCAGGCAGCGTCGATGCCGATTGCCGAGCGCGGCATGCGCGATGCTGGCGATCGTCTCCAGATCGAAGATCGAATGCTGCCCGTCGATGAAGATGAAATCGTGGCCGGTCGCCTTTGGCGATGCGCGCGATATCCGGCGTCCGGCTGATGCGGACCGTGATGCCGAGCACGACGTCTCCGGCGCGCAATTTCTCCTTCACCGGATTGATCAGGCGATTGTTCATCAGCCTGCGCCACGTTTCACTCCCTCGGGTGCGCCCGGCATGCCGCCGGATCAGGTTCTCGCCGCGCATGGGTCAGTCGAATCCGAACAGCCGCGCTGGATTGTCCACCAGGATTTGCTTGCGCGTATCGCCGCGTCGGGCGCCCATTCGCCCAGCTTGTTGTAGAGCTGGATGGTGCCGACCTTGTCGTGAAACGACAGATGCGGGAAATCGCTGCCCCAGATCAGTTGATCCGGCACCGTCGCGATCAGCGCCTCGGCGAAGGGCTTGACGTCGGCAAAGGTCGGATCCTGCGAGAAGCGATAGATGCCGGTGAGCTTCACCCAGCATGCGCTTCGATCCGTCGCCGGCGAGCGTCAGGAATTCCTGGAAGCCCTTTTGCGTCACGCCATTTTTCGCCGGAAAAAGCCCCATATGCGCGACCGTGAACTCGACCGGCAGCTCGCGCAACGTCGGCATCAGTTCGCCGATCAGCCAGCCGGGCAGCAGCAGGTCCAGATGCCATCCGAGCTCGCGGCAGATGTCGGCGCGTGCGCACGATCTTGGGCCGCATTTCGTCGGCAAGCCGGCCTCCGGCTGCCGGATGGGCGAGATGTTGATCCGCACGCCGCGCACGCCGCAGCGCATGCCAGCGGCTCGAGTTCGGAATCCTTGGCGTTGGTCTCGTCGAGATGGCAGATGCCGCGGCGCACGGCCGGGTCCATCTCGGCCATGGCGTCGAACATGCACGAATTGTCGAGACCGTAGGCGCTCGGCTGCACGAAGACGAAGCGCTCGAACCCGATGCGCTGGGCAAGCTTCAAGAAGGCGTCGACAGCGGCTCGATGCGGCGGCTTGTAGCGCAGGTCGGTGGTGACATGCGGATACTTGTCCGCCGGTCCGAACACGTGGAAATGCGCGTCGCATGCATCTTTGGGCGCCGCAAAGGCGGGCGAGAGCCCGGCATCGGGATCATGGTGCGCTGCACTAGGCATCGGGCGAATGATCTTCTTCGGCGGGCCGCACGCGGCAGGCGCCGGCGCATACGAAGCCGAGAGGCTGCGCGAACGTCAAGGCGCTGCGTGCGAAATCGGCGTCACTTCGGCGGTTGCTCCGACCGAAAAAAGTGATACGATTTGGCCGCTGAATTTGGGCACGCAATTTTATTCGGATGGGGAGGTTGCACAATGGCAGTGATCACCCGGCGTCAGTTCGGTCTCGGGGCGCGCTGGCCATGCCCGCGCTCGCCAACACGGCGACGGCGCAAGTGACCGGCATCCGCCTCGGCAAGCAATACGGGCTGCCCTACCTGCCGCAGATGGTCATGGAGTCGCAGAAGCTGATCGAGAAGCATTCGGCCGCCAAAGGCGTTCCCGGCCTCAAGGTTGACGTGGCTGACGGTGTCGGGTCCGGGTGCGCTCAACGACAGTGCTTTTGAGCGGCAGCATCGAGTTCATCAACGTCGCGCCGCCGTCGCTGGCGACGCTGTGGGAAAAGACCGCGCAAACGCCGCGGCCCGTGCGGGCATTGTGCACCGTCCAATACATGCCATACGTGCTGGTCACGCGGAACGCCAAGGTGCAAGCACGATCGCGGATCTCACCGAAGCGACCGCATCGCGGTGCCGACCGTGAAGATTTCGGGTCAGGCGATGCTCCTGCAGATGGCCGCCGCCAAGCTATGGGGCTTCGACCAGTACGAGCGGCTCGACCCGTGGACCGTCTCGATGGGCGCATCCCGACGCGGTCGGCCGCGATGCTGTCGGGCAAGCTGGAGACTCAACGACCCATTTCTGCGTGGCGCCGTTCCAGTACTACGAGCTCGCCGCGCCCGGTCTCCATTCGATCCTGAAGTCCTATGACGTGACGGGCGGCCCGCACACCAACGGCGTCCAGGTGACGACGCAGACTTTCTACAAGGACAATCCGAAAATCTGCGAAGCCGTCTTCGCCGCCCACGAGGAGGCGAACGCCTTCATCAAGAAAAATCCCGGCCGACGCCGCAAAGATCTATCTCGACCTGTCGAAAGACCGGCGCAGCACGCCAGGCGAAGTCGTCAAGATGATCACCGACCCGGATATCGATTACACGACGACGCCGGCCAATGTCATGACGCTCGTCGAGTTCATGAAAAAGACCAACCGGCTCAAGACCGTCGCCCGCCTCGTGGAAGGACATGTTCCTTCCGATCGCGCATGACCTGAAGGGGACGTAAGAGGACGCCCGATTGTGAACAGAGTTACCCACCGGCCGTCCGCGCCGTCTTGAGCGGCTGCGGCAATGCAGGCAAACTCGGCCGGTAATCCTTGGCCGGTGATCCAGGAGGGGAACTGATGACCGCGATCCATGCCGACACCGTCGAAGCCGCCGGTCCGCTCGATTCCACCGCCAGGAAAGCGCTCGCCGCCGCCACCATCGGCTATGCGATGGACGGCTTCGACCTGCTCATCCTCGGGTTCATGTTGCGGGCGATCTCCGCTGACCTGCATCTCACGCAACCGCAGGCCGGATCGCTCGTGACCTGGACGCTCATCGGCGCGGTCGCGGGCGGTATCCTTTTCGGCATGCTGAGCGACTATTACGGCCGCGTGCGGGTGCTGACATGGACCATCCTGCTGTTCGCGGTCTTCACCGGGCTCGGTGCCATGGCACAGGGCTATTGGGACCTGCTGGTCTACCGCACGATCGCCGGGCTCGGGCTCGGCGGCGAGTTCGGCATCGGCATGACGCTGGTGGCGGAGACCTGGCCGGCCCGACATCGCGCGCGCGGATGTGCCTATGTGGCGCTGGGCTGGCAGGCCGGCGTGCTGGCGGCGGCGCTCGCCACGCCGGTGCTGCTCCCGAGCATCGGATGGCGCGGGATGTTCCTGGTCGGGCTCGTGCCCGGCTCATCGCGTTCACGGTGCGCTGGTATGTGGGCGAGCCGAAAATTTTCATCGACGCGTGAGGCGGCGCGCGGCGGCAATCCGCTGGAGCTGCTGGTAAAGGATGCGGCGCCACTAAGGTCAGCGTCGCCATGCTCATCCTCTGCTCGGTGCAGAATTTTGGCTATTACGGCGTGATGATCTGGCTGCCGAGCTATCTGTCGAGCCGCTTCGGGTACACGCTGACGCGCTCCGCGCTCTGGACGAGCGTCACCATGATCGGAATGGGATTCGGCATCTGGCTTTTCGGTCATCTCGCCGACAGGTTCGGACGGCGTCCGACCTGTTCCTGTACCAGGCCGGCGCTCGCGATGGTGCTGGTTTATTCGCAACTGACCGATCCGACCGCGCTGCTCATCGGCGGCGCCGTCATGGGGCTGTTCGTCAACGGCATGCTCGGCGGCTACGGCGCCCTCCTGTCGGAGTTCTATCCCACCGAGGCGCGCGCGACCGCCGAAAACGTCCTGTTCAATCTCGGACGCGGGGTCGGAGGATTCGGGCCTTTCGTGGTGGGGGCGCTGGCCGCCACCTATTCGTTCGACGGTGGCGATCGCGCTGCTCGCCACCATCTACCTGGTGGACATCGTCGCGACCGTGTTTCTGATACCGGAACGCAAAGGCCTGCCCCTGGAATAGGAGTTCGGGCGGGTCAAACAAGACTCTTGCCACCCCTCCGCGAACCGAATAAATAAGAAATACACCCGGGCGCCGAAAAGGCTTCCCGGGTTTTTTCTTGTCCTTCGCTCGCACTCCTCCAAGCCACCGCAAAACCAGGTCGCTCAAAGCAACGCATGACTTTGATGCGTTGCTGCGGAATGGGTTTGCGATGAGGGAGACGTGGGAGCATGCGAACGCTTACCGGGCCGCTCGGATTTTCTTCGCCCTTTTACATTCCGACGCCACCGCCATTGGCCGACTGGACGTTGCTCTCGGGTGCGGGGACTCCCTACCAACCCCCACCGTGGACGCCGGAACTCAACGATCTTAGTGCGCCCATACCGCCTCTGGCGCCGGCCTTCCCGACCGGCGGACTATTGGACGCTCATCTGGCTGCGCGCGCGGCCGAGTCAAATGGCTCTGGCGGAATTCTTGGACCGATTGCAGGGGTGTTGAGCTCCCCGCCGGGGCCGACAAATCGGACAACGGCAACCGGGAGCGATCCTCTGGCCATGTCATTTGGCCAAGGGCCGATTCCGTTCGGTCTCGCCGCCGGAAATACCTTCGAGGTACCGCCGGGGCTGAGTTTCGACACCCCGTCGGGCCTCGACCAGTACATCAATCTCCGCTGGCCACCGCAGCCAGCTTCCAGCCCTCAGTTTCGCGACACAACAGCACCGCAGGGCGCGCGCCCAAGCATAGGACGGGATAAAAATTTACCTCCGGCGTATCGATCTCTCGGGCTCTCCGATGTCCCTTCCTTTGAAAACAGCGGCGCCGCGAGTGACCCGGAAGCGGCATATCCCGGGCGCGCGGCCGAAGGCGCAGCCGGGAAACTTGGCGCATTCCGTGATGCCAGAGATCCTTACCCAGGCAACGGCGCTGTGGACCGGTTCACAGATTGGCCGCCAAACCTTTCGGCTGTCCTGTCCGATGTTCCTGAGGACAGCTGGATCCCGGGCGCCCGATATGCGCAGGCTCGCGGGCGCCGCGGCGGAGGGCGGGTTGGGGAGCGAGAGCCATCTACCGGAGAAACGGTCAGGTTCATGATCTACAACCATAACCGCGGCTTACTGCGAGAGCTGGATCCGCAGAACTCATTGCTCACGACCCAATATGCGAGTACGCGAGATTGGGTTCCATCCGTGTACGATAATTATCTACTCAGGCGCGAAATCGAGTTCGATCCAGAATCGGCGAGGCGGTTTGGGCATCGAACCACATCACAACCTGCCGCGTCAGTTCGAGTCTGAATTCAAGGCCTGCGGCCTGCCGATTGATGACTACATAACCTATCTGCCAAGAGGCACACACCGACTCCGGCCTGACGGCCTCCATACCGGACCCGACAATTGGAATCGTGTATGGCGGCAGTACTTGCAGGATCAGGGGTCCCGGAAGCTGAATTCTGAGGAGATACTTATGCAACTCATTAAAATGTGGGGCTCCGCGCAATGGCTGAAATGATGACGCCCAAGTTCTGGCTTCTCACTTACCCGGACAACCAGCGACCGCTCGAGCGGGCTGCGCAACCTACATATGATGAAACGTCGTGTCCCTCCACAGACCGTCACGCGATTTGTAAGCGGATGGGCGACCTGCACGTGATCGCCCATCCGTCGGGATTGAGGGACTTTACCTGGACATGGATCAGCGACATGTTGATCTCGCCGAAAGCGTTGGCGCTTTTCGAGCGCCACAGCGTCACCGGATTCGAGGTCAGGCGAGTCGTGGCGGAATACCCCAATCCAATCAGGGCTCAGCCGCCTGAGCTTTATGAGGTCATTGTCACAGGGTGGGGTGGCCTGCCAGCACGCGAAGCCGGCCTAACGGCGATGAATTCGTGCCCGACCTGCGGCTATAAGAAATTTTCCGTCGCCGAACCGAGCCGCCTGATCGATCCGACGGCGTGGGACGGAAGCGATATCTTCATGGTTTGGCCCCTCCCTCGTTATCGTTTTGTGACCGATCGCCTGGCTGGCCTCATTAGGAAAGAAAAGCTTTCGGGCGCGAAGCTGATTCCCGCGCAGGAAATCCCCATGGAGCGCGGAACGACGCTCAACCCCGGCTCGCTGTTTGAGTGGATGCCGGAGGAGCGCGCAAGCCTATTGAGGCAACGATTTGGAATTTATTGAGCCATAGCCGCGAACGAGCCGCACCACAACTTGGCACGTGAGTTCGCGAAGCAATTCAGAGATTGCGGCTTAGAACCGGAGGACTATGTCACGCATCTGCCAAGAGACGTACATCGATTGCTGCCGAACGGCGTCCATACCGGACCCGAAAATTGGAACGCCGTATGGCGGAAGTACTTTAGGGATCAGGGCTCCCGGGAGCCCAGTTCTGAGGAGATACTCATGCAACTCATGAAAATGTGGGACGCCACACCATGGTTCAAGCGATGAATTCCAGTTTCTGGCTTCTTTATGCCCCTCGAAATCAGCGACCGCTCGAACGGGCTGCGGAGCCAACATATGATAGAATGCCCTGTTCGGCGACAGACCGTCACGGAATGTCCAAGCGGGTCGGCGACCTTCACGTAATCGCTCATCCGTCGGGACTGAAGGACTTTACCTGGACATGGATGAGCGACCTGCTCATTTCTCCGAAAGTATTGGCACTTTTCGAGCGCCACCATGTCACGGGCTTCGCGGTCAGGCCCGTCAAGGCAGAGTACCCCAAGCCCGTCAAGGTCCAGCCGCCGGAACTCTACGAGGTCGTCGTCACGGGATGGGCTGGGCTGCCGGCACGCGAAGCTGGCCTTACGCCGATCAATTCGTGCCCAACCTGCGGCTATAGGAAATTCACCATCGCCGAGCCGAGTTCGCCTGATCGATCCCGCGGCGTGGGATGGGAGCGACATCTTCATGGTCTGGCCCCTCCCTCGTTATCCCTTTGTGACCGATCGCCTCGCCGCCATCATCAGGAAAGAAAAGCTTTCTGGCGCGAAGCTGATTCCCGCGCAAGAAATTCCCATGAAGCAGGGAACGACGCTCAACCCCGGCTCACTATTTGAGTGGATGCCGGAGGAACGCGCAAGCCAGTTGAGGCAACGATTTGGAATTTATTGAGCTGAAGTTTCAAATGAAAAGCCGGATTCCGCGACCGTACTTCGACAACTGATCGAAATGTGGGGCTCCGTGCCATGGGAATTGATGCGGTTGGCGTTCCCAATATACTGGCTTTGCAGTTGCGGTTAGATGATCTGACGACGTGGCGGCGATGAGCATCTCTCGAAGAACGCTTACGCTTGTTCAAGGAGCTCTCCCCAATCTCTGCTTATGCAATAGCATGCTTGTCATGCCTCCAACCCAACATATCTTGAGAGCCTTTGAATTCGAAAGAACGCCATACAAGGGACAATTCTATCTTTGGCGTGTGGTCATGCCATTATATTCCGGCCCACAGAGTTCGTTCTTCTGAATTATAGCAATCGACTTGCCAGAGGCGAGTTGCTCCAGCTATCGAAGGATGCCCCGGATGAAACGGCAGCCGCGGTGACGAAGCTCATCTCGGAGGATCTTCCGGCGCTGGCGAAAATTCGCCATCCGATCGATTTCTTTCACCACATCAGCTGGATGATCGGAAACGATACGCCAAGCGTTTTGCTCGATTTGGCGCTGACCTACTACATGATCGACCGGCTCGCAGAGATGCGGGAAACCGTGGATCATTTAATCGTGAAAATGGACGAGTTTCATGCATGGCAGTTATCAATTCGCATACCCAAAACAAAAGATCGTGGCGTCATCGCGCCTGGACGCGACAGAAGCGAAGTCTGCAACACACGCGTGAAAGCCTCTGCATTGCAAGAGATCTGTCAACAGCTTTGAAATCAGATCCTTCAGTCATCGCGAAAATGATCGAAGCCTGGGAAAGGCGGAACATCGAGCAGTTCAATTTGGCTCGAACGATGGACTCGTCGGCCTCGATGCCGGCCGAGCGGTAAGCCGGCAGGCGATAACTCAAAAAACTCTTCTTTGGCGTCCAGGCTTTGGAACCTTAATCCTTCCCCTGGCTCAGCACGATCCGGCCGTGTGCCCGCCGATCGCGGATATCGCCGAGCGCGGTCGCGTATTCGGCGATCGGCAAGACCGTCGTGGGGGCCGGCTTGATCTTGCCGGCTTCGTAGAGCGCGAAAATCTCGCCGAAGCATACCGCCATCTGGCCCGGCATGCGCTTGCGGTAGTCGCTGATCTGAAGCCCGATCACCTCGATGTTCTTCAGCAGGATGTAGTTCACCTTGACGGTGGGGATGCGCCCGGCCGCAAAGCCGATCACCACCAGACGGCCGCGCCAGGCGAGCGCGCGCAGCGCCGCGTCGAAGACGTCGCCGCCGACCGGATCGAGAATGATGTCGGCGCCGCGGTTGCCGGTGAGCTCGAACACCTGCGCGCGCAGGCTGTCCTGCAGGTCGGGGCGCGAAAGGTCGATCACCGCATCGGCGCCGGCCTGGCGCGCGATGTTCGCCTTGTCCCGGCTCGACACGCCGGCCAGCACCTTCGCGCCCATCGACTTGGCGAGCTGAATCGAGGCCAGCCCCACGCCGCCGGTCGCGCCGAGCACCAGGACCGTGTCGCCGACCTGGTAGCGCGCGCGGTCGCGCAGCGCGAACCACGACGTGTCGTAGACCAGCGCCATCGCGGCCGCGTCGACGAACGACATCTTGGCGGGCAGCCGGAAGCACTGGGTTTCGGGCACGGCGACGAACTCGCCATAGCCGCCGTGCTCCGCCATCGCGAGCACGCGGTCGCCGGGGCGCAGCGTTTTTACCGCCGCGCCGACCTCGGCGACCACGCCGGCCGGCAGCTTGCCGGGAACGAACGGCCGCTCGGGGAGAAACTGATATTGGCCGGCGATGACCAGGAGATCGACGAAGTTGGCGGCGGTCGCGTGGACTTCCAGCAGGATGTCATGCGGCCCCGCGACGGGCTTGGGAAACTCGCCGAACGTCGCCGTCTCGACCGGGCCGAACTCGCGAACGATGACCGCACGCATGATGCCTCACTCTCGTCCTGTCGTCGCGGCGCTTACAGTGTGCTGTAGGTTCCGCGCCCCACCGCCACAACATTGAGCGTCTCGTCGAGGATTTCAACATCGGCGCGCGCGATCGAGCGCCCGGCGCGCAGCAGCTTACCGCGCGCCGTAAGGTCGCCGCCGGCGGGCGCGCGCAGAAAGTCGATCCGCAGGTCGATCGTCGGTACCATGCGGCCGACCGTCACGGCGACCGCGGCGTGGCCCGCGAGATCGATCAGCGCCGCGATGACCCCGCCGTGATAGCCGGGCTCGTCCGGCGCGCGGCGGAATTCCTCGCGATAGGGCAGCCGGATCACCACGGTGCCGGCCTGCGCGTCGACCGAGACCGGCTGCGGCCGCAGCACCGCGTGGTAGGGCGGCCGCTCCATCTCGGCGCGCAGCCGCGCCATGGCGTCCGGCTCCGTCATCGGCCCGGCGCTTTACGCGCGACCGCGCTCGCCGGTTTGCTCCCGGTCTTGCCCGCGGGTTTGCCCGCAGGGCCGCGCACCGCCGTCGGCGTCACGCGGCCCTGCGCGATCCAATCGACGATGTCGCGCTTGCGGATCTTGCCGCTCGGCGTCAGCGGGATCTGGTCGACGTCGAGGAAATATTCCGGCATGTCGTATTTCGACAGGCCCGCGGCGTCGAGATGGGCGAGCATCTCGGCCGCCTCGACGCGCGCGCCCGCGCGCCACATCACGGCAAGGCAGACTTTCTCGCCCAGCCGTTCGTCCGCGACCGGCACGGCCGCCGCGCGCTCGACCGCGGGATGGCGCATGGCCAGATCCTCGATCCGCGCCGGATGGATGTTGTGGCCGCCGCGGATGATCACGTCCTTCTTGCGGCCGGTGATGCGCAGATAGCCGCCCTCGTCCATCCAGCCGAGATCGCCGGTCATGAACCAGCCGTGCGCATTGAAGGCGTCCTCGGTCGCCGCCTGGTCGTCGAAATAGCCGAGCATCAGGCTCGCGCCGCGCCCGCCGATCTGGCCGATCTCGCCGGCTCGCCGCCTCGACGTCGGGATCGTCGGCGCGCCAGATCTTGCAGCTCGTAGCCCGGGCAGGCGCGGCCGCAGCTTTCGATGATGAGCTTCGGGTCGTCGCTCGGCAGCGTGTATTGGTGCGAGCAGGTCTCGGTCATGCCGTAGCCGCTCTGCGGCATCACGCCGTGCTGCGATGAGCTGCGCCACCACCTCGCGCGGGCGCGGCCGCGCCGGAAATGCGGAAGCCCTTGAGCCGGCCGATGCCTTTGAGGTCGCGCGCGCGCAGCTCGCGCAGCAGATCGATCGCGTGAGTGGGAACGCCGACCAGAAAGCTCGTTCCGGTCTCGATCACGCGGTCGATCAGGCTTGCGCCGCTTCGGCAGGTCGTGGATGACCAGCTCGCCGCCGGCCGCCAGCGCCATCACCATCGCGCCGAAGCCGAGATTGTGGCTCAGCGGGCTGAGCGAATAGACCACCGACTCCGCGTCGATGCTCCAGTCCGCCGCGATCGCGCGCGCATTGGCGAGCAGCGTGTTGTCGCTGTGCATGCACGCCCTTCGGTCGTGCCGGTCGTGCCGGACGTGAACGCCAGATAGACGATCTGGTTGGGGTCCGTTTTTGCGTTTCCGTCGTCATGCCTGCGCGCATCGCGCAATTCCGGCCATGACACGTTCGAGCCGCTCGGCGGGTCCAACCGATAGACATGCCGCAGCGACTCGATCGCGCCCAGCTCCGCAAAAATGTCGCGCCGGTCGGCGTCGGCGCCGTAGCCGGTCTGGCCCATGAAGGCGGCGGAGCGCGTGCGCCGCAACAGCTCGACGATCTCGGCCGTCGTGTGGTCGCGATGGAGCGAGGGGCAGCACACATAGCCGTTGCGCGAGCAGGCCAGCAGCGCGATCACGCTTTCGATCCGGCTCGGCAGCCACACCGACACGCGCTCGCCGGCCTTGACGCCGCGCGCCGCGAGATCGGCCGCCAGCGCGTCCGCGGCCTCGACCAGCTCCCCGTAGTCGATGCGCCGGAAGCGGTCGCGCAGCGCGAACTTCGCCGGCGCGCGGCGCGCGTGGTCGCGCACCAGCGAATAGATCGTGTCGTCGCGCCAGTGGCCCGAGGCGTAGTGGCGCTCGATCAGCTCGGCGCTGAGCAGTGTGAGGATGCGTGTTGGTCATCGGCCGGCGACCATACAGGTCAAGGCGGACGGGCTGTCAAGGCGGCCTCCCCCATGGGCTCGTCATTGCGGGCGCAGCGAAGCGATCCCCGCCGGGAAACCAGGAGCCTGCGGGGGAGATTGCGTCGCTACGCTCGCAATGACAATGATAGGCGATCGCACTCCCCTCCCCCACAAGGCATCCCCATGAACAAACTGGACACGCTGCTGGACGAGCTCGTCACCGCGAACCGCATTCTCGCTCGCGAGGAGGTGGTCGATTCGTTCGGGCATATCAGCGTGCGCCATCCGGACCGGCCGGACCGCTTCTTCCTGTCGCGGGCGCGCGCGCCCGATTGCATCGAGCGCGACGACCTCATGGAGTTCACGCTCGACGGCAGCCCGGTCGACGCGCGCGGGCGCCAGCCCTATCTGGAGCGCTTCATCCACGGCGCTGTCTACGAGCTCAAGCCCGATGTCCAGTCGGTCGTGCACAATCATTCGCCGAGCGTGATCCCGTTCGGCGTCACCGGCACCACGATCCGGCCGCTGCTGCACACCTGCGGCTGCATGGGCCACGAGGTCCCGATCTGGGATTCGGGCGACAAGTTCGGCGACACCAACATGCTGGTGTCGAGCATCGAGATGGGGCGCGATCTCGCGCGCCGGCTCGGGCCAGAAACGGGCCGCGCTGCTGCGCGGGCACGGCTCGGTGGTGACCGCCAAGGCGATCCGCGAGGTGGTCTATATTTCG
Organism: uncultured Pseudomonadota bacterium; assembly: GCA_963791155.1. Lineage (GTDB taxonomy): Bacteria > Pseudomonadota > Alphaproteobacteria > Rhizobiales > Xanthobacteraceae > JAVDCA01. The sequence goes on from CAWBRI010000018.1 coordinate 802,513, forward strand.
GTCTATCTCGAGGTCAATGCGCGCCTGCAGATCCAGGCGATGCACATGGGCAAGATCAAGTTCCTGACCGCCGGCGAGGTGGACAGGATCCTCGCCTCCACAGGCGCGGTCGCGTTCGACCGCGCCTGGGAAAACTGGTGCCGCCGCGCCGGCCGTCCCGTCGGCGCGATGACGGGGGTATGAGGGTGCGCCCTTCGTCGTGATTGCGAGCGAAGCGACGCAATCTCGCGCCGCATATATTTGCCTCTCAGATTGCTTCGGCGCGAAGCGCGCCTCGCAATGACGCTTAACTCTGAGAGCCAGCGACGTCGCGTTGCTCACCGCCCTCTAGCGTCATCGCCCCGACTTCCGCGAACACCCGCCCGATCATCACCAGGACCGGTCCGGGCGGCAACTCGCCGAGCCGCGCCGGAAGCTCGCGGATGGACGCGGTGATCACGGTCTCTCCCGGCCGCGTCGCCTTCACGACCGCGACCGCGGGCGTGGCCGGATCGAGCCCGTTGGCGATGCCGGTGGCGGCGAGCTCGGCGAGCGTGCGGGCCGGCATGTAGACGATCGTTGTGGCGGCCGGGTCGGCGAGGCTCTTCCAATCGATGTCCTGGGGAAGCTTGCCGTCCGAGCCGTGGCCGGTGAGGTATTGCAGGCGGCGCGCGGCCGAGCGATGCGTGAGCGAGATGCCGAGCCGGCTCGCCGCGCCCTGCGCCGCCGTGATGCCGGGCACCACGTCGACGGACAGGCCGGCCGCGCGGCATGCCGCGATCTCCTCGCCGCCGCGGCCGAAGATCATCGGGTCGCCGCCCTTGAGCCGCACCACGCGCTTGCCCGCCCGCGCGAGCGTGATCATCAGCCGGTTGATCTCGTCCTGCCGGCACGAGGGGCCGTAGCCCGATTTGCCGACCAGCATCTTCCTCGCCTCGCGCCGCGCGAAGTCGAGCACGCCGGGCGAGACCAGCCCGTCGAACAGGATCACGTCGGCCGATTGCAGCGCCCGCACGGCGCGCAGCGTCAACAGCTCGGGATCGCCCGGACCGGCGCCCACCAGCGTGACCGACCCGTGATCGACGGAGGCGCCCTCATGGCGCGCCTGTGCGAGCAAGGCCTCGAAATCCGGCGCCCCCGGATCGCGATCGGGATTGGCCACCGCGTGACCGGTGAACAATTGCCAGAAGCGCCGCCGGCCGCCGAACGTGAGGCCGGACGACTTCACGGCCGCGCGCCAGCGCCGGGCGGCGTCGGCCCAGGCGGCAAATCCCTGCGGGATCATCGCCTCGATCTTGGCGCGGATCGCCTGCGCGAACACCGGCGCCGCGCCGTCGGTCGAGATGCCGACCACGAGCGGCGAGCGGTTGACGATGGTGCCGAAGGAAAAATCGCTCAATGCGGGCCGATCGACCACGTTGACCGGCACGCCCGCCGCCCGGGCGCGCGTCGCGAAGGCGGCCGCGACCGCTTCGTCGTCGAACGCCCCGATCGCCAGCACGGCGCCGGAGAAGTCCGTGTCGTCGATGTCACGGTGACAGAGCGTGACGTCGGCGGCTTGCGCCGCCGCCACGACCTCGTCGGATGGCTGCGCCGCATAGACGTCGACATGCGCGCCCGCGGCCGACAGCAATTCGATCTTCCACGCCGCCGCCGCGCCAGCGCCGACCACGACCGCACGCTTGCCCTGCAGCGCGAAGAACACCGGCAGCCGCGCCAGCGCGTCCATGCGCGGCGAGCGGATGTCAGACGGTTGCGACACGCTCATGAGTGCTCCCTTGCACGATCCTCTTGAGCTCCGGCAGGCAGGAGCCGCAGTTCGTTCCGGCGCGCAACGCCTTGCCGATGTCTTCCACATTCGCGGCCGCGCCCGAGCGGAGCGCGCCGCGGATGGCATTGAGCCCGACGCCGAAGCACGAGCAGATCACCGGCCCGGCATCCGGCAGCCCGCTCGCCGATTGGCCCGACAGCACCATCCGCCGCTGTGCGGTCGCGATCGCCTCCGAGTCGAACAGGTCCTTGACGGCATCCCACTGCGGCGCCGCCTCAGAGGGCCCGATGAACACGCAGCCGTCAAGCCGGCCCTCGACGAAAGCCGCGGCCCGGTAAAGGCCGCGCGGGGCGTCGACATATTCGGCGAGCTCCACCTGTCTCCCCAAGATTCGGCGGGCGGTCTGCTGCCACGTCGCAGGCGCGTCATTGGTCGCCAGGACATAGCCCGATCCGGCCAGCACGGCAACGCGCGCCCACCAGGTTCCGGGCGGCCAGGTCACCGGGCGGCGGGTCAGCGCAAATCCGCGCGACGCGAAGGCGGCCGGCGCGATCGCGGCCGGCGTCGCCTTGGCTTCGGGCTGGCCCGAATGCGGGTCGGTCGCGGGCCCCACCAGGTCGCCGACCCGGGCCATCGAGGCCGTCACGCCGCTCCAATGGATCGGCACGAACAGCGAGCCGCGCCGCTGGCCTTCGCTGATCACGACCTTGATAACCGCCTCGCCGTGGCGGGTCGTCACGCGGGCAAAGCCGCTCGCCGTCAGCCCGGCCGCGCGCGCGTCTTCGGGGTGCACCTCGACGAAAGGCTCGGGACAATGCAGCGCCAGGCGCGGGCTCATGCCGCTGCGCGTCATGGTGTGCCACTGGTCGCGCACGCGGCCGGTGTTGAGCCGGTACGGGAAAGCCTCCGATGTCGCGTCCCGCAAGGCCGGCCGTTCCGGCGCGATGAAGCGCGCCTTGCGGTCGGACGTGAAGAAGACGCCGTCGGCAAAGAAGCGATGCTGCGCCGGCCTCTCGCCCGCCGGCAGCGGCCATTGGGTGGGCGCCAGCGTCTCATAGTCCGTGTCCGAGATGGCGGCCAACCCGCCGATGTCGAAATCGCGCGTCCCCGCGTTCTCGAACCCGGAAAGCGCCGCATGCTCGCGAAAGACATCGGGGGCCGATCGGTAAGCGAAGGCCGCGCCGAAACCCATGCGCCGCGCGACCTCCGCGACCATCCACCAGTCGGGCTTGGCCTCGCCCGGCACCGGCAGGAACGCGCGCTGGCGCGTGATGCGCCGCTCCGAATTGGTGACGGTGCCGTCCTTCTCACCCCAGGCGGCGGCCGGCAGCCGCACATGCGCGCCGGCATCGACGGTGTCGTTGGAGGCGACATTCTCGGAGACGACGAACAGCTCGAGCTTGGCCAACGCGTCGCGCATCGCCCCGGCACGCGGCAGCGACACCGCCGGATTGGTCGCCATCACCCACAGCGCCTTGATCCGGCCGGCCTCGATCGCCTCGAACATCTGCACCGCCTTGAGGCCCTCGCGCGGCGCCATGCGCGGCGCGTCCCAGAAGCGGCCGACCCGCTCGATCTCCCCGTCGGAGAAGCCCATATGCGCGGCGAGTTGATTGGCGAGGCCGCCGACCTCGCGCCCGCCCATGGCGTTGGGCTGGCCGGTGAGCGAGAACGGACCCATGCCGGGCTTGCCGATCCGGCCGGTCGCGAGATGGCAATTGATGATCGCATCGACCTTGTCGGTGCCTTGGGCCGACTGGTTGACGCCCTGCGACGTGCAGGTAACCGCCCGCGGCGTCGCGCCAAACCACGCGAAGAACGTCGCGACGTCGGTGGGTTCGAGGCCGGTCGCCCTGGCGGTCGCGGCCACGTCGGGCGCGATGTCGCGCGCGCGCGCCAGCGCGGCCGCAAAGCCGCCGGTGTGGCTGTTGATGTACGCATAGTCGAGCACGCCAGCATCCGCGAGGTGCGCCAGCAGCCCGCAGAACAGCGCGGCGTCGGTCCCCGGTGCGATAGGCAGAAAGAGGTCGGCGTCTTCGGCGGTCGCGGTGCGGCGCGGATCGATGACGACGATACGGGCGCCGCGCTCGCGCTTGTTCGCCATCATGCGCTGAAACAGAACCGGATGGCACCAGGCCGCGTTGGATCCAACCAGCACGATCAGATCGGCCTCGTCGAGATCGGCATAGACGCCGGGTACCGTGTCGGCCCCGAAGGCGCGGCGATGGCCGGCAACCGAAGAAGCCATGCACAGGCGCGAATTGGTGTCGACATTGGCGGAGCCGACAAAGCCCTTCATCAGCTTGTTGGCGACGTAGTAGTCCTCGGTGAGCAGCTGCCCCGAAAGATAGAACGCGACCGCATCGGGACCGTCGCGCGCGACGATCCGGCCGAACCCGTCGGCGACCCGATCGAGCGCGCTCGGCCAATCGACCCGCACGAGCGAGCCGTCGGCCTGCCGCACCATCGGGTGGAGCAGCCGGCCCTCGAGGCCCAGGGTCTCGCCGAGCGCCGCGCCCTTGGAGCACAGCCGACCGAAGTTCGCCGGATGCAGCGGATCGCCCGAGATCGTGACGCCGCCCCCGGTCGGGGTTGCCAGCACGCCGCAACCGACCCCGCAATAGGGGCATGCGGTGCGCACGCTTGCGGGCGGGCGGACGGGCGCGTTCATGCGAGGTGTCCGCCTTCACTCTCCCGCCCGTTGGCGGGGAGGATCGACCCGCCTTCGCTGAAGCTTCGGCGGGGCTTGTCCGCCGAAGCGTCGCGAAGGCGCATGGGGGGACTACACTTGCGCTGCGCCCGCGGCTGCCCCCCACCCCTAACCCCTCCCCGCCACGTGCTTTGCGCGCGGGGGGAGGGGAACAGAACCGCCGAGCCGTGCCTGGCCCTGCCACCCATCAATACACGTCCTGCTGATAGCGGCCCTTTTTCTTCAGCTCGGCCACGAAACCGATCGCCTCGTCGGTGGTGCGCGCGCCGTGCTGCGCCACGATGTCGACGAGCGCGAGCTCGACATCCTTGGCCATGCGCTTGGCGTCGCCGCAGACATAGAAGTGCGCGCCGTCGGCGAGCCACGCCCAGATGTCGCGGCCGACCTGGCGCATGCGGTCCTGCACGTAGAATTTCTCGCCGGTGTCGCGCGACCAGGCGAGAGACAGGCGCGTGAGCAAGCCGGCCGATTTCATTCCGGCGAACTCGTCGGCGTAGAAGAAATCGTAGTCGGAACGCTGGTGGCCGAAGAACAGCCAGTTGCGGCCGGGCGCCCGCGTGGCCATGCGCTCGTGCAGGAAGGCGCGGAACGGCGCGACTCCGGTGCCGGGCCCCACCATGATGATCGGCACCGACGGATCGGCCGGGAGGCCAAAGGCATGCGCCGGCTGCACATAGACCTTGAGCTTGTCGCCCGGCTTGACGCGATCGGCAAAGAAAGTCGAGGCGACGCCGAGCCGGCCGCGCCCCTTGACGACGTAGCGTACCGCATCGACGGTGAGCGATACGCGGCCGGGATCGACCTTGGGCGACGACGCGATCGAGTAGAGCCGCGGCTGGAGCGGATCGAGCGCCTCGATGAAGGCTTCCGGATCGGGACGGATGCCGGGAAATTTCTCGATCGCCGCCAGCACGTCGAGCGTCGCCGCATCGCCGTCGGGGTCCTCGCCGGCCGCGAGCGCCTTGGCGGTCTGCCGCCGTGCGCCGCCGGTGAGATAGGAGAACAGCTGAAACAGCATGTCGGGCGCGGGCGCGAGCGACACGCCGTCGGTCAGCACGTCGCGCAAGGCGCGCCCGCCGATCGGGAAATCGGGCGGCGCGCCGAGCGCGCGGATCACCGCATCGACGAGCGCGGGATCGTTGGTCGGCGCGATGCCGAACGAATCGCCCACCGCATAGGCGAGCCTGCTTTCCTTGAGGTCGATGTCGATGTGCCAGGTCTCCTTGTTGGAGCCCGGCTTGTTGAGCCGCGTACGCTTGAGAAAACGCGCCTCGACGGGACGGTTGCGCGATCGGCCGGGCACGTTTTCCGGCGCCGGCGCGGACGGTTCGGCACCCGGGTCCGGCACGGACTCGCTCACACGCGCCGGTGCACGGGCGATCGAAGGCGCCGTTTCGACCTCTTCGTGGAGCTTCTTCAACATGCGGGTGGTTTCTTTTCCGCCCGGCACGCACAGATTCACCCGCTCCTCTTTTTTCAGAAACAGGACGTTCGAATATTCCTCGCAAGTGTAGCCGCACTGGCCGCAATCCTGCTGTCCCATCGCGGCCATCATGCGGCGGCGCAGCGGGCGGCCGTCGGCGAGCTTCATGCGCTCGGCCAGCGGCAGCGTCTGATCGTGCCACGGCGCCGCGCCGTCGTCGCCGTCGTCGAGCGGGCCTTTCGCGGCCGGGGCGACACCGGACATCAGCTTGGCGCCTTCTTCCGGCGACAGCGCCGTCACGTTGCCGCCGTCAAGGCCGAGATAGCCGGCGAAGAAGCCGTTGAGCCATGCGCGCTGCTCCACCGTGAACGGCGCGGTTTCCGGCAGCAGCGACGGGATCGGCGGCGGCAGGCTCCTGGTCATTCCGCGGCCTCCACAGCGAACACGCCCTTGAGCGTCTCGACGTCGTGTCGGCGCGCGAACGCCATGAAGTTCTCGTCTTGCGAAGACCGATGCGCGAGGTAGCCCCTGAGCATGCGCTCGACGGTCGGCGGCACTTCCTCGGCCCGGACATCACGATAGATCTCGCGCGCGAGCGCCGCGTCGGCGCCGAAGCCGCCGCCGACCAGCACATGATAGCCCTCGACCGTGTCGCCTTCGTCGGACGTCTGCACCTTGCAGGCGAGGAGGCCGATGTCGCCGATATAGTGTTGCGCGCAGGAATGATGGCAGCCGGTGAGATGGATGTTGATCGGGCCGTCGAGCTCGACGCGCGCCTCGCACCAGCGCGCGATCTCCTCGGCATGGCGCTTGGTGTCGGAGGCGGCGAACTTGCAGCCGACATTGCCGGTGCAGGCCACGAGTCCGGCGCGGATCGAGGTCGCCTGGGTCGAGAGGCCGATCGCCGCGATGGCGGCTTCGGCGAGCCTGACCTTGTCGTCCGGGACGCCGGAGATCAGCAGGTTCTGCCAGACCGTCAGCCGGATGTCGCCGTCGCCGAGATCGGCCGCGATCTTGGCGAGATCGCGCATTTGCGCGCCCGGTGAGCTTGCCGACCGGAAGCACCACGCCGATCCAGTTCAGCCCCGCCTGCTTCTGCGCATGCACGCCGATATGGGCGGTGCGATCGTAGGCCGGCCGCGGAGCGATCGCCTCGCGCGCAACCTTGGCCAGCTTTGCGCCGAGCTTTTCCTCCGTCAACGCGAGGAATTTTTCCAGACCGAGCTGGTCGAGCACGTATTTGAGACGGGCCTTGGTGCGGTTGGTGCGGTCGCCGTGATCGATGAAGACGCGCACCACCGCGTCGGCGACCTTGGTGGCATCCGCCGGCCTGACGACCACGCCGCAGTCGCGGGCGAAATCCTTGTGTCCGGTGATGCCGCCGAGCCTCAGACGGAAATCAGATGCCGGGGTCGACGCCGAAACCGGTCCAGAACCTCGACTGCCTGGAATCCGATATCGTTGGTATCCTCGAGCACCGGAATCGTGCCGCCGCCGTCGAACGCGACGTTGAACTTGCGCGGCAGCCCGTACAGCGCGCGCTCGTTGAGAATGTGGAAGTGCCATTCGCGCGCATAGGGCCGCGTGTCGATCAGTTCCTGCGGATCGATGCCTGCGGTCGGCGTGCCGGTGACATTGCGGATGTTGTCGGCGCCCGAGCCGCGCGACGCCATGCCGAGATCCTGGATGGCCTCCACCATGGCGACCGCGTTCTTGGGCTCGATTTCGCGGATTTGCAGATTGGCGCGCGTGGTGACATGCGAATAGCCGCCGCCATAACGCTCGGCGAGGTCGGCGAGGCCGGCGAGCTGCCAGTGCTTGAGCATGCCGTTGGGCAGGCGCAAGCGGCACATGTAGGAGTTCTGCGCCGGCGCCACATAGAACAGGCCGTAGAAGCGCCAGCGGAAATTGTCCGCCGGCTTGGGCGGCTCGTTGTTCGCTGCCTGCGCCTTCAGTCGCTCATAGGCGTCGAACGGATGCTCCTCGCGCTTGAACTTCTCCTGGTCGGAGAGCTTCTTGCCCTCCCGCAGCACGCGATCCTGCGCCTTGATGGCGGCGGCATCGGGCCCGATCGGCTCGGGCTCCGCCGACGCGGCGACGGGCGTCGGCCCAGCGGGCGGCGCGCCGCGGGCGGCACGTCCGACCTGCAGGCCGGACGCGAAGCCTTCGAGGTAGCGCTTCTGCTCGGCGCGTGAATTCGCCGCCGCCTGTCAACGCCGTCATCGTGTCGTCGCCTTCGCGTTGCCGGCCGTTATTCGGCGGGTACCTGGGCGACCGTCGGCACGAAAGCGGGCTTCGGGCCCCTGGCCGGTCTGTGCGTGAGATAGAGCGCGAGCCCGGTGCAAACGAAGCCGCCGACGATATTGCCGAGCGTCACCGGAATCTGGTTCCACAGCCACCAATCCGCGATCGTGACCTTGGCGCCCAGCATCATGCCGGTCGGAATGATGAACATGTTCACGACCGTGTGCTCGAAGCCTTGCGCGAAGAAGACGAAGATCGGCATCCAGGCGGCCGCGATCTTGCCGATCGTCGAATTGGTGCACATTGCCAGCACGACGCCGAGGCAGACCATCCAGTTGCACAGGATCGCCTTGACGAAAACGGTGACCATGCCGGCGGTGCCGAAAGCCGCGTAACCGACGGTCTTCGCTTCCGCGATGGCGACGATGCGCGCCGCCACCCCGGCCGGCTCGATCTTGCCCATATTGGTGAGCGCAATCGCGAGCAGAGCGCCATAAATGACGCTGCCGATCAGATTGCCGAGAAACACCCAGCCCCAATTCTCGAGAATCTTGCGGCTGTCCGTCCCGTCCTCGAGCCGCGACAGCGGCAACAACGCGAAGCTGCCGGTGACGAGTTCGAGCCCGAGCAGCACGATCATCACCAGGCCGACCGGGAAGATCAGCGCGCCCACCAGCGGCTGGCCGGTCGACAGCGCGCCCGTGAAGGCGAGGCTCGTCGCCGCGCCGAGCAGTGCGCCCGAAAGCATTCCGCGGATCATGAGGTCGCGCGGCGACAGCGCGAGCTTGCTGCGCGCGCTCTCGATCATGATCATCACCACGTCGGCCGGCTTTGCGTAGTCCATGGTCGTGCTCCTTGGCTCCCGATCGCACCGGTTGGCCGCGATGTGGCTCAACCGGCAACAAAAAACGCCGCCTGATCGGACCCACGAGAGGGTCCGAGACAGCGGCGCTGCTGCGGCTGGCCCGGCTACGGGCGATGGCTGGCGATCCACATTGATCGTCCGCCGATGTCATCTTATTCAAGGAGCATGCCAAATGAGCAGAGACCAATAATCCAAACAATTCCAATCGCTTAACACGCTGCTGCGTTTTGCCTGTTAACTTTTCAGTAAGGAATGCTGCCGTTTCTCGCGGCACTTCGCTCAAGATTTGTGCTGCACTGCAAAATTCGCGCGCAAACCTTGTGCGCGCAGGTTTTGTGCGCCGTTTCTTGGGCAGGGTTCCCGATGAGTGCCGCACCGGCGCGTCTCCCCTCAGGCCGCCACGCGATCAACGAGCGAGCGGCCAAACGCGAGGGAGTCGCGGTACGGTGCGATCGAGACGCCGCTCCGGATCAAATCGAGGTACCAAAGCGCGTCGGTCGTATCGCCGCAGAGCACCGCGCCGACCAGGCGATCCTGCGCCGCGACCAGCTTGCGATAAGTCCCGAGGCCGGGATCGCACAACACGATCGATTCGGTTCCGCTTTCCCCGAGAAAATCGCCGGCCGAAAAGACATCGACGCCCGAGACCTTGAGATTGGTCGCGAGCACAGTGCCTTCGTAGCGCGCATCCTGTCCGGCGAGCCGCCGCGCCAGGATCGCGGCCTGTGCGCAAGCCGGCTCGACGAGGCCGTAACACTGGCCGCGATGCTCGGCGCATTCGCCGATCGCGAACACCCCGGGTACGCTGGTCGCGAGCCCGTCGTCGACCACGATTCCGCGATTGACCGCAATCCCGGCATCCGCCGCGATCGACGCGTTGGGGCGGATGCCGACCGCCATGACCACGAGGTCCGCCGCGAGCATGCGGCCGTCCTTGAGCTCCACCGCCTCGACTTGACGCGATCCGATGATGCGCGCGGTTTCCGCTTCGAGCAGGACGTTCACGCCGCGCCGCTCGATCTGCCGCCGCAGCATCTCCGCCGCCGCAACATCGAGCTGGCGCTCCATCAGCCGGTCCATCAGGTGGATCAGCGTGACGCGCGCGCCGGCCTTGGTGAGACCATGCGCGGCTTCGAGTCCCAGAAGTCCCCCGCCGATCACGACCACGCGCGTGTCCCGTCGCGCATGGATCCGCATCGCGTCGACATCGCCAACGTCGCGGAACGTCATGACTCCGGCAAGCTCGGCGCCCGGCACGTTCAGCCGGATCGGCCGTGAACCGGTCGCGAACACCGCCTTCGAGAACGGAAGCCGTGTGCCGTCCGCCAGCGTAATGGTTCGCGCGCGCACGTCCACCGCGATCGCGGACGATCCGTAACGCAGCGTGACGCCGCGATCGCGCCACCAGCGCGCCGGCTGGAGCTCGAGGTCGGCGGGCGCGACCTCATCGGCGAGCAGCGAGGAGAGCAGGACCCGGTTATAGGCGAGCTGCGGCTCCTCGCCGATGACCGCGATGGCGTAGCGGCCGAGCGCGCGCCGCGCGAGCTCGTCCGCCAGCCGTGCGGCCGCGATGCCGTTTCCGATCATGACGAGCGGCTCACTCATGGCTGCGCTCGGTCGCGTTGCCGGCAGTCGCGGTGCGTGCCCATCTCACACACGCGCTTGCGCGAGATGCGCGGTGCTCGGCGCAAGGAAGCTCTTGCGCAGATAGTACCACCACGTCAGCGCCAGGCACGTCGCATAGAATGCCAGGTAGATTTCCAGCGCCAGATGCGGGCCACCGGTCGCGGCAATCGATGCACCGAAGCCGCGCGGGATCAGGTAGCCGCCGCAGGCGCCGATTGCGCCGATGAATCCCAGCGCGGCACCCGCCTCGATACTGGCCGCCTTAACGGCAACCGCCCGCCCGGCTTCGCCCGAGCCTTTCGCCTCCTTCAGCTTTTCCTCGCGGAAGATCGACGGGATCATTCGATAGGTCGAGCCGTTGCCGATCCCGGTCGCGACGAAAAGGATCAGGAACATTGCCAGAAAGCCCGCAAAGTCTTTGACGTCCACGAAGTAGATCACACCGATCGTTGCGGCGCCCATGGCGATGAAATTCCAGAACGTCACGATCGCGCCGCCGATTTTGTCGGCAAGCCAGCCGCCGAACGGACGCGACAGCGAACCCACCAGCGGCCCCAGGAAGGCGACGGCCACGGTGACCGTCGGGAACTGGGTCTTTATCAGCAGCGGAAATGCCGCCGAGTAGCCGATGAATGAGCCGAATGTCCCGATGTAGATGTAGGACATGATCCAAGTATGTTTGCGCCCGACGATGGCGAGCTGGTCCTTGAATGTCGAGCGTGCCGACGTGAGGTTGTTCATGAAGAAAACCGCGCCGATCACTGCGATGGCCAACGGCAGCAGCCACATCAGCCCGGCGTTCTGAAGATAGATGCCGCCCGGGCCCGGCGTCGCCTGGTAGAGACTTAAGATGCCGAACCCGAGGAGAATGGGCGTGAGCAATTGCACGCTGCTGACGCCGATATTCCCGCCGGCCGCATTCAAGCCGAGCGCCCAGCCCTTCATTCGGTCCGGATAGAAAAATGAAATGTTGGTCATGCTCGAGGCGAAGTTGCCGCCGCCGAGACCTGCGGTGGCTGCAACACACAGCATCAGCCAGAAGGGAGTGTCGGGCTGGGTCACGAAATAGGCGAGCGCGATCGTCGGGATGAACAACACCGACGCACTGAAAATCGTCCAGTTCCGACCGCCGAACATCGTTACCGCAAACGTGTAAGGAAATCGCATGAGCGAGCCGATCAGACCGGGCAGCGCCACGAGCTGAAACAGTTGATCGGTCGTGTAGTGAAACCCGGCCTGCGGCAACTTGGTTGCCACGATGCTCCAGATCAGCCAAATCGAAAAACCGAGATTCTCGGCGACAATCGACCAGATGAGATTGCGTTGGGCGATGGCTTTACCCTCGGACTTCCAGAAATTCTCGTCGTCCGGGTTCCATTCCGAAATCCAACGCGTATTTCGCTTGCTCATCGAAGATTTCCTTCTCAAAGGGGTAAGACCCCGCTGCATCAATCCCGGCACGTTCCGCTGTCGCCGAAAACAAACGCCGCCGCTGAGGGGCTTGCGTGTCCCCCCTCAGAGCAGCGGCGTTGCTTGTCGGCCCGTCATTGGACCGCGGGGCGGCATGCGCCGTCCCGCTTGAACAACCCTGTTTCAAGCTTCGTGCCAACTCGTCGGCGTGAAAACTTTCGAAGATATATCAATCAGTTGGTTGAAATTCGCCCATCGTTAATATTTGGCTTCGCGCGGCCGTTTTGCCTATTACAGACTCATATTGCGAGATTATTGTGCAGTGCAAAAAATAGGCAGCAAGTGCTCCAGGCCCTTGGCGCCAGCGGGTCCGTGGCGCGTGCCTCAGGCTCGGTACGGATGTTTGATGTCCCACGCCGCGAGATGGCCCGCGATGTCGTTCGGATCGAATGCCGGTCCCGCAAAAGCCCCGATGCCATCCGCGGGCTCACCCGCGGATACTGGGTCGGTGTCCGCCAGCGCGGCGTCGTAGAGGTCCGGCCGGAATACCGTCTTGGCGGCACTCAGCAGCTCGGCCGACAGCGGCGCCTGACCCCATCGCACCATCTGGGCATAGAGCCATGCGGCCTGCACCGGATCGGGACGGGCCGCGCCGTAACGTCCGAGCAGGAGATAGCGCGCGCTGATGCGCGTCGTTCCATCCGGCGCCACTTTCATGCGGCCGTCGAGGGTGCGCCGGAGCACCTCGGGCGCAACCGCGATGCGGTTCGGCGCCGCCAGCATCGCCGTGACCGCGTCGCGGTTGGCGACGTCCTCCACATAGGCGGCGGCGCGCCGATGCGCGCGCACGAGCCGTTGCAGCACGTCAGGATTTTCCTGCGCCCAGCGGCCGCGCACGCCCAAGACCTTCTCGGCCGCACGCGCCAGGATCTCGGAAACGAAATGCAGGATGAAGCCGATGCCGAGATCGACCGCGACCGAATTCCAAGGCGCGCCGACGCAGAATCCATCCACATGCTTGTTGGCGAGGCTCTCGACCATGTAGGGCGGCGGCAGCACCACGAGGCGGACGTCCTCGTCCGGATCGACACCACCGGCCGCCATCCAGAAGCGCAGTTGATAATTGTGGGTCGAGAATGGAAACGTCATCCCGAAGGTGAGCTGGTCCTCGCCCTTGGCCTTGCGGCTCGCCACCACCCGCGCGAGCGCGCGTGCCGACACCATCGGGTCGACAATATTGCCGTCGGCCTCAGCCGCGATCGCACCATGAAGGCCGGGCGAGACCGTAATGGCGTTGCCGTTCATCCCCAACCCAAACGGCGCCACGATCGGAACCTTGATGTGGCCGAGCCCGAGGCTCGACGCAATCGCGATCGGGGCGATCAGATGCGCCGCATCGAACACGCCGACATTGAGCTTGTCGCGGATATTCGACCACGAGACTTCGCGGACGAGCTCGACCTCCAGGCCTTCCGCAGCCGCAAAGCCCCCGTCGGCCGCGACGATGAGCGTAGCCGCGTCCGCGAGCGGGATGAAACCGATGCGCAGCCGATCCCCGTTCATTTGAACAGCTCCGCCGCCGTGATCACCGACTGGGCGACCTCGACGATCTTCTTGTTCTCGTTCATCGCGGTCTTGCGCAGCAGCGCATAGGCGCTTTCCTCGCTGAGATTCCTCACTTTCATCAGAATTCCCTTGGCGCGATCGATCACCTTGCGCTCCTCGAGGGCGCTGCGCGTCCGATCGAGCTCGTTCTGCAGGCGCGAGAACGCGTTGAAGCGCGAGATGCAGAGATCGAGGATGTTCTTCACGCGGTCCTTGCGCAGTCCGCCGACGATGTAGGCCGACACGCCGGCATCGACCGCCGCCTCGATGGAGGCCGAATCGCTCTGATCGACGAACATCGCGACCGGACGCCTGACGGCGCGGCTCACCTGGAACATCTGCTCCAGCACGTCGCGGCTGGGATTTTCGAGATCGATCAGGATGACGTCGGGGTCGAGGGCGTAGACGCGTGCGAGCAGCTGCGCGGTCTCGTCGATGTGGACCACCTGAACGTGGCCGGCCTCGCGCAGGCCGTCCTCCAGGATCGCAGCCCGGATCGGGTTCTTGTCGACGATGACGATCTTGAGTGAGGCATCCATGGGCTGCACCGAGGGTCTTCAAGCCCCATGCCACCGCTTCCCGCCTTGATATTTGTCATTTGTTTCAAACGGATGGGACACAAATGGATCTTGCCCAGTTTCGCGGCAACCGGCCGTTGGCGTAAACCTGGGCAGCAGCGCCCATCGTTCGTGCAGGCGCGCGGCCGGCGGCCCGTGGAAAAAAACGTCGCTATTCCTCGAGCCGGATATCCATGGTCTTGAGGACACCCGACCAGCGCGCGACCTCGCCGGCAATCATGCCGGTGTAGCCGGCCGCGTCGGTGTCGAGGAGCTCGGACGCTTCTTTCTCCAGCAGGTCGCGCATCACCGGGGTCTTGAGCGCGGCGCGGCCTTCCGCGTTGAGGCGCGCCACAATGGGGGCCGGCAGCCCCTTCGGCCCCGACAAGCCGAACCAGCCGGTATAGACCATCTGGGGAAAGCCGCTTTCGGCGAATGTCGGCACGCCGGGAAAGGCCACCGAGCGCGCCCGCGCCGTCACCGCGAGCGCGAGGAGCGCGCCGCTGCGCACATGGGTCCCGAGCGTGCTGAGCGGCAGCAGGATCGCCTGCACATGGCCGGCGATAGCGTCCGTGGTCGCCGGCCCGCCGCCCCGATAGGGAACATGGCGCAGGTCGATTCCGGCGAGGCGCTTGAAATATTCCCCGCTCATGTGACCGAGACCGCCGGTGTTCGCCGCCGTATAGGTGAGCTCGCCGGGGTTCTGTTTCGCCTTGGCGATGAAGCCCGCGAGCGTCGTCACGCCGAGGCTTGGATGAACGCAGAGCGCGTAGGGCGTGCCGCTCAGCATCACGATATGGGTGAAGTCCTTGACGGGATCGTAGCTGAAATTCTTCGACACGATCGGCACGGTGAGATTTGCGGCCGTGTTGGAGATCAGAAGCGTGTAGCCGTCCGGCTCGGCCTGCGCCACATAGGCGGCCCCGACCCCGCCGCCGGCGCCCGGCTTGTTCTCGATCACGAACGGCTGCCCGAAGGTGGCCTGGAAATGGTTCGCGACCAGCCGCGCGGCTGCATCGCTCGACCCGCCCGGCGCCGCCGGAACCACGATCTTGACGACCCGCGACGGCCATTCGTCCGCGCCGGCGTGCCGAGCATTCAGCAACGAGGCCACCAGGACGAGAACGGCCGCCTTGAGCACCCGACGCGCGATCATAAGCACTCGTCCCCTGATTGCCTGGCAACACCCACCATCGCATACCATCCGATCGCGGTAGTGGCCAAGGGACCGCGGCGCGCCCGTTCCATCCGGGAATGAAACGCGTTAAGTCGGCGCGGCAGCCAAGCGGAGAACATCGATGGTCAAACAGGTTCGGCGGGTCGTCACCGGACACGACCGGAACGGCAAGGCGGTGGTCATTTCGGACGGTCCGGCGCCGTTCGTGCATGTCAACGCCGTGAACCCCGACTGGTATTCGACCGACATCTGGCGCACCGGCGAGACGCCCGCGCGCATCGTGGCGACCGCGGCCGAGCCGACGCTCGGCCCGCGCCGGCAAATGCCGGACAAGCGCGGCACCGTCCTGCGCATCAACCATTTTCCGCCCGAAACTGAGGCGGTCCGGCAGATGGATCAGGAAGCCTCGCGCCGCGCCTTCGCGGAACTCGGCAACGAAAAGGCTGCGACCTTCGGAAAAGGCGGCCGCCATCCGCTCATGCACCGCACCGAGACAATCGACTACGCGATCGTTCTCTCGGGCGAGATCACCATGGTGATGGACGACATGGACGTCGAACTGAAGGCCGGCGACATCCTGGTGCAGTGCGGTACCAACCACGCCTGGAGCAACCGCTCCAAAGCTCCTTGCGTCGTCGCCTTCGTGCTGATCGATGGCGCGTTCGATCCGGAGCTGGCGGCGAGGTTCGGCGCGTAACGCGCGTCATTGCGAGCCCCCGGGTCTTGCCTTCGATAAGCCCCGGGGCCTCGCAATGACCAAGGGAATGATCTCAGTCCAGGCTGATTCCCGCCGTCTTCGCGACCGCGCTCCACTTCGCGGTCTCTGCCGCGATGAACTGGGCGAAATCCTGCGGCGAGCCGGGATTCGTCTGCGCGCCGACACCCGCAAGGGTTTGCTCGATCTGCGGCGATCGCAGGCCGCGATTGATCACCGCATTGAGCCGGTCGATGATCGTCGCCGGCGTGCCGGCCGGGGCGACCACGCCCGACCAGAACGTGAGAATGAAATCCGGAATTCCGCTCTCCACCATAGTCGGCACGTCAGGAAGCTGGGGGTGGCGTTGCGGGCTCGTGACCGCAAGCGCCTTGACCTTTCCTTCCCGGATGAGCGGGATCAGGATCGAGACGTCCGGAAACGACATCTGGACCTGCTCGCCCAGCACCGCGGTCACCATCTCGGAGCCGCTCTTGTAGGGAATATGGACGGCCTCGATGCCGGCTTTCGCCTTGAACAGTTCCGCCAGCAGCTGAGTTCTGGTTGCCGACGCCGGCCGACGCGTAGCTCAGCTTGCCCGGATTGGCCTTGGCGTAGGCCACGAGCTCCTTCACCGAATTGGCCGGGAATTTCGCCGGTACGATCAGAACCAGCGTGCTGTCCAGCATCTTGGCGACCGGAGCAAAGCTCTTGATCGGATCGTAGCCTGGGTTCTTCACCAATGCGGGCACGACGGCGAGCGTCGCGCTGGTCCCGATCAACAGGGTGTAGCCGTCGGGGTCGGCGTTCGCCACCGACTTCGACCCGGTGGCGCCGCCCGCGCCCGGCCGGTTCTCGATGACGACGTTCTCGCCGAGGCCCGATTGCACCATCTGGGCGACCAGGCGGGCCGAGACGTCGGTCGGCCCGCCCGGACCGAACGGCACCACCAGCTTGATCGTCTTGCTCGGATAGGCCTGCGCGCGCAGCGGCGCAACGCCCCAGAGCCCCGACGCCAGGGCGGCCAGCACGCCCGCATAAAACGCCGTTCGCAACGCCCGCATGGCTCGGATCATGACTGCGCCTCCATTCGATAGAATCCGAGCCGCTTCATCACCGGCTCGTCGGTGACGCGGAGCAGGATCGCGTCGTCCGCGGATTCATGAAAGTGCGGCCGCCAGGCCGGCGCCGCCATGACGTCGCCCCGCTTCCACGCGAAGCGCTCGCCGTCGATCGTCGTCGTGCCGGTGCCACGAGCCACGGCGAAGATATTGTTCGCGGTGGTGCGGTGCGGCGCGGTGCGCTTGCCGGGAGCAAGCCGCATCATGTAGAGCGCCGTGGTGTCGAGCGCCGGCGCGCCGAGCTCGATCTGCGTCCCGAACGGACCGCCCGGATCGGGCCGCGCGTCCGCGAGGCGCGCGAGCGTGTCCTTCCAGGTGAAAACGAAGGGCAGAATCCGTGGTTGGCGGCGCCGGCTCGGCTTCGAAAGCCTCGTGACCCTCCTCCTCGAAAGGCTCGAAGAACATCGGCTCGAGCAGTTGCACGAGCGGCGCATCGAGGAAATCCAGCCAATAGGCGCAGGCCTTGCTGTCGTTGCCGTGGCCATGGGTCGACCAGTTCGGCGTGAGCAGCACGTCGCCCGGTTCCATGGCGATATTGACGCCGTCGACCTCCGTATAGGTGCCGGGCTCGGCGTCGAGGATCAGCCGCAGCGCATTCGGGGTGTGGCGATGCACGCGCGCCCACTCGCCCGGCATGATCATCTGATAGGCCGCGACCAGCGTGCGGGTCGTGCCGTAGGTGTTGCCTTCGGCCGGGTTGACCAGGATGAGGTTGCGGCGCTCCGCCAGCGCGGTGTTGATCAGGCGTCCTGCCGCGTCGAGCGCGCCGCGTGCCTGCTCGTAGGACCAGTGCGCGGGCACGAAGGTCTTGCGCGGCGCGGCCCACAACGACGGCGTCGGCTTGTTCCAGCCCGGCCCCATCGCGACCTTGTCGAGCTTGCCGTAAAGCTCCTCGAGCGTGCCCGATCGCGCGAGATCCTGTCCCGGAAGGAGTCTGTCATGTCGTTCTCTCCGTCTCCGGCGCGATCCGACGTCACGGTGCGACCGGCAGTGCTTATGGCGGATCCAGACTAGCATAGCCGCGGACGCGATCGATCACCGCCAGCGCGTCGTCCGGCGCCCGATCGCCGCGCCAGGCGACGTGGCCGTCCGGCCGCACCAGCACGAGCTTGCGCTCGTAAAGGTCGGCGGCGGCCTTGTGGTCGATCGCCGTGAACGTCACTGGAACGCCGCGCTGCCCGGCGGCCGTCGTCAGTTTCGCGACATCGGCCGGATCGGCGCCGAAACCCAGGAGCGCGAAGGCCGGGCCGAACAGATCGAGCGTCGAACGCCCCGCGTCGAGCCAGACGTGGGGCGCGCGGCTGCCCGGGCGGGCGGAGGGAACATACCGGTTGGGGTCGTCCGGCGGCGCCGCCGTTCCGTCCGGCCAGCAGATCGGCGAATCGTCGTAGCGGTAGCCGAGGTGGACGCCGAGCGTGAACCATTCGTGGCGCATGATCTCGGTGAACTCGGTGCCCAGCTGTTGCCGGAACGCTGTCGCCCTCGGGCGTCGGCTCCAGCACCATCGGGCCCGGCCGCGGCGAGGTCATGCGGCGGAAATTATTGGCCGCCTCGCGCACGTTGCGATGGCCGACCGGGCGCCGCTCGGCGTCGTAGGAGGCGAGCAGGTGCGGACCGCCCCAGCCATGCAAGGTCGCGGCGAGCTTCCACGACAGATCGACCGCGTCCTGGATGCCGGTGTTCATGCCGAAGGCGCCGGTGGGCGACAGCATATGAACGGCGTCGCCGGCCATGAAGACGCGGCCCGTCGCCGTAGCGCTCGGCCACCAGCTCGCGCCGCACCCACGGCATGACGGTCAGAATCTCGTAATCGAAGTCCCGGCCGACGGCGCGACGGATCAGCCCGCGGATTTCCTCGGTCGCGTATTCGCGCTGCTCCGTGCCGCCGATGATGGAGAAGCGCCACTGATCGGTGCCGTTGATCGCCACGATGGTCGACCACGTCCCTTCGGGCCCGAGGATGATGAACCGATAGGCCCGGCCCTTGTCGTGCAGCGCGACCAGCCCGGGACAGCGGAAGATCACATTGGTCGTGTAGGTGAGCGCCGCGGTGCCCACCATCGGAATCCCGAGCGCCTCGCGCACCAGGCTGCGCCCGCCGTCGCAGCCCGACGAGGTAGTCCGCGCGGATGCGTCCGTGCTCGCCGGTAGCCAGGTTCTCGACCTCGGCCGTCACGCCGTCGCGGTCCTGCGTGAACGACACCAGCCGCGTGCGATAGCGCATCTCGACGCCGCTCTGCGCCGCCGCGAAGTCGCGCAGGATGGGATCGAACATGTTTTGCGGGCAACGCTCGCGCCGCTGCGGGCTCACGGGCGGGGGCTTTGCGTCATCGAGCGTCGGAAAACGCTCGCGCCCGAGTTCGTAGCCGGAGAGGCTCGTGACATAGACATTGTCCTGCGGCAGGTCGCGCGGATAGGGCGAGGCCTCGACCGCGCTGACCAGGCCCCAGCGCCGGCAGAACTCCATGGTGCGGATGCCGACCAGGTCCATGCGCGGCTGATAGATCGAGCCGTCCGACTGCTCGATCAGCAGGCATGGGACGCCGCGCCAGCCGAGATCGCCCGCGAGCGCGAGGCCGACCGGGCCGGCGCCGACGATCAAAATCGGAGTTTTGGTATCGTGCGGCATGCTCCGTGTCCGTCATTGCGAGGAGCCGAAGGCGACGAAGCAATCTCCAGCAGCATTCGGGGCGCGAGATTGCTTCGCTCCGCTCGCAATGACGAATGCTACTTCCGCTTCATCTCGCTCGACGAGTTCACGACCGCATGCAGATTGCGGGCGAGCTCGACCGCGCTCGGCGTGTCCATCGTCATGGCGTGGCGCAGATATTCCTTCACGCCTTCGGTCGCGACCGCGGGCGCCTTGAGCATGTGCTTGCATAGCGCTTCGACCGACTCGTCGAGCTTCGCGGCCGGCACCACCTCGCTGACGATGCCGTGGCTGAGCGCGCGTTCAGGACCGACGGTCGCGCACGAGTAAGTGAGGTAGGCAAGGCCCTTGCGAGTCATCCTGTCGATCATGGCGGACAGCACCATGGTGGGAAGGATGTAATGCTCCATCTCAGGGATCTGGAACGTCGAGGCATCGCTCGCGATCGTGATGTCGCACAGCGCCGCGACCGCGCAGCCGTAGCCGAGCGCGCGCCCCTGCACGACGCCGATGACCGGGATCCGGGTGTTGCGGATCGCCGCATAGCTGTTGAAGATCACATCGTAGCCCCGCTTGCGCACCAGCGCCTCCGGCAGCACCGCCGGCTGCTGTCCCATGGTGGCGCGGCCGATGCAAAAATCCTTGCCGGCGCCGCGAAGAACCACCAGACGGGACTTTTCCGCCGCGCCGTTGAGCAGACGGGTAAGCTCGGTCGCCATGCCGTCGGTCGCCCCGTTGCCGGCGTCCGGCCGGTTGAACGTGATCCGCAAGATCGGGCCGTCCTGCTGCGAAAGAATTTCGTCGGTCATCGGGTTCTGCCTCTGCGCTGTGGGTTTGGGTTGCTGTCGTTTCGCATCAGACGATGCGTCTGTCTACTTCGTTCGGCGCCGGCGCGATGCCTGCTCGGCTGCGATCTGGGCGCGGGCCTTGACGCACCACAGGTCCCAGGTGCGTTTCCATGTTCCGGCCGAAGTCTGCCGGCCGCTGGTGGCGGCCACTTCCTTGTCGTCGAGATAGACAATCTTGCCGTTCGGTCCGGCGATCAGCATGGCCTGCATCTGCAGCTTGGCGGACAGCTCCAGGTAGACGCTGCGCACCACCGCCATCATCAGGCTGTCACCGACCACGACCGAGCCATGGCCGCGCATCAGGGCGGCCGGTTTCGGGCCGAGCACCTTCGCGAGCGAGGCGCCGAGATGCGGGGTCTTGATGAGAAGGTCGCCGCTCTCCTGGAAATCCCGGATCTCGAAGGTCGGGATTCCCTCGCCGACGAAGGCCCCGGTGTTGAACAGCGCTCGCAGCGGCACGGTCGTGACCCCGAACGGAATGACCGAGGGCGAATGATTGTGCACCACCGCGTGCACCTCCGGCCGGCTCTTGTAGACCTCGCCATGAATATAGCGTTCGAGATAAAGCGCCGCGCCGGGGTCCCGGATGACGTTGCTGTCGAGGTCGAATTCGAGGATGTCGTCGGCGGTCACAAGTTCCGGCGCCATCGAGCGGGCCAGCAGATAGCGATGAGGATCGTGCTCCGAGCGCACGCTCACATGCCCATAGGCGTCGACCACCCCATGGGCGGCCAGGATCCGGTAGGCGAGAACGAGGTCTTCTGTCTGGCTCATGCGGCTCCCCGGCGCATGTTCCGGCGAAAGCCGGCCCCGGGCTTGAGCCGGGATGGAAGGCGTTTCGCCGACCAGAACCTGCGCGAACTGGGTGCATTCCATCCCGCTCCATGCACGGCCGCAACCCCCGTGCGGTGCATTGCGGTCGGCCCGGCCCGCA
The DNA here is from genome assembly GCA_963791155.1 of uncultured Pseudomonadota bacterium. Classification (GTDB taxonomy): domain Bacteria; phylum Pseudomonadota; class Alphaproteobacteria; order Rhizobiales; family Xanthobacteraceae; genus JAVDCA01. The sequence goes on from CAWBRI010000018.1 coordinate 824,127, forward strand.
TGGGCCAGATTGACGCCATCGGAGACGCCAAGCTAGCCTTGGGGCCTCCCGCAAAACGCGCAGGAAAGACCAAACGATGAAGCTCGCGAGCTACCGTCTCGACGGCGAGGATACATTCGGCGCGGTCGTCGGCGACGGCGTCGTCACGCTTGGCGGCCGCAAGGCCCGCTACTCGACGCTGCGCGACGCGCTTGCGGCCGATGCGATCGGCGAGATCCGCGGCGCGGTCGCCGGCAAGACGCCCGATCGCAAGCTCGCCGACATCACCTTCCTGCCGGTGATTCCGAATCCGGCGAAAATCCTCTGCGTCGGCATCAACTACAAGTCCCATGCCGAGGAGACCGGCCGCGACACGATGGCGAACCCGCAGATGTTCCTGCGGCTGGCCAACACGCTGGTCGGCCACGAGGGCGAGATGATCCGTCCGACGGTGTCGACGCATTTCGACTTCGAAGGCGAGCTCGCCGCGATCATCGGCAAGGGCGGGCGGCACATCAAGGAAAGCGACGCACTCGATCATGTGGCGGGCTATACCTGCTTCGTCGACGGCAGCGTGCGTGATTACCAGAAGCACTCGGTGACGTCGGGCAAGAACTTCATCGGCACCGGCCCGCTCGGCCCCTGGATGGTCACCAGCGACGAGATTCCCGACCCGACCAGGCTCACCCTGATGACCCGCCTCAACGGGCATGAAATGCAGCGCTCCGGCACCGACATGCTGATCTACTCGATCCCGAAGATCATCTCCTACGTGTCCGACTTCACGCCGCTCGAGCCGGGCGACGTGATCGCGACCGGAACGCCGGCCGGCGTCGGACACCGGCGCAACCCGCCGGTATGGATGAAAGCGGGCGACACGCTGGAGGTCGAGATCACCGGCATCGGCACCTTGCGCAGCCGGATCGTGGACGAACGGTGAAGACAACGTCATTGCGAGCCCTCGCGCCTTGCCTTCGGCAAGCCCAAGGACAGGCTCCGCGAAGCAATCTCAGCCGAGCGGCTTGAGATTGCTTCGGCGCGCGACGCGCCGCGCAATGACAAAGGCTACGACTTCAAATACCCGTCGAAAAACGCAATCGAGTCCCTGACGGCTTGGTTCTGAACCGCGTCGGGCTCGTAGGCGCCCTTTTGGTTTCGCTGAACGTAAACGAACCCGTGAACATCGTGCTCGTAGGTCGCCCATTTGGCGTCCTTGCCGAGCTCGACCAGGAGGTCGTAGCAGACCCGGAAGATACCTTGGAGCTCGTCGCTGTTGCGGCCCTGCACGAAGATCGGCGTCTTGATGGACTCCATCCGGGCCCTTGCGACGTCCTCCGTGATCCGGGCGCGCACTTTTCCGGTCTCGCGCATCAGCATGCTTTCCACGTCGAGCAGGCCGGTGGACGGATTGATGCGCGCCGTCGCGTCGGGCTTCAGTCGCAGGAATTCGTGGGCGGCCGGCTCGCTCGCCACCATGGCGCGCATCCCGTGAAATTCCGACGCGATCTTGAACGCCATCTCGCCGCCGTGGCTCATTCCCATGTAGCCGATCCGGTCCGGCGCCACATAGGGCAGCGTCTTCACATGGTCGGCGATCGAGATGACGTCTTCGTACTCCAACGGGCCGCGGTTCAGCAGTTGCCGGCGTTGCCGCCTGTCCTCGATCAGCCTGCCGACCTTGTCGTAGGCGTAGTCTACCTCGGCGCGGTATCGCATCCAGGCCACCGCGTAGCCGGCGGCGAGGAACTGCTCCTGGGTCCAGCTCCTGTTCTGGGTGGCATCCCGCACCCAGGCCATGCCGCCGCCGCCATTGCCCGACGCGAACAGGATCAAGGGGAAAGGCCCTTTTCCCGGCGGCTTGCGCAATCCGATCGGCGCATACACGCCGTCGATCATCTCGACGAACATCAGATCGACCGGAATCGCGGAATCCCTCACCGGCTCCGTGATGACGACATGCTGCGGATCGATTTTCGACTCGCCATTTTGACTCATGAGCTGTTGCCCCTCCGTCCACTTCCGCACGCCGCGCTCTATCGGCTGCCGGTCCTGCCATTCGGTTTCAGCATATGGCGCGCCAGCCAGCCATTCGCGATCCATACTCCGGCGGCGAGGACCAGCACGGCCATCAGGCCGCGCATCGCGCTCGCGAGAAACGCGGCATCGAGCGTCGGTAGCGGAAATCTCGCGAGCTGCTCTCCGCGTTCCAGCATCCAGTGCCAGGCCGTGTGCGCGACGAGCGCCGACAGGATGATGATGCCGAGCCGTTCGGCGAGGATATGTCGGAAGAGCAGGCCGAGCGCCGGTACGAGGACGAGCAACACCGCGAGCTGGCCGATCTCGACGCCGATATTGAATCCGAGCAGCGCGGTGAGCAGGTGGTCGCCGGCGAACTGAAGCGACTCGCGCAACGCGAAGGAAAAACCGAACCCATGCACGATCCCGAACGCGAAGGCGATGATCCAGCGCCGTGAAATGTCGCCGCCGATATTGTTCGCGGCCGCATGGATGATGTTCTCCAGCGCCATATAGATGATCGTGACGGCGATCAGGGTTTCGACCAGCGGCGGGAACCAGAGGGCGTCCGGCACGAAGCCGAAGGCCGAGGCAAAGAGCGAGATCGAATGCCCGACGGTGAATGACGTGACGATGATGACGAGCGGCCGAAAGCGCCGGAACGGAATCACCAGGCAAGCCACGAACAGAAGATGGTCGGCGCCTTCGAGGATGTGCCAAAAGCCCGTCACCACGAAGCTGAGCGCGGCCTGGTGCCAGCTCGGATCGAGATGCACCAGACCGGGGTCGCCGTGGAGCTCGAGTGCCCGAACCGCGCCGCCGGGCGGCAGGAATTGCAATGCCGTCGACACGTTGTGCGCCGAACCGGTCGACGCGCGGATGGATCGCGAATTCCGAGCGGTCGGATCGGATCGGGTATTCGAGCAGGACGTCGAGCAACTAGTTGGTTCCAGTAGAGCTCAAAATCATCCGCGATGCGCGGTCCCTCGACATGCGCGCGCGCCCGTTCATACGATGCGAATGACCGATCCGATGCGAGGGATACCCGCGCATATGCGATCCGCGGCGCCGGCAGCGGCGCGTTGTTTTCGGTGATGGTGATGTTGTCGATCAGATAGATCTTGGCGGCGCCGCGCAGCGCCTCATCGGCGCGCGCGATGTCGAGATAGCCGGGACCGCGGGTGGGGAATTCCGCTTCGATCATCGCGGCGAGCGGCACGCGGATCAAGAGCTCGAGCCGATCGCCGGCGGGCTTGAGGAACGCGTTGATCCTGACGTCGGCCGGGATCTCGTGGGCGGCCGCGCTGAACGCAAACGCGCCGGCGAGCACCGCGAGGATCGCCGCGGCCCGGCGCCACGCCGGCTCGTTGAGCTCAGGATCACACACCAATTGTCTCTCTCCCCGAGCGCTACGTTAGCGCATGTTCCGGCGAAGTGGATACCGGCTCCGCGACCCGGCCATGCGCCACCCCATGATGGCGGACATGTGCCGATTCCGATCGAACCGGACCTGCTCCGGGGGAGGCCCGATTGCCCTTACAAGCCAGATCCGGTCGCCTATAATCACGGCAACCAGGAGAGGCACGCCGCGGAATCCCTGTCCGCGCGATGCCCCCGGTGATCGGGAGGCGACCATGTTCAAGCCCACGGCTCAATTCATCTCCGGCGCCATGCTCGTGACGGGCATCGCGGCCCTCGGCCTCGGCCAGGCGGTCTTGCAGCACAAGGCGGAGGCGCAGGGCGCGACCGTGCAGGCCCCGCGATTCGTGGTCGATCCGTTGTGGCCGAAGCCGCTCCCCAACAACTGGCTGCTCGGCTGGACGATCGGCGTGTGGGTCGACGAGCAGGATTATGTCTGGATCATCCATCGCGGCGCGGGCGGGCTTCACAACAACGAAAGAGGCGCCGAGCTCAACCCGCCGATCGCCGAGTGCTGCCGGACGGCGCCGCCGATCCTGGTCTTCAATCCGGCCGGCGATCTGGTGAGATCGTGGGGCGGCCCCGCACCGGGCTACGAGTGGCCGCAATCCAACCACGGGGTCCATGTCGACTACAAAGGCAATGTGTGGATCGGCGGCAATGGCGAGAAGGACGCCCATATCCTCAAATTCACCAAGGACGGCAAGTTTCTGCTGCAGGTGGGCCACTTCGACAAGAACGCCGGCAGCAACGACCTCGAGAATTTCGGCCGCGTGGCGAAAATCTGGGTCGACCCGAAGACGAACGAGGCCTACGTGGCGGACGGCTACAAGAACAAGCGCGTGGCCGTGCTCGACGCCGACACCGGCAAGATGAAGCGCTACTGGGGCGCTTACGGCAACAAACCGGACGACACCAATCTGGGGCCCTACGATCCGAAGGCGCCGGCGGCCGCCCAGTTCCGCAATCCGGTGCACTGCGTGGAGCGGTCGAACGACGGGCTGGTCTATGTGTGCGACCGCGCCAACGACCGCGTCCAGGTGTTTCATCCGAACGGCGAGTTCGTGAAGGAGGCGTTCTATGCCCGCAACACGCTGGGCGCCGGCTCGGTCTGGGACATCACGTTCTCGAAGGATCCCGACCAGCGTTTCATGTTCCTGGCGGACGGCCAGAACGAGCGCGTGCGCGTCATCCTGCGCGACACGCTCGAGGAGCTCACCTCGTTCGGCGACGGCGGACGGCAGCCCGGGCAGTTCTACGGTGTGCACAGCATCGCATCGGATTCGAAGGGAAACCTCTACACGACCGAGACCTATGAGGGTAAGCGCGTGCAGAAATTCGTCTATCGGGGCCTCGCCTCGCAATCGCGCGGCTATCAAGGCGTGCCTTGGCCGACGCGGTAACCGCGACAGTTGCGATTTCCACGATCAGCCCCGGTTGCTTGCCGGGGCTTTTCGATCAGCGCGCATGCCCGAAGCTCAGCGACATGGCGACGAACTGAGGCCAGCGACGCGGGCCGCTCGCAACAAGCGGCCCGCCTTCGTTTTCGCATGACCGGATACGCGCCATGCGGCCGCAAGGCCGATTGAACGCGCGTCGGCGAACGGCTTTACTGGCGCCGGCCGGAAGGCGCCCGGCCGGGCAACGACGCGTCATACGGCACGTCATATCGGGGAGAACCGCATGAACATGGAGGGCGCCGCACGCACGTCCACGCTGCGGACCGCCGCCCCCGTGATCGAGGTGTCCCGGGTCGAAAAGCTGTTCGTCACGGTCCGCAACGAGCGGATTCACGCGCTCCACGACATATCGCTCGCGGTCGGCGAGCGCGAATTCGTCACCATCGTGGGCCCGAGCGGTTGCGGCAAGAGCACGCTGCTCAAGCTGATCGCCGGCCTGCTGCCGCGCAAGCGCCGGCAGCGATCGCGGTCGGCGGAACCGCTGGTGGCGGCGCCGCGCACGCGACATCGGCATCGTGTTCCAGAACCCGATCCTGCTGCCCTGGCGCACCGTGATGGACAACGTGCTGCTGCCCGCCGAGGTGCAGGGTCGGCCGCTTGCGGCGGCGCGCGCGCGGGCGCGCGAGCTCCTCGCCATGGTGGGTCTCGAGCGACTTCGAGGACAAATATCCGATGGAGCTGTCGGGCGGCATGCAGCAGCGCGCCGCGATCAGCCGCGCGCTCGTGCACCGATCCGGGCATCCTGTTGATGGACGAGCCGTTCGGCGCGCTCGACGCCATGACGCGCGAGCAGATGAACCTCGACCTGCAGCGCATCTGGGGCGAGAGCGGCAAGACCGTGGTGCTGATCACCCACATCGATCCCGGAGGCGGTGTTTCTCGGCGACCGGGTCGTCGTGATGTCGCCGCGGCCCGGGACGCATCGTCCGGGTGATCGACGTGCCGATGCCGCGCCCGCGCTCGCTCGATCTGATGGGCGAGCCGCTGTTCGGCCGGCTGACCGGCGAGATCCGCAAGCTGCTCTACGGCCAAGATGCGGACCGTCCGGCGACCACTCCCGGTGGAGGCATTTCATGACGAGCATCGACGACATGCATGCCGCAGAGCGAGACGGCGCAACCGGGCCGGCTCACGCTTCTGATGCGCACGCGACCCGAGCTGGTGCTGGCGCCGCTGCTGCTGGTCGTGGTGGTGCTCGCATGGGAATACGGCGTCGTCTGGCTCGATGTGCCGTCACTACATTCTGCCGCCGCCGAGCGCGATCGGGTTTGCGATGTGGCAAGGACTCGATGCCGGCATGTTCGATCGCGGCGGCTATTGGCTGCACGCCGGCGTCACCGTCGCCGAGGTCCTGCTCGGCTTCTTCATCGGCAGCGGCGTCGGTCTCGTTGCTCGGCACCGTCATCTCCCAGTTCCGCATCCTCGAGGCGACCTTGCGGGTCTATCTGGTGGCGATCCAGAGCCTGCCCAAGGTCGCGCTCGCGCCCGATCATCGTGATGTGGTTCGGCTTCGGCCTCACCTCCAAGGTGGTGATCATCTGCCTGCTCACGTTCTTTCCGCTGCTGGTCACCAGCATGGCGGGCTTCAAGGCGGTCGATGCCGAGCGGCTCGAGCTGATGCGGGCGCTCGGCGCCGCGTCCCTGGCAGATCTTCTGGAAGGTCCGGCTTTCCGAGCGCGCTGCCCTACATCTTCGCCGGTCTCGACATGGCGGCGGTGCTCGCGGTGGTCGGCGCGGTGGTGGGCGAGTTCGTCGGCGCGCAGCGCGGCCTCGGCACCCTGATCCTGTCGATGAACGCCCAGATGGACACGGCCGGCACCTTCTCGGTGTTCATCATCCTGGCGCTGGTCGGCGTGGTGCTGCACCAGGCCATGCGCGTCATCGAGCGGCGTTTGCTGTTCTGGTCGGGCGACGACATGCGCGTGATCGGGAGCTGAGCCTCCTGGAATACAACGGAGAATCTCGTGATCAAGAAAGACGATCCTGCGTTTCTGTATTTCCCGACCGACTATCGCTGGTCGATGGGCCTGCTGATTTGCCTGAGCGGCGCGCCGTGGATCGGCGCCGAGATCGACGAGGTCAACCGGGTCGGCCGCGCCCTGCTCGACCGCGTCGGCGACGACGAGGCGTGGTTCGCCGAATGGAACGCGCATGGGCGACAAGGTCGAGGCGCGCGGGCGCGCGGCCGAGAAGGCCGGCCACAAGCGCACCGCGGCGTCGTGCTATCTGCGGGCCTCGCGCTACTACCAGACCGGCGAGCGCTTCCAGCAGCCGCGCACGCAGGAGAGCGCCGATACCTACGCGAAGTCGGTCGCCTGCTTCCGCGACGCCGCAAAACTGCTGCACCGCCCGCGCATCGAGCCGGTCGAGGTGCCTTATGGGAGCACGAGCCTGCCGGCCCTGCTGGTGCATCCCGATCCGGAGGCGACCGGCGGCAAGCCCGCGCCCTGCATGGTGTTCTTCGACGGCTTCGACGTCACCAAGGAGCTGCAATACGGCTACGGCGTGCCGGACCTGGCGGCGCGCGGCATCGGCTGCCTGATCGTCGACGGGCCGGGCAACGGCGAGAGCGTGCGCTTCCGCAATCTGCCGCTGATCGCCGAGACCGAGCGCTATGCGACGCCGGTCTACGAGTATCTCGCGGGCCGCCGCGAGTTCGACGCCAAGCGCATCGGCGTGATGGCGCTCTCGCCTCGGCGGCTATTACGCGCCGCGCGCCGCCTCGCTCGAGCCGCGCTTCGCCTGCCTGCGTCGCCTGGGGCGCGCAGTGGGACTATCACGCGATCTGGGCGAAGCGGCTGGAGCAGCTCGATTCCGGCAAGGTGCTGTCGCTGTCGGTGCCGCCCGAGCATCTGCAGTGGGTGCTGGGCGTGCCCGACCGCGCCGCGGCGCTGAAGAAGCTCGAAGGCTTCCGGCTCGACGGCATCGTGCAGAAGATGACGCTGCCCGTTCCTGCTGGTGCACGGCGACGGCGACGAGCAGATCCCGCTCGTCGCTCGCGCAGAAATGCTTCGACGCGGTCGGCTCCAAGCAGAAGACCTTCAAGGTGTTCGAGCGCGAGGAAGGCGGCTTCCATCACTGCCAGGTCGACAACGTCACCATCGGCGTCCACTACATGTGGGACTGGCGCGCAGGACGTGCTCAAGCCGGGAAAATGATCTTTCGTTCCCCTTCCCCGCTTGCGGGGGAGGGGGCGATGGGCCAGCGCAAGAACAACCAATGACCGAGCACCTCTTCCCGCGCTTTTCCGACGCCGAGTACAAGCGGCGGCACGATCTGGTGCGCGCCAAGATGGACCGAGCGCGGGCTCGACGCCGTGGTGGCGGCGGGCGATTCCACCTTCCGCGACAGCAACCACGCCAATGTCTACTGGCTCACCAGCTGGCTGGATCCTTATTGCTGCTATGCGGTGCTGCCGCGCAAGGGCGAGCCGTTCCTGGTCATCAGCAACGAGCTCTACATCCACACGGCGCGGCGCGCCTCGGTGGTGCCCGACGTGTCGGGGAGCTTCACGCCCGGTCGCGCGATCGGCGAGCGACTGCACGATCTCGGCCTCGGCAAGCGGGCGCATCGGGCTGGCCGGCGTGCGCAATGTCGGGCGCGCCTCGATGCCCTACGAGCACGAGAAGCGATCTGGTCGCCGCCATGCCGGACGCGCGTTTCGAGGACGCCATCGAGGTGATGCAGGCCGCGCGGCTGATCAAGAGCGCGGAGGAGATCGTCTGGTTCGAGAAAGGCGCCGATTTCACCGACCGCACCGTCGCGGCGATCGGCGCCAACTTGCGGGCCGGCATGCCCGAATACGAGCTGTCGCATCACATCCACGCACGCGATCCTCAGGGACGGCGGCTCCTTGATGTTTCATTTCCTCGGCTGCACCCCGATGGAGGCGCCGGAGATCATCTTTCCGTGGCAGTATCCCTCGACGCGCATCGTGCAACGCGGCGACATCCTGATGACCGAGATCAGCGCCGGCTACTGGGGCTATTGCGGGCAGATCCAGCGGCCATTCGCGGTCGGCGCGCCGCCGACGCCCGAATATCAGCGTCTCTACGACCTGGCGGCCGAGTGCTACCATCGCGTCGTTCGACGCGCATCAGGCCGGGTGCGACCGATAGCGACATTCGCGCCGCCGCGGCTTTCATCGAGACTTCGGGCTGCCGGACCCGGGACGTGCTGCTGCACGGCTGGGGCGTGACCATCGAGCCGCCGCGCGCCGACCTGCCGGGCGCGATGATCAAGCGCGAGCTGCTGCCGTTCACGATCGAGCCCGGCATGCTGTTCGTGATCCAGCCGCACGTGGTGAGCCCGGACGGCAAGCGGGCCGTGCAGGTGGGCAATCTGGTGGTGTGCGAAAAATCGGGAGCGCGCTCGCTGCAAAGGGCGCCGATCCAGTTCCTCAAGACAACGAGTTAGGGAGAGCAACATGATCTCACGCCGTCGCTTCGCCGGCCTGGCAGGCTCCGCCGCCGTCACGCTGGTGGCCGCGCCGCACATCGCGCGCACACAATCGCTCCCGCTTGTCCGGCTCGGCAACGCGGCCGGCCTGATCGACCCGCAGGTCACCTTCCTGACCATGGGCCAGCACCCGCGCCTCAAATACTACGAGGAGGAAGGCTGCCAGATGGAGATCGTCAACCTGTCCGGCGTCGGCCAGTCGATCCAGGCGGTCGCGGGCGGCAAGTGCGAGACGTCGGCGATCTCGCCGGTGGCGTTTCTCAGCGTCTATGCCAAGAACCCCAATATCGACGTGGTCTTTCCCTATTGCTGGCTGCGCCAGGCGCACTGGTCGGTCGCGGTCAAGCCCGACAGCCCGGTCAAGATCGCTGAGCGACCTCAAGGGCAAGAACATCGGCATCCGCAACCAGGGCGACACCGGTTATTTCGGCGCCCGCGCCATGTTCAAGGAGCTCGGCATCGATCCCGACAAGGACGTGGAATGGACCTCGATCGGCGAGGGCGGTCCCGCCGGGGAGGCGATCTATCGCGGCCGCGTCGACGCCATGGCGTTCTGGGACGGCAGCTTCGCGCGCATCGAAATCGCGGGCTTCCCGCTGCGCCAGATCCCCAATGCGCCGGGCACCAACAAGCTGTTCGGCAACTGCTACGGCGTCCGCCGGTCGTCGCTCGCCAAGGAGCGCGACCTCTATGTGCGATTCTTCCGCGCCATGGCGAAGTCGACCGTGTTCGCGCGCGCCAATCCGGAGCTCTCCATCCGGCTGCACTGGGAGCTCTATCCGGAGTCGAAGCCCAAGGGTAAGACCGACAAGGAGGCGTTCGACGAAGCCTCGAAGGTGGTGCGACTCCCGCATGGACAAATGGTTCGCGGCGCCGGGCCAGCCCGACAAGCGGTTCGGCGCCATGAGCCTGGAGGAATGGCAGGCGCAAGTCGCATTCGCCGGGCTCGAGGGCCAGATCAAGGACGTGCGGCCGGTGTTCACCGACGACCTGATCGACGACGTCAACAAGTTCGATGCGGCCGCCATCGAGGCCAAGGCCAAGTCGATGACGATGTGATCGTCATTCCGGGGCGCCGCGCAGCGGCGAGCCCGGAATGACAACAACAAACGGTACCCGATATGAACGCCAGCTCTTGGATTCCCACGCGGACGACAGCAATCGCAATCGCGCTGCTCGCAGCCCTTTCGTCACTCCCGGCACAAGCCCAGACGCCCTGGCGGCACGGCATCATCGAGGCCAAGAGCGACGCCGGAATCCTCATGATGGTGACGCGCGGCTTCGCCGAGAAGCAGGGCCTGAAGCTCGAGATCGTGCAGTTCAAGAGCGACGCGATCGGGCTCAAGGCGCTGCTCGCAGGCGAGATCGAGAGCTATGACGGGGCGCTGACCGGCACCGTCGTCGCCGCCTCGCTCGGAGTCGACGTCAAGCTCATCGGCTGTCATTGGCCGGGGCTGCCGCACGGCATCTTCGTGCACGATACGATCAAAACGGTCGACGACCTGCGCCACAAGACGATCGCGATCTCGACGCCGTTCTCCCATCCCGACGTGATCGCCCGCACGCTGCTCGCCCGGCACAATATCGACCCCTCGCAGGTCAAGTTAGCCAATCTGGGCGGCGACGCCGATCGCTACCGCGCGCTGGTCGCCGGCGTCGTCGACGCCACCGTGGTGTCGAGCGAATATGTTCCGATCGCGGCGAAAAACAACATCCACCTACTGGTCTCGGCGCGCGATCTCGTGCCGAACTACATGCGGCTGTGCATGTTCTCCTCGGGTCGCACGCTCGCGGCGCGGCACGAGGACGCGATCCGCTTCATGGCGGCCGAGATGTCGGCGCTGCGCTACGCGCTCGGCCACCGCGACGAGGAGATCAAGCTGACGCAGGAATTGATCGGCGCGAAGCCGGACGATCCGCGGCCGGGCTACATTTTCGACGATGCGGTGCGCACCGGCGGGGTCGATTCCGACATCTCGATCCCGATGGACAAGGTCGAATGGATGCGCGACCTGCTGGTCAAGGACGGCCGCCTGACCAAGCCGTTCGATCTCGCCAAGATGATCGACGGCGAGATCCGCGCCAAGGCGCTGGAGCGGGTGGGGAAATAGACGCCCCGTTACTCACCGATCCCGCGTCCCTGCTATTTTGCCATTTGCAGGCGTCACCCCTGCAAACCGACACGGGATCAGGAGACGGATCGCGCCGAGAACAGGACCGCGGCGGCGAATTTGCAGGCCCCGGCTCTGCTTTTTCCTGCTAATAACAGGAATCTGCAGGGAATCTACAGGGACCTCCCCTCAAGGACTGGCCGCCCTCGCCCCAACAGCCGCCGCCGCATAGTCGCGTCCGGGCCGCTCGATCGCCCGGTACAGGAGCTCCGCCGCCGGCACGGTGACGGCGAGGCAAAAACAGGCCGCCAGAAGACCGGCGCTCGCGCTGTCGTTGCCGAACAAAATGTAGCCGATGCGGAGCGCCAGAAAATGAAGCAGATAGGCGCCGTAGGAGCGCTGTCCCAGATAGGCCAGCGGTCGCCAGGTCAGCAACCGTGACACCGCGGCTGCCTGGACGATCGTGTAGGCGAGCAGATAGGTCGCCACCGCGGCGAGCGCCGTGAACTGATCGCCGTAACGGAGCAGCGCGAACAATCCGACGATCAGGGCCAGCGGCACCACCGCCGGCACGCGCGTCAGCTTCGCGACGAACGCGTATCCCCGCGGTCGTTCGAGCGCGAGTGCCAGCATGGCGCCGGACAGCACCGCGCAATAGGCCTCCGCCATGAACGATCCCTGCGCGGTGAACAGCGCGGCAGCGATCGCGATCGCGGCGAACCGCCAATTCGCGCGCTTGATCATCAGGAACACGATCGGCGGAAACAGCAGATAGAATTTCAGCTCGATCCCGACCGTCCAGGAATGCGTGAAAATGCTGAATCCGTCCGTGTCCGCGTATTCCGGCACAAAGGCGAGATAGGAGGGCAGCCGCGCCATGAACGGCGCGTAGTCGTCCCGCAGCGGCGGCAGCGCATAGCACGCCAGCCAGTAGATCAGGATCGCCGCCCAGTAGCTCGGCACGATGCGGAAGAAGCGCCTGACCAGGAACGGCCCGAACGCGATCCGCCCGACGCGCTTCTCCTCCCGCATCATCAGCATGGTCACCAGATATCCGCTCATCGTCAGGAATATCCACACGGCCGTCCATCCCTGCAGGAAGCCGAACAGCGGCACGCTCGGGACATGGGCCGTGATGACGAGCAGGAACCCAAGGCCACGCAGTCCGTCGAATGCCGGACGATGGCTGGTCGCCATGTAGTCCTCGTAGGACAGCTCGCGGGAAGCGCGGCTCAATGGCATGGCTCGGGTCCGCCCGCAGTGATCATATAGGGCGCGGCGGCCTCGCGCCGCCTCGCGGGCCATTCGTATCGCGGCGCGCAAAAAAAATCCGGCCGCCGGCCGGTTACTCTGGGCGCAATTCCAACTGTGGAATTTCTCCTATACCATTTTCGCGTGACCGTCAAAAAAACGGCTGTCAAGAGTTCTTGTTGTCGTAGTCTGCAACCCCGGCATGGTTACGCAAGGCCAATCGTTTCACCTCGTTCAGTGCGCGGCCTTCTCGCAGATGAACAGCGCGCTGTCGGCGATGCCGCCGATTCTCGGGATGCCGGCGAGCACCGCGTCGAGGCCGGAAAGCTTGGCGGCGACGTTCGGCCGCTTCAGCAGCCGATAGGCGAGCGCCGACGCGATGTGGAAATAGCGCGTGTCGATGATGCGGAACTGCGCATCGGTCAAAGCCTGCCGGACGTTGCGGTCCGAATAGACCCAGAGGTTCTCCTCGCCCTGATAGAACGTCTTGATGAAGGCGGCGTCGGCCCGGTAATGCGGCGTCATGAAGAACTCGAAGCTGTTGCTGAGCTCGATATGGAACACCAGCATGGCGCCGGGCGCCGCGATCCGGCTCATCTCCGGGATGAGGTCGTCGAGCGAGCAGTAATTCCCGACCGCCCCCACGCACAACACGCAGTCGGAAGCGCCGTCCGCGAACGGCAGATGATGGGCATCGGCGCAGACCGACCTCTCGACGCCGCGCAGCTTCTCGATCGCGATGTCGGCCTGGATGTAGGTGCGGCTCGGGACGCGCTGCGGATGGCCGCCCGCCCCGATATCGATGACGAGCCTATGCGGTTCGGGATGAAGCTTGTTCAACCGGTCGACGGCTTCCGCGATCTCGCGCCGCGAGCGGGCATGCCAATGATCGACGTCGGTCCAAATCTGATCGATCTGATTGTACTTTTGCCGCACCGAATTCCGAAATGCGGGATCGATTGTCATATTCCGAGCTATGTGCGGCCTGCTCCCCCCGAAGCCGGCCGTCCCAGTCTGGATGTCATGCGCGGGTATCGCACCCTGTAGTCCCGACACAACCATAGCACCGAGTCAATCGATTGAAAGGCACGACCCGGCGCAATACGGCAGCTATCCCCTGTTCTCGCGTCGCGCTGTCGCTCCGGGCGCCCCTCCTGCGGCCTGCCGGCCGACATCGGCGCCAAAATGAGGGATAGGCCGGGCTCAACGCCAGATCGCGCGCGCCGCCGCCACGACCAGCCGCAGCTTGGCGCGCTCGTCGGCTTCGCTCAACGGGTTGCCGGCGGCGGTGCTGGCAAAGCCGCATTGCGGGCTGATCGCCAGCCGGTCGAGGTCGATGAAGCGGGAGGCCTCGTCGGCGCGGCGGCGGAGCGCGTCGATGCTCTCCAGCACCGGCGTCTTGGAGCTGACCAGCCCGAGCACCACCCCCTTGTGGTCGGGGACGAGGCGCAGCGGCTGGAAGTCGCCGGCCCGCGGCGTATCGTATTCCAGCAGGAAGTGATTGACGTTCGCCCGCGCGAAGAATCGCTCCGCCACCGACTCGTAACCGCCGGACGCGAGATAGTGGCCTTTGAGATTGCCGCGGCACATGTGGACGCCGACCACGACCTCGGCCGGGCAATCCGCCACCGCCTGGTTGAGGGCGTCGATATAGGTGTCGACGAGCCGATCCGGCTCGGCCCCCACCGCCGCGACCCGTTCCCGGATCGCCGGGTCGCACAGCAGCGCAAGCGCGACCTCGTCGATCTGGAGATAGCGGCACCCGGCCGCCGCGAGCCCCGCGATCTCCTGCCGGAACACGGCCGCGAGGTCGGCGAAGAACCCTTCGGCATCGGGGTAGACCGCCGGGTCGGCGAAATCGGCGCAGCGGTAGAAATGCATGGTGGAGGGCGACGGAATGGTGATCTTGGGCGTCACCCTGGTGGCGTCCCGCAGGAAGGTGAACTCGTCGAGCGCGAGCGGGCGGGCACGCGCGATCTTGGCGGTGGCATAGGGCACCGTGAACTCGACCTCGTGGCCCTGACCGTCCTTGAACCGGAAGATCGCCTTGCGGGTCTCGAAGCCCTCGGTGCGCTCGACGAACCGGCCCCAATAGGAGCCGCGGCGGAATTCGCCGTCCGTCGCGACCGCAAGGCCGGCCTCCTCCTGCAGCGCGACGGCGTCGCGGATGCATCGGTCCTGGATGCGGGCAAATTCGTCGTCGCCGATCTGCTTGGCCGCATGGCGCCGGAACGCCTCGCGCAACGCCGCCGGCCGCAGCAGGCTGCCCACATGGTCGGCGCGGAAAGGGGGGCGGCCGTCGCGGCGGATGGACATGGGCGGTTTTCTCCGGTCGGCGCGCGCCGTCATGGGTTTGGGGTTCATCCGTATTCCGAGAGATGCAATTTAAAGCATTCTCCGGCGCAAGCCTGCGGCGGACTGGTGCGCCACTCAAGAGCCGCATGATCGGCTTCGCGGCGTTGGCGCCTCATGGCCTCGGCCGGGGTTGCGCCTTCGGCGAACCCGCCCTAAGCATCCGCGGCCCGGTCGTGCCAACGTGGCGCCCCGGCGAGACACGGAGACCCCAGCATGGCCAAGTTCACCTACGACCACATCCATTTGCGCAGCCCCAACCCGGAGGCCACCGCCCAGTGGTACGAGCGCGTGTTCGGCGCCGAGGTGGTCCGCACCATGCAGCAGGGCAAGCCGCGCATCGACCTCAAGCTCGGCGGCGCCAATATCTTCATCGCGCCGGTGGCGGCGGGCGACGGCGTCAACCCGCCCCCGGTCACGCCCTATCAGGGCCTCGATCATTTCGGCCTCACGGTGAGCGGCATCGACGCGATCGTGGCCGAGCTCAAGGCGAAGGGCGTCGAGTTCACCCGCGAGCCCACCACGGTGCGGCCGGGCACGCGCGTCGCCTTCCTGCGTGCGCCCGAAGGCGTCTCGATCGAGCTGCTCGACCGCAACGTTTGAGGCTAGGGCACGCGAACGGTCGCGAAGGGCCACCTCCGGACATCACCGCTTGTGCTTTGCGAGTGGCTTCGCCACCTCGCGCGCCTGCTCAATGAAGAGTTGGGCGACGGGGCTGAGGATGCGGTTCTTCACGGTAACGATTACGTTTGGCACGCGGGCCATTGGCAGGTCGACGGGCAGGACCTTGATCTCTGAGCGCATCTTCAACAATCCCAATACAGAAGCCGGGAAGATCGTGACAAAGCGTCCGGTCGTCAGGAGACTGGCCCGCACCTGGGGGGAATCCGTCACCACGGTCGTGCGGGGATAATCGAGCCCGCTGGCGCGAAAGGCTTCCATTGCGAGCGCCCCGATCACGCTCTCCTGCGGCGGCAGCGTCCACGGTTCGCTCGCGAGTTCGGCAAGTTCGATCCTCCGTCGCCGAGCCCATTGATTTTGTGCCCCCGCGGCGACGACATAGGAGTCATCAAAAAGAGACTCGAAGTCCACTCGCTCGTCTGCAGCGGGCGGCAAATCTACGCACGATCAAGAGATCGACATTACGCTCGCTCAGTTCACGGCGCAGCGGCTCCAGATATGCGGTCATGAAATGAAATACGATGCGCGGATAGCGCCGCGACAGCCGGTCGACGACGGCAGAAACAAAGCTCGCCGCCAGAATGGGGGTGCATCCGATCCGGATTTCGCCGGCCATGGGGTCGGCGAGAAACTCGATGTTCTTCACCGCTTGGCGCAGGTCGTCGAATGCGGCCACACCGCCATCGAGCAGGGCGCGGCCATACTCGGTCGGCGCGACGCCTTGGTTGTTGCGGACGAGCAGTCGTACCCCGACGGTGCGTTCCAATTCCGCGATTGATCTGGAAACGGCGGGTTGGGTCGTGTTGAGGTGCGCGGCCGCCTTGCCCATGCTGCCGGCCTGCACGACGGCAATCAGGACATGAAGGTCATGCAGCTTCATCCGAAGTCCGATGCGATCGCTCAGCTGCACGGCGGCTCCCATTGCAGGATCGATATGACGACATCAGAACATATCATTATGCGAGCATGACCGCATCCGCTATTGTCTCGGACGAGGTTCGCAGACAGGCGCGGGCACCACGACCGTGCGTCTCGCAAGCCGAACCGGAGGACGGCACCATGAAACTTCCACGCCGCCAATTTCTGCATCTGGCGGCGGGTGCCGCGGCTCTGCTTGCCGGATCGCGCTTCGCTCGGGCGCAAACCTATCCGTCGCGGCCGGTGCGCATCGTCGTCGGCTTTGCGGCCGGCGGCCCGAACGACATCCTCGCACGTCTGATCGGTCAATGGTTGTCGGAGCAGCTCGGACAGCAATTCGTCATCGAGAACCGGCCGGGCGCAGGCAGCAATATCGCCACCGAGACGGTCGTGCGCGCGGCTCCGGACGGCTACACGCTCCTCCTGGTCGGTACGCCGAACGCGATCAATGCGACGCTTTACGACAAGCTCAATTTCAATTTCATTCACGACATCGCACCAGTCGGGAGCCTGATCCGCGGCGCCCTTGTCATGGTGGTCCATCCGTCCGTTCCGGCAAAGACGCTTCCCGAGTTCATCGCATATGCCAAGGCGAATCCGGGCAAGCTCTCCTACGGCTCGGGCGGCATCGGCGGGATCACCCACGTCACCGCCGAGCTGTTCAAGGAGATGGCTGGCGGCCTCGACATTCTGCACGTGCCCTATCGCGGCGTGGCGCCCGCGCTCACCGACTTGCTCGGCGGGCAGGTGCAGGTCGTCTTTACCAACCCGGCACCATTGATCGGGTACATCAGGGCCGGCACGTTGCGCGCGCTCGCGATAACCACAGCGATGCGCTCGGAAGCGCTGCCGGACATCCCAACGATAGGCGAGTTCGTCCCCGGCTACGAAGCAAGCTCAATCTTTGGCCTCGGCGCGCCCAAGAGCACTCCTGCCGAAATCGTCGACAGGCTCAACAAGGAGATCAACGCCGCGCTCGTCGATCCCAAGTTCAAGGCGCAACTTGCCAATCTGGATGGCATGGTGCTTGGCGGCTCGCCGGCCGATTTCGGCAAGCTCCTTGCCGACGAAACCGAAAAGTGGGCCAAGGTGATCCGAACGGCGAACATCAAGCCGGAGTGAGGCGCGGCCGCGCACATCTAGCCGTCGAGTCACTCAACCGAAATGGAGCGAACGCCCGTGTGCACCGCCAAGTCCGCAAACCGACCGTATGAGGTCGAACGTCGGACCTATCATGCCGTTCGTCCCGGTTTCCGCATCGTCGAGATGCAGATCGGCCCGACCCAGACGATACCCTGGCATTACCACACCGAGGCGCGGGATACGTTCTACGTGCTGAGCGGCAGCATCCGTGTCCGCATGCGCGCCCCCGAGGCCCAAGTGGTCCTTGCATCGGGCGAAAGCTGCGCGGTGGCTGCCGGATGTCCCCATTCGGTCGAGAACGCTGGCGCCACGTCGGCGGTCTTTCTGATCCTGCAGGGAATCGGCGAGCACGATTTCGTCGCTCTGGCCTGACAACTGCCGCTGCTTACGTCCGCTTGGGGTCAGGACCAGAAGAACTC
>CAWBRI010000019.1:0-169340 GCA_963791155.1 uncultured Pseudomonadota bacterium
CGGTTTCCGCCTCGCTGGCGCGATCCGCCGTGAACAGGGCGCGCATCGCCGCAAGCGCCGGCCCGCCGACCGAGAAACGGCGCGACTGCGCGAGCGCCGCCATGGCGGCGCGCACCGGCTTGGCGTCGCGGCCGCAGGCCTCGAACAGCAGGCGCTCGAAATTCGACGATACTTGAATGTCCATCGACGGCGAGGCGGTCGCGACCACCTCGCGGATCTCGTAGGTTCCGGTCGCGAGCGTCCGCGCCAGAATGTCATTGACGTTGGTGGCGACCGTAAGCCGGTCGATCGGCAACCCCATTTGTGCCGCCACATAGCCGGCGAAGACGTCGCCGAAATTTCCGTTGGCACCGTGAAGGCGACCTTGCGGTGGGGCGCGCCGAGCACGACGGCCGCGACGAAGTAGTAGACCACCTGAGCCGCGATACGGGCGAAGTTGATGGAGTTGACGCCCGAAAGACCGACGCGATCCCGGAACGCATGATGATTGAACATCGCTTTCACGATCGCCTGACAATCGTCGAAAGTGCCGTCGATCGCGACCGCGTGGACGTTGGGGTCCGCTGCGCCGGTCATCATCCGCCGCTGCACGTCGGAAATGCGGCCGTTCGGAAACAGCACGACAAGATCGACCTAGGGAACGGCCGCGGAAGGCCTCGACCGCGGCCCCGCCGGTGTCGCCGGAAGTCGCAACCACGATGGTGCCGCGCTCGCCGCGGATCGCGAGCGCGTGGTCCATCAGCCGGGCGAGGAACTGCATCGCCAGGTCCTTGAAGGCGAGCGTCGGTCCGTGAAAGAGCTCCAGCAGAAAAGTATTGGCGCCGACCTGCCTGAGCGGCGTCACGGCGGGATGACGGAACGTCCCATAGGCTTCGCGCGCCATCCGGGCGAGATCGGATTCCGAGACCGTGCCGCCGACGAAAGGACGCATGACCTCGACCGCGACCTCCGCATAGGGCCGGCCGGCGAATCCCGCGACCGTATCGCGATCGAGCCGCGGCCAGGATTCCGGCACATAAAGGCCGCCGTCGCGGGCGAGGCCCGCGATCGTGACGTCCAAAAAGCCGAGTGGCGGGGCTTCCCCCCGGGTCGAGATGTAGTGCACCGGTTCCGTCCTCGGCGGCGGCGCTTTCGCGCTGCCGCAACGGGGCGATCCCGTCGCCCCAAGGGTCGAATAAGTCCTTGAAATCACAATCGTTAACGCCGGCGTCCGGGATCGCGCCGGCCTTGCCGGCAGACTAGTCGGGAGGCTCGCCCGGCACAAGAAAGGCTTTGGCGCCCACCGTTAATGGCCGCGCCGACGGCCGACCGCCCAGGCCGCGAACGAGCACGCCAGCATCAGGGCCAGGCCGTACCAGGTCAGCGCATACCCGAAATGGTTGTTCGGAAGCGATGGCTGCAACTTTCCGACCTGCGGCAGCCCACCCGGAACAGCTGGCGATTCCTGCTCCACATAGAAGGGCGCCACCGGGCCAAGCCCTTTGGCTTCCGCCATGGCGGCCGGAAGGCGGGCAAACCAGAGATTCTTCGCCGGATCGCCGGGCGGGGTGAAAAGCCCGGGTGTCTCCGGCCATCGCATGACCCCGACAATGTCGACCGGGCCGGCGATCTGACCTTCAGGCCGCGTGGCCGGATCCTGGCGGCCCTCGGGCACGAAGCCGCGGTCGACCATCACGATAACGCCGGGCAGACGCGCCGGCGTGAAAACCCAATAGCCGGGGCCCGCCGCATCGGCGCGCAGGCTCGACCCCGTGGTGTAGGCGAGCGCCTCCTTGTCGTTGAGAAACTCGGCCGCAAAGGCCACGCGGCGAAACTCGTCATTCGCCGGGTCGAGACTCGGCCATTCGGCGGGCAGCGGCAGCCCGGCCGGCGGCGCGGCGAAGCGTTCGGTGACGGTCGCAATCAGCGCCTCTTTCCACGCCATGCGCTGGACCTGCCACGTGCCGAGCCACATGAGGACCGCGAACGCGCCCAATGCCGCCACGCTCGGGATCAGCAGTCCCCGCCGCAACGTCCTGTCGTGTTTCACGGCTCGCGCCGGCGTTCGAGCCGGCCCTCGGCAGCCTTGTGATGATACTGCAGGGCGATCAGCACACCCTTCATGGCCCGCAAAGGCGCCAGCGTGGTGATGAGGATCAACGGCAGCCACAGCACCGCATGCAGCCAGAACGGCGGCTGATAGAGCGCCTCGACGACGAGCGCGGCGCCCACCACGATGAAGCCGGCGATCAGAATCACGAACACCGCCGGCCCGTCACCCGCATCGACGAACGAATAGTCGAGCCCGCACGCCTCGCAGGTCGGCTTGGGGCCGAGGAAACCGGAGAACATCTTTCCCTTGCCGCAGCGCGGACACCGGCAGCCAAGCCCCGCCAGGATCGGATTGGGCGGCGTCGATGGGTGAACGGCCATGGGGCTCTCCTAGAGCATGATCCCGAAAAGTGGGCACCGGTTTTCGGAAAAGATCATGCTCCAACAATAAGCTAGAGAGGGATGACGATTTCGAAGAAAAGTCATCCCGCTCTAGCACTACTTTGGCAGAATTTGAGGGGCATGGGATTCCCAAATCAGTTTTTAGATGATTCATGGGTGGTCGGCTTTTGGAGGGGCCGACCATGGCGGTCAGAACTTTGGATTGGAGAGAAGAGCTTGGACGTTGGCTCAAGCCGTTTTTGGGTCTGTTGGGCCATAAAGCGCGGCGGCAAATGTGCCCGCTCTACGTATCGGGGCTGATCGGCCCTGGCGATCGCAAGAGCATTCAGCCGATGGCGGAGCGGGTCGCCCTTGGCGACTACGATCAATTGCACCACTTCGTTGCCGCCGGGATGTGGGATGCAACGCCGGTTGAGACAGAACTGCTCGTTCAAGCGGACAGGCTCGTCGGCGGCAACGATGCCGTGCTGGTGGTCGACGACACCGCGATTGCCAAGAAGGGCACGCATTCGGTGGGTGTCGCTCCGCAGTATGCTTCGGCGCTCGGCAAGACCGCCAATTGTCAGACCCTGGTATCGCTGACGCTGGCGCGAGGCGAAGTACCGGTCATGTTGACGTTGCGGCTGTTCCTTCCCGAGAGCTGGACGAGCGACCGGGCTCGGTTAAAGCGAGCGGGTGTTCCGGCCGAATATCGAACGGCGCGGACAAAGCCGGAGATGGCCCTGGTGGAGATTGATCGTGTCATCGCAGCCGGTGTGCGCTTTGGCTGTGTGCTGGCGGACGCCGGTTATGGCATGAGCGCGCCATTCCGGCAGGGGCTCACGGCTCGCAAGCTTGCCTGGGCCGTCGGCATTCCGCGGCACCTCAAGGTATACCCTGCCGATGTGCAGATGATCTGGCCGGTTGCCAAGCGGGGCCGTCCTCGACGCAACCACGTTCCGGACGTTCCATCGATTGCGGCCGAAGACATGCTGATCGCCGCCAAATGGCAGAATATTAGCTGGCGCACCGGCACGAAAGGAAAGCTCAAGGCGCGGTTCGCAGCCGTGCGTGTGCGGGTAGCCGACGGACCGCCACAGCGGATCCGGGACAAGAGTCACCAACATCCGCCAGGGGACGAGGCTTGGCTCATCGGCGAACACAGGATGTCGGGAGAGAAGAAGTACTATCTCGCCAACCTCTCGGCGAAAACCGACCTACGCACCCTGGCGGCCACCATCAAGGCGAGATGGATTTGCGAGCAGGCGCACCAACAGCTGAAAGAAGAACTCGGTCTCGATCACTTCGAGGGACGATCCTGGCAAGGTCTTCACCGTCATGCGCTCATGACGATGATCGCCTACGCCTTCCTCCAGCATCGTCGCCTCGCAGAGGCAAGACGGAAAAAAAAGAATCAACGGGCCGCCACCCCAGCCGACCTTGCCCGCCGTACGTCACGCCATCCTCGAACTCATCGCTCGACTACCGCCGCAGCGATGCCCGCATTGCCAAAAATGGATTTGCAACGACCGGCGGCGTGAGTAAATCTGCCAAAGTAGTGCTAGGCTGTGTACTCATAAATCCGGCTCGGTGAGCGTCGCTCAACGTTCGCTTCGCTCCGAAAGCGACCAAATTACTGCGCGGCTGCAAAATGACGCGGTGGGCAAGGAACGGACCTTGGGTCACAAATCACCGCCATCCTGCTGCCCACCTGACTTCCCGTCACGCAGGCTTATTTCCCGCGAACAAACGTCACGAAACCGTCTCTGTTGGGCATCTTCACCTTCGGCAGCGTTCTTGCGTCGATCGTATCGTTCTCGCCGACCACCCCGTTGAGCTGCAAGATATACGCGACCACAGCATAGACCTCGTCGTTGGTCAGCGATTTCGATTCGTTGTAGGGCATCGCGCGCCGAACGTAATCGAAGATCGTCGTGGCATAGGGCCAGAAGCTTCCGACCGTTTTCACTGGAGGTTTGTCGCCGGGAAGTGTGCCTTGCCCGCCAACAAGCTGATCGTTCGGTCTGCCGGCCCCCTTCTCGCCATGACAGGCGACACATTTCGCGAGGTAGACGGTTTCGCCCTGTTTCGGCGTCCCACTGCCCGACGGTAGGCCGACGCCATCCGGACCAATGCTAACATCCCATGCGGCAATTTCTTCGGGCGTCGCGACCCGTCCGAGGTTTGGGCCGTCCGCGGCGACGGCCACGGCTGAAATAAGGGCGAGTGCGGAGACCGCAATGAGGAGACTGTTACGCGTAGACATGTTTCACCTCCCCTTTATCGGAAATGCTCCAGGTTGTGATCGCGTTGGAGTGGAAGATCGTCCGGGTCCCGCGCTTGGCGATCATCTGCTCGCGCGTCGGCTGGACGTACCCGGTGTCATCGATCGCGCGGCTTTGTAGGATGGCCGGGCCACCGTTCCATTGCCACGCCATGCGGAAACGCGTCAACGCTTTCGGCAGCACCGGCTGCTGCAACGCGGCCGCCGCCCAACTCTTGCCGCCGTCGGCCGATACCTCGACCTTGTTGATCTTGCCGTAGCCTGACCAGGCAAGACCAGAAATCTCATAGAGCCCCGGCTCTTTCATAGTGAGACCCGGCGAGGGACGCGTGATTACCGACTTGCCTTCCTGCGGTAAAACGAATTGGAGCGATTTCCCGTCGGGCAAGGTGATCGTATATTTCGAGGTCTCGTCCTTCGTCATCGTCGGGCTCTCGGTCGCCTTGATGCGCCGAAGCCATTTGACGTTCATGTTGCCTTCATAGCCGGGCAACAGCAGCCGCATCGGATAGCCGTTCGCCGGTCGCACGTGCTCGCCGTTTTGGTAGAGCGCAACCAGCGCGTCATCCATTACTTTTTCCATCGGGATACTGCGACTCATGCCAGCGGCGTCGGCGCCTTCCGCCAAAATCCACTTGGCCTTCGGATCGACGCCGGCTTCCTGGAGCAAAACAGCGAGCTTCACGCCCGTCCATTCGGCGCAGGAGACCTGACCGTGAATCTGCTGAACCCCGACTTGTGCGGGCTCCTTCTGGTAGAGCAACTGACCGTTACCGCCACATTCGATGAAGGCAATGCGCGACTCCATCGGATAGCGCGCCAGGGTTTCGAGCGTAAAGATGAGCGGGCGTTTGACCAGGCCATGGATCAACAGCCGGTGTGTGTCCGGGTTGATGTCCGGAATGCCGCTGTGATGGCGCTCGAAATGTAAGCCGTTAGGCGTGATCATACCGTCGAGCAAGTGGTGCGGCGTGCGTGACGTCCCGGTGCCGATCGTCCCGGGTGCGGTGTTCCAGATCCGCACGACCTTGTCTTCATATTTGGAAGGCTGTCCGTAGCCGACGAACCCAGACCCTGGCAGCTTCATCCAAGGCTCGACCTGTAACGCGTCGGCGGCCGCTGGGTTAGGCAGAGCGGCACTGGCAATGGAGGCCGCCGCGGCGGTGCCCGCCATCAAAAACATACGGCGATGAACGAGTCCGTTCCCCGCCACGGTATTCAGATCGGACCCGTGAACCGACGATCGATCAGTTGCCATCGAGCTCTCCTTTGACTGTGCCACAGTGATCCGCCGCCGTCGACGTACTATTCAGTGGCTTTCTTGGCGAATGATGCCGTGACCTCCGTCATGCGTTTCAGGAACTCGTCCCTGCCCTTAATGTTGTGCCGCTCTCGCAGAAGCTCACCGGTGTTATAAGCAACCCAAATCTTGCCGATATCGTCCTCCCAGGCCAACACCTTCAATGGCAGATCGATCGCCGACGTGGGGAACTCGGGGAGCAGCGGCTGGAGTAAGCCACCTCGCCCGAATATGAGGAGTTGGCTCGGCCGAATCTTGTCGCCCCGCGTTGCCGCAAGCTCTTGGAAATTCACGCGCGAGAAAATCTGAAAGTCGTTCGGCGAGGCTTTGACCGCGGCTTCGAGTCGATCCATCGTCTCTAGCACCGAATACCGACTTGGTATCTTCATGAGATTGCTGTCGGCAAGGAGTGGCGACGCACAAGCGGTGACGACTAAAAGTCCCAAAAGGAGCTTTCGCATCGAATATTCTCCTAGGAGTGACGGGTGTCCTGCGGATCCGCTGAAGATCTCTGCCAGACATTCCCTGGGTTCCAGGCCTCAATTGAGGCCACGTTTCGTGGCATTGCAGCGGTAGCGCCGCTGTTCTCGCATCGATTGTCTTGGTGATTGCGCCACCGCGGAGCGCCGCCGCCTGCCTATGGCATTACCTACCAAATCAGAGCTAGCGTGACAGTTCGCGAGTGTGCTTTCACCTCGATGCAGATGGCCCGATGAACACCATTGTCGGCCTCGACGTCCCGAAGGATGGCCGAACGGACCGACGAAAATTCGCCGAATTCCGTTCGAGCGGGACCGGCGATCCTCGGCTCGAATGGCCGATCCTCACTGACTGTCGCGGGCCCGATGCGGCTTCGATTCGATTCCTACGTCCTCGACCTCGAGCGCGGCTGCATCTTGGCCGGGAACGAAGAGATCGCCATTCGGCCGAAGACCTTCGAATTTCTGCGGTACCTCGTGAGCAATCCGGGCCGCCTCGTGTCCAAGGATGAATTGCTGACGGCGGTGTGGCCGAACGTCATCGTGAGCGAGGATTCCCTCGTGCAATGCGTCACTGAGCTTCGCCGCGCGTTACAGGATCACGACCAGCATCTCATCAAGACCGTACAGCGGCGGGGCTACCGTTTCGAGGCCGCGGTGTCGGCCGAATCGCCCGCCGCGGTGCCGCAAGCCGCCGACGCTCCAATCCGATCGGCGACCGATGATCCACCGGCCCGTCACGACCGACGTAAGATCGGCCGTCCTCGGCACGTCATGATGCTCATTGCGATCGGCACGCTCGCCATGCTCAGTGCGACGCTCGGAGCGGTTGGGTGGTGGTTCAAAGCAGGCAATCCTTTCACGACACTGCCGCCATTCTCGATCGTGGTCCTGCCCTTCAACAATGTCAGCGGCGACGCTGGATCAGGATTATTTCGCCGCGGGCGTGACCGTCGACCTGACGACCGATCTGTCGCGGCTTCCAGGGATGTTCGTGATCTCGCCTGCCACGGCGCAGACCTTCAACGGAAAGAGTATCGATGCGAGGCAGGTCGGCCGCGATCTCAACGTGCGGTACCTGCTCGAAGGGAGCGTGCACCCGTCGGGGAATCAGCTCCGCATCAATGTTCAGCTGGTCGATGCGGGGACCGGCGCCCATCTCTGGGCCGAGCGCTTCGAGCTCGAGCGTGAACGTCTTCCGGCCTGGCAAAACGATATCGTGGGCCGGATTGCCACCGCGCTCAACTATCGGCTGACCAAGATCGAGAGCGAGCGCACGTTCCGTGAGGGACGCGACTCTCCTGACGCCTACGACCTCACGACGCGGGGCTGGGCGATGATCTATACGGCGAAGACATCCGGCAACTACGAGGCTGCCCGCGTCCTCTTCAAGCAGGCACTGGAGCGTGATCCCCGGGCGGTCAATGCGATGGCCGGGATCGGCTGGTCTTCGACAGTCTCGGTGCTCAACGGATGGAGTGCCGCACCGGCCGAAGACATCGCCCGGGCGGAGGCGGCCGTCATCCAACTGCTCGCCATCGACCCGAATCACGTCGTCGGCCATCATGTGCGGGGTTTCTTGCTGCGGCGGCAGCGGCACCCTGAAGCCGCGCGCGATGCTTTTCGCACCGTCGTGGCCCTCAATCCGAATTTTGCGCCGGGCTATGCCCAGCTGGGCGTGACGGAGCTGGAGCTCGGCCGGCCCGAGGAAGCCATCAAATCGCTCGAGCACGCGATCAGGCTCAGCCCGCGGGATCCGAGCATCGGCCATTGGCTCGGCTTCATCGGCGTCGCCGAGTTCCATCTCGGGCGACACGCCGAAGCGACCACCTGGCTCGCTCGCGCCGTCCAGATCAACATGGATCCGGGCACCCCGACGGCTGTGCAGCACGCTTATTTCGTCAGCGCGCTCGCGCTCGCCGGACGCCCGGACGAAGCGCGCGCCGCGCTTGCCGATTTCCGGAGAGCAAAGCCTTCAGCGACCATCGCTGGCTTGCGAGCAGTGGCATTTTCGAAAGAAGCCGCGTTTGTCAGCCAGCAGGAGCGCCTCTATGAGGGTCTGCGGATCACCGGACTGCCTGAATGAGAGGAACGCCCTAGGCATTTTCCGGCGAAGCCCGTCCCGGACTTGATCCGGGATGGACACCGGCTCGCCGTAGAAAATGCGACCAAGTATCGAATCGAGAGCAGGATCGCTTCAATCGGAAGCGCTCTTGCGCCGGACGCGCGCGCCGCTCGCCAGCAGTTCGAGCATGGCCAGCGCCTCGACGACCGATTTGAGCCGCACCTTGCGCCGCCCGATCTTGCCGTACCGCCTGGCGCGCTGGACGCGCCGGCCGTCACGCGCCGCAGCCGCGAAATGCACGAGGCCGACCGGCTTTGCGCGCGTTCCCCCGCCGGGGCCCGCGATGCCCGTGATCGCCACCGCGATCTGCGCATCAGAGTGGGCGAGCGCGCCGTGCGCCATCGCGAGCGCGGTTTCCGGGCTCACGGCGCCGAATTTCTTCAGCGTCGCCGATGTCACGCCCAGCACGCTTTGCTTGGCGGCGTTCGAATAGGTGACAAAGCCGCGATCGACGACGTCGGAGGATCCGGGGATTTCGGTGAGGGCCGCGACCACCAGGCCTCCGGTGCACGATTCCGCGGTCGCGATCGTCCAGTGCCGTTTGCGGCAGAGGGCGAGCAGGCGTTTGGCGGCTTTACCGATGTCGCGCTCGATCACGCGGCGCTCCAAGGCAGGCGGACGGTCGCGGTCGCAAGCGCGGCGATGCCTTCGCGCCGTCCGGTGAACCCGAGCCGTTCGCTGGTGGTCGCCTTGACGCCGACCCGATCGATCGTAAGCCCTGCGATCTCCGCGATGCGCGCCCGCATGGCGTCGCGATGCGGGCCGATCTTCGGGGCTTCGCACACGACGGTGAGGTCGAGATGGACGACGCGACCGCCGCGCTGCCGCGCACGCTCGATAGCGAATTCCAGAAAGCGGTCCGACGAGGCGCCTTTCCATTGCGGATCGCTGGGCGGAAAATGGGACCCGATGTCACCGTCCGCGAGCGCGCCCAGGATGGCGTCGACCAGCGCGTGGAGCCCGGCGTCCGCATCCGAATGACCGGAGAGCCCGCGGTCGTGCGGAATTTTCACCCCTCCGAGCCACACATGATCGCCGTCCGCGAACGCATGGACGTCGTAGCCGTTGCCGGTCCGGATATCGCCGAGCGCGGCGAGTTGGCGGGACTCGGCCTGCGAAAAATCCTCCGGCGTCGTCAGCTTGACGTTGCCGGGCTCGCCCTCGAACACGTCGACCGTCATGCCCGCCCATTCGGCCAGCGCGGCGTCGTCGGTGAAATCGTCACGGCCCGCCGCGACGGCCTTGCGGTGGGCGGCCAGCAAGGCGTCGAACGCGAAGGCCTGCGGCGTCTGGATGCCGCGCAAGCTGGCGCGGTCGAGCGTGCGCACGACCCGGGCGGCGGAATCGACCTCCTTGACGGTGTCGGTCATCGCCACGCCGGGTATCGCGGCGCCGCCGCCGGCCGCCTTGATGGCGCGCGACACGAGGGCGGGCGACGCAAAGGGTCGGGCGGCGTCGTGCACCAGCACGATGGCGGGGTGGCGGTCCGCCAGGGCCTCAAGGCCGGCGCGTACGGAGCCCTGCCGGGTGGCGGCGCCGAAGGCCGGCGGGAGAACCCCAAGCCCCTCCGCCGCACGGGCATAGAAAGCGCCATCGTCGCGGTGGATCACCGGCTGGACCCAGCCGACCTCATCATGGGTCGCAAAGATCGCCAGGCTTTGACGCAGAACCGGGATGTTGCCGAGCGTCCGGTATTGTTTCGGCACGTCCCCGCCGGCCCTGAGGCCCCGCCCGCCCGCGACCACGACCGCCGCCACCTTGCCTGCCATGCGTTCCTCGCCCGTGTCATTCGGCGCGGATTTAGCGCGCGGCTGGCCTCGGATACAATGGACTCTCGGAAATGGCAGCCGGCAGCCGGAAATCCACAATGGTGCAATGCAGCACTTGCGTCGGCAGCAAAAATGGCTAATCTCTATGCAGAACGTCTCTGAGCCTAAAAGGTGGGCAAGCGCGTGACGGCAATAATCGCAAGGGCTTGCAGCCCGGCTCAGCTTCAGATCGGTCAGCTTTGCTTACCGAACCCGGTGGTCCTCGCGCCGATGTCCGGCGTGACCGACGCGCCGTTTCGCCGGCTCGCCGTGCAGCTGGGGGCAGGACTCGTGGTTTCGGAGATGGCGGCGTGTGCGGCGCTCGCCCGCGGCCGGCCCGACGTCCGATTGCGGGTCGAAGGGCAGGGCGTCGGGCTCCATGTGGTGCAGATCGCCGGCTGCGAGGCGCAGTGGATGGCCGAAGGGGCGAGAATCGCCGAGGCCGCCGGCGCCCAGGTCATCGACATCAACATGGGCTGCCCGGCCAAGCACGTCACCAATGGCGCGGCCGGATCGGCGCTGATGCGCGACCTCGATCATGCGTTGACGTTGATCGAGGCGACGGTCGCTGCGGTGTCGGTTCCGGTAACCCTCAAAATGCGGCTCGGCTGGGATGAGCGCTCGATCAACGCACCGGAACTCGCGCGCCGGGCCGAGGCGGCGGGCATCCGGCTGATCACGGTGCACGGACGTACGCGCTGCCAGTTCTACAAAGGCGAGGCGGACTGGACCGCGGTGCGCGCCGTCAAGGACAGCGTCGCCATTCCGGTCGTCGTCAACGGCGACGTGACGACGTTCGAGGATGCAGTCGCGGCGCTCGCCAGGTCGGGCGCCGACGCCGTCATGATCGGACGCGGCGCCCAGGGCCGGCCCTGGTTTCCGGGCCAGGTCGCGCGCTATCTCGCGACCGGGCGGCGCGAGGCGCCGCCGGCGCTCGATCGTCAGCTCGCGATCGTCACCGGTCTCTACGAGGAACTGCTCGCGCATCACGGAACCCGGATCGGTACGCGCCATGCCCGCAAGCATCTCGGCTGGGCGCTCGATGCCGCGGCCGAAACAACCGGCGCCGCCGCCACGCTCTTGAAGGAATGGCGGATGCGCGTCCTCACGACCGAGGAACCGCGCGCCGTCAGGCAAGATCTGGCGGATGCCTTCTCGGCCCTCGCCTGGAGGGCGGCCGCGTGAGCCTCGCAGAGCGCCAGACATCGCACCTCGCAGGCGCGGCCGAAGCGGTGCTCAACTCGCTGCCGCACGCCGTGATCGTGATCGGACAGGACGGCAAGATCGCGGACGCCAACGTGGCGGCGGAATCGTTCTTCGAAGTATCGGTATCGTTGCTGCGCCGGAACGCGATGCGCGATCTCGTACCCTTCGGGTCGCCGCTGCTCGCATTGATCGAGCAGGTCCGCAATCGCGGCGCGGCCGTCAATGAATACAAGGTCGATCTCAGCTCGCCCCGCCTCTCGGGCGAACGTATCGTCGACCTGCACGTGGCGCCGGTGCCGGAACAGCCCGGTTTCGTCGTGGTCATGCTGCAGGAGCGGACCATGGCCGACAAGATGGACCGGCAACTCACCCACCGCGGCGCCGCGCGATCGGTGATCGCGCTTGCCGCCATGCTGGCCCACGAGATCAAGAATCCGCTGTCCGGAATCCGCGGCGCCGCACAACTGCTCGAGCAGTCGGCCGGAGAGGAAGACCGGACCCTGACGCGGTTGATCTGCGAGGAGGCCGACCGCATCGTGAAGCTGGTCGATCGCATGGAAGTCTTTGCCGATGAGCGTCCGGTCGCGCGCGAGCCGGTGAACATTCACGTCGTGCTCGAGCACGTCAAACGACTGGCGCAGTCGGGCTTCGCGCGCCACATCAAGTTCGTCGAGGAATACGACCCCTCGCTGCCGTCCGTGCTGGCGAACCGCGATCAGCTCATCCAGGTTTTTCTCAATCTGGTGAAGAACGCCGCCGAATCGATCGGGGAAGGGGCGAGCGACGGCGAAATCCATTTGTCGACCGCGTTCCGGCCGGGCGTGCGCCTGTCGCTGCCCGGCAGCAAGACGCGCGTCTCGCTCCCGCTCGAATTCTGCGTCAAGGACAATGGTCGGGGCGTGCCGGACGATTTGTTGCCGCATCTCTTCGATCCGTTCGTGACGACCAAGCCGACCGGCACCGGTCTCGGGCTGGCACTGGTCGCCAAGATCATCGGCGACCACGGCGGGATCATCGAATGTGAGTCGCAACCGAGGCGAACGATCTTTCGCGTGCTGATGCCCAAATTCACGGGTGACGACGCCGAGCCGGGCGGCGGAACCTGAGAGGGACTGAAATGCCTGCGGGAAGCATACTTGTCGCCGACGACGACTCGGCAATCCGCACCGTCCTCAATCAGGCGCTGTCGCGTGCCGGCTACGAGGTGCGTTCGACCAGCAACGCCGCAACGCTGTGGCGCTGGGTGAGCCAGGGCGACGGCGATCTCGTCATCACCGACGTGGTGATGCCGGACGAGAACGCGTTCGACCTGCTGCCGCGCATCAAGAAGCTGCGACCCGATTTGCCGATCATCGTCATGAGCGCGCAGAATACCTTCATGACCGCGATCAGGGCCTCCGAGCGCGGCGCTTACGAATATCTTCCGAAGCCGTTCGACCTCAAGGAGCTGATCTCGATCGTCGGCCGTGCGCTGTCCGAGCCCAAGGAGAAGCCGCCGGCGCCTCCGAAGGTCGAGGAGTTCGACTCCATTCCGCTGGTCGGCCGATCGCCGGCCATGCAGGACATCTATCGCATGCTGGCGCGCCTGATGCAGACCGACCTCACGGTGATGATCTCGGGCGAGTCCGGCACCGGCAAGGAGCTGGTCGCGCGCGCCTTGCACGATTACGGCAAACGGCGCAGCGGCCCGTTCGTCGCCATCAACATGGCGGCAATTCCGCGCGATCTGATCGAATCCGAGCTGTTCGGCCACGAGAAGGGTGCGTTCACCGGCGCCAATACGCGCAATGCCGGCCGCTTCGAGCAGGCCGAAGGCGGCACGCTGTTTCTCGACGAAATCGGCGACATGCCGATGGAAGCGCAGACCCGCCTGCTGCGCGTTCTGCAGCAGGGCGAGTACACGACGGTGGGCGGGCGAACCGCGATCAAGACCGACGTGCGCATCATCGCGGCCACCAACAAGGATCTGCGGATACTCATCCAGCAGGGTCTTTTCCGCGAGGACCTGTTCTTTCGGCTCAACGTGGTGCCGATCCGCCTGCCGCCCCTGCGCGAGCGCGTCGAGGACGTGCCCGACCTCATCCGCCATTTCTTCGCCGTGGCGGAGCGCGAAGGCCTGCCGCCCAAGCAGATCGAGCCGGCCGCGCTCGACCGGCTCAAACGCCACCGTTGGCCCGGCAACGTTCGCGAGCTGGAGAACCTCGCGCGGCGGCTCGCGGCGCTCTATCCGCAGGAGACGATCTCCGCTGCCGTGATCGAGGGCGAGCTTTCCCAGCCGGCGATGCCGGTCGCGGGCGACGAACCGCACGCCGACGAAAGCCTGACCGGCGCGGTCGAGCGCCATCTTGCGCGCTATTTCGGCGAGTTCGGCGACGGTCTGCCCCCGCCTGGCCTTTACCACCGCATCTTGCGCGAGGTCGAATACCCGCTCTTGTCGGCTGCGCTGGCCGCGACCCGCGGCAATCAGATCCGTGCCGCCGACCTCTTGGGCGTCAACCGCAACACGCTGCGCAAGAAGATCCGGGACCTGGACATCCAGGTGATCCGCACCGGCGGTTGAGCGCTCCGCATTCTGGCGCCGACTTCCTTGTGATCGGCCTCAGGAAGAAATCGCGGCGCGCTTGCGCACGCTGTCGAGAAGCGACGCCCGCAGCAAATAGGCACGATGTGCGGCCGGATCGGCGGCGGTTCGGCGCAACATCTCGTTGCTGCGCGCCCGCGCGGCCGGATCTTTTTCCTCCAGGCGCTTCTTGTTGGCGATGGTCTGCTGCTGCACGTATTCGATATTGAGCGGCCGGCGGCGGCTGTCATAGAGTTCGAGCGTGTCCGCCGCGGCCTCGCGACGGATGACGCGGCCGAGCATGCCGGACAGCTCGACCACGTCGTGAATGCCGAAATTCAGCCCCAGCCCGCCGAGCGGATTGTTCACGTGTGCCGCATCGCCGGCGAGAAAAACGCGGCCCTGGCGGAACGACGCGGCGACCCGCTGATGGGCCCTGTACAGGTTGCGATGGATGACAGGATAACTTCCCGCCTTGGGAAAGAATTTCTGGAGCCGGCCCTGGACCGCATTCTCGTCGAGTGCCTGCGCGTCGGTCTCGTCGAGCCGGCTCGGGAACACCACGCGCCACAGGCCGTTGCCGTCGTCGCCCGTCACCTTGAACAGCGCGCACCACTCGTCGGGATCGGAAAAATAATTCCGCGAGCAGCCGTCATACTGCGCGCCGAACTCGAACGTCGTGGTCAGCACCAGGAAGCGCTCGGGATGGGTATAGCCCTCGAACGCGATACCGAGCGCCTTGCGGACCGTCGAGCGCCCGCCGTCGGCGCCGATCAGATAGGAGCCGGCGACCTTGCGCGTGCCGGATTGGGTCTCGACCTCGATCTCGACCCGGTCGGAGAACGGCGCAATGGCAGCGACGCGGGCCGAGAACGCGATCGAGGCGTTGCCGAGCCGGCGCAGCCGGTCGATTGCCATGTTGGCGAGCTTGTGCTGCTCGCACTGCACGACGAAAGGGTAGGGCGTGTCCTGCCGCAAGGCCCCGAAGTCGAACGCGGCGATCACCTCGCGGCTCGCCCGGTCCCAGATCTGGAACCTCGGCTCGATCAGGCCGCGGCGGATCACCTCATCGATGAGCCCGAGCTCGGCCAGCATCTCGAGCGTGGCCGCGTGGGTGGTGGCGGCGCGCGGCGAATCGTTGACGCGCGGCTCCGCCTCGAAGACATGAACCGGAATTCCTTGTCGCGCCAGCGCCAGCGCCGCAACGAAGCCGACCGGCCCGCCGCCGGCGATCAGGATCGGGCGATCCGCTTGCACAGTCATGAGTGAGGATGATCCGCTGTCACTGTTGGAAGGTGAGGCCGGCCACCTTGACGGCCTCGGCCCAGAGCGCGACGTCGGCGGCGATCATGGCGGCGAAGGCCGACGGCGTGTTGCCGAGCGGGTCGACGCCATAGCTTTCCAGGCGCTCGACGAATTTGGCATCCTTGAGGGCGCCGGCGATCTCGCGCGCCACGGCGTCGACGATCGCCTTCGGGGTTCCGGCCGGCGCCACGAGGCCGTTCCAGGTGATGACGTTGAAACCCGGAAAGCCGGATTCTGCCAGCGTCGGCACGTCCGGGATCTGCGGCGCGCGCTTGTCGCTCGACACCGCCAGCAGCCGCACCGCCCCGCTCGCCACATGGGGCAGCGCATCCGATAGGTTGGAGAACATGACCGGCAGATGGCCCGCGATGACGTCGGTCAGCGCGGGCGCGTTGCCGCGATAGCTGACATTCGTCATCTCCAGCCCGGCACGCTGGAGGAACAAGACCATCGAGAGGTGCGAGAGGCTGCCGGCGCTCCCCTCTGCATAGGCCATCTTGGTCGGCTGCGCCCGCACATAGGCGATGAATTCGGCGACGGATTTCGGCGGAAAATCCTTGTTCGCCACCAGCACGAAGGCGTTGGTGCCGACCGCACTGATCGGCGCGAAATCCTTGAGCGGGTCGTAGGGCACCTTGCTCATGGCCGGCGCGATGGCGATCGGGGGCGTCACCGCCCAGAGCAGCGTATAGCCGTCGGGCGCGGAGCGTGCGACCGCATCGGAGGCCACCGCCCCGTTGGCGCCCACCCGGTCCTCGACCACGAACGTCTGGCCCAGCTTGTCGCTCAGCCGCTGCGCCACGATGCGCGCCATGCCGTCGGAGTTTCCGCCCGCCGCATAGGGGACCAGGATCCGTACCGGCTTGTCGGGCCAGCTCTGCGCATGAGCGGTCCCCGCCAAGATGACGGTGAGGCAAGCGAGGCAGACGAACGCTATCTTGGGCAGGCGCATGGTATCTCCTCGCCGGCGGTCAACCCGGGAAATTTAGCATACACTTGCGCATTCGCCGCAAGACTGGTTTCCAGGCGGCGCCGCTCGCATTCGGGCATGGAGGACGCGCATGGATCCGACCGGCACCATTCTGGTCACGGGCGCGGCGGGTCGCACCGGCCGGCGGGTCGTCGCCGCGCTGGTTGCGCGCAACGCGCGTGTGCGCGCCATGGTTCGCCGGGCCGAGGCGGGCGCGGAGCTGCGCGCGCGCGGGGCGGCCGAGATCGCGGTCGGCGACCTGTTCGATGCGAACGCCCTCGCCCAGGCGGTGCGCGGCGTCGGCCAGGTGGTGCATATCTGTCCGCCGATGCACCCGCAGGAGGATAAGCTTGCCCGCAGCCTTATCGACCTGTGCGCGCAGGAACGGACCGGCCGCTTCGTCCTCTATTCGGTGCTGCATCCCCTGCTGGCGGATGTTCCGCACCATCGCCGCAAGCTCGCCGCCGAACGCCACCTCGTCGACTCGGGTCTCGCCTATACGGTGCTGCAGCCGAGCCGCTACATGCAGCAACTCGTGCCGATCTGGAAGACAGTGCTGGCGACCGGCACGCACAGCATGCCGTTCAGCACATCCGCGCGGTTCAGCCTGGTGGATTTGCAGGACCTCGCCGAGGCGGCGGCAAAGATCGTCACCGAGGGCGGCCACGAGGGCGCGACCTACCAGCTCGCGGGCCCCGAGGCGCTCAGCCAGGACGACGTGGCGCGCATCCTGTCCGAGCTCCTGGGCCGGCCGATCCGAGCGCAGGCGAAATCGCTCGACGACGCCCGCCGGGAAGCGGCGGCGGCCGGGTTTGCGCCCGAGCGGATCGAAACCATCTGCCTGATGAACGCCCATTACGACGCCCACGGGCTGGTCGGGAACCCGAACGTCCTGCAATGGATTCTCGGGCGTCCGCCGACGCGCTTTCGCGCGTTCGTGCGGCGCGAGCTGCTCGAAGCCCAGTAGCGCGGCGCCGTCAAAACTCCTCGAGAATTCTGCCGCCGCCATACACCCGGTCGGTGATCCCGCAGCGCCGCAGCGCGTCCCAATAGGTCACCGCGTTGATGGCGAGGACCGGCTTGCCGAGCCAGCGCTCGGCCTCCGCCGCGACGGCGAGGGTCGGCAGCGCCGTGCCGACCTGCACGAGGGCGTCCACATCGGCGCCGTCGAGCTCCGCGAGAGCGCGGCGTATCTCCTCGGCCGTCACCTGGGCGATCAGGCGCGGCGACGCGCATTTGAGGCCCTTGAGGCGCACCACCTCGAATCCTGCTTCCGACAGATAGAGCCGCACCATCTCGTCGCCGCGCGGCTGATGCGGCGTGAGCACCGCGATGCGCCGGGCCCCGAAGGCCTTGAGGGCGGCGACCGTCGCGGTCGAGCCCATGGAGATGCCGACGCCGGCGCGACTCGCGAGTTCGACCTGCAGCTTGTCGGCGGCCGCCACGCCGCCCCAGAACGTCTCGAGCGCGATTCCGACGATCAGGTGGTCGGGCCCGCTGGTCATGATCTGTTCGATGGCGATCGCTATTCCCTCGCGCATGTCATGCATGTGATCGAGAAACGCCTGCTCGGTGTTGAGAGGACGTTCCTTGATGGTCGACCGGCCGATGTGATTGGTCACGCCGCGCGGCCGCAGCATCTCGCACTCCGGTTGGACCGTCGTATTGGTGGACGGCACCACGATGGCGATCCGCTTGCGATAACCCAATGTGTCGGGCACGATTTGCGCTCCCCCGCGAGTTCTGCGGGTCGCAAGCTCGCAAACAAACGCGTCCCGGGTCAATCGCCGTTTGCAAACCCCACAGCTGGTTTCTAAGCTCTTTGCGGGACGCGGCCGCGCGCAACCGTGGGTCCGATTGCCGGAATGACCACCACCTTACGCTTTCCCCAGTGGGCCGATCTTTCGGCGGAGGCGCGCCGCGATCTGGGCGAAACCGCCGCCGCGCGTGCGCGCCGCCTCGAACCGTTGCTCAACGCCTTCATCGCGATCGAGGATCCGGCGCGGCCGGTCGACGGTCCGCTTGCCGGGCTGCCCTATGCGGCCAAGGACATTTTCCAGATCGTCGGCCGGCGGCCGACCGCCGGACTGAGCGAGGCGATCGACCTTGGCATCGACGGCGACGCCGAGGCCCTCCGCCGGCTCGATCGCGGCGGCGGATATCGCGTCGGCTTCACGTCGCTCACCGAGCTCGCCTACGAGCCTTCCGGCCACAATGCGACGCGCGGCCGGGTCCGCAATCCCTGGAACCTGGACTTCATCGCGGGCGGATCGTCGTCGGGATCGGCGGCCGCGGTGGCAAGCGGGTCGGTCGTAATCGCGGTCGGATCCGACACGGCCGGCTCGCTGCGCATTCCGGCGCATGCTTGCGGAGTAACGGCTTGGAAGCCGACCAGCGGCGCCGTCTCGACCCGCGGCGCCATGGCGCTGGCGCCGACGCTCGACACGATCGGCCTGCTCGCGCGCAACGCCGCGGACCTGCTGCCGGCGCTTCGGATCATCGCCGACGAGGCGCTGCCGCGGCATCCCGACCCGATCCTTAGCGCCGTGGTTCTGTCCGATCTTCTCGACGGCGCGCAGGAGTCGGTGCGGCAAGCATGTCGCGACGGCATCGACGCGGTCGAAAATGCCGGGATCGCACTCGGCCGGAGCAACGGGGAGGGGATGCTCGGCCGCGTCGATCCGCACGTTCTCACCCTGCTGCAGGCCGAGGCGGCGCGCACCCATGCGGCCCGGCTCGAGTCCCATCCGGTCGCGCCGACGCTGGGCAAGCGTCTGGCGAAGGGGCTCGCGATCAACGATGCTGCGCTCGCGCACGTCCGGTCGGTGCGGGCCGCGCTCGCGGCCGAGTTCATCGATCGGATACTGGGGCGCGCCGACATCGCGCTGCTCCCCGTCATGGCGATCCGCACCCCGCCGGCGGCGGAATGCGATCCCGATGCGGCGAGCTTTCGTCCGCGAACGCTTTACGAGCTCAGCCGCCTGACGCGCTTCGTCAACATGCTGGGCTTTCCCGCGGTCGCGCTGCCGGTCGGGTTCGACGATCGCGGCATGCCGGTCGCGCTTCAGCTCGTCGGGCGGCCGAATTCCGACGTCGCGCTGGTGGGCCTTGCGGCGGCCATCCAGCGCAAGACCGACTGGCACAATCATGTTCCCTCCGCACTCACGGAACTCGCCGCCGCGACCCGAGGCGCAGCCACATGACCGATCCCAATCCGCCGTCCGCCTTGGCGCATGTGCGCGTCCTCGATATTTCCCGCGTGCGCGCCGGCCCGACCTGCTGCCGGATCCTGGCGGATTTCGGCGCCGACGTGATCAAGATCGAGGCGCCGCCCGGCGTCGACCCGAACGAGGGCATGAGCGGCCCGCGCGATGGCTATGACATGATCAATCTGCACCGCAACAAGCGCGCGATGACCCTCAACCTCAAGGAGCCCGACGGGCGCGCGATCTTTTTGCGCCTGGCCGCGACGGCGGACGTGGTGGTCGAGAATTTCCGTCCCGACGTGAAGGAGCGCCTCAAGATCGACTACGCGACGCTGCGCGGCGTCAATCCGCGCATCATCCTGGCGTCGATCTCAGGCTTCGGCCAGACCGGGCCCTATCGGACGCGCGCGGGATTCGACCAGATCGCCCAGGGCATGGGCGGCCTGATGTGGGTCACGGGAGCTCCGGGGGAGGGGCCGATGCGGGCCGGCATCGCGGTCGCCAACTCGGCGGCCGGGGTGTACGCGGCGACCGGGATCCTGCTCGCGCTCGCCGAACGCGAACGCTCGGGCCTCGGACAATGGGTGCACACCTCGCTGCTGCAGGCGCAGATCGCCATGATGGACTTCCAGGCCGCGCGCTACCTGATCGACGGCGAGGTGCCGCCGCAGGCCGGCAACGAGCATCCCTATGCGACGCCGATGGGCGTGGTGCGAGACGGCGGACGGATACATCAATATCGGGGTCGGCGGCGACACCCAATGGCGCGCCTTGTGCGAGGCCCTGGAGCGCCCGGACCTCGCGGCAGCGGCGGAATACGCCACCCCGGAGCTGCGCTTTCGCAACCGGCCGAAACTCATGGGGCTGCTGAAGGATATCTTCACGTTGCGTGGCTCGGCCGACTGGCTCGCGCGTCTCGAACGCCAAGGCGTGCCGGCGGGCCCGATCTACAAGCTCGACGAGGTCTTCGCCGATCCCCAGGTCGCGCATCTGGGCATGGCGGTGCCGCTCGCGCATCCGGAACGCCCCAATGTCAGGGTGGTGGGCGAGCCCATCACGCTGTCGCGCACGCCTGCCAGAATCGTGTCGCCGACTGCCCGAGCCCGGCCGGCATACCGACGAGCTGTTGCGCGAGATCGGCTGCGCGGACGCCGAGATCGCGCGCCTGCGGCGCGAAAAGGTGGTTTGAGATGGCGCAGGCGGCGCGCGGACCACTCGATATCGCTCCGGCGCGATTTCAGCTTCGCGCAGCAGGTGGATTACCGCGAAGGCATCCGCCGCATGGCGGCGGCCGCGGGAAACCGAGACTCTGAGCACCCGCCGCCCGGCTTTCCGTGTCTCACCACAGGTGTGCAATTCAGGTCCCGATTTCCTGTTATTTTGCCAATTACGGACGTCGCCCCTGCAAAATGACACGGGATCAGGAGACGGGTCGCGCGAAGAACAGGGCCGCGGCGGCGAATCTACAGGTCTGCGCTCTGCTTTTTCCTGCTAATATCAGGCGTCTGCAGGGATTCTCCAGCGGAATGGGGGCGCCGCCAATGCCAGCACCCAGGCCGCACGGGTCTCCAAATGAAAAGCGAGCGTAGCGTAATCCGGGATCAACCTATCCGCTCATCATAGTCTGTCGATCATTTGATGCGCCGCCCCGGATTTCGCTGCGTTCGATCCGGGCTACAACAACGGCGCGATGGCGCAAAGTATGTCGCTCTCATGCAAACGCTCGGCGCTCTAGGCGCGCCGGGCGCAATTCCGACCGTGGATTTTCTCCTACCACATCGGGGCGCGATCGACAAAAAAATGGCTGTCAAGAGTATTGTTTGGCGCGGCTCGCAATTCCTGCTTCGTCACGCGAGGCCAAGCGCCTGCTGGGATCGACGGGCTGGGACTTCGGCGTCGCCGGCGTACCATCGGACCCGTTTTCCACGGCGAACCGGCGTCTACCTCGGTCAACTCCGTGGCAGGCCCTCGCCGCAAAATGCTTCCGCGCGCGTGTTGCGGACCACGGCGGCGGCCGTCATAGTTCCGGCCGGGCCGGGGCTTTCGCTGCCGGCGTTCCCGGGGACAGCGCCATGGACCTGAAGCTTGCCGGAAAGACCGCCTTGATCACCGGCGCCTCGAAGGGCATCGGCCGCGCGACGGCCGAGATGCTCGCGGCCGAAGGCTGCCACTCGTGCTGGTCGCGCGCAGCGCCGGCGATCTCGCGCAGGCCAAAGCCTCGATCGCGCGGAAGTCCAATGTGTCGGTCGAGACCGTGCCGGCCGATCTCTCCGACAGCCGCAACGTCGACACGGCTCGCCAAGGATTTTCCCGACATCGACATCCTGGTGAACAATGCCGGCGCCATTCCGGGCGGCACGCTGCTCGACGTCGACGAGGCGACGTGGCGCAA
Source organism: uncultured Pseudomonadota bacterium (assembly GCA_963791155.1). GTDB lineage: Bacteria > Pseudomonadota > Alphaproteobacteria > Rhizobiales > Xanthobacteraceae > JAVDCA01. The sequence goes on from CAWBRI010000019.1 coordinate 22,048, forward strand.
GGCCTGGGACCTCAAGGTCTTCGGCTACATCAACATGTGCCGCGCGTTCTACGCGCTGATGAAGGCGCGCCAGGCCGGCGTCATCGTCAACGTCGTCGGCAACGCGGCCCAGACGCATGATCCGGAATATATCTGCGGGGTCGCCGGCAATGCGGCGCTGACGGCCTTCACGCAGTCGCTCGGCAGCGTGAGCGTGCGCGACGGCGTCCGCGTGGTCGCGGTCAGCCCCGGGCCGGTGGCGACCGATCGCCTGGTCAACCTGATGCGCAAGAAGGCGCAGGACCGCACCGGCGACGCCGAGAACTGGCGCGACCTGTTCAAGCCGCTGCCGTTCGGGCGCGCCGCGACCGCGGAGGAGATCGGCGCCGCCATCGCGTTTCTGGCCTCCGAGCATTCCGGCTACACCAGCGGCTCGGTCGCCGTCATCGACGCCGGCCTGTCGGCCCGCGCGCAATCATTCTAGGAATCGGTTGCGAGAAAGATTCCAAGAGGGATCCAGAAGGAAACGCCATGCCGCATCTGACCACCGACGACGGGGTCAAGCTCTATTACGAGGAGACCGGAAGCGGCATTCCGATCGTCTTCGTCCACGAGTTCGCCGGCGATTATCGCTCCTGGGAGCCGCAGGTGCGCTATTTCGCCAGCTACTATCGCTGCATCGCGTACAATGCGCGCGGCTATCCGCCGTCCGACGTGCCGAAGGACGGCGAGCGCTATTCGCAGGAGCGCGCGCGCGACGACATCCGCGCCGTGCTCGACGCGCTCAAGATCGACAAGGCGCATGTCGTCGGCCTCTCGATGGGCGGCTTCGCGACGCTGCATTTCGGGTTCACCTATCCGGAGCGCGCCCGCTCGCTGGTGGTCGCCGGCTGCGGCTACGGCGCGGCGCCCGACAAGCGCCAGCAGTTCGCCGAGGAGGCCGAGGCTGCGGCCCGCCAGTTCGAGGAGCTCGGCATGGCGAAGGCCGCCAACGGCTACGCGCTCGGGCCGACGCGCGTGCAGTTCCAGAACAAGGACCCGCGCGGCTGGGCGGAGTTCGCCGCCCAGCTCGCCGAGCACTCGACCGAAGGCGCCGCCGCCACCATGCGCGGCGTGCAGAAGCGGCGGCCGTCGCTTGTTCGACCTCGTCGACAAGATGAAGACGATCACGGCGCCGACCCTGGTGATGACCGGCGACGAGGACTGGCCCTGCCTCGAGCCCGGCCTTGCTGATGAAGCGGACGATCCCGACCGCCGCGCTGGTGGTGATGCCGAACTGCGGCCACACCATCAATCTCGAGGAGCCGGCGGCCTTCAACGCGCATCTCGCCGAATTCTTCTGCGCCGTCGACGCCGGCGCCTGGCGGCGCCGCGATCCGCGCGCCATGGCGGGGTCGATCTTGGGGCGATAGCGCCTTGATTTGGCTTGTTCATTCCTTCCATGTCATTGCGAGGAGCGCACCAATCTCGGCGATTTGACGCGCGAGCCATTGCGCGAGCTTAGCATGCGCGAAGCTCGCGTGCAATGCCCGATCATTGCGGTGCGCGACGAAGCAATCTCGGCCAGGCGCGCATGAGCAAGTAAAGAGAGATTGCTTCGCTTCGCTCGCAATGACGATAGATTTAGCGACGCTCACACGGCCGTATACCCGCCGTCGACCAGCAGGTCCGACGCCGGTGACGAAGCTCGATGCGTCGCTCGCGAGGAACACCGCCGCCTGGCGATCTCGTCGGGTTGGCCGAGCCGCATCAGGAGATGCTTGGGCCCGCCCACGCGGCGCGCCGTCGCCATGTCGCCGAAGCGGTAGACCAGCCGCTGGGTCTCGACCGCGCCGGGCGACAAGCGTGTTGACGCGCACGTTTTGCGCCGCGTGATCGGTCGCCATCGCCTTGGCGAGCTGGATCAGCGCGCCCTTGGTGGCGCAATAGACCGCGCGCGCGGGACCGCCGACGCGGCCGAGCTGCGACGCGATATGGATGATGCTGCCGCCGCCGGCGGCGATCATCGCCGGCAGGACGGCGCGGCTCATCAGGAACGCGCCGGTGACATTGACCGCAAAGACGCGATCCCAGTCGGCGCGCGTGAGGTCGAGCACGGTGCCGTTGGGATCGGTGGCGGCGGCGCCGTTCACCAGCACATGGACGGCGCCGAAGGCTCCGCCGCGCGCTTTCGCGGCCGCGACGGTGTCGGCTTCCCGGCTCACGTCGCAAACGAGCGGCACGGCGCGCCCATGGGCCGCCGCGATAGCGTCGCTGGTTGCCGCGGCGGCCGCGGGATCGATGTCGACACAGCCGACGACGGCGCCGGCTCGCGCGAAGGCCAGCGCGATGGCGCGGCCGATGCCGGAGCCGGCGCCGGTGACGATCGCGGTCTTGCCGGCCAGCGAGAATGCGTCGAGCGCCGTCATGTCACACCGCCTGGCGAGCCGCGCTGCGGCCGAGATAGGCCTCGCGCACGCGCGCGTCCTCGCGCAGCATCGGCGCACGTGCCGCTCACGATGATGCTGCCGGTCTGCAGCACGTAGCCGCGGCTCGCGGTCTCCAGCGCGTAGCGCGCGTTCTGCTCGACCAGCAGCACGCTGGTGCCGGCCTCGTTGATCGCGCGGATGGTGCGGAAGATGTCCTGCACCACCATCGGGGCGAGACCGAGCGAGGGCTCGTCGAGGCACAGCAGCTGCGGCTCCGACATCATGGCGCGGCCGAGCACCAGCATCTGCTGCTCGCCGCCGCTCAGCGTGCCGGCGTTCTGCGACGCGCGCTCGCGCAGGCGCGGAAACATGGCGAAGATCTTCTCGATCAGCCCGCGCACCTTGGCGGCGTCGCGGCGGTGCTTGAAGCCGCCGAGCTCGAGGTTCTCGCGCACCGTCAGGAACGGAAACACATGCCGTCCCTCCGGGCACGAGCGCGATGCCGAGGAGGGTGCGCGCGTGCGACGGCAGCCGGGTGATGTCCTGGCCGCGGAAACGGATCGAGCCGGCGCGCGGAATCAGCACGCCGGCGATCGCCCGCAGCGTGGTCGATTTGCCGGCGCCGTTGGCGCCGATCAGCGCGACGATCTCGCCTTCGTCGATCTCGAACGAGATGCCGCGGCAGACCGCGACCTCGCCATAGGCGAGCTCGAGCTCCTCGGCGGCGAGCAGCGCGCTCATCGGAGCTCTCCGCCGAGATAGGCCGCGATCACCGCCGGCATGCGCCTGCACGTCCGCCGGCGCGCCTTCGAACAGATGCTGGCCGTAGTCGATGACCAGGACGCGGTCGGCGACCTTCATCACCAGGTCCATGTTGTGCTCGACGATCACGATCGTGAGGCCGGTCCGGCGCAGCGTCAGGATGCGGTCGAGCAGCGTGCTCGACCTCGGCGCGCGTTGAGGCCGGCGGCCGGCTCGTCGATCATCAGGAGGCGCGGCGCGGTCGCGAGCGCGCGCGCGATTTCGAGCATGCGCTGCTCGCCGTAGGAGAGCGAGCCCGCCAGCGTCATGCGCGCGCTTCGCGAGCCCCATGAAGGCGAGCAGGCGCATCGCCTCCGCGCGGCAGCGCGCATGGTCGCGCCGGAACGCCGGCCCGTGAACGACGTATTGCCAGGCCGGAATGTCGTGTGGATGTGAAAGCCCGCCACCACGTTGTCGAGCACCGAGAGTTGCTTGAAACAGGCGGATCTTCTGGAACGTGCGCGCGATGCCGTGGCGCACGCGCCGATGCGCCGGCAGTGCCGGTGAGATCGGCGCCGTCGAACCTCAACGTGCCCGGCGTCGGGCCGATAGATGCCGCTCATCAGATTGAGCAGCGTCGACTTGCCGGCGCCGTTCGGGCCGATGATCGCGAAGATCGCGCCGGCCGGAACGTCGAGCGAGATGTCGCGCACCGCGTGCACGCCGCCGAAGCTCTTGCATAGGCCTTCGGCGCGCAGAAGCACGCCGGCGTCTTGCGCGGCGGGCCGCCGCTCGGCGCCGCGTGCGCTCGTCATCGCCCGGCCCCCGCCATGCGCCGCAGCCGCGCGAGCACGAGCCGCGCCGCCTGCACGATGCCGCCGGGCATGAACAGCACCACGAGCGTGAGCGCGACGCCGTAGACGACGAGCCGCAGGTCGCCGATGCCGCGCAACAGTTCCGGCAGCACGGTGAGCAGGATCGCGCCCCACACCGGCCCGATCAGCGTGCCCATGCCGCCGACCACCACCATGGCCAGGATGGTGAAGGATTCGGTGATGAAGAACGCATCGGGCACCAGCGTGCCGACGAAGCCGGGATAGAAGCAGCCCGCGGCGCCCGCGACCGCCGAGCCGACGCCGAACGCGAACACCTTCCAGGCCGCGCCGTTGATGCCGAGCGAAGCGGCCGAGACCTCGTCCTCGCGGATCGCGGTCAGCGTCTCGCCGATCGGCGAGCGGATGAGCTGGTCGAGCAGCAGATAGCTCAGCAGCGCAAAGCCGGCGACCAGGTAGAACAGGTTGCGAAGGTCGTGGAAGTCGATCGCCGGCAGGCCAGGCAGCGCGATCGCCGGCGGCGGCGGAATCGCGTAGATGCCGAGCGGCCCCTGCGTGAGGCTGATCCAGTTGAGCAGGATCTGATAGGTGATGACCGCAAAGCCGAGCGACGCGATCGCGAGGTAATGGCCGCGCAGCCGCATGGCGAACAGCGAGAGCACCATGCCGGCGAGGCCGGAGAACGCCACCGCGCCCGCGAAGGCGATCCAGAACGGGACGCCGAGCCGCATGATCAGCAGCGTCGAGACGTAGGCGCCGAGCCCGTAGAAGGCCGACTGCCCGAGATTGAGCTGGCCCGCATAGCCGAGCACGAAATCGAGCCCGATCGCCAGCATCACGTTGAGGGCGCAGATGATCAGGTTGGTGCGCCAATAGGAGTCGGTGAAGACGAGCGGCAGCAGCGCGATCGCCAAGGCGGCGCCGAGGTAGGCGGCGCGCCGCGACAGCATCGGCGCGAGCAGTGTCGCGACGCGCTGCGTGCCGTCGAGGCTAGACATTCTCTTCGCGCTTTTCCGCGATCAGCCCGGTCGGACGGACGGCGAGCATCAGGAGCAGCAGGGCGAACACGACGATGTCGATCATTCCCGGCCCGAGATATTGCGTCGTGTAGCTTTCGATCAAGCCGACCAGCAGGCCGGCGAGGATCGTGCCCTCGACGTTGCCGAACCCGCCGATGATGACGATCGCGAACGCCTTGACGATGACCGAGGTCCCGGCGAAGGGCGTCAGCACCAGCACCGGACCGAGCATCGCGCCCGCCATGCCGGCGAGCGCCGAGGCGATCACGAAGGTCAGCATCACGAGCTGGTTGGGATTGATACCCATCAGGCCGGCGGTCTCGCGGTCCTGCGATACCGCGCGCAGCGCCTTGCCGAGAAACGTGAACTTCATGAACGCGTAGAGGAGCGCGATGGTGAGCGCCGACACCGCGATGATGAGCATGTTCTGCACGGTGATGAACGTGCCGCCGAGGCGGATCACCGTCGTTGCTGTAGGGCGACTCGAACGCATAGGGAATCGGCCCGAACCAGCGCCAGCATGGCGTTCTCCATCATCACCGACACGCCGATGGTCGCGATCAGCGGCAGCAATTCGCTGCCGCGCCGCTGCAAGGGGCGCGAAGATCGCGGCGTTCATGAGCCACCCGAGCGACGCCCGCCCACCGCCAGCGCGACCGCGATGCTCGGGATGTATCCGCCGCCCAGCCCGTGCATGAAGAAATAGGCCGTGAACGCGCCGAGCGTCACGATGTCGGCGTGCGCGAAGTTGATCTGGACGAGAACGCCGTAGACGAGGGTCAGTCCCAAAGCGACCAGAACGTAAAGGCTTCCCAGAACGACGCCGTTGATGCCCTGCTGCAGAACGACCGTCATCGGCCGGTCAGTTCCACTTCAGCGCCTTCCACGACAGGTCGGGCAGGGTCTCCATGTAATGGACCGTGTCCATCTTGGTGTTCTGGTTGGTCTTGTCGAACTCGACGCTGCCGGTCACGCCGACGAAGCTCGAGGTCTTCGCCAGGCCGTCGCGGATCGATTGGGCGTCCTTCGCGCCGCGCTTGATCACGTCGGCGATCAGCGTGATCTGGTCGTAGGCATGGGCGTGGAGATGCGTCGGGTCCTGATTGTATTTCGCCTTGAAGGCGCCGATGAAATTGCGGACGGTCGCGCGCTCGTCGGTCGGGTCGAACTGCACGATGCGGACATAGCCGAGCGCCGCCTTGCCGGCCTTCTGCTCGAAGCCGAACGGCAGCCAGATCGTACCGAGCTGGATCGCCGGACCGCCGCCGCCTTTCGTCACCGCCGCCTGCGCGAGCGCCTGCGTGATCTTCAGGCCCTGGCCTTCGAGCGTATAGGTCGGTATCACGTCGACCTTGCCGAGGCCGGCGATGCGCGTCGCGATGGAGGTGAAATCGTTGACGTCGCGGCCGAAGCCGATGTCGGCCAGGATCTTGCCGCCGAGCATGGTGAAGGTGTCGCTGAACACCTTGGCGTTGCCGATGCCGGCGTTGGTGTTTTCGTAGAGCAGCACCGCCGTGCGGGCATTGAGTTGCTTATAGGCGTTGGTCGCGATATCGACGCCCTGCATCACCTCGTTGGGCATGATGCGGAACGTCCAGGGATTGCCGGGTTCGGTGACCTTGATCGAGGAGGACCCGGCATTGATCAGCGGGACCTTCGCCTGCTCCATCAGCGGCATGATCGCCAGGGTGGCGTCCGAGCACTCCTCGCCGATGACGACGTCGGGCTTGTATTGATCGAGCAGGCGTTTGGCGGCCTGCGTGGCGGGCAGCGGGCTGCAGCTCGAGTCCTCGTATTGAACCTCGAATTTGTAGCCGTTGACGCCGGCCTTGTTGATCTGCTCGAGCGCGAGCTCGATGCCCTGCTTGTCTTGCGCGCCGAAATAAGATCCCGGTCCCGACATCGGCAGCAGCGCGCCGATCTTGACGACCTTGTCGTCCGCGCGCGCCCCCGTCGCCGCGGCGACAAGGAGACCAGCGGCAATCAGTTCCGCCGCAAGACGGCGAAAACGCAATCGCATTGTCATGGTTCTGCTCCGTGCGGATCTCGGTCGGTGGCCCGGGTGGCCCAGGGGGTCCAAGTGGCGCCCGCTCAGCGGGCGCCCGGAGCTTAGTCGAGCCCGCGCTTGCGCGCTACCGGCAGCGGGCAGGCTGAGGATGGGTCCGCATTGACCGCTACCCGAAAGCGGAGCCGGCTTGACGGAGGCTTGATGACGCCGCCGCGGCGGACTGGAATTGGGATGCGTCTGGTCCGCTCGGCCATCGAAAAAGAAGCGCACGCCCAGACCTTGATGCGCCGGAGCGGGGCAGGCACAGCGAAATACGATGCCGGGGAGCACGCGGCTGCGTCCGCAAAGGCGTCGAAAAGCGCGGAAAGCGCTTGGCCTGCATGCCAATTGGCTGAATGCCTGGTCTCATTCGCGGCCTTCGGCGCGCTTGGGAAACACCTCTTTGATTTCAGAATGCGAGACCTTCGGCCAAGGAAATGTCGTAATTGGGCAACATTTGTTGTATAAATGCCGCACTGCCCATGGTCCGGCCGCGGCGGGCGGTATGGTTTGCCCACCACGCCTTGCGATGCGGTGTTGCTCAAGGGGAGCCATGACCACCATCGAAGACGCCGCGCTTGCCGACACGACGGCGGGCGCCCCCGCGGCGGGCCGCGGGATAACCGGCTTCATCGGCCCGATCGTGGTCGGTGTCGCGTTGCTGTCGGCGCTCGCGACCTTCGTGGTTTTGGCTGACCTCACGCCGATCGTGGCGAGCCATTACGTCGTGATGTTTCTGCTCGCCGTCAATGCGCTCGCCATCCTGGTGCTGCTCGCGATCATCGGACGCGAGATATGGCCGGTCGTGCAGGCACGCCGGCGGGGCAGGGCGGGGGCGCGGCTGCACGTCCGCATCGTCGGCCTGTTCTCGGTGATCGCCGCGGCGCCGGCGATCCTGGTGGCGATCGTCGCCAGCGTCACGCTCGACCGTGGTCTCGATCGGCTGCTGTCGACCCGCGACCTGATCACCGAAACGCGGGTGGTGGCCGAAATTTATGGGCTCGAGCACGTACGGGCGCTGCGCGGCGACACGCTCGCCATGGCGATCAGCATCGCCCAGGCGAAACCTCTGTTTGACCAGGACCGCGACCGGTTCCGCCAGGTGTTCTCGGCGCAGGCCTCGTTGCGCGGATTGGCGGCCGCCATGCTGATCAACGGCGACCGGAGCGTGGTCGTCAAATCCGAATTCAATCCCCAGATGGAACTCGCGATTCCGCCGGCCGGGGCGTTTGCCAAGATCAACGATACCGAGCCCCAGGTCGACGCCGTTCCAGACAGCAATTATCTCATCGCCCTCATCAAGATGCGCGGCTATGACGACACCTACCTCTACGTGGCACGGCCGCTCGATCCGCGCGTCGTCGAGCTCGGCAGCAAGGCGGTCGCCATGCTCGGCGCCTACAATGATCTTCAGGAGCGCCGCCTCGGCCTGCAAATCGCCTTCGCGCTGATGTTCGCCGTCATCGCCCTGACGGTGCTGCTCTCGGCGGTCTGGATCGGATTGAATTTCGCCAATCTTCTCGTGGCCCCGATCCGGCGGCTGATCGGCGCGGCCAATATCGTGTCGACGGGCAATCTCCACGTCCAGGTGCCGGTGCGTCCGTCCGAAGGCGATCTCGCCCATCTGGGCGAGACCTTCAACAAAATGACGCAGGAACTGCGGACCCAGCGCGACGATATCGTGCGTGCGCGCGATCTCATCGACAGCCGCCGCCTGTTCACCGAGGCGGTTCTGGCGGGCGCGAGCGCCGGCGTGATAGGCGCCGACGCGGAGGGCCGGATCAGCATCCTCAACCGTTCGGCCGAGCAGTTGATCGGAGCCAATCCCGACGAAACGAGGGGCCGATCGCTCACGGAAGTCGTGCCCGAGCTCGCCGAAATCATCACGGCCGCGCTTGCCAGCCCGCAACGCCTCGTTCAGGGGCAGGTCGCGATCAACCGAGCCGGGCGCGAGCGCACGGTCTCGGTGCGCGTGGCGACGGAGCAATCGAATGATCCGCAACACGGCTACGTCGTCACCCTCGACGACATCACCGAGCTGGTCGCCGCCCAGCGCACCTCGGCTTGGGCCGACGTCGCCCGGCGGATCGCGCATGAGATCAAGAATCCGCTCACCCCGATCCAGCTGTCGGCGGAGCGGCTGCGGCGCAAATACGGCAAGGTCATCACCGAGGACCGGGCGATATTCGAGCAATGCACCGACACGATCGTGCGTCAGGTCGACGACATCAGGCGGATGGTCGATGAATTCTCGCGCTTCGCACGCATGCCGAAACCGGTGATTTCATCGGATGATGCCACCGACACGGTGCGACAGATCGTCTTTCTGATGCGGGTCGGCCACCCGGACATCGATATCGACGCCGATTTCGCCGAGGATCCGATGCCCGCGCGGTTCGACCGGCGCCTGATTTCGCAAGCGCTCACCAACATCATCAAGAACGCGACTGAAGCGATCTCGGCAGTGCCACAGGCCGAGCTCGGCCGCGGCCGCATTCGCGTGACTACGGCGCGCGAGGGCGGCGACATCGTGATCGACGTCATCGACAATGGCGTCGGCCTGCCGAAGGAAAACCGCTCGCGGCTGCTCGAGCCCTACGTGACCACGCGCGAGAAGGGCACCGGCCTGGGTCTCGCCATCGTCGGCAAGATTCTGGAAGACCACGGCGGCCGCATCGAGTTGCGGGATGCGGCGGAGAAGGAGCCGGGCGTGCGCGGCGCCTGGGTCCGGCTGAGATTCGCCGCCGAGGCGATTCGTGCCGCGCCGGCCGAGGCCCAATCATCCACGCCGAAAACCACCACAGCTGCGAGTGCATAGCAATGGCGTCCGATATCCTCATCGTCGACGACGAAGCGGACATCCGCGAGCTGGTCGCCGGAATCTTGCAGGACGAAGGCTACAATACGCGCACCGCGCGCGACAGCGACGACGCGATCGCGTCGATCAGAGCGCGCCGACCCAACCTGGTGTTTCTCGACATCTGGCTGCAGGGCAGCCGCCTCGACGGATTGCAACTGCTCGATTCGCTCAAGGCCGAGCACCCTGATCTTCCCGTGGTGATGATCTCGGGTCACGGCAACATCGAGACGGCGGTGGCCGCCATCAAGCAGGGTGCCTATGACTTCATCGAGAAGCCGTTCAAGGCCGACCGCCTGGTGCTGGTCGCCGATCGCGCGCTGGAAACTTCGCGCCTGAAGCGCGAGGTCAAGGAATTGAAGCAGCTCGCGCCGCTCGCCACGATGCTGGTCGGCCATTCGACCGCGGTCAATCAATTGCGCCAGACCATCGAGAAGATCTCGCCGACCAACAGCCGTATCCTGATCGTCGGCCCGCCCGGCGCCGGCAAGGAACTAGCCGCGCGCACCATTCATGCCCAATCCGGCCGGGCCGGCGGGCCGTTCGTCGTCATCAACGCGGCCGCGATCACGCCGGAGCGGATGGAGATCGAGCTGTTCGGGGTCGAGCAATCGAACGGCACGCAGGCGCGCAAGGTCGGGGCGCTCGAGGAGGCCCATGGCGGCACCTTGTTCATCGACGAGATCGCCGACATGCCGCGCGAGACCCAGAACAGGATTCTGCGTGTCCTCGTCGACCAGACGTTCCAGCGCGTCGGCGGCAGCACCAAGGTCGTGGTGGACGTGCGCATCGTGTCCTCGACCTCGCGCAACATCGAGTTCGACATTGCGGCGGGAAGATTCCGCGAAGATCTCTACCACCGGCTTTCGGTCGTGCCGTTCCGCGTGCCGGGGCTGGCGGAACGCCGCGATGACATTCCGATGCTGATCGACCACTTCATGGATCAGATATCGCAGTCGACCGGCTTGCCCAAGCGCCGGATCGGCGAGGACGCCCTGGCGGTGCTGCAGTCGCACGACTGGCCGGGCAATGTGCGCCAGCTCCGCAACAACGTGGAGCGGTTGATGATCTTGGCCGGCGGCGAACCCGAGGCGGTGATCAGCGCCAGCATGCTGCCGCCGGACGTGGGCTCGATGGTGCCCAGCATGCCGGCCGGCAACGGCGGCGAACACCTGATGGGGATGCCCCTGCGCGATGCCCGCGAAGCGTTCGAGCGCGAGTATCTCAAGGCGCAGATCAGCCGTTTCGGCGGCAATATCTCGCGCACGGCCGAATTCGTCGGCATGGAGCGCTCGGCGCTCCATCGCAAACTCAAAGCGCTGGGAATGGACTGAGAGGCCTTTGTTGTCATTGCGAGGAGCCCACCGATCTCGGGTTTACCCGAGATCGGCAACCAAAGATGCCCAAGTCGGGCAAGCCCGACTTGGGTGGGCGACGAAGCAATCTCCACCACGCGGACGCAGGTGCAAGTGAAACGAGATTGCTTCGCGGAGCCTGTCCTCGGGCTTGCCGAAGGCAAGACCCGGGGGCTCGCAATGACGGCGATAAAAAACATGGACCCCATCTGAAATGTCCCGGATTGCCTACGTCAATGGCCGCTATCGGCCGTTGCGCGACGCCCATGTCCACATCGAGGATCGCGGCTATCAATTCGCCGACGGCGTCTACGAAGTGTGCGAAGTGCGCGACGGGCGCCTGGTCGACGAGCGGCGTCACGTCGAACGTCTGCAGCGTTCGCTTTCGGAATTGCGCATCAGGCCGCCGATGGGGCTCGCCGCCCTGAGCGTCGTGATGCACGAAACGGTGCGGCGTAACCGCGTCCGCGACGGGATCGTCTATCTGCAAATCACGCGCGGCACCGCGCGCCGGGACCATGCGTTTCCGCCGTCCGACACGGCGCCCGCCGTGGTCGTCACCGCCCGTACGCTCGATCGCCAGAAGGGGGACCGTGCCGCGCTCGAAGGCATCGCGGTCATCACTCTGCCCGACCAACGGTGGCCGCGGGTCGACATCAAGTCGGTGTCGCTGCTGCCGAACGTGCTCGCCAAGCAGGCCGCGCGCGAGCAGGGCGCGCGCGAGGCCTGGTTGGTGGACGCCCGGGGATTCGTCACCGAAGGGTCATCGTCGAACGCCTGGATCGTCACCGCAGACCAAAAACTCGTCACGCGGCCGGCCGACATGGGCATCCTCCGCGGCATCTCGCGCAGCGTCGTTCTGGAGGCTATCCGGGCGCAAGGCCTCGTGCTCGAGGAGCGACCATTCACGGTCGCCGAAGCCGCGGCCGCCCGCGAGGCTTTCGTGACCTCCGCAAGCCAGATCGTGCTGCCGGTGGTCAAGATCGACGGCAAGCCGGTCGGTGCCGGCACGCCCGGTCCGGTGGCCGCGGCATTACGGCGCGAATTCCATCACCACGCTGAATTTTCTTGAGCTTTCAATGCCACGTGACCGCCCCGCAAATCCACGAACTTGGGCTTGCGCTGCACCGCAACGTGCCATCTAATGAGCACGCCCACGTCGCTCCCGGCGGGTTTTCACAAGAAATGCCGGGCGTATCGGCGTGACATGAAATCTCGCGGGGCGCTGGGGTCCGCGAGCAATACGGAACGATGGCCATGGCAGGCGACCGCGCTCAAAACCTACAAGACACTTTTCTCAATCATGTCCGCAAAGCAAAAATCCCTCTCACGATTTTTCTGGTGAACGGGGTGAAGTTGCAGGGCGTCGTCACCTGGTTCGACAATTTTTGCGTGCTGTTGCGGCGGGACGGCCACTCGCAACTCGTCTACAAGCACGCCATCTCGACCATCATGCCGGGTCATCCGATCCAGCTGTTCGAGGGTGCCGAAGAGGCACCGGCCGGAGAAAAGGTCTGATTGGAGCCCCGCCGCCGCGACACGCGTGTTGATGCGCTGATCTCTGACGGCGGAGCGACCGGACGTGCGATCGTCATCGGGCCATATCCGCGTGAGCGCGATCGTCGCTTCGGGCGGGCCGATGAGCGTTCGCCGTCCGCCCGGCTCGACGAAGCGGTCGGACTTGCGCGCGCCATCGACCTCGACATCGTCGAAGCGGGGATCGTGTCGCTCGGCCAGATTCGACCCGCGACCTATATCGGAAAAGGCAAGGTCGAGGAGTTCGCGGGGCTCGTCAAAAGCCTCGAGGCCGGGCTCGTGGTGATGGATTGCGCGCTCTCGCCGGTGCAGCAGCGCAATTTGGAGACCGCGTGGGGCGCCAAGGTGCTCGATCGGACCGGCCTCATTCTGGAGATTTTCGGCCGGCGCGCGCGTACCCGCGAGGGTACGCTGCAGGTCGAGCTCGCGCATCTGACTTACCAACGAAGTCGCCTTGTGCGTTCGTGGACCCACCTCGAGAGGCAACGCGGCGGATTCGGATTTCATGGGCGGGCCGGGCGAGGCCCAGATCGAGACCGATCGCCGCCTGATCGCGGAGCGCATGGCAAAGATCGAGCGCGAGCTGGAAGGGGTCAAGCGCACCCGCAAGCTCCACCGCGAAAGCCGCAAACGCGTGCCTTATCCGATCGTAGCGCTCGTCGGCTATACCAATGCCGGAAAATCGACGCTATTCAATCGCGTGACGCGTGCGAGCGTGGTTTCGGCCGACATGCTTTTCGCGACCCTCGACCCGACGCTGCGCGCCGTCGATCTGCCGCACGGGACCCGGATGATCCTGTCCGACACGGTCGGCTTCATCTCGGATTTGCCGACCATGCTGGTGGCGGCCTTCCGCGCCACGCTCGAAGAGGTGATCGAAGCCGATGTGATCCTTCATGTCCGCGACGTTTCGCATGGCGACACCGAGGCGCAATCGAAGGATGTCGCGGACGTATTGCGCGAGCTCGGCATCGAGCCCGAGGACGGGCGCCTGGTCGAAGTGTGGAACAAGATCGACCGGATCGACGCGAATGAACGCGAGCGGCTCGCCAATCTCAGCCAGCGGCAGCCGGCTGACCGTCGGCCGGTTCTGGTTTCGGCCGTGACCGGGGAGGGGATCGATCGCCTGATCGATCTGGTCGAGCAGCGGCTCGCACAGACGCGCATCGTCATGGAGCTCGATCTCGACCCGATCGACGGGGCAGGGGCAAGCTGGCTCTATCGCAACGTGGAAGTCCTGGACAAATCAATGACCGACGGCGGCCGTCTGCGCATGACGGTGCGTGTCGATCCGGCGAAGGTCGGGCACGTGCAGGCCAAATTCGAGACGTCGATCAAGGCTAATTTGCCTTAGTGGTTTTGCCTTAGTGCTGCGGCGTCGCGGCGCGTAGTCGCCGGCCAAGCCGGCGCCGCGCCGCAATGACGCGGCAGGAGCAGGCTCTACTCCGCCGCCTTGGCGGCGTCCCAGAGGGCGTCCATCTCGGCGAGCGTCGCCTGGCCGGCTGTCTTGCCCGCGCTCGGCAAGCCGCGCTTCGATCCAGGCGAAGCGGCGCTCGAATTTCCGATTGGTCGCGCGCAGGACGCCTTCCGGATCGGCGTCGAGGTGGCGCGCGAGGTTGACCACCGCAAACAGGAGATCGCCCGCTTCCGCGCCCGCGTCGGACCTCTTGCCGGCATCGAGCTCCGCCTCGATCTCGTCCGCTTCCTCGCGGATCTTCGCCAGCACGGCCCGCGGGTCGTTCCAGTCGAAGCCGACCTTGCTGGCGTTCTGCTGCAGCTTGAGGGCGCGCGTGAGCGCGGGCAGGGCCGTCGGCACGCCGGCCAGGCTGCCTTCCGGGTCAGCGACCCCGCGCGGGCGGCGCTGCGCCTTCTCCTCGGCCTTGATCCGATCCCACAGGCCCTTGACGGCCTCGGGCGTGAGGTCGCGCGCGTCGCCGAACACATGCGGATGGCGGCGGACCAGCTTGGTCGTGATCGCCTCGACCACGTCGGCGAAATCGAACGCGCCTTGCTCTTCCGCCATGCGGGCATGGAACACCACCTGGAGGAGGAGGTCGCCCAGTTCGTCGCGCAGGTCGTCCAGGTCGCGGCGCGCGATCGCGTCGGCCACCTCGTAGGCCTCCTCGATCGTATACGGGGCGATGGTCGAGAAATTCTGCTCGAGGTCCCACGGACAGCCGGTCTTGGGCGTGCGCAGCGCCGCCATGATGTCGATCAGCCGGGCGATATCGCGGGCGGGTTTCATGTCCTGGCGCGACCCTACCAGGGCGGCCGCCCGGCCGCGAGGCGGGCGGCGGGCTCTCCCACAGGAAAGCGTTGGTTAAGGCCGGATACGGATCAGTGGCCGGATGAATCGGCGCCGCGGCTGGCCTCGAACAGGAACCAGGTACGCCTTTCGGTGTCGTCGATGAATGTCTCCAGTAGGCCCGCGGTTGCGGCGTCCCCATGCGCGTCGGCGAGCTCGTGGGCCTCGCGCATGGCCTTGGCGACCGCCTTGTTGTCGTTCATGAGCTCGCGGAGCATGTCGAGCGGCGGCACGAATTTCTCGTCGTTGTCCGCGATGCTCTGCAGCTTCGCCACATGGCCGATCGACCTCAGCGTGGTTCCGCCGACCTTTCGCACGCGCTCGGCGAGCTCGTCGGTGGTTGCGAAGATCTGCGCGGCTTGCTCGTCGAGCAGCAGGTGGTAGTCGCGGAAATGCGGGCCGCTGACGTGCCAATGGAAGTTCTTGGTCTTGAGATAGAGCGCGAAGCTGTCCGCCAGGATGGCGTTGAGCGCCTGTGAGAGCTCCCGGACGGCCTCGGCGGACAGGTCGGTCGGGGTGTCGAGCGCGTCATTGCGGTTGCGGCGCGGTTCAAGCGATCTGACTTTGTTCACGACTAACCCTCCGACGGGATGTTGCGCAGGACCGGCCCGCAATGGCGGCCGTTCGGGGGCCGCCGGACGAATAACCGAGCCACCCGGCTAACGTTCCATCGGCTGAAAGTCGCCAGACGGGCCGGGCGCGCAGGCGGCTCGCAAGGCGGCTTGAGGATCCCCAATTCGCATAAGACATATTATGGAATATTCATAGGCGATGTTTCACTTGACATACCCATGCCCCATACTGTAGATGTTGCGGCCATTGGAGATAAGCCATGGCCAAGTCTGTTCTTTCCGCCGACCGCTTCCACAACGAGGAAGCCGCTTTCGCGTACGTCGAGGCGCAGCTTTGGCCGAACGGCCCGGTTTGCCCGCATTGCGGCAACGCCGACCGGCGACGAAGATCGGCCGCTTACGGGCAAGACGACCCGTCCCGGGCCTGCGCAAGTGCTACGCCTGCCGCAAGCCCTTCACGGTGCGCATCGGCACGATCTTCGAGGACAGCCACCTGCCGCTGCGCCTGTGGCTTCAGGCCATCCACCTGCTTTGCGCCGTCCAAGAAAGGCATCTCGACCCGCCAGCTTCAGCGGATGCTCGGCTGCGGCATGAAAACCGCTTGGCACCTTGGCCACCGCATCCGGCTCGCCATGGACCCCGGCAGCAGCTGGCCCGCTGGGCGGCGCTGGCAAGACCGTGGAAGCCGACGAAACCGAGCTTGCGCAAGTCCCGCAAGACCAAGCGCCCGGCAGGCTTCCGGCGCAGCGACCCACAACGTCAAGGTGCTGAGCCTCGTTGAGCGCGGCGGCAATATCCGTTCGACCGTCCTGGATCACCGCAGCGTCGGACCGATCGTCCGCAAGCATGTCCACAAGGATAGCCGTCTCGTGACCGACAAGGCCCAGCACTACAAGCTTCCGCCCGTCGCGACGCACGAGTACCGTTGACCACTCCAAGTTCGAATGGGTGCGCGACGACGTGCACACCAACACGCTTGAAGGCTTCTTCTCGGTTCTTGAAGCGCGGCCTGGTCGGCACCTACCAGCACGTCGATAGCGAAGCACCTTGACCGCTATTTGGCCGAGTTCGATTTCCGCCAGAACACCCGCGCCAAGCTTGGCATCGACGACGAGCAGCGCGCGGCGATTGCCGTCGCAGCGGGGCCAAGGGCAAGCGGCTCACCTACGAAACAACTGCGGAGTGAGAAGTACCGGCGATAGCGCGTAAACATGGCTTACCCTTGGCGGCGCACAAGAAGCGCCGCTAAGTGTTTGCAGTCGTCATCGGTCAGTGGAAAACGCAATGTTACATCGTTTCTCCGGGTCACAAGCCATGTCAAAACAAACTCCCTCTCGACGGCGATTTGCTCCACATTTGGAGGGAATCTGATCATCCCCTTTGCCGAGTGAGAAAATGTGATTTGTTCAGCCATGGGCACACCTGTTGAGGTTCATGCCGGGAAGAAAGCCCTTGATTGGATCAAGGGCGCGGCCACTTTTTTGTGGAAGTTGGCAAAGCGTGTCGCCACATTGGAGGAGCGAGTAAGCGCGCTGGAGGCTGATCTTAAGCGAGCGCCAGGTGATGCATGCCCATTCTGCGGCGCGCGTGAAATGCGGCTCACATATCAAGACCCGACGATCAAGGGTGATCATCCAAAACGGTGGACAGAGGAGATTTGGACCTGTGGCGAATGCAACCAAAAATACACGGAACGCGTCACGATCTAAGCCTGACGATCCTGAGCAATCCAAACGCTTCATCGACGCCGCGAAGAAAGCCGAGGCCGATGAAACGGAGAAGGGTGCAGATCGGGCTTTCAAGAAGGCCATTTCTTCCCCTAAGTCATCAAACAAGCGTGGCTAGCTGCTGCATAAAGCCTTTCACGCGCACCAGGATGTCGCGTGCTTGCGTATCGTCGTAGCTCTGTTTTCCGTGGTGTGCCGGGACGCGCCAAGCCATCTTGACGTGGTAGAGGTTCGTTCGGCATTCGGCCCATTTTTCTTTCTTTCGTTTTTGGGCTTCAGTCTTGTCTCGCATGTTTTTGATCGGGTCCGTCATCTTGCCGAGCATGGAGCCCATATTGTCCTTAGCGTCCGGCTGAATGTGCAGTCTTCTCGCGAGTCGATGGATAGCTATTTCCATCGCGCGATTTAGATGCAAAACGCACGCGGTAGGCTGACCTAGAGCCAGACAGTTTCCAGCCCATTCAATATCGTTGATGGCCGCCGGAAACTTCTTCGAGACGTTTTCCCCGAACAGCTCTGGATTTCCGTAAAATTCTTTCAATCCAGGCTTCAGGTAGTAGAAAAATTTGTATTCGTGGGCGACCAGCAAAGACCGCTGCATACGCCTTACATGATCGAGCAAATCGTTCACGAAAATGGGCAGATGGTGGGGCTTTTGCGTTTGAGACCTGATTATACCGGCCTCCAGAATTCTCATTTCCCGACCTATCGGCTCTAAATCCTGATCAACGAGGCGCTGGATCGCCTCATTGTACTTGTGGAGCAGAAGCTTCACCGTATCGTGGTCGGGATCGATGGTGCTGGTTCCGTGTCCGGCGATAGCGCCGCCAGTCTGGCGGCGGTAATCCTCTAGGGTGGTCTCCGCGTAAGCGAGCGCTGCCCCGATATGCATGTAGCTTTGTCCCCATCGTTCCAGCATGTCCCACAGGCTCCAAAGCCCGTAGGGGGTCGGAATAGGGTGCGACGGGCGGCGCGCGCTCATTCAGCATACCCCTTGTCGTTGGGTACGCCAAGTGAAACATCGCCTATTCATATCAGAGCCTGCAAAACGAGGCTTTTTGGATGCCGTGACGGAGAATATCGGCTATTCGTCACTCGGCCGGAGGCGCGTTAACGTTTGCGGGCGCGCTCAGCCGTCCTTGCGTACGACCACGCGATGGATGGCCTTGCCCGACGAGACGCTGACGGTTTCGTCAGCAGGATTGTGGCGGCCGTCGGGGCGCCGATGACCAGCTCCATGCCGAATGCCGCGTAGAGCCATCGGCGTCCCGCTGGTCGGCGTCACGCGTGACCCGCCAGCTCAGATACAAGGAGTCCATGAGGGCGCAGGATCGCCATCAGACGCGCCGCCGATCGGGCATTCGCATGGTGCGCGAGCCGCATGATCACGGTTTGGCACAGCAACGCTGGGCGTGAAGTAACGGCTGCGCATGCAGGTCGGATGGCGCCGGCTGGCGGTGCCACTGGCGGGCAAAATCCGCCGCATCCAGATCATAGGCGGCCTGTGTCTGCCGGTCCATTTTACCGATAATTTTAACGATTGACCGGTCGTTGCGGGCGCAATGTCTCGGATTCGTCGGCAAGCCGCAAACCGACGGTCTATCGGCGCAACGCAATCACCTTCGCGCCCGTGCTGGCTTGCTGCATCACCGTATCGATGATCTTGGCGATGTCTTCGCGCCGGAACGGCTTCGACAATCGCGGCAAGCCCGGATCTTCCTCGTTTGGCAATTCGGCGGCACAACGCCCTGCAGCCGAATGAACGCGCGCGAACCGGCGCTTAATTTGGCGGGCGCCGCGATGTCATCGCGCCTCGGCCGGTCATTCGGCGGGCTAGATGTTTACTGTCATCCCGTCATAGGCGGGCTCGACATGCGCCGGCAGCCGCGATTTGAGCTCGGCGTAATCCAGATCGGCATGCAGGTTGGTCAGGATCGCGCGGCCGGGCTTGATCCGCTCGATCCAGGCCAGCGCGTCGTCCACGCTGAAATGGGTCGGATGCGGCCGGTAGCGCAGCGCGTCGACGATCCAGAGGTCGACACCGGCCAAAGCGCCGGATGCTCGCCTCGGGCAGGTCGACGAGGTCGCTCGAATAGGCGACCGGGCCGAAGCGGAAGCCGAGCGATGGAAGATCGCCATGGTCCTGCAGGAACGGGAGCACGGTGATCGGGCCGCCCTCCCCTTCGACCACGACCGGCGTTCCGGCCGCGATACGGTGCTCGTTCAGGATCGGCGGATAGTCGCTGCCCGGGCGGCGAGACGAAGCAGTAGCCGAAGCGGTCAAGCAGCACCCGCGAGGTCGCCTCGTCGACATAGGCGTCGAGACGCCGCCGGCGGTGAATGAACAGGCGCGCAGATCGTCGATGCCGTGGGTATGGTCGGCGTGCTCGTGGGTGAAAAACAACGCCGTCGAGCCAGTCGACCCCGGCATCGAGCAGTTGCTCGCGCAGGTCCGGCGAGGTGTCGACCAGCACGCGCGTGCGCCGCGCCGTTACGGCGCTCGACCAGCAGCGAGCAGCGCCGCCGCCGGTTCTTCGGATTGGCGGGATCGCAGGCGCCCCAGCCGAGCGCCGGCCGCGGCACGCCGCCGGACGAACCGCAGCCCAGAATGGTGACGGTCAAGCTCATGCGGCCGCGACCGCGTCTCGGCACCTTCGAGAACAGGCGGAAGAAATTGTCCGTGGTCTGACGCGCGATCTCGTCGAACGATACGCCGCGCATCTCCGCCAGCATTTTCGCGGTCTCGACCACATAGGCCGGCTCGTTGCGCTTGCCCCGCAACTTGGCCGGGCGCCAGATACGGCGCGTCGGTCTCGACCAGGATGCGGTCGGCCGGCAGCTCGGCCGCGATCGCCCGCAGCTCGTCCGAGTTCTTGAAGGTCAGGATGCCGGTGAACGAGATCGTAGAGGCCGAGCGTCGATCGCCCGCATCGGCAAGATCGCGCCCGCCGGTGAAGCAATGCAGCACCGCCGGGAAGGCGCCCTTCCCGGTCTCCTCCTCGCAGGATGCGCGCCATGTCGTCGTCGGCCTCGCGCGAATGGATGACGAGCGGCAGCCCGGTCTCGCGCGCCGCCGCGATATGGGTGCGGAATCCGCGCTCCTGCGCGTCGCGCGGGCTGTAGTCGTAGTGATAGTCGAGCCCCGCCTCGCCGATCGCCACCACCTTCGGGATGACGCGCGCGCGCCACCAGATCGGCCGCCGTCACGTCGAGCTCCTCGTGCGCGTTGTGCGGATGCGTGCCGACCGAGCAGAACACGTCGGGAAACCGCTCGGCGATGGCGAGCAGGCGGCCGTGCTTGGCGACCCGGGTCGAGATGGTGACGATGCGCCCGATACCGGCCGCGCGCGCGCGCGCGACCACGGCGTCGAGCTCGTCGGCGAAGTCGGGAAAATCGAGATGGCAATGGCTGTCGACCAGCATGGCGGCGTCTTGCTCAGGTCGCCTAGTCGGCCGTCGGCTCGACGTAGCGCGGGAAAACCGGCGCCGGCGCCGGCAGCGCAATGCCGCCAGCCAGACGACCGCCCTCCCCGAGCCTGGCGAAATCACGTGCCTCCGCCGGGACGGCGAGCAGATCGAGCAGCTTGGCGGCCGACACCGGCATCGACCGGCTGCGCCAGGATCGCGATCTGGCGGATCACCTCGGCGGTGACATAGAGCACCGTGCCCTGCCGCGCGGGATCGGTCTTGGCCAGGCCCACGGCGCCTCGCCGGCGAAATAGCGGTTGGCGTCGGCGACCACGGCCCAGACGGCGTTGAGCACCTGATGCAGCTGCTGCGTCTTCATCGCGTCGCGCGCCTTGCCGATCATGGCGTCGGCTGCCGCCAGGATCGCCTGGTCGTTCGCGCTGAAGCCGCCGGGCGCCGGCAGCGACGCCGCCGAAGTGTTGCGCCACCATCGTCAGCGAGCGCTGGGCGAGATTGCCGAGGTCGTTGGCGAGGTCGGCGTTGATGCGGGCCACGATCGCCTCGTGGCTGTAATTGCCGTCCTGGCCGAACGGCACCTCGCGCAGGAAGAAATAGCGCAGCTGGATCGACGCCATAGGCGTCGGCGAGCGCGAACGGATCGATCACGTTGCCGACCGATTTCGACATCTTCTCGCCGCGGTTGAACAGGAAGCCGTGCGAGAAGATGCGCTGCGGCACCTCGATGCCCGGCCGACATCAGGAACGCCGGCCAGTAGACCGCGTGGAAGCGCACGATGTCCTTGCCGATCACGTGCAGGTCGGCCGGCCAGTAGCGGCGGAACGTCTCGCTGTCGGTGTCCGGAAAGCCGACGCCGGTGATGTAGTTCGTCAGCGCGTCGACCCACACATACATGATGTGCTTCGGGTCGCCCGGCACCGGGATGCCCCAGTCGAAGGTGGTGCGCGAGATCGAGAGGTCCTTCAGTCCGCCTTTCACGAAGCTCGCGACCTCGTTCAGGCGCTCGCGCGGCAGCACGAAATCCGGCACGCGCGCGTAGAGGTCGAGCAGCTTCTGCTGATAGGCCGACAGCCTGAAGAAATAGCTTTCTTCCTCCACCCATTCGACCGGCGTGCTCTGCGGTCCGATCCGCTGGCCCTTGGCGTCGAGCCGGGTCTCGCTCTCGTCGTAATAGGCCTCGTCGCGCACCGAGTACCAGCCGGAATATTTCGACAGATAGATGTCGCCGGCCTTGGCCATCCGCTCCCAGATCGCGGCCGAGGACAGTCGATGGCGCGGTTCGGTGGTGCGGATGAAATCGTCGTTGGAGCAGTTCATCCGCTCCACCATCGCCTGGAAACGCGGCACGTTGCGGTCGGCAAGCTCGCGCGGAGTCACGCCTTCCCTGTTGGCCGTCTGCAGCATCTTGATGCCGTGCTCGTCGGTGCCGGTCAGGAAGAACACGTCGTAGCCGTCGAGCCGCATGAAGCGCGCGATGGCGTCGGTCGCGATCGCCTCGTAGGCGTGGCCGATATGCGGGACGCCATTCGGATAGGAGATCGCGGTCGTGATGTAATAGCGGGGTTTCGTCGACATGCTTTCAAGCTCTTTCAGCGGTCGTCATGCCCCGTCCGGATCGGTGCTTCGCCCGTCCGAGGACAGGCTCCAGCGGGGCATCCAGTAACACTCGGCGCCATCCTTGAGCCGAACCGACCGAAGTTACTGGATCATCCGCTTTCGCGGATGATGACGACGCAGGCCGCGATAGGTATCAACCGCGCGACGGCGTCGGCAAGCAAGCCGAAAACGTTGAAAACCAAGGGCTTGCGCTCGAGATTGAAGGTCTCGACGTCGCGCGCGGCGCGGTTGAGGCGCTCCCAGGCTTCCGCCCACATCGCAAGGCGTCGGCGCGCTCGGACGCGCGGTCGAGCCGAGCCGACAGCCAGTTGCGCACGGTTTCGATGAAAATCTCGAACACATCGCTCGTCGCCGCGCTCGAGGCTGTCGCCGAGCGCGTGCAGCGCCCGCGGATCGGTCGCGGGCAGCCGATCGAGCAGATCGATCGACCTTGTCGCGCAACGCGAGCTGCGGTCCGCCGGAGAGCGCGATCGGCGCGCGCGACGCTGCCATCGGCCGCAGCTCGCGGCTTGCCGGAGCGTTGCTTCGTCGGCGTCGCTGCCGAGCGCGCTGCGGCCGCCGCCTCGACGACATCCGCCGCGTCGAGCGGCCGCAGCGACAGGCGGCGACAGCGCGACCGGATGGTCGGCAGCAGGCGGCCGGGCGCATGGCTGACGACGAGAAACAGCGAGCGTGGCGGCGGCTCTTCCAGGACTTTCAGGAGGGCGTTGGAGCCTTCCGGGTATTTGAGCTCGTCGGCGCTGTCGACCATGCAGACGCGCCAGCCCCCCTCGCCCGCCGTCGAGCCGAAGAAGCCGACCGTGCGCCGCACCTCGTCGACGGTGATCACCGTGCGCAGCTTGCCGTTGTCGCCGGGCGTGCGCTCCAGCACCAGGAGGTCGGGATGCGCCCTGCCGGCGACGCGGCGCGCGACCGGGCTGTCGGGGCGACACGCGAGCGATGTCGCGTGCCTGCACCGCGTCCGCCGCCGGGTCGGGATGGGCCAGCACGAACCGCGCCATGCGGTAGGCGAGCGTCGCCTTGCCGATGCCGGCGGGTCCGCCGAGCAGCCACGCATGGGCGATGCGGCCGCTGCGGTAATCCGCAAGCAGCGCCTGCTCGGCCTCGACGTGCCCGTAGAGCACATGGGTCGCGCGCGGATGCGGAACCTCGATCGTCGTCGGATTGCGCCGGGCTCACGCGTCCAGGTCCTCGAATGAGATGGGCGCGTGCGCGGGGTCGAGGCGCGCATTGACGATCGACCAGATGTCGTCCGCTACCGTGGCTGCGGGCCGATCGGCGTCGATCAGCACGCAGCGCTCCGGCTCGGCGGCGGCGATCTCGCGATAGGCCTGACGCAGCCTGGTGTGAAATGCGAGCGTCTCGTTTTCGAACCGGTCGGCCTGCCCGGCGCCCCTGCGGCGGGCGGCCCGCGCAAGTCCGATTTCGGCCGGCAGATCGAGGATGAGGGTCAGGTCGGGCATGGCGTCGCCCACCGTCAGGCGCTCGAGGCTGCGGATCAGCTTGTGGTCGACCTCGCCGAGCGCGCCCTGATAGACGCGGGTCGAGTTGATGAAGCGGTCGCAGATCACCCATTTGCCGTCATCCAGCGCCGGGCCGGATGGCCGTATGGATGTGATCGTCGCGCGCCGCCGCAAACAGCAGGGTTTCGACGAGCGGACCGAGCGGCTTGGCGGCGCCCGACAGCAGCACGTGGCGCATGATCTCGGCGCCGGCCGAGCCGCCGGGTTCGCGCGTCACCATCACGGCGATGGCGTGCGACCGCAGCCGCTCGGGCCAACAGCTCGGCCTGGGTCGACTTTCCGGCCCCCTCGCCGCCCTCGAAGGTGATGAAACGTCCGCGCATCTTGCCCGCTGGGTTGGCTGCGCGCCCTTATATCCGTTTGCTGCCGGAACGGAACAGCCCGATGACGAGCTCGCTCGCCGCATCGAAGGCGCGACGCGTCAGGCCGCCCATCTCGACGCTTTCGGCGGCCTGCAGCGGCACCTCGAGCACGACATTGTCGCCGCGCCAAACCCTGCAGCAACGCCGATCGGCTGGCCTTTCTCGACCGGCGCGCGGACGGGCCCGCTGTAGACGATCCGTGCCAGTGATGCTTTTCGTTCGACCCGCGCGGCACCAGCAGGTTGACGCCGCCGGCCGCCATCAGCGGAACGCTGACCTGGGCCGCCGCCGAACAGCTTGGCGTCGCCGATGTTCTGTCCTTCGGCGAACAGATAGCGCGACTCGAAGCCTTTGAAGCCCCATTCGAGCAGGCGCTTGCCCTCGTTGGCCCGGTCCTTCGCGCTCTTGAGGCCGTTGACGACGACGATCAGCCGCAAGCCGTTCTGCACCGCCGAGCCGACCAGGCCGTAGCCGCCGTCTTCGGTGAAACCGGTCTTCATGCCGTCGGCGCCGATATTCATGGCGAGCAGCGGATTGCGGTTCTGCTGGCGGATCTTGTTCCAGGTGAACTCCTTCTCGCCGTAGATCGATAGAATTCCGGATAGGTCTTGATGATGTGCCGGGCGAGCTTGGCGAGCTCGCGCGTCGTCACGAGCTGCGCCGGATCGGGCAGGCCGGTCGAGTTGGCGAAGTACGACTTGGTCAGGCCGAGCTCGCGCGCCCGCTTGGTCATCATCTCGGCGAACTTGCGGCTCGTTGCCGGCGATGCCTTCGGCCAGCGCGATGCAGGCGTCGTTGCCGGACTGGATGATCACGCCGTAGCAGCAGGTCCTGGACCCGCACCCGGCTGTGGATCGGCGCGAACATGCTCGACGTGTGCGAGGGCGCGCCGCCGCGCCGCCAGGCGTCCTCGCTGACGATGAACTCGGTGTCGAGCGTGAGACGCCCCTGCTTGATCTCGTTGAACACCACCTCCGCGGTCATCAGCTTGGCGAGGCTCGACGGCGCCATCAGCTGGTCGGCGTTCTTCTCGAACAGGACCGTGCCGCTCTCGGCGTCGATCAGGATCGCGTGGGGCGCCGCGGTCTGGAACTCGTCCTTCTTCGGGCCCGACACCGGGTTGGGCGCGGCTCCGACGGTCTGGACCGCGAGCACGCCGGCCAGCATTGCGACGGCCGGCCAGGTCGGACTTCGAAATGTCGACCGCGAAAATGTCGAACCGCGAAATATCCCCCGGCGAAATATCGGCCATAAGGCCGCAATCGTGGGCATTGGGCTCTCCGAATGGTGCACGATCGTGATTAGCAAGCGTCGCGCGACCGAACAATGGCGCAAAAAGCAGCCGATCGCCGCAGTTTCCCGCCCGGTCCGGCTGCAATCCTCAGGCCGACGGCCGAACCGTCAATAAAGTCCGCGTCCGGTCATGACCGACGGTGCAATGTCGGCGCGGGCCGGCGCAAAGGACGAGACCGCGGATGGATTTCCGGCGCGGTCCGCGATCTTCGGCGGCTTGCGGTCAGGGCCGAAGCGCGCATTGAACCCAACCGTTTCGACTTTTCGCGGGCCGGCAGACGCCGACACGTCGCTCGCCGGCCCCGCGTCCGAGGGACCCTGACCTTCGCCGAGCGCGTAGGGGCGATCGGGCGGCATCGGCACCGAGCCCGCGCAACGCTGCGATGCGTGTACCGATATCGGGCAGGAACCCCCTGGCCGAGGCGAGCAGCAGCGGCGACGGCGCCGGCGCCGGTTCGCCCTGTCGCAGGGTCGCCAACAGGACACTGTCGTCGGAACCTTCGAGCGGCGCGCGCGACACATACTCGACCCGCACGCGGGCGAGCCCGTCGCCGTGGAAGTCGAGCAGACGCGATGCCTTGACGGAGAGATCGATCAGCCGGTTGTTGTGATAGGGGCCGCGGTCGTTCACCCGCACGATCAGCGAGCGGCCGTTCGAGAGGTTGGTCACGCGCGCATAAGACGGCAGCGGCAGCGTCGGATGAGCGGCCGATATTCCGTGCATGTCGTAGACTTCGCCATTGGCGGTCTGGCGGCCGTGAAAATCGTCGCCGTACCAGGACGCGAGGCCTTCGGCGCGATAGTTCTGGTCTTCTTCGGGCACGTAGGTCCGGCCGCCGATCACATAGGGCTGCCCGACCCGGTAGACGCCGCCGCCTTTCGGCACCGATTCACCGGGACCGACGACGCGCGGGCTCGAGGAGACGCCGTAGCGCGGATCGACCTTGTAGGAGAATTTGTCGGACGACGAGCAGTTGGCCAACGCCAAGCAGACGACACCGGCCATGCCGGCGCGCGCGCCTCGCCCCACCGCCACGCGACCCCGACCCATCGGTCCCCTGTCCAAAACGCGCGCCCCCGGTTCCGGCTGCCGACAGCGCCCGGACCAGGATGACAGCGATTTCTTGCGGAATGCCGATTCCCGACCGTCCCCGCCGGTACCGACCCCCAATTCGCGAACGAAACATACTCCGTCGCGTGCCCGGCGGAAACCGGGCCCCGCGCATCATGGTAAATGAAACCCGAAGAATTGTCAGAAATCAGGCGGTTGCTGGGCAAAGGTCGGCCATGCCCATAATTTGAGATCGGTCGCGTCCGTGCCCGGTTCGGCGCATTGGTGCGGCTCCGTCCGCCGGTTTGCGATTTCCGACGCACGGCGCCGCCCCTCGAACCTCCAATCGAGGTTCATCAGAGCGGCGCGGGCGACTGGTGCGGCCTGACCGGTTCAGCCGGCCAAGTGGGTTTCGATCTCATGGACCGGCAAGTGAACATAATCCTTGCCCAACTCGGTGCGGACGGCCTGTCGCACGACCGGCGAGTAACCTTGTCGAAGCATCCCGAGCGCGCGCGGCGCGGCGACCACGACAAGGTTCTTGACCTGGCCGGCCGCAATCGCGGCGTCCAACCGTTGCACGATCGTCCCGAGGAACAGCCGCTCCTCCTCGTCATGCCAATCGGTCTGCTCGACCGAGCTACGAGCCGTTCCGACGGAGGCGTGCACGCGGCCCGGTGTATCCGTCCCCATCGCGTGGGTCGCCGCATGCTCGTGCTCGTGCACCTCCTTGGTTCGCAGATTTGGAAATTTCGCGTCTCCGCAGTTTTCCAGGAAAAGAGCCTTGCGCCCGTCGCAAACCACCACCCAATCGCCCGATTGGATTTTGATCTTGTCCATGAATGACCTCTCTTTCGACACGCATGGGCAGCATAGAGGAAAGGCGGATTGGACGAATTGATCCAGCGCAAGCCTGGATCGGCGAAAGCGGGCCATGGGATCCTGGGCACTCCCTCGGGTCTCCCCTTCGGGGGCCGCTGCCCGGCGATGCACAAAGCGTTATTTTACGGATTGTGGACCTTCGGACCGACCCCCAAAAGACTGAACCCCGATGTCGATCTATCGCCTCGATAAGCTTCTGGCGCCGCGTTCGGTCGCGGTCGTGGGCGCCAGCCCGCGCCCGGGATCGCTCGGTCGCATGATCCTGAGAAATTTGCGCGAAGCCGGGTTCGGCGGTGCCATCCACCTCGTCAACACCGGACATGCGGCGATCGACGGGTTTGTGGCGGTCAAGACGCTCGATGAACTGCCGGCGCCACCGGATGTCGTGGTGATCACGGTTCCGCCCCCAGCGGTGCCCGCGGTCGTGCGTTCCGCGGCCACGATCGGCTGCGCGGCGGCGATCATCATCACCGCCGGGCTCGGCCACGGCCCGGGCTCGCTCGCCGACGAATGCGAAAAAATCGCGCGCGCCCGCGGCCTGCGCCTGGTCGGCCCCAACTGCCTCGGCGTGATGGCGCCGCACGCAAAATTCAACGCCAGTTTCGCCACCCGGATGGCCCGCGCCGGGGATCTCGCGCTGGTGTCGCAATCCGGCGCCATCGCGGCCGGGATGATCGAGTGGGCGGCGCAGCGGGCGATCGGCTTCTCCGCCGTCGTGTCGATCGGCGACCAGCTCGACGTCGATTTCGGCGACTGTCTCGATTTTTTCGCGACTCGATCGGGCGACCCGCGCCATCCTGCTCTATGTCGAGTCGATCAAGGATGCGCGCAAGTTCATGTCGGCCGCGCGCGCGGCGGCGCGCACCAAGCCCGTCGTGGTCGTCAAGGCGGGCCGCCATGCGCAAGGCCGCCAAGGCGGCCGCCACCCATACCGGCGCGCTGGCCGGCTCGGATGCGGTCTACGACGCTGCGTTCCGCCGCGCCGGACTGTTGCGCGTGTATCGATCTCGGCGAGCTCTTCGATGCCGCCGAGACGCTCGGACCGGTCAAGAAGCTGGCCGGCAAGCGGCTCGCCATTCTGACCAATGGCGGCGGCATCGGCGTGCTCGCGGTCGATCGTCTGGTCGATCTCGGCGGCACCGCGGCCGAGCTTTCCGCCGCGACCCGACGAACGCTCGACGCCCGTCTTGCCGCCGACGTGGTCCAAGTCGAATCCGGTCGACATCGTCGGGGATGCGGATCCGGCCCGCTACGCGGCCGCGCTCGAGGCCCTCATGGCCGATCCGGCCATCGACGCCGTCCTGGTGATGAACGTGCCGACCGCGCTCGCGCCGGCGGTCGAGATCGCATCGACGGTCGGCGAATTCATGGCGAGCCCATCGCGCAAGCGCGATCCTGCCCAAGCCGGTGTTCGCCGCCTGGATCGGCGCCGGCGAAACGGTCGCCAATATCTTCAACAAGGCCCGCATTCCGCATTATGCGACCGAGGCCGATGCAGTCCGCGGATTCATGCATCTGGTCCGCCATGCCGAGGCGCTCAAGGCGCTGATGGAGACGCCGCCCAGCCTGCCGCGAGCATTTCGCGCCCGACGTCGCGGCGGCGCGCACGATCGTCGCGAGCGGCACTCGCCGACGACCGCACATGGCTCGATCCGATCGAGATCGGTCAGTTGTTCAAGGCCTATGCGATCCCGATCGTCCCGCTGATGCTCGCCCGCACGCCCGAGGAAGCCGAAGCGGCGGGCGCCGCGCTGCTCGGCCGAAGGCAGCACCGTCGTGGTCAAGATCCTGTCGCGCGACATCGTCCACAAATCGGACGTCGGCGGCGTGCGTCTCAATCTCACCAGCCGCGAACGCCGTCCGCCAGGCGGCGGCCGAGATCATCGCCAATGCGCCGCAAGGCGCAAGCCCGAGGCGCGCATCGCCGGCGTGACGATCCACCCGATGATCGTCCGGCCGAAGGCGCGCGAGCTGATCGTCGGCATCGCGGACGATCCGACCTTCGGCCCGGTCATCGTGTTCGGGCGCGGCGGAACCGCCGTCGAGGTGATCGACGACAAGGCGCTTGCGCTGCCGCCGCTCGATCTCAACCTCGCGCGCGACCTGATCGCGCCGCACGCGGGTCTCGCGCATCCTCAAGGCCTATCGCGACGTTCCGGCCGCGAAGGAAGGCGATGTCGCGCTCGTCCTGGTCAAGCTCGCGCAGCTCGCCGCGGATCTGCCGGAAGTGCGCGAGCTCGACATCAATCCGCTGCTCGCCGACGAGAGCGGCGTGCTGTGTCTCGACGCGCGGGTGGCGGTCGCGCGCGCTCGCGCAAACCTCCAAGGGACGCGGACATCCGCGCTTCGCCATCCGGCCCTACCCGAGCGAATGGGAGCGCCGGTTCGTGCTGGGCGACGGGTGGCGCATTTTCGTGCGCCCGATCCGACCCGAGGACGAAGACCTCCTGCACGCATTCTTCGCGAAGGTCACGCAGAACGACTTGCGGCTGCGCTTCTTCGCGCCGGTCAGGGATTTCAGCCACGCCTTCATCGCGCGCCTCACCCAGCTCGATTATGCGCCGCGCCATGGCGTTCGTCGCCATCGACGAGGCGACCGGCGAGATGATCGGCGTCGTTCGCTTGCACATGCCGACGCCAATTACGAGATCGGCGAATACGCGATCCTGCTGCGCTCGGATCTCAAGGGGCGCGGGCTCGGCTGGAAGCTGATGGAGACCATCATCGCGTATGGCGCGGGCCGAGGGCCTCAGGCGGATCGAAGGCCAGATCCTGCGCGAGAACGCGGTGATGCTGCAGATGTGCCGCGAATTCGGTTTCCAGATCAAGGACGATCCGGAGGATTCCCAGGTCTGCGACGCCAGCCTCACGCTGACTCCATCGGGCTGACCGCCCGGAAAGCTCAGCGCGCCAGCCGGCCCAACAGCGGCATCGCGCCCAACGCCACAAACGCGAATACCGCTCCGGCAAGAAAAGTTCCGGTCGCTCCCACCACGTCCCACAGGACGCCCGCGATGATGCTCGCCGCCAGCGTGGCGACGCCGGTCACCAGATTGAACATGCCGAAGGCGGTGCCGCGCAGGTCGGCGGGGGCGTTGTCGGCAACGAGGCTGGCAAGCAGGCCTTGCGTCAGCCCCATGTGCAGACCCCAGAGCGCGGTCCCAAGTCCGACCGCGGCGAAATTCGATCCGAAGGCGAGGACAAGATCGCCGGCGACCAGCACCGCGAAGCCGATGGTCAAAAGCCCATGGCGGCCGACTTTGTCCGACAGCGCTCCCACCGGCCAGGCCGCGACCGCGTAAATAACGTTCATGATCAACATGACGGTCGGGGCGAGCGCAAGCGAAACGCCGACCGATTGGGCCCGCAGAATGAGAAACGCTTCGCTGAACCGCGCGAGCGTAAAGACCGTGGCAATCCCCACGACCCACCAGTAGGCGGCGCCGAAACGCCGGAGCGCGGCGGCCGACAGCGGCGAGCGCATGGGGTTTACTGCCCGATGATCCGGGTCACGAACGAAAAACGCGATCAGCGCGAATGACGCAAAGGCCGGAATCACGGCAATCCAGAACACGAGCCTGAAATTGCTCGCGGTCACGACCATGAACACGATGGCGAGAAGCGGCCCGAGCGCCGCCCCGATGGTGTCGAGCGATTGCCGCAGGCCGTATGTCGCGCCGCGGATGGCGGGCGGGCTGAGATCGGCGATCAACGCATCGCGCGGAGCGCCGCGGATTCCCTTGCCGATGCGATCGACGAATCGCGCCGCAACGATCCATCCGACGGAACCCGCCAGCGGGAAGATCGGCTTGGTCAGCGCCGCCAGACCATACCCCGTCGCGGCCAGCAGCTGGCGTTTGCCCAGGCGGTCGCTGAGCGCGCCGGAGAAGATCTTGACGAGCGACGTGGTGGCTTCGGCAATGCCTTCGATGACGCCCACCGTGAAGATGGAGGTTCCCAAAACGGTGACCAGGTAGAGCGGCAGAAGGGCATGGATCATCTCCGAGGAGACGTCCATGAACAGCGAGACAAATCCCAAAACCCAGATGCTCGCCGGAATCTCGCGCCAGCGCAGGAAGGAGGGCGGCTTGTTGGCCGCGGCGGGGCCCGGTTGGACCATGACGCCGAACGATCGCTGTATTGCACGCTAGGCGCAAGCCCGGGTAGGGCTCGCGTCGATCAGGATGCGGCTCGCGGCAAATGCCGTCCTAGGCGGGATGACTTTTCTTCGAATCGTCATCCCGCTCTAGCTTATTGTTGGAGCATGATCTTTTCCGAAAACCGGTGCCCACTTTTCGGGATCATGCTCTAGGCGGGGCGCATTCCATGCTTGCCCGACAGCTTGACGGTGCTCGCCTGCGGGCCCTTCTCTCCCATTTCCTCGGCGAAGGTCACGCGGTCTCCGATCGCGAGTTTCGCAAAATCCCCATTGAGCACGCTGTTGCGATGAAAATAGATCTCGCGCCCATCGGCGGTTTCGAGCATCCCGTATTGGTCGACCGGCTCGAGCCGGGTCACGGTCCCGCTCGGCGGGCCTTCGTGCTGCTTCACCTGACCTTGGATCCGACGGGCCTGATCCTGCAATAAGCGGCGCGCATGCTTGAAGGCGTCGTTGATAGCGAAATCGATATCGGCGTGGCGCTCGTCGTCCGTCGGCGTGCGGCTGATATGGACATCGCGCCCGGTCGGCAGCGCCAAGTGGATCTTGATCTCGTAGAGGCCGCCGGTCTTGTGGCGGCCGCCCGGCGCCTTGAATGCGACCCGACAGGACGTGATCCGGCCGAACCGCGCCTCGAGCTCTTCCACGTGCGTCTCGATCGCGTTGCGCACTTTTTCGAGCGGCTCGGATCCCGGGAAGTCGATGTGGACGGGTGTTTCCATGGGTGGTCTCCGCGTTCAACGTCAGTGTGAAAGCAGGCAGCAGATCGGGCTACGGGTCAGGAGATCGTTCGTCACGCCGCCGAAAATCCACTCGCCCAATCGCGTGTGTCCGTAGCCGCCGGCGACGATCAAATCGGCCTTTTCTTCGTCCGCGAAACGCATGAGCTCGCTCTCGATCGATTTTTTCGCGTGAACGCAGGCTTTCGCAGCGACCTCCACGCGATGGCGACCGAGGTAGTTCGTGAGGTCGTCCAGATGCCCCCGCGCCTCGCTTTCCGCTCCCTCGTTGCAGACTTCGACGACCAGGACGCCGGCAGCCTTCTGCAGGAAGGGCAGCGCATCGCGAACGGCGCGCCGCGCCTCACGGGTATCCTTCCATGCGACCACGATCCGACGCGCCGGCAGTGCATCGATCGAGTCGGGAACCAGCAGAACCGGCCGTCCCGCCTGCAGCACGACGCTGCCCGCATCGAGCGAAGAGTAGAGATCTCCCGACGCCCGCTCGCGGCCCACGATGATGAGGTCGGCCGCACGGGCCTCGCGCAGCACGATGTCGATCGGGAAATCCAGGCCGCCGCGCCATTCGACGCTCTTGATCTTGCCGGTCTGGGCATGAAACGCCCGTTTGACCTCGTCGAGGCGCGCCGTCATGTCCGCCAGCTCGCGCGCGGTCGTCGCCAAATCGACCACGATCCCGGGAGCCACGACGGCAGGCCGTACCGCCCACCCCGACGTGCCGATCAGCGTCGCGTGGAATTGATCCGCAAGGTCCATGGCGAGGCGGATGCGTCTCTCGCACGCATGGCCGACGTCGACATGGACCATGAGGGATGCGTAGGACATACGGGCCTCTATGCTGGCCGCACCGTAGTCGCACCCTTCCCTTTCTGGCCTGCCGCCGCCATGATCCAAATCAATGTCGGGTAAATTGATATGGTCCCGCCGTAATCGAGGCGGAACGGACCGGAATGAGGCCTGCAACATTTGCGCGCCCGGCCGGCGGCAAATTGCCGAATGTCATTTACTCTCGCCGGTCAAGCCGACCTGCGCGCGATCCAACTGTCTCCGTCCTTGACATAGAGCCGTTTGACCGCCGCCCACGCGATACGATGCGCCCGCTCCTCCTGGCGTGGGTCGCCGGCGTGAGCCGCAAAGGCATGGTTGAACGCCGCACGATAAATGTCCTGGGCATGGGCCGGCAGATGCCGCCGAACCGCCGCCGGCAAATCGGCATTGATGCTGTACGGCATGGGCTCGCTCGCAATGATGCGTTTGAACTACTATCGGCGCCGAACATCGATCTCCTTGATATTTCGCAATGTCGGATCACTGGTCATCGAGTTGGGCGCGGACCGGCGATGCGGCGGCGCCAAATCGGCGTCTGTCGCCGGGGCCGAAGCGTGGGAACAAGGACCCGTTCGGCAGGCTTGCGCGAGGAACGTTTCTCCATGGCTCCGGCCTCGCCACGACTTAACGATCACGGTGCGCTGGCGCGGTTTTTCCGAGCAGCCGGAAGCCAAGCGGCATTCAGGCAAAGGTTGTCATGGTCCACGACATTGGCCTAAAGTCGTGGCCCTGAAGAAAACAACAGTCGCGCGGCCCTATGGCTGTGCCAGCCGGCGGTCGCGTCATCGTAATGGTGTTTTCAACCGTCACGTTCCTGTTCTATTTCCTGCCCGTTTTCCTCGCGGCCTATTTTCTGACGCCGACGACCAGCGGCAAGAATCTGACGGCGCTGATCTTCTCGCTCGTCTTCTATAGCTGGGGCAGCGTCAAAGGCTTGTGGGTGCTGCTCGCGTTCATCGGATTCAATATGCTGGCCGCGCTGCAAATCGACCGGCAAAAGGGCCAAGCGCGCGGCATCGCCTTGGCGGTCGCCGTGATCGTCAATCTGCTGGGCCTCGCCGTTGCCAAATACGCAGGCTTCCTCGCCGATAATTTCAATTTGCTGTTCGACCCGATCGGGCTCCACGCGAGCGTTCGAGCCGCCGCGCTGCCGCTCGGCATTTCATTCATTACGTTTCATTGCCTGTCCTATGTGATCGACGTCTACCGGCAACGTATCGCGGCCAACCGGAACCCCGTGGAGGTAGCGCTCTACGTCGCGCTGTTCCCGCAGCTCGTGGCGGGCCCGATCGTCCGATACAAGACGGTGGCTCGGCAATTGCGGGCGCGCCGGCATAGCTTCGGGCGGGCCTCGGCCGGAGCGCGAATGTTCGTCATCGGCCTTGCGCAGAAAGTTCTCATTGCCGATCAGGTGGCGTCGATCGCCGAGCTGGTGTTCGACCGGACGCCGCTGCCGTCCATGGCCGACGCATGGACCGCGCTGCTGGCGTACACCCTTCAAATCTACTTCGACTTCGCCGGCTATTCGAACATGGCCATCGGACTCGGCCTCATGCTCGGATTCGGCTGGCCGCGAAATTTTCGCCTGCCCTACACCTCGCAGTCGATCACCGAATTTTGGCGACGTTGGCATATGTCGCTGTCGAGCTGGCTGCGCGATTATCTCTACATCCCGTTGGGCGGCAGCCGTTACGGCAGGCTTCGGACGTATCGCAACCTCGTCACCGTGTTCCTGCTCTGCGGCCTGTGGCACGGAGCGGCCTGGAATTTCGTGGCCTGGGGCGCGTGGCACGGCACGTTTCTGGTGCTGGAGCGTGCCGGCGGCGACCGCCTCTTGGCGCGACTGCCGCCCTTCGTGAGGTGGGCTTATGCGTTGATCATCGTCATGGCCGGCTGGGTGCTGTTCCGCTGCCACGATCTGCACGCCGCTAAGATGATGGTCGAGGGCCTTATGGGCATGAACGGGCCTGTGACGATGAGCGTCGACGTGCATGAAATTCTCAAACCGAGCGTCGAGATGGCGCTCGTGATCGGCTGCGCGCTGGCAACCCTGCCCCGGTGGGCGCGCGTTCCGAAACTGGGCCGTCTGGTCACCGCGACGGCCGACCATGCCTTCGTGCTTGGCCTGCTGGCCCTCGCCATGACCTACGTGGCGGCAGGCACCTACAGTCCGTTCATCTATTTCAGGTTCTGAGCCGCCATGCTGCGTCGCTATCATCGGTTTGCAGTCGTATGGGCGGTCATGATGTTGGCCGCGCCGATGATCGCCGGCATGTTGTCGTCCGGCGACAACGCGGCGCCGTCCGAGCGGCGCGAAGGTCCTGCGCCGGCGTTCCCGAGGCGTGAATCCGACTGGCTCCTCCTGCCGTCGCGCATCGATGCCTACCTGCTGCTTCGGTTCGGCCTGCGCGCCGACATGATCCTCGCTCGATCGATCCCTCTCCACCTGTGGCTTCGTGAAGGCAATGCGGACGTCGAGATCGGAAGCGACGGACGATTGTTCTACCGCGGCCATGATGCGATCCACCAAAGCGCCGGATTATTGATCCGCGAGGCGCGCATTGCCGAGACGACGGCAACCATCGGCAACGTGCGGGCCGCACTGGCGGCCAAGGGCATCAGGTTCGTCTTCGCGTCACCGCCCAACGCCGCAACCGTATATCCCGAGTCGCTCCCGGCGTGGGAGCGCAACGACGGCCGCCCAACCGAGTACGACATGCTGTTGCGCGCGCTCGCTGCCCGCGATGTCCCTGTGGTCGACCTGCGGCCCGTCCTTCAATCCGCGCGGAAAAACGGCATGGTCTTCCTGAAGTACGATACCCACTGGTCGGCGCGCGGCGCCGTTGCGGCCTTCAATGCCGTTGCGGCCGCAACCGGTCATGCCGATTGGCATCTCGATCCCGCCGTCGTGCTCGGCCCACCAACCAGGCTGGCCAACGAGGATCTGCCACGCATGCTCGGTATCGCAAACCTCCTCCAGGACCAAACTCAGTTCCTGACGCTCTCGCCAGCGGAAGGAGAATATCCGGGGTCCGAGGATTTTCCTCATCCGTTCTCGTCCGCGCCGAAGCAGCCAGGTGGTCCGATAATCATGGTGATCGGCGATTCCTTCACGCAGGACTTTCCGACCATGATCGCCGCGAACGCCGCGCGATTTGTCTGGATAGAACACGATTCGTGTGCGTTCGACTGGACGTGGATCGAGCGATTCCGGCCCGATGAAGTGTGGTGGATGCCGACCGAGCGACTTTTTCTCTGTTGGCCGGGCGCCCGGCCCAAGGGATTGCCTGAGGCGATCGACTGATATGACGATGCAGGCGGATGTTGCGGCGCGCCTCGACGAGGCATGCGGTCCTGTTATAACGGGGCCTGCCAGCATGGAAGGGTGGCCGAGTGGTTTAAGGCACCGGTCTTGAAAACCGGCAGGGGGTTAACGCTCCCTCGTGGGTTCGAATCCCACCCCTTCCGCCAGCGATTTTGTGGCGCGGGAAAAAGCTGCTCCCGTCACTCGTCTGCGCGGCGATACGCCAGCGAGCGCTGGCGAGGACGCCGGCGGCACAATCACGAGCACGAACACGAAGTATGGGGGTCGCCACAAACATAAACGCGAACACGCGCACGAGCGCGACGACCAGCGCGTTACCTCCCCGCCAACAGCGGATCGGGGCGACCTCGGTACCGGATCGGCCGCTTATATACTCTGCGATTGTTGCCGTGCACCGCCTTGTTCTTCGTTCGAGCGGCGGCCTGCAGCTCAACGAGCTTCGCTCGCTCTATTTCGGCGAGCTGCCGATAGCACTGCCGTTCGTAGTCGAGCATGGCGACGCGCGCATCGTTGGCGCCGATCCCCTCTGGCGGTTTGGATAATTCACATTGGGCGCGCGGTGGTGGCGTGAGGAGCGCCTGATCGGCCGGCGTTTGGGCACGCTTGCTACCGGCTGCCTGCGCGAAGCTCATTTGGGCAATGAACGGTGCCGCAGCGACCAACGACGCAAGCACGAGCATAAATGGACGCATCACCTCAGCTACACGCATAACACGCTACTCGCTCTGGCTATTTGAGACTTCGACATGCCAGAACAGTGTAGCATGGCCGACTTATGGTGGCGAGAGTGCGGGAGCCGACATTGGTAGCCTCGCAATGAAATCGGGGCAGAGGTGCCGCCGCCCGATAATGCCGCCCGTCGGCCCGGCCGCCCGCCCCCAAAATAAACGCACTCCGACGTGAACGGGTTCACCGCCGATGTTTGCGACGTGGCGTAAACAGAATTGCGTGAATGCCAAACCACAACACGGAGACCCGATATGAAAACCCTTGCGACCATCGTCGCCTTCGCGACGTTCATCGCCGCGCCGGCCTTCGCCCAGAGCCCGAAGTCGTCCACCGAGGTCGTCTTCGGCAACAAGGTTATCGGCCAGGATCCGGATCCGGCCATCCGCTCCCAGCTGATGCGCGACTACAGCACGCATGCCGGCGGCGGCAACGAGTGACCTGAAGGATGTCGTCCCGACCGGACCCCGGGTCCCGCGCCCGGGGTCCTTCTTTGTCGACCGGCGAGGCGGATGAAAAAGTTCAGGAAAAGTCCGGGTCCGCCATCTGCTCGAGAACTTTTCGGTTCGCGATCGTGATCAAATTGTCCTCGATCGTCACGATACCGCGACGCTGCCATTCGTTCAGACACTTGTTCACGCTCTCGCGTGACGCTCCGACGATGTTCCCCAGCTCGCGCTGCGTCAGCGCGATCTTCGGCGCGGTGGGACTGCTCGCCTCGCGGTCCACCAGCATGCGCAGCAAGACCTTCGCCAGCCGCAGCGGAATCTCGAGCAACGCCATCTCGGCAAGGTGCTGATCCGTCCGGCGCAAACGGTCGCACAACACTTCGACGAGCTTCGGCCAGGCCGCAGGATGGCGCTCGAAAAACGCCACGACGTCGCGGCGATCCAGGACCGCGATATTGCACGCCGTCATCGCGCGCGCGTCGGCCGTGCGGCCCTTGCCGTCCAGCAAAGCGATTTCACCGAAGACTTCGCCGGGATGGAGTATGGCCAGCACGATTTCCTTGCCTTCGGGCGACGGCACGCTGATCCGCACGTTCCCTTCCAGGATCGCCATCATGCTGTCGCCCGGCGAATCCATCAGGAAGATCGTGTTGCCGGCATCGAGCTTGCGCAGATGCGCGCGCGCGACCAGGACGTTGCGTTCCTCCGGCGTCAATCCACGAAACAGCGGGCATTCGGCGAGCAGCCGGCGGGCCTCGTCCAACACGCTTCGGTTTTTCGTCTCCATGACCGCAATGGCTCCCGGGCTCGATGGCGGCAATCCTATACCTGCCTGGCCTGCGCGCAACAGGCCCACGCTCTCACAGCGCGGCAGCTCGTCGCAGAGACCCCGAAGAATCCCGCTCGCTGAGAAACCGATGCCGGCTGCTGAAAAATCGCTTGCGGGCGCAGCTCCAAGCAGCCGCGATGGGACTCCGCCGGCCGGGACCGCGATCGGAGCCTTCCGCCGGCCGTTCGTTTTCCCGAATCGGGTGTGACCCATCTCATAGGTGGCTTGGCCGCGGCTGCGCTAACCAGCATGCGTTCGCTGGTACGACAACTTGACCTTGATGGGAGGTTCAAATGGAACGTGACGAACGCGGACTTTTGGAATGCGAGCCGTCGGCGCGCCGCGACGACGCCGGCCATGATCTTGTCCAGCTTGCGATCGGCTACACGACCGGAAGCGCGGCTTCGATTGACCTGGTGGCCGCACACAAATGGTTCAATCTCGCGGCCATGCTGGGCAACAAGGACGCCATACGCTTGCGTCGCGAGATCGCCGCCGAAATGTCGGAGACGGAGATCATCGCCGCGCAGCGCGCCGCGCGCGCGTGGAAAACCACGCACTAGAGCGGATCTCGTCGCAACGAGCGATTCCGCCCTCGATCGAGATGTATTTGCGCCTGGTCTTGCCGAAGACTGCCTCCCGGATCGGGTCCGGGGCAGACCTTCTTGGGATCATGCACCAAACTGGATCCGTCGCGATCCACCAGGGACTCGCGCCCATGAAACGCACCGCACTGGCTGAGCGACGAGCGGCAGGCGACGCCGTGCTGGCGGGCGGGCGCGACGTCGTCGAAGGCGGTCGCGCGATCCTCGGCCAATGCGGCCTTTTCCGGCGCCTGAGCGTGGGCGAGCGCGATGCTCTGCTGGCGCGCGCCCGGGTGCATAAGTATGCGGCGAACGAGACCATTTTCCTGATGGGCTCGCCGGGCGACAGCATGGTGGCGGTGCTGCGCGGCACGATCCGCATCAGCATGCCGTCGCCGGACGGCAAGGAGGTCGTGCTCGCCATCCTGGGTCCGGGCGAAATCTGCGGCGAGATCGCGCTGCTCGACGGGAAGGAGCGCACCGCCGACGCGAGGGCGGCGACGGATTGCAGTGTCGTGGTGCTGGAGCGGCGCGACGTCCTGTCTTTCTTCGCCCAGTATCCGGATGCGTGGGCGCGGCTGATCGAGGTCTTGTGCGAGCGACTGCGCGCCGCCGATCAGCAGATGGCCGAGTTCGCGTTGTCGCCGGTGCCCGTGCGCCTGGCCAAGGCCTTGTTGCGATTGGCGACCTCGGATGGGCCCACGGTCGACGACGCTGCCGCCACGCGGGTCCACCTCACCCAGCGCGAGCTCGGAAACGTCATCGGCGCGACCCGTGAAAGCGTCAATAAGTACTTGCGCGCCTGGCAGCGCAAGGGATGGGTCCGCATCGGCGACCGCCTGATCGTCATTTCCAATCGAGCGGGTGTGGAAAACCTGACCGACCCGGAAAACTGACGGCTGCCTGACGTGGACGCCCGGGCGCAAGTTCCACCACGGTCATCGTTTTCGCGTGTTTTCCACCGCGGCGGCGTCCCTTTTCTTGCGGGTGTGTGAGCTACTTCACAGGCATCCCCCAGGGGTCGTGAAAAGGTATTGGGGGGAGCGGCACATACCGCCAGGGCGCCATCGAGGTCCATGCACAACTTAAGGCTAAAGATCGGCTGGCGGTCATGAAGGAACTACAGCTTCGCACCGGAGCGGCGCCGTCGCCGGCGATTCCCGGTGGCTGATATCTCGGTTCGCTTTTGGGGGGCGCGCGGGAGCATCCCCTGCCCCGGCGCGCGAACGGCGCGCTATGGGGGCAATACCGCGTGCGTGGAGGTCCGCTGCGGCGACCGCCTTCTCATTTTCGACGCGGGTACAGGCCTGCGCGCTTTGGGACACGCGCTCGTGCAGGCGGCGGCGAGCGTCGACGCCGACATCTTCCTCAGCCATTGTCATATCGACCACATCGTGGGGCTTCCGTTCTTCGCGCCGCTTTATCTGCCGGCCAGCCAGCTGCGCGTATGGGCCGGGAATCTGATGCCGGAGCGCGCGCTCGCGCAGGTGGCGCGCACCATCATGTCGGAACCCCTGTTCCCGAGCGGCGGTACGATGTTCAGGGGCAATATCAAGTTTCGCGACTTTCATTCCGGCGAGGTGCTGGAGCCGCATCCCGGCGTCACTTTGCGTACGCGACCGCTGAATCATCCCGGCCGCGCGACGGGCTATCGCCTGGAATACGCAGGTCATTCGATCGCCTACATCACGGATACGGAGCATCGGCCGGGCCAGCTTGACCCGCACGTGATGGCGCTTGCCGACGGCGTCGACCTGCTGATCTATGATGGCGACTACACGGATGAGGAGTTTGTCGCGCGGGCCGGCTGGGGACATTCGACCTGGCAGGAGGGCGTTCGAATCCTGGCAGCAGCCGGAGCGAAGCAGCTCGCCATTTTCCATCACGACCCGGACCACGACGACGACTTTCTCGATGGCGTCCAGGCACAGGCGACCGCGCGGCATTCGGGCGCAGTCGTCGCGGTCGAGGGAATGGTGCTTCGCGTCTAGGGTCCCCTCCCCCAAGCCGGAAACAATCATGGAATATTGATCGCCCGGAGCTATAGCGTCGACGCGGAAAATCCACGAGCTCTACCCGAGCGGTTCGCCACGGTGAGCACCCCAAGATTTTCAGCTTTTGCTGTGAAATAGTTCACACTTCTGCGCAAAAACCGATTCTATTGTGCGTGCGGTCGTAACCGCAAAGGAAAGCGACTCCCCGCTATCGAGAACGGGCCGCATCATGATACACGCAATAGGTGTTTTTACGAGGAATTCCCTCGCCGGTAATTTCCCGCAACTACGCGAGCTGCCTTGAACGCCGATGATGCGAGCGCCAAGGGCTTCGCTTTACTGCACCGGGAAAAGCAAGTATCGTTTTTCCGTGAAAAAGGCGTGGGTGGATGGCAAAGCGCGGCCATGAATTCCTGCGGTCGGTAGCGCCGAGCAGCGCCTGTTCGTCCGACGGATTGTCTGAACCTGCCGCGCATTCGATTGCATTCCAGAATTTCAGCGATCCGGCGACCATCTTCAATTTTTGGGGTCGCGTCCAGGGGATTGAGTATTGCAGCCTTTCGCCTGCGCAGCAGGACGCATTCAAGACGGACTTTGCCCGGAATCTGGGCCTTCTGAAGAGCTGGTGCGTGCAGGAACAATGGCCGCCGGCCGTGCTGCCGGCGGACCTGAAGATATTCGTGTCGGACGACTACAAGAATTCTAAATCTCTGTTGCCCGCGGCGGTGGGTCAACAGGGCCGGATGGAATTCCCGGCATGGAAGGTCGTGGCCGGCGAAGCCCCAATTATGCATGAGCTCGTGCACGTCTATTTCCCCAATGGCAACCGCTTTATCGCCGAAGGATTGGCGATCTATCTTCAGGCCGCATTGGGCGAAAATTCCGCGTTTCCGAACTTTGGCCGACCCTTGCACGCGTTGGCGCGCGAGCTGTTGCTGAAGATGGTGCCTGAATTCGCACGCGGCGAGGCCGCGGGTCTCGAAAAGGTTCGTTTGACCGATCTCGACAAGATCGCCACTCCGAGCTCTCTCAGGCTCCGCGTCGGATTGAACCTCTATCAGGATGACCCTTCCGGGCAAGCGCATATTTACGCTGTCGTGGGTTCATTCGCGCAATTCCTCATCGAGACGCATGGCATGGACAGATTTCGCAGCCTCTACGTCCTGACCCCGCTAAAGCCATTCGAGCGCGAATGCGGGTCACCAGATCGCTGGCGCGAGGTCTACGGCGCCTCGCTCGGCGAACTTGAAACAGAATGGAAATCGACTTTTTACAAACGCGCGGGGTTTATGTAGCTGGTACCTGCCCGCGCTTACCGCGATGATGGAGGCTTTTACCCATGAAGGTGATCGGATTTCTCAACAGCGCGTCGGATGACATCGCGTTCGCGAAACACGTCGCGGCCTTCCATGACGGCCTGAAAAAGTACGGCTACGTCGATGGCGTGAATGTGCGGATCATCTCCCGGTGGGCCGAGGGAGACTACAAGAGCCTGTCGACACTGGCGGCCGATCTGGTGAATAGCAAAGTCGACTTGATCGCGACGACGGGAGGCACGGTCTCGGCGCTCGAGACCCTCAAAGTCACGCAGACGCTTCCAGTACTCTTTATCAGTGGCTTCGATCCACGCAAAGCCGGGCTCCTCAGATTCGGAAATGCCACGGGGGTCAACGTGTCCACCACTCACTCGGTGCCGGAGCGCGCGGCACTTTTACGCCGACTGGTGCCGAAGGCTGCCAAGATCGCCGATCTCTTGCGACCCAAAACCTTCGTTTACAAGCGCGAAAAAGAGCAGGCGAAGAAAGCAAAGCTCATCGTGGTGGAGGCGTGCGACGAGGAACACCTGCGCCCGGCTTTCGCCAAGGCGGTCAAGCAGGGCGCCGGGGCGCTGATGGTCTGCGCCGACCCCTACTTCACCAGCCAGTTTCAGAAAATCGTCGCGCTCGCGGGAGAATTCAACCTGCCGACCGCTTTCGCATGGCGTCAGTATGTCGAGGAAGGCGGGCTGATGAGCTTTGGTCCTCGTCTTTCGGAGGCCTATTTCCAAATCGGCGCCTATGCGGGCCTGATTCTCAATGGCCTCAAGCCCGACGCGTTGCGCGTCCAGGCACCCAGGTCTGATGAGTTCGAGTTTGTGGTCAATGGCAAGACCGCCAGCGCGCTGAAGATCGAGATCCGGAAGGAGATCGATCCGCGCATCGAGGTGATCTAGCGACGTGAATGAATTCAATCGTTTCAACTGGGAGACTGGCCATGAGCCATGACGATAGCGAGCACCACGATGGTCTGGAGCCGAAGCTGACGGTTGCCGAACTGAAGGAACATCGCGCGGTTCTGTTCACCGGCGAGGACGGCCGCCAATATCAGGCGGAGCTTCCCGGTTCGTGGTCGAACGCCAAGGTCGCCGCGCAGCAGGTCGAGAAGGTCTGCACCGAATGCCGCGACTCCCCGCATTTCGACATGGAGGGATACGACAACAATCGCGAGCTGGCCCGGCGGATCAATCAGGCCTTCGATGAGCTCAAGCCAGGGAAAGGCTTCGTCCTCGCTTGGCGGCTCTAC
Source organism: uncultured Pseudomonadota bacterium (assembly GCA_963791155.1). GTDB lineage: Bacteria > Pseudomonadota > Alphaproteobacteria > Rhizobiales > Xanthobacteraceae > JAVDCA01. The sequence continues at coordinate 65,778 of CAWBRI010000019.1, forward strand.
GCCGAGAAGGACCACGCGCGCTGGAAAGTCGCGGACGGCTGCGGGTGCGGCTGCGGCTGCTATTCGGCTCCCGGCCAGAACCCGCCTGGCGAACCAGGAGCGCACAAACACAAGCCATAGGTCGCGACCGGCGCCCCCCTGGGTCGGCCGACGCAGGATTGGGCCGGCCGCACATATGCTTGATCTGCGTGAGTCTCATCAGAGGGCCGACGCCCATGAAAACAATCGGATTCCTCAATAGCGCACCGCGAGGTGCTCACTTTGATCGGCATGTGGCTGCGTTTCGGGCCGGCCTGAAAGACGCCGGCTGCGTGGAGGGCCGGAACGTCAAGATCATCTCACGATGGGCCGAGGGAAAATATGCCGACCTGCCGAAGCTGGCGGCCGACCTGGTCAAGCGCAAGGTCGACGTGCTCGCGACGACGGGAGGTACGGTTTCGGCATTGGCGGCCGTCAAGGCCACCAAGACGATTCCGGTTATCTTTGTCAGCGGGTTCGATCCGGGCAAAGCCGGGCTGCTCAAATCCGGCAATGCCGAGGGCGTGCACGTATTAACCACCGAGTCGGTGCGAAAACGTCTGGCCTTCTTGCGGCAATTGACCCCGAAGGCAAAAAAGGCCGCCGTTTTGCTGCGTCCCGGGACGTATGTCTACAAGCGCGAGAAGGAAGAAGCCAAGAAGGCGGGCTTGATCGTCGTCGAAGCCCGCGAACAGGAGGACTTTGCGCCTGCCTATGCGGCGGCTGCCAGGAAGGGGGCCGGCGCGCTCATCGTGTGTGCCGATCCGTACTTCACCAGCCATCGAAAGAAGCTCATTGCGTTGGCCGCCAAATATCGATTGCCGGCAGCCTATCCTTGGCGCGAGTATGTCGAAGAAGGCGGCCTGATGAGCTTCGGACCCAACCTGTGCGATGCGTACCGGCACGTGGGCCTGAAAGCCGGAAATATCGTCCAGGGCTACACAAAGCGGGGCAAGGCGGTCAAGAAACATAAAATGTCGGAGTTCGAACTGGTGATCAATGCGAAGACGGCAGCGCAGCTTGGCGTCGGCATTCCCCCGGCATGGGGCAAGCGAGCCGAAGTCGTGTAGCGCTTGTTGCGGCGATAGGGGATGCTGGTTCGCCGGGCTGGCGCCATTTAATGTCCGTCGAAGATATCCTCCGACCTGCTCCAGCCGAAAGCAAGTGAAGCCTGATCGCGTCAACTGGGAGACTGGCCATGAGCCATGACGATAGCGAGCACCACGATGGTCTGGAACCGAAGCTGACGGTTGCCGAACTGAAGGAACATCGCGCGGTTCTGTTCACCGGCGAGGACGGCCGCCAATATCAGGCGGAGCTTCCCGGTTCGTGGTCAAACGCCAAGGTCGCCGCCCAGCAGGTCGAGAAGGTCTGCACCGAATGCCGCGACTCCCCGCATTTCGACATGGATGGGTACGACAACAATCGCGAGCTGGCCCGGCGGATCAATCAGGCCTTCGATGAGCTCAAACCCGGCAAAGGCTTCGTCCTCGCCTGGCGGCTGTACGCCGAGAAGGACCACGCGCGCTGGAAAGTCGCGGACGGCTGCGGGTGCGGCTGCGGCTGCCATTCGGCGCCCGGCCAGAGCCCGCCGGATGGAGATACACCGGGCCGCCCGTATGCAACGCGAAAGTAACGGCCCGAAGCCGGCCGTCGGCATCGGGTTTCGTGCGCCCATCGCGGAGTGGACGCGCCGCAATCTCGATCGTTTCGATGTCCTTGAGATAACCGTCGATCACTACTTTCACGGCGGCCGGGCACTGCGATCCTCGATCCTCGATCTGGTCGACATGATTCCGCTGACGGCGCACGGGATTGGTCTGTCGATCGGGACAGACGCGCCGCTCGATCTCGCCTATCTGGATGAGGTCGCGGCGATCGTCGATCGCCTCAAGGCGCCTGCGTTCAGCGAGCACCTCGCGTTCACCCGCGTTCCGGGCCGTGACCTCGCGAATCTGCTGCCGTTGCCGAAAACCGAGGCGGTTGCCGAATCCGTCATCGCGAAAATTCGCGTGGTTCAATCCCGGATTTCGGTTCCATTTCTGCTCGAAAACATCACCTACGCATTCGAGTGGCCGGACTTCGCATCTATCCGATGCGGACTTTCTCAACTTGATCTGCCGCGAAACCGGCGCCGGACTTCTTCTCGACATCGAGAACCTCTATCTGAATGCACACAATCATGGCTTCGATCCATACGCATTTCTCGACGCATTGCCACGCGGCCTGGTCCACGAGGTCCACATGGCGGGCGGCGTCACGGTGCGGGAAGAGTTTCTTGACCGGCCGGTTCTGGCCGATTCCCACAGCCATCCGGTTCCCGATGCGGCGTTCGATCTACTCGATCATCTGTTTGCGCGGCAAAAGCCGTCGGTCGTTGTTCTCGAGCGTGACGACCGTCTTGACGCGGTAGACGAGATCCTGGGCGACGTCGCACGTATCCGCGCGTGCCTTTCCGTCGTTCCGTCCGAGAGGAGCCATGGGGAACCGGCTGTTGGATCGGCAGGCTAGCCTGCTCGCATATCTGACGAGCGGCGCCGCGATCTTCGGCGAATGGCGCGAGGCGCCTCTCGATCAGGCTCTGCATGGCATCGATCCCGCCTTGCTCCATCTCGAGGCGCGCTTCTCCTATGAGAAACGTCTGGAAAAGATCGCCTCTGTATTCCCGCGGACCTTCGACATCCTTGGCGGCCGGGCTGAAAGCGCCTTGCGCGCGTTCGTCCAAACCTGCCCGCCCACGGAGATGAATCGCCTGGCGAATGCACGCCAGTTTCACGACTTCGTTTCGGATCGATGGAGAGATGGCCCGCCGTATTTGCCCGACGTCATGGCATGTGAGCTTGCGCGTGCGGTCGCGGCCCATGCAGGGGAAGGCGCGCCAGCTGCGACCCCGGATGAGCACCGAAGGCGGCGGGGTATCCGCCGCCGCCCCGGCGTGGTTCTGGTGCGGTGCAGCCACGATATTCAATCGATTTTCGAGCAGGATACTGAAACCGCCGCCCCGCCCAAGCGCGATACGCGCCTCGCCATCACCGTTCCACCCGGAGCGAGCCAAACGCAAGTTTTCGAGGTGCCGCCCGCTGTATTCGACTTGCTCGCTGCCCTGGACGATTGGGCAGATCCGAGCGCGCTCGATGGGCGGGCGCAAGGGCTCATCGCCGATCTTGCGGATCACGCGCTCATCGAGGTGCTTGCGTGAGAATCTGCGTCATCGGCAAGTTTCCGCCGATCCAAGGCGGCGTCAGCATGCGGACGTACTGGACCGCGCACCGGCTGGCGGCGCGCGGACACGATGTCCACGTGGTCACCAACGCCAACGAGGTGTCGGCTCCTTTTCGTATGCACATGCGGCCACAGGATTGGCAGCGCTGCGAGGCCGTCTACGGCCCCGGTGCGGTGAGCATCCATCGGTCCGACCCTGTCGACCGATCCCAAGCTTATATTCCGATGGCGAGCCCATTCGTCTCGAAACTCGCCAGCATCGCGGCGCGCGTGCACGCGGAGCGTCCGTTCGACGTGATCTATTCGCATTACATGGAGCCCTATGGGGTGGCGGCTTACCTCGCGGCGCAAATCATCGGCGTACCGCACGTCGCCCGGATGGCAGGAAGCGATGCGGGGCGACTCTGGCATCATCCTCAGCTCGAGCCCCTTTACGATCACGTGCTGCGATCGGCCGCGCTCGTGATCGCGGCCGGCACGGTGGCTGAACGGGCCATGGCGCGGGGCGTGGCTCCCGACCGTGTCGCTGGGGCCGGTGCCTTCATGGTGCCGGAGGATCTGTTCACGCCCCATGGCGCTGCGCTCGATCTCGCGGGACTGCGCCGCGAGATGGAGCCGGACCACCAATTGGGCGATGCGTTATGGGGCGACGCCAAGGCCGGCCGGCCCTATTTCGGGATTTGCGGAAAGCTCGGCGAGAGCAAGGGATCGTTCGCGCTCCTGCGCGCCATGCATCAGCTCGTTCGCGCCGGGTTGGAGGTCGGGCTGGTCGCGCTGGCGCATGGCCAGCCGGAGGTCGAAAGCCGCTTCCGCGCCGAGGCTGTAAAGCTCGGTCTCGCCGACCGCGTCCTGCAGATACCATTCCTTCCGCCCTGGCGCGTGCCCGAATTTCTGCGCGGATGCCTGGCCGTATGCTGCCTCGAACAAGACTTTCCGATCGGATTTCATGCGCCGATCATCCCGCGCGAGGTTCTACTCTGCGGATCATGCCTGGTCGCCTCGACCGAGATGATCCGTAAGCTTCCCGCGCGCGGGAGGCTCCCCGACGGCTACGGCTGCGTCGCGGTCCCCGATGTGAACGATACCGACGCGCTTGCGGCGCGGCTGGCGGCGATCGTGCGGGATCCCAAGCCGGCGGCGCGCGTCGGAGCCCGTGGCCGGGCTTTTGCGCTCGCCTTGCAGCAGACCATCGCCCTCCCCCACAAGCTCGAGCATCTGCTCGAGGACGTCGCGCGTGGGCATCACACCGCGTCACCGAGACGGGCGCCGGCGCCCGAACGGGAAGCGATCGGCGGCCGATTCGTGCTCACAGAGCTTGCCAGGCTGGAACTCGGGAAAGCGCAAAGGAACGGCGCGCGTTGCGGGCCAGAACCCATCGACCTGGCGCAAGCCCGCAAGGTCCTGGCCGCCCTCGAACGAGCTGTGCGTGCAGACCGTACGGAGCTTGCCGGGCTGGCTGCGGCGGTCGAGGTGGAAATCGCCGTCGCGGAGGCGGAGGACGCAGGGGAACCGCCAGACGAACCGATGTGCGATCCCGTCTTTCGGCTCCGTACGCGGCGCTGGGCCATAGACGAGGGAGACCTCACCGTATTGGTTCCGGTACGCGATCCGCACACCCGGATCCTCGCCTTCGAATTCGATGCGGCCGAATTCATCGGCGCGCGGACGGTGGGCGAGCTTCCGGCGGCTCCGTCGCCGCGCCCGAGCTTCATTGTGGCGTTTCGCCGGCTTGACGGCACGCCACGCGATCCCCTGCTCGTCGATGGGCTCACGGCGCGTATTTTAATGCTCAGTGACGGAACGCGCACGGCCGCGGAAATCGCCGCGGAATTGAATGCGAGCGCTGGTATTTTAGTAGTGGAGAGCCATCTCGATTGGATCGAAAATCTGTTCGTGCAAGGCTTGATCTCGTTGCAGGAGCGTCCGGATCCGGAAGCCGGCTCGGCGGGAGATCGGCGACAAGGGGCTCAAGGCCGCACCCTGGCATAGCGGCGAGTCCGGCGTCCCGGAGCCGTCGCCGACGCGACGTCGTGCCATGTGAGGTGGCTCACATGGCGCCAAATGCATGTATGCTATGGTTTTTTCAATTCGAAATGTGCCGCCAAACGTACCGCAAACGGGCTGATCTAGGGGGAACAAGAGATGAACCGACGCGAATTCATCGCCCTTTTGGGTGGCATGGCGGCCGCATACGGGCTCGGCACTCACGTCCAGGCGAGCGAAGGTCCGCGCCGTGTGGGGATGCTCGTTGGCATGGCAAACGAACCGGAAGGTCAGATCCGCGTCGCCGCTTTCAAACAAAACTTGGCGCGACTTGGATGGGTCGATGGGAAAAACCTTCAGCTTGACATCCGTTGGTCTTCCGGTGACCTCGACCGCACCAAGGCCTACGCCGATGAGCTCATCGGTTTGGCGCCGGACGTTCTTGTCGGTGCAAGCGCGCCGGTTGCGGTAACGCTACAGCAACGGACCCGGTCCATTCCGATCGTATTCTTGGTGGTCCCGGATCCGATCCGCAATGGGATTGTCACCAACCAGGCCAGGCCGGACGGCAATCTCACGGGATTCACCAATTTTAAATCCTCAATGGGTGCGAAGTGGCTGGAAATTCTCAGGGAGATTGCGCCCAGTGTCGGTCGGCTCGGGCTTATGTTCGACCCGGCGGCAATCCCACGCGGTCGACAATACATCACCTCGATCGAAGATGCCGCCCGTCCATTCGGCATTGAATTGGAGAACTTGATTATCCACAGCGCCGCCGATGTTGAGCGCACCATTGCTCAATTCGCACGCGAACCGAACAGCGGGCTCATCGTGTTGCCCGACAATGCTATGGTAAGTCATCGGCAGCTCATCGTTTCATCGGCCGCGAAGCACGGATTGCCGGCGATCTATCCGTATCGTTACTTCGCCACGGACGGCGGATTGATTTCGTACGGCATTGATACGGTCGATCTCTACGCGCGAGCGGCGCCCTATGTGGATCGCATCTTGCGCGGCGCGAAGCCCGCCGATTTGCCAGTGCAAGAGCCCGCCAAATTCGAGCTGGTCATCAATAAGACCGCCGCCAAGAATCTTGGGCTCGATATCTCGCCCGTGCTCATGGCTTACGCGAATGAGGTCATCGGATGAACCGGCGAGAGCTGATCGTCTTTCTCGGCGCCACGATGGCGGAATGGCCGCTCGGGGCACACGCACAATCGTCGCAATTTCCGGTGATCGGATTCCTTCATCCTGCGGCCCCCGACAGCTTCGGTCGGCTCGTGGCCGCCTTTCGCCAAGGCCTGGCCGAGCATGGCTACGTGGAAGGCCGAAACATCAAAATCGAATATCGTTGGGCGGAAGGCCATAGCGATCGGTTGAAAGCGCTGGCGCTCGACCTGGTTCAGCAAAAGGTGGCGCTCATCGCCGCGCCAGGAGGCAGTTTTGCGGCATTGGCGGCAAAATCGGCCACGACGACCACCCCGATTCTATTCGTTGCCGGCCCCAACCCTGTGGGTGGCGGGCTCGTCGCGAGCATATCGCGGCCCGGCGGCAATGCCACCGGTGTGAGTCTGGAAAGTACCGAGATGCTGGCAAAGCGCCTCGAGATTCTACGCGACTTGGTGCCTGCGGGCGCCAAAATCGCAATGCTGATGAGCTCCGCATTCACGGTCGAGAAATTCGAAAGAGAATTCGTCGAACAGAATGATTTGATCGCGCTCAAGCCCGGCACGGGCAAGAAGCAGGACGATGACGACTACGACGAAATATTCTCGACCGCCGTCAAGAATGGTGCGCGCGCGCTCATCGTCAGCGCCGATCCAGATTTCACTGCACGGCATAAGCGCATCGTTGATCTCGCTGCAAAGTACGCCCTGCCCGCGGTATATCCGTGGCGCCAGTACGTGGCCGCCGGCGGGCTGGTGAGTTACGGACCAGATCTCGCCGAAGCTTATCGCCAGATCGGACGGTACGCGGGCCGCATCCTCGGCGGCGCAAAGCCGGACAGCATGCCGGTCGAAGGTCCGAATACTTTCGAGCTGGTCGTCAACCTCAAAACCGCAAAAGCGCTTGGCATCGAGGTTCCGTATTCGCTCATGGCTGTCGCCAATGAGAAATTTGAATAAGCCGGCGCAATTTTCCTTTGGGATCGGCGGCGCAAGACACTGGTTGCGCGGCTCGCGCCGACGCGTTATGGCGTCCATCGGAGACACATTTCCGGAGATTCGCAGCCGTCTGTTCCGCAAGTATGTCGCGCTGTTCGTTGCGGTGGTTTGCATTGCGCTGGTCGTGAATGGCGCTTTCCAGATCTGGTTTTTCGAACAGCAACACAATGCTGCGCTCATTCGCATTCAGAATGAACAGGCGCAAGCGGCGGGAGCGAAGATCGGCCGGTTCATCAAGGAAATCGAGGACCAACTCGGTTGGACCGTTCAATTGCCTTGGACGGGGGGCACCCTGCCACAGCGGCGCATCGACGCTTGGCGCCTGTTCCGGCAAGTTCCGGCGATTTCCGAGTTGGTGCAGATCGACCCATCTGCCCGAGAGCAGATCCACGTCTCGCGCAGGGCACCGGACGTGATGGCCAGCGGAGCGGATTTCTCCAAAGACCCGCGTTTTGTCGAGGCCGTAGTGCACAAGAGCCATTACGGCGAGGTGTACTTCCGAAACGATTCGGAACCCTTTATGTCTCTCGCTCTGTCGGGGGATAAAGCCGCCGGAGTCAGCATTGCGGAGGTGAATCTCAAATTCATCTGGGATGTCGTCTCGCAGATCAAGGTCGGCGAGCACGGCCAAGCCTATGTGGTCGACGCGCGCGGGCGCCTCATCGCGCATCCAGATCTCAGTCTGGTGCTGAGCAAGAGGGATTTCTCGGCCCTCGCCCAGGTGAAGGCGGCGCGAGCACCCGCTACCGACACGTCGGAGCCGCTCCATATGGCTCAGGACATCGAGGGACGCCAAGTGCTCACGACTTACGCGCGGATTTCGCCGCCTGGCTGGCTCGTCTTCATCGAGCTGCCGGCGGACGAGGCCTTTGCGCCGTTGCGCGCGAGCATCTGGCACACCTCGATCGTGCTCTTGGCCGCACTCTGCCTCGCCATCCTTGCCGGCATGTTTCTCGCACGAAAGATGATCGTGCCGATCCAGGCATTGCGCGCCGGCGCCGCTCGCATCGGCAGTGGCGATCTCAGCCAGCGCATTTCAATCAAAACAGGCGATGAGCTCGAGACACTCGCCGATCAATTCAACGATATGGCCACGCGGCTTCGCAAGTCCTACGCGGATTTGGAGAACAAAGTCGAGATTCGTACGCGAGAGCTTGCGCAATCGGTGGAGGAACTGCGGGCCCTCGGGGAAGTGAGTCAAGCCGTCAGCTCGACACTGGATCTCAAGACCGTCCTGCACACGATCGTCGCCAAGGCCGTGCAGATCTCGGACACCGATGCCGGCGCAATCTACGTTTACGACGAGGCGCGGCAGGAATTCGATCTTCGTGCGACCCACGGTATGAGCGGCGACCTGATCGCGCAGATCGCGAGCTTCCGCGTGCAAATCGGAGAGCTCATCGTCGACAGGACGGCTGCGCAACGCGTACCGATGCAGGTGCCCGACCTGAGCGCATTGCCGCCCTCACCCCTACAGCAAATCGTTCTGAAAGCCGGTTATAACGCCTTGCTCGCCGTACCCCTTCTTCTCAGTCCCGACCGGATCATGGGCGCGCTCGTCGTGCGGCGCAAAGAGCCCGGCCTTTTCCCGAAGCCAACGGTCGATCTCCTGCAAACTTTTGCCGCCCAATCGGTGCTGGCCATCCAGAACGCGCGGTTGTTTCACGAGCTCCAGGAGAAGAGCCGCCAGCTCGAGCTCGAGAGCAAGCACAAATCGCAGTTCCTCGCCAATATGAGCCACGAGCTGCGCACGCCCTTGAACGCCATTCTGGGCTATACCGAGCTGATCCTCGACGACATTTACGGCGAGACGCCGGACAAGATGCGCAGCGTGCTCGATCGGGTGCAGATCAACGGCCGCCACCTGCTTGGCCTGATCAACGACGTGCTCGACCTGTCGAAGATCGAGGCGGGGCAACTCATGCTCTCGCTCTCCGACTACTCCCTCAGGGAAGTCGTGCACAGCGTCTTTACAGGCGTCGAGACGCTGGCCTCGGAGAAAGGGCTTGCGTTCAAGGTCGAGGTGCCGTCGGATCTGCCGCGCGGGCGCGGCGACGAGCGCCGGATCGCGCAAGTGCTGCTCAACCTGACCGGCAATGCCATCAAGTTTACCGACGCGGGCGAAGTGACCATCCAGGCCTCGGCGCGCAACGGAACCTTTACGGTCGCGGTGCACGACACCGGCCCGGGGATCAATACGGCCGACCAGCAAAGAATTTTCGGCGAGTTCCAGCAGGTCGACGCCTCGTCCACCCGGGCGAAGGGCGGCAGCGGGCTTGGCCTCTCGATCGCCAAGCGGATCGTCGAGCTGCACGGCGGCCGGATCTGGGTCGAGTCGAGCCCGGGTGCGGGTTCGACCTTCTCCTTCACGCTTCCGATCGCCGTCGAGCAGCAGGCAGCACAGGCATGAAAAACCGTATCCTCGTGGTCGAGGACCATGAAGACAACCGGCGCATCCTGCGCGACATGTTGACCAACGCCGGATACGAGGTCATCGAAGCCGACAATGGCGGAGAGGCGCTGCGCTGCGCATCCGCGCACCATCCGGACCTCATTCTGATGGACATTCAGCTGCCGGTGCTCGATGGTTACGAAACCACACGCAGGCTCAAAGCCGACCCGGCGTTGCGTGCGATTCCGGTCATCGTGATCACGTCCTATGCGCTGAGCGGGGACGAAGCCAAAGCCCGCGCGGCGGGATGCGACGATTACGTGACCAAGCCCTATAGTCCGCGCCAGGTCCTGGCCAAGATCCGGACCTATCTCTCCTAGAACGGTTCCAAGGGGCCCCATGAACGATCCGCCGCGCATCCTGATTGTCGACGACAACGAGGCCAACCGCGATATCCTCGATGCGCGGCTGCGGGCTCATGGCTATGTGCCACTGCAAGCCTCCGATGGCGAGGAAGCGCTCGTCGCCACGCACCAGCATCTCCCCGATCTGATTTTGCTGGATGTCATGATGCCGAAGCTCAGCGGCATCGAGGTCTGCCGCCGGATCAAGGGTGACGCGAGCCTTCCGTTCACGCCGATCATCCTGGTGACGGCCAAGTCGGATACCCAGGACGTCGTGGCCGGGCTCGACGCCGGGGCGGACGAATACTTGCCGAAGCCGATCGACCAGGCGGCGCTCGTCGCGCGCGTGCGCTCGATGCTGCGCGTCAAGGCGCTACACGACCAGGTGCAAGCTCAGGCCGCCGACCTCGCGGGCTGGAACCGGACTTTGGAACAGCGCGTCGCCGACCAGCTCACCGAAATCGAGCGGGTCGGCCGGCTCAAGCGTTTCTTCTCCCACCAGATTGCGGAGCTGATTCTGTCATCGGGCGGCGAGCGTCTGCTGGAGAGTCATCGCCGGGAGATCACCGTCGCGTATTGCGATCTGCGCGGCTTCACGGCGTTCGCCGAAAGCGCCGAGCCCGAGGAGGTCATGAAGGTTCTTCGCGAATATCATGCGGCGCTCGGCGCGCTGATCGGAAAATTCGAAGGGACACTCGAGCATTTTGCCGGCGACAGCCTGCTGGTGCTGTTCAACGACCCCCTGCCGTGTCCCGATCCATGCCTGCGGGCTGCGAAAATGGCCGTCGAGATGCGCGACGCAATTGCCGCGCTTGCGACAAAGTGGCGCCAGCTCGGCCACGAGCTCGGCTTTGGAATCGGGATCGCGCATGGCTACGCGACGCTCGGCTGCATCGGCTTCGAGGGTCGGCTGCAATATTCGGCGACGGGATCGGTCGCCAACCTGGCGTCCCGGCTCTGCGGCGAGGCGCTCAACGGGCAGATTCTGATCGATTCCAAGGTGCGCAGCGCGATCGAGAACTCTCGTGACGACCGAGCCGGCCGGAGACCTCATTCTCAAGGGCTTCCGCCGGCCGGTCAGCGCGTTCAGCGTGCGCGGGTTGAATGCGCAGCCGGCGAGCTGAAACGTTGCGCCCGCTCGCAAGCGGCATAGCCCGCGAAGACGGGCGTAGACGCCCTTATGGTGCCCGCGAAGACGGGCGTAGACGCCCTTATGGTGCCCGCGAAGACGGGCGTAGACGCCCTTATGGTGCCCGCGAAGACGGGCGTAAACGCCCTTATGGTGCGCGCCCACACGGGTGTAGTCGCCCGCCTCAGTAGTAGCTGTCGACCATCGTCTGCGGGAGCGGGCCGATCGTCCGCATCATCTCGGCGGGCGCGATCGAAGATCTTGCCGCGGTCGGCGCGGCCGAACCGGAGGAGTAGAGCGGCAGCGTTTGCTTCGCCGCGATCAAGAGCGCAGCAGTCCCGATGATGATCGCGATTTTGACGAGCTTGGACATGTCGGCCTCTCCAGTGGACATGGTTTGCATCTCGGGCTTGTGGCGCCGGGATGATCGCTCTCCGACTACTCCCTTTTTCGGCGTGACCTGGTGAGATGGATCACACCTGTCGAATTTTTTTGCGACTTGCCGCGATTGCGTCGCCCGGCCTCAATGACGCATCGATCGGTTAGGTGTTACCACAGCCCGCAGACCGGCTCGCCATAGCTGTCGAAATGACACCCGCAGTGGCGTTCGATATTCCGGCAATCCGGCTGGTAGACCGTCTGGTCGACCCACCGGGGTGCCGCCAGGTCGATCCGTTTGTCGGACGTCGCCTGCGCGGGACACGCCGCACTCGCCGCCACAGTGACGGCCGTCATCACTGCGAAGAAACGAACCAATGCCGTAGTTGCCATTGTGGCCTCCTCTGATCTGCAGGTCGCACGGCGGCCCGATTTCGCATCGTCACACCCTCTTACGCCCGGCGACGCCCGGCACGAGATGAACTGATTCACATCTGGCATAAGATTTTTATCGGCGAAAAAACGAGGCGAACCGGAAGTTCCAACCCACATACGGCCTGCGTCACTCGGAGCATCATGATCGATGCCGGCACCCTTTTTGGCCCTCAACCGCTCGCCTGGCTCCGGTCGATCGCACGCACAAGGTGCTGACGGCGATCTCGCGGACACTGATCGCGCGTATCGATGGCGGATCGCGCCTCCCCCGGCATGCCGCAGAGGTCGGACGCCGGCTCCGGCCACTCGCAAACACGATCCCTTCCCATTCGGAGACCAGCCCGCGTGAACCGACGCCCCGCCGATAGAGATTGAGCCGGGCACTGGAACTTCCGATAATGTCCCAAAGGCGGCAGGGATAAGCCTTGCCCCAACAGTGCCGTAGCCCGGAGAACGTCCGGTCGCGTGATGAGAACGGAAGCCATGGCCAACCTGGCCCTGAAATCCGACGACGGGTCCTCGCGCGGGCTGTTGCGCGACGTGCTGCGGCGGCAGTGGGCACTTTACCTGCTGTCGCTGTCGCTCGTGGTGCTCGTCATCGCGTTGCGGACCTTGCTTGCCCCGACCTTGGGCTACCAGGCACTTTATCTTTTCTTGGTGCCACCCGTGCTGGTCGCAGCGATCGTCGGAGGCTTGGGGCCGGGTCTGTTCGCCACGCTGTCGGGTCTCCTCATCCATCTCTACACCACGGACCAATTTACAGATCTGAGTAACCTGGATTCGCCGTTGTTCGCCGTCGACCTTGCACGCGCCGTCACGTTTACGGTGCTCGGCATCGGGATTTCCTGGTTCGGCGAACGGCTGCAATTGACGCGGGTCGAGGCCACCGCCCGCGAAGCCCATCTCGAGTCGATTCTCGCCACCGTTCCGGACGCCATGATCGTGATCGACGAGCATGGGCTGATTAAATCCTTCAGCGCCGCCGCGCAGCGCCTGTTCGGCTACCACGCGAACGAGGTGCTGGGGAAGAACATCAAGATCATGATGCCGTCACCTTACCGCGAGGATCATGACGATTATCTGGCGCGCTATCTGCGGACCGGCGAGAAGCGGATCATCGGCATCGGCCGCGTCGTCGTGGGCGAGCGCAAGGACGGCTCGACCTTTCCCATGGAGCTTGCGGTCGGCGAGATGAGGTCGAACAATTCCCGCTTCTTCACGGGATTCATTCGGGACCTGAGCGAACGCCAAAGGACCGAGGCTCGCCTTCAGGAGCTCCAGTCCGAGCTCGTCCACATCTCGCGCCTGACCGCGATGGGCGAGATGGCCTCGGCGCTCGCCCACGAGCTCAACCAGCCGCTCTCGGCCATCGCCAATTACATGAAGGGATCCCGGCGGCTGCTCGAAGGCCGCACCGACGAGCAGACCGTGATGGTGCGCGACGCAATGGACAAGGCGGCCGAGCAGTCCTTGCGCGCCGGGAATATCATCCGCCGCCTGCGGGATTTCGTCGCCAGGGGCGAAAGCGAGCGGCGGGTCGAAAGCGTCACCAAGCTCATCGAGGAGGCGAGCGCACTCGCCTTGGTCGGTGCCAAGGATCAAGGCGTGCGGGTCATGTTCCGGCTCGATCCATCGCTGGACCTGGTGCTTGCCGACAAGGTCCAGATCCAGCAGGTGATATTGAACCTGATGCGCAATGCGGTCGACGCCATGGAAGAGTCCGACCGGCGGGAGCTGGTCCTGTCCGCGGCGCCGGACGAGAACGGCATGGTTATAATCGGCATTGCCGATACCGGAGCGGGAATCTCGGAGGATGTGGCGTCACAGCTCTTCCAGCCCTTCATCACCACTAAACGCCACGGCATGGGCGTAGGTCTGTCGATCTCGCGCACGATCGTCGAGGGCCATGGCGGGCGCATCTGGGCGGAACCCAATCCGGGTGGCGGCACGATCTTCCGCTTCACCATTCCGATGGTCAGCAAAGAGGATATGGACGATGCAGATTGATGGCGTCGTGCACGTGATCGACGACGACGAGGCGGTCAGGCAGTCGTTGAGCTTCCTGCTCAAGACCGCCGGCGTCAAGGTAGAGACGTACGAGAGCGCAAAAGCGTTCCTCCGACGTCTTCCGCAGATCAAGTCCGGTTGCATTATCACCGACGTCAGAATGCCCGACATCACCGGCATCGATCTCTTGCGCCGACTGAAGGATCTTCAGATCCCCATGCCCGTGATCGTCATCACCGGACACGGCGACGTTCCCCTTGCGGTGGAGGCCATGAAATTCGGCGCCGTCGATTTTCTGGAAAAGCCGTTTGACGACGACGCCCTGATGGTCGCGGTCAACGCGGCATTGAGCGACCGGGGCGCAAATGCGGTGCGGGAATCCGAGCGCGGGGAAATCGTCGACAAGCTCGCGGCGCTGTCGACGCGGGAGCGCCAGGTGCTGGAGGGCTTGGTTGCAGGGCACCCCAACAAGACGATCGCATTCGATCATGGGATCAGCCCGCGCACCGTGGAGATCTACCGGGCCAATGTCATGTCCAAGATGAAAGCCGCGAGCTTGTCGGATCTGGTACGGATGGCGCTCATCGCGGGCGTGCTCGACGGCGCCCCGAAGGGCAGGCAATCGAAGTGACGCATGTGAGTCTCAGGCCGCGGGCGGGCGGCAATTTGGCCCAGCGGCGCCGCGAGGGCCGATCCCCGCCTCGAGCATGCGGGTCTCGCCGGCAGGTTACGTCCATGGCGCCGATGATCCAGACCTATCCCGGCTCGTCGAGCGGCGGCGCCGGAATCCGATCGGGCCGCGCGCGGATGCTCTTGAGCACTTCAGCCAGCGTCTTGCGCAGGCCATGCACCTGGTCGATCAGGTTGAGGATCACGCCGATCCCGGAGTCATTGACGTCCAGACTCTCCTTCAGGTCCCGAATCAGCTCGGCGCGGGCCACGTCGGCATCGCTGAACTCCGGCTCGGCCGCCGCGCTGCGCGGCATGAGCCATTCCTCCTCGATCCAGGTCGTCAGCGTGTCCTGATCGAGCCGGACGCGCAGCAGGAATTCCTGGCGGCTGATCGTCATGGCAGCATGTCCCGGCGTGGATCGTATGATTTTCCGGTCGTCCAGCCCGCGACGAACGTTTCGAGCTCGGGGTCCGGCGCCTCCGGCAGCATCACCTTGAGGGTCACCAGCTCATCGCCGTGGCCGCCGCCATGCCGCCGAACGCCCTTGCCCTTGAGCCGCAAGACCGCTCCGGTATTGGAGCTTTTGGGCACGCGCATGGTGACGGCGCCGGTCGGGGTCGGCACTTTGACCGGGCCCCCAAGGACGGCCTCCGTCAACGTGACCGGCAGCTCGAGGTGAATGTCGTCGCCTTGCCGCGTGAAAAAGCGGTGAGGCTTGATCGCGACCTCCACCAGCGCGTCGCCGGGCTCGGCGTCGCCGGGGCCGCCCTTGCGTCGCAGCCGCAGGACCTGCCCGTCCTGGATGCCCGCCGGAATTCGAACCTCGAGCGTCCCGCCTTCGGGCAAACTCAATCGCATCGTTCCGCCATTAACGGCATCGAGGAAGTCGACCGGCAGCCGGTAGTGGGTATCGGGCCCGCGCGCCCGCGCGCGAGCATGCCCCCGCCGGAGAATTTCGGCGAGAAAATCGTCGGATTCCGCAAAATCCGCGAAACCCGAGGAATTTGCGTAGGGATGATCCGCCGCGGCCTCGGATGCAAAGTCCTTGTAGAAGCGCTGCCGCGGCCGCTCGGCGCCCGAAGCGTCGATCTCGCCCCGGTCGAAGCGCGCCCGCTTTTCCGGATCGGACAGGAGATCGTGGGCGGCGCCCACCTCCTTGAAACGCTCCTCGGCGGCGCGGTTGCCGGGATTGAGATCGGGGTGAAGCTTCTTCGCCAGGCGCCGATAGGCCTTGCGAATGTCCTCGAGCGAGGCGGAACGCTCGACGCCCAATACCTCGTAAGGGTCCTTCACGGTCGCCTCCTCGCGAGCCGGGCACGCGCCGCCGCACCGGCCAGGCAAGGCGTCAGCCGGCCGTCACTCATACCGGAGCGCCTCGATCGGATCGAGACTCGCCGCCTTGCGAGCCGGATAATAGCCGAAGAAAATTCCGACGGCGGCCGAAAACAGGAAGCCGCCCGCAATGGCGGCAAGCGAGATCGGCGCCTGCCAGCCCGACAGGAGCGGGATGCTCAGCGAAAACAGTATTCCGGCGATAATGCCCGCAATGCCGCCGCTCACGCTCAAGAAAACCGCTTCCGCGAGAAACTGCAGCAGAACGTGGAGGCGCCGCGCGCCGATCGCCATCCGCAAACCGATCTCGCGGGTGCGCTCGGTGACCGACACCAGCAGGATATTCATGATCCCGATTCCGCCGACCACCAGCGAGATCGAGGCAACGGCCGCGAGCAGCAACGCCATGATGCGGCTGCTGCCCTCCGCGGTTTCGGCGATCTGGCTGAGGTTGCGCACCGAGAAGTCGTTCACGGCCTCCGGACGGATGCGATGCCGACGCATCAGGATATTGGTCGTCTGGGCGATCGCCGCCCGGACCTGGGCCGGGCTCGCGGCCTGGACGTAAATCGAATTTACTTTGCCCGCCAATCGAGCCTGCAGATTGTACGGGTTCGGCCAGGGCGGATAGGCCCAATTGAGCGGAGCCTGCTGCTGGCTCGGCGCCGCCACCCCGATCACCTTGCGCTCCGCCGTGGTGAACGGGATCATGACCACATCGTCCTGGTCGGTCCCGAACGATGTTTGTCCTTTGGACGCCAGGATCCCGATCACGCGCAAGGGCACGCCTTTGACCTGTATGATCGCGCCGAGCGGGCTTTCGGAGGTGCCGAACAGCTGGCGAGCGACCGTCTGGCCCACGACCACGACCAGCGCGGCCCTGCTTTCGTCGTCCCGCGAGATGGCCATACCGGCTTCGATCTTCCAATTGGTGATCGGCGGATAATTGGCGCTCACGCCCTGGATATTGGTAGTCCAGTTCTGGTTGCCGAATTCCACCTGTCCGGCCTGGCGGATCAGATAGCTGACGGTGCCGACGGCCGGCGCCTCGCGGCGGATCGCCTGGGCGTCGCTCACGGTCAGCGTCGACGCGCTGCCGAACCCCGCCCGGACACCGCCGCGCGTCGTCGCCCCCGGCTGGACCACCAGCAGATTGGTGCCGAGGCTCTCGATCTGCTTGCGCACCGCCTCGTTGGCGCCCTGCCCGACCGAGACCATCGCGATGAGGGCGGCGACGCCGATGAAGACTCCGAGCATCGTGAGCGCGGACCGCATCCGGTTGCGCCAGATCGCTTGCATCGCAGTGCCGAGCACCATGGTGGCGAACGCCACGACCGCGCCCCATTGGCTTGCGTCGCGCGCCGGTTCTCCCGGCGGGTGCAACAAGACTTCGGCGGCGCTGTCGGGCGCCGCCGTCGGTCCCTTCGCCGCGACCGGTACGCGCCTCCTTTCATCGGACACGATCTCACCGTCGCGCATCGTCACGGTGCGATCGGCGTACGCCGCAATGTCCGCCTCATGGGTGACGACAACGATGGTGACGCCCTGCTCGCGGTTGAGCGACTGAAGGGTCTTCATCAGATCGTGCGAATTGCGGGTATCGAGGTTTCCGGTCGGCTCGTCGGCGAGCAGCAGGCTGGGGGCGTTGATCAGCGCCCGCGCGACCGCGACCCGCTGCTGCTGGCCGCCCGAGAGCTGGCCGGGCGTATTGCGCTCGCGGTCGGCGAGCCCGAGCAGCGCGAGGGCCGCGTGCGCCCGCTCAGAGCGCGTGCCCACCTTCGAAATCGCCGTGGTCGCATAGAACAACGGGAGCGCCACATTCTCGAGCGCGCTGGTGCGCGGCAGCAGGTTGAAGCTTTGAAAGACGAAGCCGAGCCGCTCGCTGCGCATGCGCGCAAGTTCCGGCTCGTCGAGCCCCGCCACATCGATGCCGTCGAAACAATAGCGCCCGCTCGATGGACGATCGAGACATCCGAGAATCGCCATCAGGGTCGATTTTCCCGATCCTGACGAGCCCATGATGGCGAGGAATTCACCGTGTTCGACCGTCAGATCGACCCCGCGCAGCGCATGCACGTCGACGTCGCCGACACGATACGTCCGTGCGACCTGCTCGACTTTGATGACCGGTGCGGGCATTGCGGCCTTGGTCCAAGTTCTTGTCTTTGCGCATGATCTTGTCCGAAAAGTCTGTCAACTTTTCGGGATCATGCGCCAGCCTTTACAAGCGGGGCGTCGGCAGGCGGGACTGAGCGGCCGCTCCGCGCTGCTCGCTGACGACGACCCGGTCGCCCGGCTTGACGTCGCCTTCGACAATTTCGGTGAAATTCTCGTCGTCGATCCCCACCACGACCGAGGTCGGCACCAGACGTCCGTTCCGCAAGACCCAGATGCGCGCCCGCCCGCTCTCGTCGGCGCCCACGGACGGGTCAGGCTGCAACGACAGGTCGCCTTGAGAGCTTGCCGCTCTCACGGCCTCAGCGGGCAGGTACCGCATGGCCTGGACTGGGACCCGCACGACGTCCTTGCGCTCGTCGATGATGATGCGCGTCGCCGCCGTCATGCCCGGCTTGAGCGCAAGGTCGGAATTGGTGACGCCCACCACGATATCGTAGGTTACGACGTTCTGCACCGTCTGCGGCGACTGGCGCACCTGGGTGACGGCCCCTTCGAACACGCGCTTCGGAAACGCGTCGACCGCGAACGTCGCCTTGTCCCCCATCTCGATTCCGCCGACGTCGCTTTCGCTCACATTGGTGTCGACCTGCATCCTGGTGAGATCGCTGGCGATCAGAAACAGCGTGGGAGTCTGGAAGCTCGCCGCCACCGTCTGCCCCATGGTGACGTTGCGCGACACCACCGTTCCCTTCACGGGAGAGACGATGTTGGTATAGTCGAGATTGACCTGAGCGGCGGCGAGCGCAGCCTGGCGCTGCTGAATGGTGGCTTCATCGAACGCAATTTGCGCCAGCGCCTGATCGTAGGCGTTCTTGGTGTTGTCGACCGCGTCCTGCGATACCGCGTTGCTCTGACCGAGCCGGAGATTGCGGTCATAGGTGAGCTTCGCGTAGACGAGCGAGGCCTTGTCCTTTTCGAGCTGCGCCCTGGCGATCGCGAGGTTCGCCTTGTTCTGATCGACGAGCGTTTGATAGGGCCGCGGATCGATCTTGGCGCAAACCTGCCCTTCCTTCACCTCGGTATTGTAATCGCACGTGAGTTCCTGAATCACGCCCGATACGTAACTGCCGACGATGATCGTGAGCTCGGGATTGACCGTCCCGGTCGCGGTGACGGTGCGGGTGACCGCGCCGAGCGTGACCGGCGCAGTCATATAGCGGACGGAGCTGTTTGTCCCAAAGGTGAGCCAGGCCGCCAACCCGGCCAGCAGCAGCGCCGCGACCCCCCCGCCCATCAACCAATATGGCTTTGCTCGCGGCCGGGCGGCTTGCGAAGCCGCGATCGGGTTTTTCACCAGCAGGCTGGGGCTGCCGGGCCGAAGTCCAACGGGTGCGTTCATTCCGTGGCCTCATACGGTCATGGTGCCCCTTGCGCGCTCTCGCGCCCATGCCAGACCGGCCCAACAATATGGCGGCCGGCCCCGACGGGTATTGATGGAAATCAATATCTGGCGATCCGCACCATGCCATCTATTCGCAGGCTTCGATCCGTCCTGGCTGCACGGCGGGGCCACAATGGTTCTGTCCGACCGATTTCTGAGAGGCGCAATGTCTTCCCTACGGCTGATCGAGCCCACCCGCGCGGATGAAGCCAAGATCCCCGCGGGCGCGCCGGCGAGTCCGGTCGAGCAGGGTGGCGTTCGAGAGCGGCCGGCGGAAAATCCGTTCGCGCTGCTCGACCGCTCGCTCCATGCCAATTTCGGCCGTTTGACCGCGGGATTGTCGCCGGCTGCGCTCGGCGCCGCCTATCTGGATTGGGCGGTTCATCTGATGGTGTCACCAGGCCGGCAGCTCGAGCTGGCCGGCACTGCGATGGCTGGCCTCGTCGACAACATCGTCTTCGCGGCGCAGTGCGCCACGGGCGCGGCGAGCGATCCATGCTCATGTGCCTTGCCGCAAGATACGCGGTTCCGTGCCCCGGAATGGCGGACGGCGCCCTACAACGTGCTGGCGCATTCGTTCCTTTCGGTCGAGCGCTGGTGGGAAGTCGCGACCTCGGGCATTCGCGGCGTGTCGAAGCGACACGAAGCTGTCGTTACATTTGCCAATCGCCAGTTGCTCGACACCGCAGCTCCCTCGAATTTTCCTCTCACCAATCCGCAGGTTGTTGCGCGCACGCGCAACGAGCGCGGCATGAATCTCGTCCGCGGATTCGCCAATCTCATCGACGACGCGGTACGCACGGCGACCGGAAAGTCCCCGGCCGGGACGGAAGCCTTCAGGGTCGGCAAGGATGTCGCCGTCACGCCGGGCAAGGTGATCTGCCGGACGCGACTCGCGGAAGTGATCCAATACGCCCCTGCGACCGACCAGGTGCGCCTGGAACCGGTCGTCATCGTTCCCGCATGGATCATGAAATATTACGTGTTGGATCTGTCGCCGGCGAACTCCCTGGTGAAGTATCTGGTAGACCAGGGCCACACGGTCTTCATGATCTCGTGGAAAAATCCCGGTCCGGAAGATCGCGAGGTGGGACTCGACGACTATCGCACCGAGGGGGTGCTTCCGGCGATCGCTGCCGCCACCGCCATCACGGGCGCCGACAAGGTGCATGCCGTTGGCTATTGCCTCGGCGGCACGCTCCTCGCCATCACGGCCGCCGCCATGGCGCGCGACGGCGATGACCGAATCAAGACCTTGAGCTTTTTCGCGGCCGAGATCGACTTCACCGAGGCCGGCGAACTGATGCTGTTCATCGACGAAAGCCAGATCGCGTTTCTTGAAGACATGATGTGGCAGAGCGGCTACCTCGATACGCGCCAGATGGCGGGTGCGTTCCAGCTGCTACGCTCCAACGATCTGGTCTGGTCGCGCATGGTCCACGATTACCTGATGGGGGAACGCTCGAACTCAGGTCGACATCATGGCGTGGAACGCGGACGCGACCCGCATGCCGTATCGCATGCATTCCGAATATCTGCGTTCCCTGTTCCTCAACAACGACCTCGCGGAGGGCCGCCTGAGGGTCGCCGGACGGCCGGTCGTGCTGTCCGATATCCGCGCGCCGATCTTCGCGCTCGGAACCGAGCAGGACCATGTGGCGCCGTGGCGGTCGGTCTACAAGTTCAATATCCTGACCGATACCGAAGTGACTTTCGCGCTGACCAATGGCGGTCACAATGCGGGGGTTCTGTCGCATCCGGGCCGAGCGGACCGCCATTTCCGGATCGCCGCAAGGCCGGCCGACGCCCGCTTCGTAGACCCGGAAAGCTGGCTTGCGTCCAACCCGGTCCGCGAGGGCTCGTGGTGGACCCCATGGGTATCCTGGCTCGCGGCACGCTCCGGCCCGCACGTGACGCCGCCACCCCTGGGGCGGCCTGAGGCGGGATATCGTGTGTTGACCGACGCCCCAGGAGACTTTGTTCTCGTGACGTGAGCGCGGCGCAAAACGTCAGTTGCGAGGCTTCATCCGATCGTGGCGACCGCTGGGCGCACCTCCTCCGGTGCCCGAACGATGGACTCATGGGGCGGCCCGTCCCCGGCCTACATGGCGCCACCATGCCACGCACCGCAATGGCATACTGATTTGCCGCACAGCCCTACTTGCAACAGGGAATCGCATCGTGAGCACAAGAGACTGGCTTCCCGCGACGCTTCGGACGCTCGCGGTGAAGCGATCATTGAAGGCCGGCCAAGCTCTTTTCCGCCGGGGTCAGCGGACCGCGGGCCTTTACGAAGTTGCGAACGGCAAGTTACGCCTTGTGCGGGTCGATCGATCGGGGCGGGAGGCCGTGCTCTACGTCGCCGTCGCGGGCGATACCCTCGCCGAAGCCTCCTTGTTCTCGCCGACCTATCACTGCGACGCCATCGCGACGACCCCTGCGGTCGTCCGGCTTTACCCGAAAGCCGCCGTCCTCGCCGAGTTCAAGCGCAATACCAAGGCCGCGCAGGACTTCATGGCGATGCTGGCCCGCCAGATCATGAGCCTGCGAACCCGCCTGGAACAGCGCAACATCCACCCGGCCCGCGATCGGATCCTGCACTATCTGGCCGTCAATTGCGCGGCGGACGGGCGGACCGTGGTGTTGCGGGGGACCGTCAAGGATCTCGCCGGCGACCTCGGGCTCAGCCACGAAGCCCTGTATCGCACGCTGTCTGAAATGGAACACCACGGTGAGATCGAGCGGCTCAAGGGGAAGATCAGGCTGGCACGGGCGTCGTATGATCCGGATCATACCTGAAACGGCGCAAGCCGTGTATGTGAGGGCCCAAGCGCACCCTCAGCAACGAGATCGATCATGTTTTCATGGGTCTGGAAACCCGGACTGGCGGGCGCCGCAATTGTCGTGGCCACCGTCTACGCGGCAGCTCAAATGTCGCCCGTGCATCCGGGAATGCATGGCGCGACGGGGTCGCACGCCTTGCAACCCCCGACCGCTCAACCCTATGCGGATTTGCGGGATCGGCCGATCAAGGGGCTCTCCGAGCAGCAAATTGCCGACCTCGAAGCCGGTCGCGGCATGGGGCTCGCCTTGCCGGCCGAATTGAACGGCTATCCGGGACCGGCACACCTGTTGGAAATCGCCGATCAGCTTGTCCTTTCGAGTGAAACGCGTGCCAGCATTCAACAAATGTTCGACGCCATGAAGGCGGAAGCGATCCCGCTCGGAAAGCGTCTGATGGCGCAAGAGGCGGAACTCGACCGCCAATTTGCCGATCGCACCGTGACGGCCGACAGCCTGACGCAAGCGACCGCCGCCATCGGCGAAACCCAGGCGGCGCTCCGCAACACGCATCTCAAGTATCACCTGTTTGCGGCTCAGCTTCTGACCGCAGGTCAGATGCAGCGCTATGCCGAGCTACGGGGCTATCTTCAGGCACCGCATTCCCGCCATTGAGGATTGTCACTCGACTTGCGCCAAGACGCTGCCGCCAACCCTACGCCGGACCCGGGGCTCGCTGCGTCGCTCGCAAAACGCCAATGGGCGCGGGCCGGTCGACGACAAGAATGAAACGGGTTACGCGTCCGCCGCCGACAGCGCGCGCCTCTCGGCCTTGGTCGAGGGCGTGCTCTCGCCCGCCCCGGCCGGCTCCAAGGCGGACGACACGGCCTCATCGACCCGATCGAGCCAGATGAACTCGATCTGCCGGCGCACCTCCTCGGGAATATCGTCAAAGTCCTTGCGATTGCGCGCCGGCAGCATCACGCGCCGCAGGCCGGCGCGCGCCGCGGCCACCACTTTTTCCTTGATGCCGCCGACCGGCAGCACGAGGCCCCGCAGGCTGATCTCGCCCGTCATGGCGGTATCGCTGCGCACCGTACGCTCGCTCATCAGCGAGACCAGCGCCATCAACATGGCGACGCCGGCGCTCGGGCCGTCCTTGGGCGTCGCGCCGGCCGGCACGTGGATGTGAATGTCGCTGTGCTCGAACCGACTGGGATCGATGTCGAACGCTGCGGCGCGGTTCTTCACGATGCTGAGCGCCGCCTGGGCGCTTTCCTTCATGACGTCGCCGAGCTGGCCGGTCAGAATCAGCTTGCCGTTGCCGGGAATGCGCGTCGCCTCGATGAACAGGATGTCGCCGCCGACCGGCGTCCAGGCAAGCCCGGTCGCGACGCCCGGCACGCTCACCCGCATCGCGATCTCGCTTTCGAATTGTGGCGACCCGAGGATCGCCGCAATATCCTGGCTGTCGACGCGGATCGGGCCGCCCTGCCCTTCGGCGATGCGGACCGCGGCATGGCGCAAGACCTTGCCGATCTCGCGCTCGAGGCTCCGCACGCCGGCCTCGCGGGTATATTGCGCGATGATCGAACGCAGGACCTCGTCGGAAAGCTCGACCTGACCCGGTTGCAGGCCGTTCGCCTCCATCTGCCGCCGCACCAGATAGCGGCGCGCGATTTCGAGCTTCTCCGTCGCGGTGTAGCCGGCGAGGCTGATCACCTCCATACGGTCGCGCAACGGACCCGGAACGGTATCGAGCATATTGGCCGTGGTGATGAACACGACGCGGCTGAGATCGAACGGCACGCCGAGATAATTGTCCCGGAATGTGTTGTTCTGCTCGGGATCGAGCACCTCGAGCAGGGCCGCGCCGGGATCGCCGTGAATGCCGGCGCCGAGCTTGTCGATCTCGTCCAGCATCATCACGCAGTTGCGGGTCCCGGCCTTGCGGATGGCCTGAATGATGTTGCCCGGCAGCGCCCCGATATAGGTGCGCCGGTGTCCGCGTATCTCCGCCTCGTCGTGGACGCCGCCCAGGCTGACCCGCACGAATTTGCGATTCATCGCGCGTGCGATCGATTGCCCGAGCGAGGTCTTTCCGACGCCGGGCGGACCCACGAAGCACAGGATGGGAGCCTTGCCGTGCGGCGCCAGCTTGCGGACCGCGAGGTATTCGATGATCCGCCGCTTGATCTTCTCGAGGCCGTAGTGATCCTCGTCGAGGATGCGCCGCGCTTCCGCGATATCGATCGTGGACTCCTCGGGCAGGCTCCAGGGCAGCTCGATCAGCCAGTCGAGGTAGCTGCGGGCCATCCCGTACTCGGCGGCGGCCTCCGGCATGCGTTCGAGGCGGCGGAGCTCCTTGCGGGCATGCTCCTCGACCTCCTTCGGCATCTTGGCGTCGGTGATCGCCTTGGCGAGCTCGGCGATCTCCGCCGACTTTCCCTCTTCTCCCTCGCCGAGCTGACGCTGGATCGCGGCCATCTGCTCGCGCAACAGAACCTCGCGCTGGCGCGCGTCGAGGGCCGTCTTGGTCTGCTGGCCGATTTCCTGCGACAGGCGCAGCACCTCGATGCGGTTGGCGAGAATCCGCGAGACCTTTTCCATGCGCGCCGCAAGGTCGATCGTCTCGAGGATCTCCTGCTTCTCCTCGGGCTTGATGTCCATATAGGCGGCGGCCAGATCGGCCAATGCGGCCGGCGAATCGACCGATTGGACCGTGGCCAGCAGTTCAGCCGGCGCCTGCGGAAGGAGCCGCAGCGCTTCCAGCAGCTGCTCCCTCAGGTGAAGGAAGCGGGCCTCGATCTCCGGCGAGCGCGTGGTCGGCTCGGAAATGCGCGCGACCCGGGCCACCAAGAACGGCCACCCGCTCAGAAACTCCTCGATTTGAAACCGTTGCTCGCCCTGGCAGATCAGGTGATGCGTGCCGTCCGGCGCCGTCAGGTAGCGCACCACATTGGCGACCGTGCCGAAGCGATGCATGTCGATCGCGGAAGGATCGGACTGCGAAACGTCTCGCTGCATCAGGATGCCGACCGGACGTTGTTCCCGCATGGCCTGCTGGGCGGCCGCGACGGAGCGCGGACGCCCCACCGTGATGGGCAGGACATTGTCGGGGAACAGCACGGTGTTGCGGACCGGCACGATGATGAGAGCATCGGGCGGGATCGGCGGCAGGCCGGGCGTTGGACTTGCGGCGGCGTTCTCGCCGGCGTCACGGGCCCGCAGTGTATCGGGTTCAGCCACGAGACGGCTCCGCTTTTTCCATTGTGATCAGCAGGCAGCCGTCTACGACCGACCGCCGTATGTCGCTGTACCGGCCGGCCGGCAGTTGCACCCGACGCGCGAACCGGCCTTGCGGCAGCTCGAGCCGGTGGATGACGGCCGTGCGCAATTCCGCCGGGAGCACGCGCGTGCCGGCGACCATCAGGTCGCCGCCCTCGATCGCGACCTCGACATGGTCCGGATCGACCCCGGGCAGCGCCACCAGCACCAGGACGGCGCGACCCGTTTCCAGGATGTCGACCGGCGGCTCCCACGTCGGCAGCCGCGTCGCCGATCGCGCCGGACGGAAGAATTCTCGGTGCAACCGGTCGGCCCGCGCGAGCATTTCGCAGGCCTCCGACCACATCCAATCGCGTGGAAAATCACGGTCCATATGTCACCCGGGCATCACCAGGTACAGGATTTGGGAACTGCCCCCGCCGATTTCAACCGCGGGACAGCGAAAGCCTGCCGACGCGGACAAGCTCCGCCGCGCAGGCGGAAGATCATCAGCCGTCGGCTTTCGCGCACGCGCGACTTGCGGTCTCTCTCGCCTAGTAGCCGCCCTGCCAGGGCCGCATGATCACGTTGTCATTGACCGCGCGAACGCCCGGCAGGCTCTCGGCCGCCACCCGGAGCGCCTGCTTCTCGGTATTCGATTGCGAGATGCCCCAAAGCTCGACAACGCCGTCATTGACCGTGACGTTCAGGAGCGACGTGTGCGCCCACGGCTGGGCCCTCAGGTGCTCGAGGAGCTTGTCGCGCAGCTTGCTGTCGGGAATCGGGATTTCCAGCCCCTTGCGGTCGGTCGCCAGCGCCTGAATCAGATTGGCCCGGCTGACGATTCCGACAAGATCGCCGTTGTGGACGATCGGCACGCGCTTGATCGAGTGTTTTTCGAGCAGCGTCGCAATCGCATTGAGGGGTGCATCCGTGTCGGCGGTGACGACGTTCTTCGTCATCACGTCGGCGACCTTCCGGCCATGGGCTTTCACGTATTCCGCGGCGAGCGTCGCCTCGTCGGCGAACAAGGCCGCCAACCACCACGAACGCTGCCGTTCCGTGCCCAGTTCCGCGCGTCGCATCAGATCGCCTTCGCTGACGATCCCGATGAGCTTGCCCGCCTTATCCACGACCGGCAACGCGCTGATGTGGTGTTTCAGCAGGATTTCGGCGACCTCCTTCACGGTTGCTTGGGCCTTGACGGTAATGACCGGCGAAACCATCACGTCGTGCGCTTTCATGGGGAGTCCTCCTGTCGGACAAGGAATGAATAGGTCATTGCGCGTCGCCTGCTGTTGATTTTGATCAAAATTGTTCGCGATGGCGGACGGCTTGTCCTTGGCTGCTAGATCACCGGCTCATGTCACGCGGCGCCGCGCCGCGCGCAGATGCCGCAGTTCAGCCGAGCGGCGCGCGACCGTCGACCCGACAAAAATCATCACGCGCGCCCGGCCGGCAGACTGCCACGGAGCCAGCTTGCGGCCCTGCCCCATGCGCGATCCAGCGTCTGCTTGCCGGTGAACAGGCTCAAATGCCCACATGGCTCCACGAGCGTCTCAACGGCATACGGAGGCGTCCCGATGAGGTGAGGGGTCGCCAGGAGCTGAGCAACGGAGACGAGCGTGTCGTCGCGCCCGGCGATCAGGAATACCGGAATTCCCACATCGGCCAGGTCGATCACGCGGCCGAGGGCGACGAACCGGCCTTCGGCGATGCGGTTCTCCTGGAACAGCCAGGATACGACCTGCAGGTAATAAGTGCCTGGAAGATCGACCGTCCAGGCATACCAATCCCGGAAACGCGCTTCCAGTTCGCGCGAACTCGGCCGCTCCGATATCCGGCGCAAGCTGAAGCACGTCTGCGGCCTGCTCGACGCCCAGCGCCGGGCCCCATAGCTCGAGGACACGTTGCCCAAGGACGCGCCCCCCACCAAGCCGCACGATCTCCGCAAACGCCGAAAGCGGGGCTTCAGCCAAGCCCGAGAGCACCGAGCCACCCGCATCGATGTCGATAGGCGCGCCCGCCAGGACCAGCCGCCGAACCTTGCCCGGAAAGCGCGCCGCATAAACGAGGGCCATCCAGCCGCCCTGGCACAAGCCGATGAGATCCACGGGCGTGCCGAGTTCGTCGACGGCGACATTGAGATCCGCGAGATAATTGTCGATGGACAGAAACGCCATGTCGGGGCTCGCCGAATGCCAATCCGTCACGAACACCCGGTTGAGGCCGGCTTCGCACAAGGTTTCCACCAGGCTATGTCCCGGCGCAAAATCGGCGATGGTCGCTCCATGCAGGGCGAAGGGCGCACAGACAAGGGTCGGCACGCCCGTGGATCCCAGCGAGAAGTCGCGCAAGCGCATCGTTGCCAGATCGAGAACCACCCGATTTGGCGTCGCCCAGGACGGCTCGGGTCGCTCCCCGCGGCCGGCGTCGCCGATGAAGGCATGAGCAAGCTCGTGAAAATACGAGGCTGCCGCGTCGCTCGCCGTTACGGCGGCGACCAGTGGCCAAAACAATGCGCTCGACGCGGTCGGTCGCGTGGCGTGCGCTGCTTCCCCCGCTGCGCGCGGCGGCGCGCCGCCACCCGCCAGCGGCGCTCCCTCGCGAGTGGTGGAAACCAGGTCCACGGCTTTTCGATCCCCAAAATCAGTGCGACTCCCTCGGCGCGTTCCCGCAATAGCGACCTCGACGGCGAGCCGCTGGCGTCACCGTTCGTAATCCTCCCCGGAGTAGCCGAGTTGCGAGAGGCCTTCCTCGAGATGGTCGGCCAACATCGGCTTTCCCAGCAGATATTGCGCCGTACGATTGTTGTGGAGGCGCGCAGCTTCCTCGTGCATCTCATCCCAGTCGGCGACTTCGCCGTCGCCGCGGCCGAGCCACGTCAATGTGACGAGGTCGACTTGCTCGTCCTCCGTCAGCGAGTTGATGAATATCCTGAGCTCCTGTTGGGTCGGATCGTCGCCGTGGTCCTCCAGCACCGACAACATGCCGTCGTCGGACGCATTGGAGCTGGAATCGGGATCCGTGACTCCGACCTTGACGTCGAATTCGCGCGCCTTTTGGACGAAAAAATACGCCTTCGCGGGCGAGATCGACAATGAGGGGGCCGTGGCGATCATAGGACTTCTCCGGTTGTGATGTATGGCAGCGGCCACAGAGCTCTCACTTCCTCCGGCAGGTCGCGCCGCACGTCCTCGATTTCCCCCATGCTGACCTTTTCCGACAGCACATCGAACACGGTCGTCACCGCCCGAGCCGTATCGTCGAGCGGATCGGCCTTGAAGGACCCATCGATGCGAGCCAGGAAATCCGCCTTCCTGCGCTTCTTGACCGGCGTCGCGGCGGGCCGCCATTGCTCGTAGTAGACGCCGCGCAGCAAGGTCGGTAGTTGTGCAGCGAAATCAGCAGCTTCGTTGTGCTGAAGCCAGTCGCGCACCGCATGCAGGACGGCCTTGAGCAGGCGGAAGGCGCGCGGCTTGTTGTTCCACCCGAGCCGTTCATCAAGCTCATTGATCCAGATATGGGTCAGCTGGACGGTATGTCCGAGTGATTCAAGGCCGGTGGCGCTCATGGGACCCTCCTGGATCCATCAACCCCGAACGAGGCTAGCCGTCCGGCTGAGCCCGCGATTTGAGCAATGTCAAATCCGCCGGCAAAGTTTTGCATTCGACAACATGGCGCGCAGGTGGGCAGCCGGACGGATTCGGCCGATCCGAACCCCACGGTGACATGATCTGGATCAATGACCGCCAAGCCATTTTCCGGAAGTAAATCACTCGTTTGTCGATGCGAAGCAGGCTGCATGGCCCGATCTCGGCCATGAAGTCCTCCGTGATCCGGCCGGCAATTGCCGCCTCCTTCGAACCAGGACGGGACCAGCGCGTCATCCACAACCCCGTCCCGCAACTCATGCGAGGAGATTCCCGTGGCGCACAAACAAATACTGTTCCGGTCGATAGCCCGGGAAAAACTCTTGCGCGGCGCCACACAGCTAGCCGACGCGATACGGGTCACCCTCGGGCCCAAGTCAAAATCCGTGCTTATCCAGAAAAAATGGGGGGTTCCGCTGGTCTGCAATGACGGCGTGACCATCGCCAAGGAAATCGACCTCAAGGATCCCGAGGAAAATCTGGGTGCGCAGGTCCTGCGGCAGGCTGCCGAAAAGACCGGCGAGCTCGTCGGCGACGGAACCAGCACGGCGACCATTCTGGCGCACGCCATCTTTGCGGACGGCGTGCGCAACGTGGTGGCGGGTGCGAGCGCCGTCGATCTCAAGCGCGGCCTCGATCGGGCCGCGAAGGGTGCGATCGAGGCTCTCCGCACGATGTCGCGGCCGGTCAAGACCCGCAAGGAGAAGGAACAGGTCGCGACCATCTCAGCGCACAACGATTCGGCCGTCGGCCGGCTGGTCGCCGAGGCCATGGAGAAGGTCGGCGGCGAAGGCGTGATCTCCGCCCAGGAGTCGAAGACGACCGAGACCACCCTCGAAGTGGTCGAGGGCATGCAGTTCGACCGCGGTTTCCTCTCTCCCTATTTCATCACCGATCCGGAGCGCATGGAGGCCGTTTTGGAGGATGCCTTCATCCTGCTGTGCGACCGCAAGATCGGCGCGATGCGGGACATGCTTCCGCTGCTCGAGCAGGTCGCCAAATCCGCCCGTCCGGTTCTGGTCATCGCCGAGGATGTCGAGGGCGAGGCGCTCGCCACGTTGATCGTCAATCAGATCCGGGGCGTGCTGAAGGGCTGCGCCGTCAAGGCGCCGGGCTTTGGAGACCGGCGCAAGGCCATGCTGCAGGACATGGCTGTCCTCGCCGGCGGGCAGGTGATTTCCGAGGATTTGGGCGTGAAGCTCGAAAACGTGACCGTCGAGCAACTGGGACGGGCCGCGCGCGTCGTCATCGACAAGGACAATACGACGGTCATCGGCGGAGCCGGCAAACGCGGCGAGATCGACGCTCGAATCCAGCAGATCCGTCGCGAGATCGAGAAGACGACCAGTGATTACGACAAGGAAAAGCTCGAGGAACGCCTGGCGAAGCTCGCCGGCGGCGTGGCGGTCATCCGGGTCGGGGCGCCCACCGAAGCCGAAATGAAATCCAAGAAGGAGGCGCTCGACGACGCCATCAGCGCGACCAAGGCCGCGGTCGCCGAGGGAATCGTTCCGGGTGGCGGGCTCGCCCTCATCCGCTGCATTGATGCGGTTGCGGCGGTCGAAGCGCAATGTCAGGGCGACGAGAAGACCGGTGCACAGATCCTCAAACGCGCCCTCGAAGCGCCCGCGCGGCAGATAGCCGAGAACTCGTCCGTCGATGGCGGCGTGGTGGTGGCACGCATGCGCGACAGCAAAGGCAATTTCGGCTTCGATGCCGCCCGCAATGAGTATGTGGACCTGGTCGAGGCCGGCATCATCGACCCGGCCAAGGTCGTGCATATCGCGCTCGAGAACGCCGTATCGGTCGCCAGCCTTCTGTTGTTGACCGAAGCGACCATGACCGAGATTGCGGAACCGGTCAGGGAGCGCACAGCTGAACCCGAAATGTCCATGTGACGGAAGCCCGCTGATCCGCCTCACCGGCCGCGAGGCCCGTAGTCGACGTCGATGAGAATCCACCAGCTATCACCCGCCGACGTGCTGCGCAGCGTCGGCAGTGGTCCCACGGGACTGTCGCAGGCCGAGGCCGTCCGTCGCCTGCGCGAATCCGGGCCGAACCACGTCGAGACACTCGTTCCCGAACCGCCGCTTGTACGTCTCCTCAAGGAGTTCGTTCAATTCTTTTCGCTGATCCTGTGGGTCGCCGCCGGCCTCGCCTTTGTGGCGGAATGGTATGACCCCGGACAGGGCATGGCGCGCATCGGCTATGCGCTCATTGCCGTCATCCTGGTCAGCGGCCTCTTTTCGTTTTGGCAGGAATACCGCGTGGAACGCACGCTCGCAGCTCTGCGCAAGCTACTGCCGCAAACCGCGCGCGCACTCCGCGACGGTTGCGTCGTCGAGATTCCCGCCGAGGAGCTCGTGGTCGGCGACATCGTCCTGCTCGAGCAGGGCGACAACAACCCGGCGGACTGCCGCCTCATCGAGGCTTTCGCCGCACGCGTCAACACCGCCACGGTGACGGGCGAGTCTGCACCCTACGCGCTGGACGCCGGACCGTCGCGTGAAGATGACCTTCTGCGGAGCCGCAACATCCTCCTGGCCGGAACGTCCATGGTGGCGGGCCGGGCAAAGGCCGTGGTCTTCGCCACCGGCGCGCGCACCGAATTCGGCAAGATCGCGCGCCTGACCCAGCGCGGCACGGAGGCGCCTTCCCCGCTGCGCCGGCAGCTTGCTCATTTGAGCCGCTTGATCGCCGTTCTGTCGATCGCGATCGGCGGCGTCTTCTTCGCAATTGGAACGGCGATCGGCGTTCCATTCTGGCAGGATTTCATCTTCTCGATCGGCATCATCGTTGCCATGGTGCCGGAGGGACTGCTTCCGACGCTTACGCTCGCGCTGGTGCTCGCGGCTCAGCGCATGGCGAAGCGCGATGTCCTGATTCGCCACCTGACGTCGATCGAGAGCCTCGGCTCCGCGACAGTCATTTGCACCGATAAGACCGGCACCCTGACCGAGAACCGCATGCGCGTTCGCGAACTGCTGCTCGGCGATGTGCGGTGTTCGGCGGCCGAGCTGCAGTCTCGCCCCGAGCTGATCAACCGCCATCGCGGGTTTTTCCTGGGCGCCGGACTGTGCCACGACCTGAAGGAGGTCACGCAGAACGGCGGCGCAAGCCTCGTCGGGGATGCCATGGAGATCGCGCTGGTCGACATGGCGCGGACAGCGCTCCCCGGGATGGCGGTCCCGCCGCGACTGGACGAACTGCCGTTCGATGCAGACCGCATGCGGCAATCGGTCATGCACCAGATGCCGGAAGGTCCGGTGCTTTTCTGCAAAGGCGCGCCTGAATCGCTCCTTCCCCTTTGCACGCACACCGGTACCGGCGGAGCAGTCGAGCCCCTCGGCGTCGCGGCGCGAAAAGCCATCGTGCGGGTCCAGGAGGCGATGGCCGAGAAAGGATTGCGCGTGCTCGCCATTGCGTCGCGGCCGCTGGCCGCCCAGGTTCCGAGCGCGGCCCTCGAGCGCGACCTGGTCTTTCACGGGCTGGTCGGGCTGGAGGACCCGCCGCGGGCGGAAGCGCCGGAAGCGCTTCGCAAATGCCGGGAAGCGGGAATCAAGGTGATCATGATCACCGGCGATCATCCGCGAACGGCGACCGCCATCGCCCGTGAAATCGGCATGGTCCAATCGGCCTCGCCCAGAGTCGTCACCGGCGACCAATTGCGCTGGCTTTCGCACGGCGAGCTCGATCATGCGCTCAGCGCGCCGGAAGTCATTTTTGCCCGCGTTTCCGCCGACCAGAAACTGAAGATCGTGGAAGCACTGATCGCCAAGAAGCACATCGTCGCGGTGACCGGCGACGGGGTCAATGACGCGCCAGCCCTCAAGGCGGCTCACATCGGCATCGCCATGGGTGTCGCCGGTACCGACGTCGCAAAGGAAGCCGCCGACATGGTGCTGCTGGACGACAATTTTGCCAGCATCGTCAACGCTGTCGAGGAAGGCAGAGCGGTCTTTCAGAACATCCGGAAGTTCTTGACTTACGTGCTCGTTCACAATGTGGCCGAGCTCGTCCCCTATCTCGCCTTCGCGTTGTTCGCGATACCGCTTCCGCTTACTCCGATTCAGGCGCTGTCGGTGGACATGGGCACGGACTCGCTGACCGCCCTTGGTCTCGGTGTCGAAAAGCCGGATCCGCAACTCATGCGACTACCGCCCCGTCCGCAGGGCGAGCGGATTCTCAACGCGTCTGTAGCCGTGCGCGGCTATCTCTTTCTCGGCGTCATCGAGGCCGGGGCCGCCATGGCGGCATTCTTTTTCGTCCTGCTGGCGGCCGGCTGGACGTACGGGACGAGCCTTCCCACAGATGACCCGCTTTACCTTCGCGCCACGACCGCATGCCTCAGCGCCATCGTGATCATGCAGATCGTCAACGTCTATCTGTGCCGAAGCTCAGTCCGCTCGGCATTTTCCACGGGCCTGCTCGACAACCCCTTGATCGTCGGTGGGGTCGCGCTGGAGATCGGGGCGCTCGTCGTGATCAATTATCTACCCCTGGCCAACGACCTGCTCGGCACAGCCTCTGTCCCGCACGGGCTGTGGCTGTTCATGCTGCCGTTCGCGGCCGGCATGTTTGTGCTTGAGGAATGCCGGAAATGGATCGTGCGCCGGCGCCTCCGCCGACGATCGCAGGCCACCGGCGCGACCTTGAGATAGATCAACGCCAAACAAGTGCGGCACGATAAACCTATGCAGTGCTTTCGCCGACTAATCGGTCGCCCGATAGAGCGGAGCCAAAACCATGGTGACGAGACGACAAGCGAGCGCCGGACTGCTATCGGCAGCGGTGGCCGCTGCCACGCCGTCTGCGGTTCGGGGCCAATCCACCCTTGAGCTGCCCGCTCCGCGGACCACCGGCGGCAAGCCGCTGATCGACGCGCTGAGAGTGCGGCGATCGGTACGCGAATACGCCGATCGTACCCTGCCGCCCCAAATTCTGTCCGACTTGCTGTGGGCGGCGTTCGGCGTCAACCGCCCGGCGAGCGGCGATCGGACGGCCCCCTACTGGCGTCACGTCATGGTGATCGACGTCTACGCCGCGATGGCGGATGGCGTATGGTTCTACGAACCGAAGGCGCATGCGCTGCGCCTGCATCTGCCGACCGATATCCGCGCCCAGACCGGCCTGCAGGATTTTGTCGCGACGGCGCCGCTCAACTTGGTCTACGTCGCCCATGGCGAGCGGATGCAGGACATCTCGGCCGAGGAACGCCGGCTCTACGCTTCGGTCGACACCGGCTTCATTGGGCAGAATGTCTACCTGTTTTGCGCCTCGGAAGGACTTGCGACCGTGTTCCGCGGAGCGGTCGATCTGACGAAGCTCGGGCGGGCCCTGCAACTGGGCACCGGGCAGTTCGTGACATTTGCGCAGACGGTCGGATATCCAAAGACGTGATTCGTCGTTCGAGATCGTTTCTTCACGCGACGACGCCCGGCAGCACCGGTTTCGCAAGTCCACCGAGATCAGGCTCTCCGCAATGCCGCAGCATCACGGCGCGAACCTCGTCGCGCAATTGCAGGACCGCGGGGAAGTCCGATCCGGCGGGCCAATCGGCATATCGAGATGGACGCTGATCGGGCTCCAGCGCGGAAACCATTGATCCGATCGCAACATCGAACGAGTCCCACGAATGGCACCGGGGATGACCGGCAGGCCGGCATCGACGGCGATCTTGAATGCCCCGAGATGGAAGTCCGTGAGCCCTGCCCGCCGGGTGAACGTCCCTTCGGGAAATATGACGAGAAGGCGTCCTTGCCGTGCGATCGATCCGGCCGCCGCGGCGTCCGCGAGACTGCCGACCACATCGAAGCGCTCCACGAAGACGGCACCCAGCCGGCGCAAGAACGGGCCGGCGACACGCTGTCGCTCAAATTCCCGCTTGGCGACGAACGCCGGCGTGCCCGACAGCGCGGCGGCCACGATCAGCGCATCCGCATAGCTCGCGTGATTGAACACGGCCACCGCATCGCCCGACGGCAAGCCGTTGCCCGTGATGGTGACCGGGACGCCAAGGCCGGCAAGCGCCACGCGGGCGAGCCATCGCACCGCCGCCCAACGCCATTCGAGGCGCGGCAAGATCATGACGGCGATCCATGCGAGCGCGGCCGCGCATGCAATCACGCTCCACCACCAGCCCGCATAGACCACTGCGCCCGCGTTCCGCGGCAGGCGCGCACAATCGCGGCACCAGACCGGCGAGAAACAGGCGTATGACTTGCCAGCGAATGTTGCGCTGCTGCGCCGCGACATGCCCGCTTTCGTAGAGTTCCTTGGCGGCGCCGCGGCGGATCTTGCCACTCGACGTCTTGGGGACCGTCCGGGGCGGCGCGAGCACGACCTCGTCGGGAGGAGCACCGAGGATGTCGGTCGTCACTTCGCGGACGCGATCCTGAAGCGCCTGGCGGGCCGCCGGCTCGCCTGCGGCGGTCTCGACCAGGATCACTGTCCGCTCGGTGTCGGAGGTCCGATTGACGATGCCGAAGGCCGCAACGCCGTTCTTGACGACGCTCGGAATCTCGCCGACCGCCTCCTCGATCTCCTGGGGATAGATATGCCGGCCCGCCCGGATGATGATGTCCTTGATGCGTCCGGTCACGTAGATTTCGCCGCCCGCCACGTAGGCCTGGTCGCCGCTGTCGAGCCACCCGTCGCGAAACAGCTCACGCGTCTTGCTTTCGTTGCGGAAGTAGCCGGAGGTCGCGGATGGCCCGCGAAACTCGAGACGTCCCTCGCGCCGATCCGCCTAGTTCTCGCCCCAGATCGTCGACGACGCGGACTTCGTGACCCGGCAACGGCTGGCCGCACGATACGATCTCGAGTGCGCTCCGGTCGTCGGGCTTCGCGGGCGTGGCCGCGCCCTGCGACTCAGTGCGTCGCGATCGACACGATCGATCAGCGGGGGTCGCGCCGAGCGGGGGAAACGCGAGCCCGACGGTGTTCTCCGCGAGCCCGTAGGCCGGAGCCATCGCCTCCGGCCGGAAGCCGTAGTGCTCAAACGCGACGCTGAAGCGGCGCAGCGTCTGCACGCTCACCGGCTCGGCACCATTCGCCACGATGCGCAGCGAGCTCAGATCGAGGCCCCCGATATCGTCTCGTCGATCTTGTCGGCGCACAGCTCGAAGCCGAAATTGGGCGACGCCGACAACGTGGCGCGAAATCGATGGATCGCCCACAGCCAGCTTGCCGGGCGCACCAGGAAGCTGAGCGGCGACATGACATAGAACGACGCCGCGAAATACAGGCTGCCGAGCCACGCCGCCGATCAGGCCGAGATCGTGGTAGAGCGGAAGCCAGCTGACGAAAACGTCGGCGGAGCTTGCATCGAGCACGCGTGCCGATGCGCGCGGATATTGGCGAGCAGATTGGCGTGGCTGAGCACGACGCCCTTGGGATCGCCGGTGCTGCCTGACGTGTACTGGATGAAGGCCGTGGCGTCTGCGTCGTCGACCGGCGGCAATCGCGTGCGTCCGTCGCTGCGCTCGTCAGCGTGGCGACGCTTTCGATCGCGGTGCCAGTGTCGTCGACCTGGCCCGCGAGCAGCGAAGCCGAGGCCGCAGCGCTTCGGGAACGGTGACGAGAATGCGCGTGCCGGCATTGCGAAGATGCCGGCCTGCCGGCGCATGTGCTCCTCGAGCTGGCGTAAGCCGTGCCGGCGGATAGATCGGAACCGGTACGGCACCCGCATAGAGCACGCCGAAGAAGGCCGCGAAGAAATCGAGTCCCGGTCGGCAGCATCAGGGCGACGCGGTCGCCCGGCGACCACGTCGCGCGCGATCAGCCCGGCCGCCACCCGCGCGCGCGGCTTGCGCCAATTGCGCATAGGTCATCGTCTCGAGCATCGTCGCTCGTCGGCCAGCAACGGTCACATGCATGCGGTCGCGATGTTGCGCCACGTGCCAGTCAAGCACCTCGGGCAAGCGTGCGCGCCTCGGTCGGGGCGGCACCAGCGGCAGAGGAGGCCGGCGCGGTTTCCGCTCGGCGGGCGCCAGCCGCCGCGGCCGGAGCCGCCTGTTCCAGGCCCGTAGCAGATCCTCCACCGTTTCCACCTCGGCGACGATCGCGGCCGGCGGCAGGACGCCGAACGCATGCTCGAGCCGCAGGATCAGCTCGGTGCGGCCGAGGCTGTCGATCCCGAGGTCGCGGTCGAGCCGGCTGCTGCGGCGAGACCTCGATGTCTTCGCTCGCTGGCCATGCAGCTCGCGAATGAATTCACGAACGATGTCGATGACGTCGTGCTGCGACCCCGATACGTCGGTCACCAGAGAGGGGCCGGGCTCTACGTGCGACATAGGATAACCGATAGCTGATCCTACGTTCCGCTCGTTGATTTGCGTCAATCTCCGATTCGCGTCTCGTTTCAACGCGTAACGGCACTATGGGGCGGCCACGGGAGCCTGATGCCGAGCCAGGATTTCCACCACCTCCTGGTCATCCACCTGTCCGAAGTCGCGGTAAAAAGCGCCGATCGCGTCGAACCGTACCGGAGCCTCGAGGCAGACGATCTCGTCGACATCATCGCGCAACGCTTCAATGGTGCTGGGCGGGGCAACCGGCACCGCAAGCACCAGCTTCTTCGGTTTGCGGGCCCGAACCGCGAGCATTGCCGCCCGAACCGTGGCGCCCGTCGCAATGCCATCATCGATCAGGATCGCGGTTCGGCCATCGACCGCAATGGGCGCGCGACCACCCAGATAACGGCTGCGGCGGCGCTCGATTTCCATGCGCTCGTGATCGCAGACGACCTTGAACTCGGCGTTCGTGATGCCAACCAAGCTGATCACGTCCTCATTCCGGACAATGATCGGGGGGGCCCCCTCCGCTATCGCCCCCATCGCCAGTTCGGGCTGCATCGGGACGCCGATCTTGCGGACGATGATGAGGTCCAAGGGCGCGCCCAGCGCGGCGCTGACCTCCGCGGCGACCGGCACGCCGCCGCGCGGCAGAGCCAGCACGACCGGTTGTTGCTTCCGGTAGTGTTGCAGCGCAGCTGCGAGCTGACTTCCGGCGTCTGAACGGTTCCTGAAAGACATCGTGGCGCCTCTCCCGAACTCTTTCCTGCGGGCCTGCCGGTGCGGTTCCCTCGCTTCTGGTTGGAATCATCTTGCACGAATACCGAATTGTCCGATTGATTCTGATCAAATCCTGCGAGCTTCCCGCGGCTATGGTGTCCAGCTGGAGATTGAACGAGGTGCATGCGCCCGAGACGCCACTGAACGGTCCCCCACCCAGTTCGGCTGACAAGCTCGCCTTTCTCAGCCAAGCCAGTGCCTATGCGTCCGCGCCGGGTGACATGGTGACGCGTGAGACACACATGTCCTGGGTCTTTCTCGCCGGCGATCGGGTCTACAAGCTGAAAAAGCCGGTCCGGTTTCCCTTTCTCGACTTTTCCACGTTGGAGCGGCGGGAGGCGGCCTGCCGTGCCGAACTCGTCCTGAATCGCCGGCTCGCGCCCGACGTCTACCTCGATGTCGTGCCGCTGACCGCGGGGCCGATCGGGCCTTTCGATCGCAGGAAGCGGGACAGTCGTGGATTGGCTGGTCGTCATGCGGCGTCTCGACGAGAGACACACGCTGGAACGGGCGATCGATCTCCGGGTCGATCGGCGCGCGCGCAACTCGATCGAGCTCGTCTCCGTGTTGCCCGATTCTATCGCACCACCGACGCGCGTGTGTCATTTCGCCCGAGCATTCACCTGGCCGCCTGGCGGCAGAAGTCTCGCGTACAACCGACGTGTCTTGCTCGAGCCGCGGCTTGGCCTCCCGGCCGGGCAGATCCGATATATCGACGGCGTTCAGCGCCGGTTCCTCGCCATCCGCAGCGGGCTGCTTCGCGACCGCGTGCATCGGCCGACATATCGTCGACGGGCATGGCGACCTGCGGCCCGAGCATATCTGGCTCGAAGATCCCGCCACGCATCATCGATTGCCTCGAGTTCAACGCGAACTTGCGCGCCGTCGATCCGCTCGACGAGGTGGCGTTCCTCGCTCTCGAATGTGAGCGCCTGGGCGGCCTTTGGGCCGCCCGGCTACATCCGCCGCGGATGACGCCGCGCGCTGCACGAGCGCGCCGGACGAGGCGCTGTTCATCTTCTATCGTTGCCATCGCGCCACGTTGCGAGCGCGGCTGGCGATCGCGCACCTGCTCGAACCGGACCCGCGAACGCCCGAGAAATGGCCACGTCTGGCGCGGACCTATCTGCGGCTTGCAATGACCGACGCGCGGCGGCTCGAACGCTCGCTCAGAACACGAGCAGATCGGTGAGCGGGCGCGTTCTCGTGCAGGCGGCGGATCGCCTCGGCGAAGCAGCGGCGCGGCCGGCAGGACGTTGATCTTGCGCGCGCCGGGCCGGACCCGAGCCGGAACGGCGGCACCGTGTCGGTGACGACGACCCGGTCGATCGCCGGGTCGGCGATCACCTTTTCGGCTCCCGGCCATGAACAGGCCGTGCGTCACGAGCGCGATCACCCGCTGCGCGCCCGCCTGGCGGGCCGCCGCGCGCCGCGCGCAGCAACGTGGTCCCGGTGCTGATCAGATCGTCGATGACCAGCGCCGTCGCGCCCGCGACCTCGCCGACGAACAGGTCGCCCGTGACCACGCCGGCGCTGCGGTGCTTTTCGGCGAAGGCCTTCCCGACCGGCTGGCCGCACGCTGTTTCCAGCGCCTCGCGGAACAGCTCCGCGCGCTTCGCGCCGCCGGTGTCCGGCGAAACGACGCAGAGCTTCCGGTCGGGCTCGGCCTTGACGTAGTCGACGAACAGCGGCGTCGCGCGTCAATGTCACGGTGCGGCAGCGGAAGGCGTTCTCGAAGGCCGACCGGATTGTGCACTTCGAGCGTCACCACGGCGTCGGTGCCGACGGCTTCGAACAGGCCGGCGATATAGCGGGTGGTGACCGGATCGTTCGGCTTGGTGCGCCGATCCTTGCGCGCATAGCAGAGATAGGGCACGACCGCCGTCACGCGCGCCGCGCCGGCATCCTTGAGGCGCCGATGAAGAACAGCAGCCGGCAGAGCTTGTCGTTGGCGCTCTGCGACGGACCGCCGTGCAGGCTCTGGATCACATAGACGTCGGCGCCGCCGAACCGGGTCGAGCGGACGCGCCTTGTGCTCGCCGTCCTCGAACTCGCGTTCCTCGTGGGCGGCGAGCGGCTGGCCCATGGCCGCCGCGATGGCGGAGCCAAGCTCGGCCGTTGCCTCCAAGGCAAACACACAAATGCGATCGGGCTTGCTCACGTCATTCCTTCATACCGCGCATCCCCCGGGGCATTCGGCCGGCCAAAGTCGCGAATCCATAAAATTTTGGACCGTGCGGCTCCTCGGCCCGCCTTTAGAATATCGCACGCGTTCGGAGCTGAATTGAGCAAGATCAAATTGAAACGATGAGACCCGCCTCGAATGCCTATGTGCGCGGCTGCGTCACCGGCTCATGACCTCGTCGGCCGGTGTATAGGGGAGCCCCAGGGCTTCTGCGACGGCCCGGCACGTGACCCGTCCCCCGCTCACATTGAGGCCGTTGCGCAGATGCACATCTTCGGCCAGCGCGCCACCGCAGCCTTTGTCGGCGAGCGCCAGAACGAAGGGCCGCGTTGCATTGTTGAGCGCGAATGTGGAGGTCCGCGGAACCGCGCCCGGCATATTGGTCACGCAATAATGAACCACGCCGTCGACCACGAAGGTCGGCTGCGAGTGCGTCGTCGGCCGCGACGTCTCGGCGTTTCCGCCTTGGTCGATCGACACATCGACAATGACCGAAGCCGCCTTCATCGCCTTCACGGTCGCGGCCGAGATGAGTTTCGGCGCCGCGGCGCCCGGCACAAGGCGCCGCGCAAATGACGAGGTCGGCGTTTCTGCAGAGGTCTTCAAGCACGCTACGCGTCGATGTCAGCGTGCGTACGCCCGCGCCGAATTGCTCCGCGATCACGCGCAGCGAATTCGGGACGCGGGGCGGTCACGGTCACATCGGCGCCCATGCCGGCCGCGATCAAGGCCGCGTTCGTGCCCACGACCCCGGCGCCGATGACGACGACCTGGGCCGGAGCGACGCCGGGCACGCCACCAAGAAGAATTCCTCGCCCGCCATGCGGCCGCTCGAGAAATTGCGCGCCCACCTGCGCGGCCATCCGTCCCGCCACTTCCGACATGGGCCGTAGCAGCGGAAGTTGCCCTTGCGCGTCGGTCACGGTTTCGTAGGCGATCGCGGTGACGCCCGACCCCAGGAGATCCTCGGCCTGCGTCCGGTCGGCCGCCAGATGCAGGTAGGTGAAGATGACCTGGTCAGCCCGCAGCATGGCTCGCTCCGGCCCCAGCGGTTCCTTGACCTTCACGATCAGGTCGGCGCGGTCGAAGACCTCGTTGGCGTTCGACACGATCCGGGCGCCCGCCGCGCCGTAGTCGGCATCGGCGATCCCGCCCCTTCCCCGCACCTGACTCGACCAGACCTGATGGCCACGTGCCGCGAGCTGCTCGACGGTTTCGGGAACGAGGCCGACGCGATATTCGTTGTCCTTGATTTCCTTCGCCACACCGACGCGCATGACCGTCCTCCAACGCGTTTCGTCGCGAGGACACGCGGCCCCCGGCCCGCGCCTCAAGGTGGCGGCAGAATCGAAAAATAAACGACCAGCTCGTTGATTTCCCGATCCGTCA
Source organism: uncultured Pseudomonadota bacterium (assembly GCA_963791155.1). Classification (GTDB taxonomy): domain Bacteria; phylum Pseudomonadota; class Alphaproteobacteria; order Rhizobiales; family Xanthobacteraceae; genus JAVDCA01. The sequence continues at coordinate 107,824 of CAWBRI010000019.1, forward strand.
GATCGCGTGCGAGTCGTTTCATCCGCGGATGCCGACGGCTTCCCAGCCGGAACGCGATAAGCTGCTCGCGCAGATAGATACCCGGCTGGCCGCCCAGGTTCGGTGTTTCGACATTGGCGCTACGGCCGTCGACTCCGTGGCACGGGGCGCACACCGATACGATGGGCGGCGGGCGTGGCGATTGTGCGCCACTCTGCTCCAGCCCGAACAGCAAGCCGATGCAGCTTGCGACCATAACCACACTCGGAGCAAAGCGATCGCAGCGCGCAATCATCGGCCGCTCTCCGTTTCAAACTCGATGAAGTCTGTTCCAAAGAAGTCCGAACACAAAGGCGAGCAGGAATCCGACAAATGACGTGACCATTACCAACATGGCCGCGATCCCGGCACTGAACGGCTCGACGGTGTACACGGGCTTGATGAAATGCACCCAGAAAATGAAATCCATGAGTGCCTGCGCCCAACCCGTCGCGACTAATAGCGACCAGCACAGGTGAAATCCACCAAGAACGCCACCCAAAGCGAGCCCGGCTTTCAATGGATCGATGGCTTTCATTGCGCGCTCCCTGGTCAGCGGCTCGGCTACGGCATTCATAGCCGCATTGGTCCGGCATCCGATTGAGGTGGATCAATCCCGGCGTTCCGGAGTGAGGCCGGCCACGCCTTGGAGCCGCCGACCCGCGGAGCTTCAACACGCCGCAATACGAGCCCTGCGCCTTCGCTTCGCGCCGCATCAGGCGATACCAAATGCCTTCGGCGCGTATCGGCGGCGGTCTCCGGATAGCGACCAAGCCTCAGGTAGCCAGCCCCTTGTTCCCGCCGTTTATATGCCGCGCTTATGAGAAAGCACCCGCGTTCATCTCGAATTCATATGCGCCCGCGAGCACATTGGCGGCGCGGATCAAGAGACCCGCGCGGCCGGACCTCCGGTTTTCCCATCGGCCGCCCACAAGGCATCTTGAAGGAGACGTGTCGTGGGCCAATTCGAACCTCCCTCTACGAGCGCGACCTCGCTGTCGCGCATGTTCCGCATCGGCAGGAACAGCCGCGGCAACTGGGTCGTGCAGGATCAATCCGGTCTTTGCGGTGGCCTGTTCGTCGACCGCGCCGAAGCCCTCAAGTTTGCGATGTTCGAAAACGGCAACCGGCCGCAGGCCGTGATCATGGTCCCCGGAATTATCGAGCTCGACATCAGCGGCAAGCCCCGCGGCAGCGATCGACCGACGTCGCGCACGGAGGCTCGGCATTCACGGGCCGCCTAGCCGCCCTCTCCCCGGTCAGCTCTCGGCGCGGCGGCGCGATATGAAACCAATTCCCCAAGCAGCCTGAGGCAGCACCATGTCACCATGCGGACGTCACGTTTCGCGGCTCGGCGGCTATGCGCCCGCGCTTCCGACGCCGTTCGACGAAATAGGGAACATCGACCTCCCGGCGCTCGAGCGGCTGTGCCTTCGGCAACTCGAGGAAGGCGCCACCGCCCTGGTCGTGTGCGGAACGACCGGCGAAGCCCCCACCTTGAGCCGGGCAGAGCATGATGAGATCGTTCGCGCTGCCGCCGGTGTGGCGCAGGGGCGGATACCGGTGATTGCGGGCGCGGGCTCGAATTCGACCCGTCAGGCGGTGGAATTGGCCGAGGATGCGGAGGCCGCCGGCGCTGACGCCATTCTGTCCGTTGTTCCCTATTACAACAAGCCGACGCAGGCGGGAATGTACGCGCATTTTCGCGCCATCGCCGAATCGACCGGCCTGCCTGTCCTCCTCTACGACGTCCCGTCGCGCACCGTGTGCGGTCTCGCCGACGACACGGTTGCACGGCTCGCCGAGATGCCGCAGGTCATCGGTCTCAAGGACGCGACCGGCGACGTCACGCGACCGCTCCGCTTGCGGTCATTGTTGAGGCCGGGCTTCCGATTGTTGTCCGGGGACGACGCGACGGCGCTCGCCTTTCTGGTTCATGGCGGCGACGGCTGCATTTCGGTCACCTCGAACGTGGCGCCCGGTCTTTGCCGTGCCATGTATTTGGCGTGGAAGCAGGGCCAGATCGCGCGCGCCCAGCGGCTCGCCACGGTGGTGGCGTCGCTGACCGCCGCGCTGTCGCGCGAAAGCAATCCGGTTCCGGTGAAATACGCCTTGAGCGTCATGAATATCGTCTCACCGCGGGTCCGCTTGCCGCTCGTCGAGTTGAGGAGCGATACGATGGCCGAGATTGACGGCATCCTGGCGCAGCTTGGCGCGCTCTACTCGGATTACTTGATTGGGGAGGTGACGCGGAAAAATCTTAATGCTTGCGCGGAGCACAAGCGACCTTTGCGGGTGATGGAAGCTCTTCGATGAACCATCGACGCTGGCCTCAATGCTCCGTCTTCGCGGCCGCGCTGCTGCAGGTCTGGGCCGTCCTGGTGAAGGCCTCCCGGACGCTGGCACTCGATCTGCCCAATACGTACCGGCCCGAAGCGCACTATATGCGCGGCCCCGGACCCAAATGGCGGGCGAAACACCTTCGCTCCAGCCGAACATGAAAGTCGCCGGCGCTCACTCACGCGAAGTTGTCGCAGCTCATTGCAACCAAGACATCGCTCGAATCGGGTTGAGACCGAGTCACCGAGGTCGTCGCAATCGTCGACGGCGGACGCATGCACAGCCCTTCGAGCAATGCGCTCAGAACCGCCATCGGCAAGCTCGCATGAACGGCCTCCACTGTATCGTCCAGCCATTCGGGAATCGCCCACTGCCCGCCGACGGTGCAGCGCCATTCCCCGTCCTCATTAGCCAGCCGCCGAATTTTCAGCTGCGGCACGAGATCGAAGAGCGCGAGTGCTGCATCCGTCCACGCTTCCGACTAAATCAGCCGCCGAACCCGATTCGCGGTTTCCGAGCGGTGCGGCGCTACGCATCGCGCCAACACCAGGCCGAGCACGGCCGACACGAGATCCGGCGTGGCAGCCTCAGCGCGTTCAATGAGGCGCTGCAGGTTGCCGGATGAATGCTGGACTTGCGAATGGAACGACATGATCCGACGTCGCTTTAGGTGACACGATGAAAGTACCCGGAAGGTCGTCGAAACCGCATATGAAATCGAGAGGCCGCGAAGATCGCCGATATAGGAATGTCATAAAGGCGAAAAAAATGGACTTATCGCGGTTTCGTGGGCGCGCCCGATGCGCGGCTGGGATGTAAAAGTGTGGTGGCAGCCCCACATGCGTGCCACACGTCCGCGCGAACGCCAACCAACCCCGAATGCGGCCGACTGCGCTTGTTATCAAGGGCTTAGCGACGGCAGCCTCGTTGCGGGCAGCGGCAATTCGGCACCGGACCTATATGGGATTCCTATAAAGACATAGCCGGCTCCGTCTCGAAAACATACGCGCCCGATGGCACGTAGTCGCCGCACGACCCGCCGCGGAAAGAGTCTCTTCCGTTGATAAACATCAACACCGCGCGACCGCGCCGGGCCCGTAATAGCGCACCAGGAATCTACCTGTCGCAAGGAGCATTCCATGATGGACGTCATCATGCTGGCCATCGGCCTCGGCTTCTTCGCGCTGTCGGTCGGCTACGCCTACGCCTGCGATCGGCTGTGAGGGCAACCGCCATGATCTTCGATTATTCGCTCGCCGGCCTCGTGACCGCGGGGCTGCTGTTCTACCTCACCTACGCTCTGCTGCGGCCCGAGCGGTTCTGAGAGGCTGACCATGACTTTCATCGGCTGGATTCAAATTCTGCTCTATTGCGCGATCGTCGTCGCGCTGGTGCCGGCCGCTCGGCTGGTACATGACGCGCGTCTTCAACGGCGAGCGCACATTCCTGTCGCCGGTCCTGCGGCCGGTCGAGGCGGCGCTCTATTGGGCCGGCGGCGTCGACGAGAAACGCGAGCAGCATTGGCTCACCTACACGGTCGCCATGCTGTTCTTCCATGTCGGCGGCTTTCTCATCCTCTACGCGCTGATGCGCTTCCAGGCCGTGCTGCCGTTCAATCCGGCCGAGCAAGTCGGCGGTCGCGGAGGATCTCTCCTTCAACACGGCGGTGAGCTTCATCACCAACACCAACTGGCAGAACTACGGCGGCGAAAGCACGATGTCCTATCTCGTGCAGATGCTCGGCCTGACCCACCAGAACTTCCTGTCGGCCGCGACCGGCATCGTGCTCGCGATGGCGCTGATCCGCGGCTTCGCCCGCGCGTCGGCCAAGACGGTCGGCAATTTCTGGGTCGATATCACCCGCTGCACGCTCTACATCCTGCTGCCGATCTGCATCGTCTACGCGCTGTTCCTGGTCTGGCAGGGCATGCCGCAGACGCTCGGCCCCTATGTCGAGGCGACGACGCTCGAAGGCGCCAAGCAGACCATCGCGGTCGGCCCGGTCGCCTCGCAGATCGCGATCAAGATGCTCGGCACCAATGGCGGCGGCTTCTTCAACGCCAATGCGGCGCATCCGTTCGAGAACCCGACCGCGCTGTCGAACTTCGTGCAGATGATCTCGATCTTCGCGATCGGCGCCGCGCTCACCAACGTGTTCGGCCGCATGGTCGGCAACCAGCGCCAGGGCTGGGCGATCCTCGCCGTCATGGGCGTGCTGTTCATCGCCGGCGTCGTCGTCTGCTACTGGGCCGAGGCGCACGGCAACGACGCGCTCACCGCGCTCGGCCTGACCGGCGGCAACATGGAAGGCAAGGAGGTCCGCTTCGGCATCGTCGCCTCGGCGCTGTTCGCCGTGATCACCACCGCCGCCTCCTGCGGCGCCGTCAACGCCATGCACGACTCGTTCACCGCGCTCGGCGGCATGATCCCGCTGATCAACATCCAGCTCGGCGAGATCATCGTCGGCGGCGTCGGCGCCGGCATGTACGGCATGCTGCTGTTCGTCATCATCTCGATCTTCGTCGCCGGCCTGATGGTCGGCCGCACGCCCGAATATGTCGGCAAGAAGATCGAGGCCAAGGAAGTCAAGATGGCGATGCTCGCCATCCTGATCCTGCCGCTGATGTATCTCGGCTGGACCGCGGTCGCCGTCGTCTATCCGCCGGCGGTCGCCTCGATGGCGAATCCGGGCCGCACGGCTTCACCGAGGTGCTCTACGCCTACACCTCGCAGACCGGCAACAACGGCTCGGCCTTCGCGGGCCTCACCGGCAACATCCTGTTCTACAACGTCACCGGCGCCGATCGCGATGTTCGTCGGCCGCTTCTGGATGATCATCCCGGCCATGGCGATCGCCGGCTCGCTCGCCGCCAAGAAATCGGTCCCGCCGTCGGCCGGCACCTTCCCGACCACCGGCGGCCTGTTCGTCGGCCTGGTCGTCGGCGTGATCGTGATCGTCGGCGGCCTCACCTTCTTCCCGGCGCTCGCGCTCGGACCCATCGTCGAGCATCTCGCGATGACCGGCAACACGCTGTTCTGATCGCATTCACCTCGGAGTCACCTCCATGGAAACCTCGCATATCCGCAAGCGGATGCCGGTCTCGGCCCTGCTCGATCCCAAGATCGTGCTGCCGGCGATCGGCTCGGCCTTCGTCAAGCTCGATCCGCGGACCCTGATGAAGAACCCGGTCATGTTCGTGCTCGAGATCGTCACGGCGCTGACCACGGTCATCCTGGTCCGCGATCTCGTGACCGGCGGCGCAAAGCCTGCTGTTCGAGTTCCAGATCATCCTGTGGCTGTGGTTCACGGTGCTGTTCGCCAACTTCGCCGAGGCCATCGCCGAAGGCCGCGGCAAGGCGCAGGCCGACGCGCTGCGCCGGACGCGGACCGAGACCAAGGCCAAGCTGCTGACCGGCTCGGATCGCCGAGAACTACAAGCTCGTCCCGGGCACCAGCCTGAAGGTCGGCGACGTCGTGCTGGTCGAGGCCGGCGACATCATCCCGTCGGACGGCGAGGTCATCGAGGGCATCGCCTCGGTCAACGAGGCGGCGATCACCGGCGAGTCCGCGCCGGTCATCCGCGAATCGGGCGGCGACCGCTCGGCGGTCACCGGCGGCACGCAGGTGCTGTCCGACTGGATCCGCGTGCGCATCACCGCGGCGCCGGGCTCGACCTTCCTCGATCGCATGATCAAGCTGGTCGAAGGCGCCGAGCGGCAGAAGACGCCGAACGAGATCGCGCTCAACATCCTGCTCGTCGGCCTGACCATCATCTTCGTGTTCGCGACCGTGACGATCCCGAGCTACGCGGCCTATGCGGGCGGCACGATCTCGGTCGTCATCCTGGTGGCGCTGTTCGTCACGCTGATCCCGACCACCATCGGCGCGCTGCTGTCGGCGATCGGCATCGCCGGCATGGACCGGCTGGTGCGCTTCAACGTGCTGGCCATGTCGGGCCGCGCGGTCGAGGCGGCGGGCGACGTCGACACGCTGCTGCTCGACAAGACCGGCACCATCACGCTCGGCAACCGGCAGGCGACCGAGTTCAAGCCGGTGCGCGGCGTGACCGAGCAGGAGCTGGCCGACGCGGCGCAGCTCGCCTCGCTCGCCGACGAGACGCCGGAGGGCCGCTCGATCGTCGTGCTGGCGAAGGAGAAATACGGCATCCGCGGCCGCGATCTGGCCGAGCTCGGCGGCCAGCTTCATTCCGTTCACGGCGCAGAGCCGCATGAGCGGCGTCGAGGTCGGCAGTTCGTGGGTCCGCAAGGGCGCGGTCGACGCGATCCTGAGCTTCCTCAACACGTCGTCGACGTCGGTGACGCCGACCGGCGCGGTTCGCGCGCTGCAGCCGGCGGTCAGCGCCGAGGCCGTGCGCGAGATCAACGCCATCGCCGACGCGATCGCCAAGTCCGGCGGCACGCCGCTCGCGGTCGCCAAGGACGGCCGGCTGCTCGGCGTCATCCACCTCAAGGACATCGTCAAGGGCGGCATCCGCGAGCGCTTCGCCGAGCTGCGCCGCATGGGCATCCGCACCGTCATGATCACCGGCGACAATCCGATGACCGCGGCGGCGATCGCGGCGGAAGCCGGCGTCGACGATTTCCTCGCCCAGGCGACGCCCGAGGACAAGCTGCGGCTCATCCGCGACGAGCAGGCCAAGGGCAAGCTGGTCGCCATGTGCGGCGACGGCACCAACGACGCGCCGGCGCTCGCCCAGGCCGATGTCGGCGTCGCCATGAACACCGGCACGCAGGCGGCGCGCGAGGCCGGCAACATGGTCGACCTCGACTCCAATCCGACCAAGCTGATCGAGATCGTCGAGATCGGCAAGCAGCTGCTGATGACGCGCGGCGCGCTCACCACGTTCTCGATCGCCAACGACGTGGCGAAGTATTTCGCCATCATCCCGGCGATGTTCGTCGCCTTCTATCCGCAACTGCAGGCGCTCAACATCATGCACCTGGCGACCCCGCAGAGCGCGATCCTGTCGGCGATCATCTTCAACGCGCTGATCATCATCGCGCTCATTCCGCTGGCGCTGAAGGGCGTCGCGCTATCGTCCGATCGGCGCCGGCCCGCTGCTGCAGCGCAATCTGCTGATCTACGGCGTCGGCGGCATCATCATTCCGTTCATCGGCATCAAGGCCATCGACCTCGTGGTCACGGCCCTGCACCTCGCCTGAGGAGAAGCACCATGTTGAAAGAAATCCGCCCCGCGATCGTGTTCATCGTCGCGCTCACGCTGATCACCGGCCTCGCCTATCCGCTGGCCATGACCGGCATCGCCGGGGTGATCTTTCCCGACCAGGCGCAGGGCAGCCTGATCGAGCAGGACGGCAAGGTGGTCGGCTCGGCGCTGATCGGCCAGGTCTTCGCCGACGACAAATACTTCCACGGCCGGCCTTCGGCGACCAACACGCCCGACCCGAAGGATCCGACCAAGACCATGGACGCGCCCTACAATGCGGCCAATTCCATGGGCTCGAATCTCGGCCCGACCAACAAGGCGCTGGTCGACCGCGTCAAGGGCGACGTCGACAAGCTCAAGGCGGAGAACCCCTCCGCCGCCGTGCCGATCGACCTGGTGACGACGTCCGGCAGCGGGCTCGATCCGCATATCTCGCCGGAGGCGGCGCTGTTCCAGGTGCCGCGTGTCGCGAAGGCGCGCAACATGCCGGAAGATCGCGTGCGCCAGCTCGTCAACGACGCACATCGAAGGCCGCACCCTCGGCTTGCTCGGCGAGCCGCGCGTCAATGTGCTGGCGCTCAACCTGGCGCTCGACCGCGCGGCCGCCAACTGAGGGGTCCCGCCGCGGCAGAAATCTGATGCGTGATGGCAGAACAGCGGCGCGACGCTGAACAGCGACCCTCGCCGGAGGCGTTGCTCGAGGCGGCCCGACGCGAGGACAGCGGCGTCGGCAAGCTGAGGATCTTCGTCGGCGCCGCTCCCGGCGTCGGCAAGACCTACGAGATGCTGCAGACCGCGCGCGCCAAGCCAAGGACGGCTACGACGTCGTCGTCGGCGTGGTCGAGACCCACGGCCGCAAGGAGACCGAGGCTCTGCTGGAGGGGCTCGAGGTCATCCCGCGCCGGCACGTCGAGTACAAGGGCCGCGCGCTCGAGGAGATGGACCTCGACGCCATCATCGCGCGGCGTCCGCAGATCGTGCTGGTCGACGAGCTCGCCCACACCAACGCGCCCGGCAGCCGCCACCCCAAGCGCTATCTCGACGTCGAGGAGCTGCTCAACCACGGCATCGACGTCTACACGACGGTCAATATCCAGCACATCGAGAGCCTGAACGACGTCGTCGCGCAGATCACCCATGTGCGCGTGCGCGAAACCGTGCCGGACTTCGATTTTCGATCGCGCCGACGCGGTCGAGCTGGTCGACCTCACGCCCGACGATCTGATCCAGCGACTGAAGGAAGGCAAGGTCTACGTCCCGACGCAGGCCGAGCGCGCGCTCGAGCATTTTTTTTCTCCCGGCAACCTGACGGCGCTGCGCGAGCTGGCGCTGCGCCGCACCGCCGAGCGGGTCGACGAGCAGTTGCTCACCCAGATGCAGGCGCACGCCATTCCGGGTCCGTGGGCGGCCGGCGAGCGCATCCTGGTCTGCGTCAGCGAGGATCCGCGCGCGGCCGGCCTCGTGCGCTACACCAAGCGCCTGGCCGATCGCCTGCACGCGCCCTGGACCGCGCTCTACGTCGAAACGCGGCGCAGCCTGCAGCTGAGCGAGGAGGAGCGCGATCGCATCGCCGACACGCTGCGGCTCGCCGAACGCCTGGGCGGCGAGGCGATCACGATTCCGGGCGGACTGCGGCAGATCGCCGACGACGTGATCGGCTTCGCGCACCAGAACAATGTCACCCAGATCGTCATCGGCAAGTCGACGCGCTCGCGCTGGTTCGAGATCCTGCACGGCTCGGTCGTGCACGATCTGGTGCGACGGTCCGGCAATATCAGCGTGCACGTCATCGCGGGCGACGAGGTCGAGGGCGAGCCGATTCCGAAGAAGACCGTTCGCGTGGCCGAGAAATCCGAGCCGTTCGACGTGCGTCCCTATATGGCCGCGCTTCTGGCGGTCGCCGTGGCGCTCGGCGTCGGCATGCTGATCCAGCCGCTGTTCGGCATCGAGAACGTCGATCTGGTGCTGCTCACCGCCGTCGTCGGCATCGCGGTACGGTTCGGTTTGCTGCCGTCGCTGTTCGCGAGCGTCGTGGCGTCGCTTTGCTACAATTTCTTCTTCCTGCCGCCGATCTACACCTTCACGATCGCCGATCCGACCAATGTCGCGGCTTTCGTGTTCTTCATCATCGTTGCGATCGTTGTCTCGCACGTGGCGGCGCGCAGCCGGAGCGCGGTCGTGACCGCGCAGGGGCGCGCCCGCGCGGTCGAGTCGCTCTATGCCTTCAGCCGCAAGCTCGCGGGCGTCGGCACGCTCGACGACGTGCTGTGGGCCACGGCCTATCAGACCGCCCTGATGCTGAAGGTCCGCGTCGTGCTGCTGCTGCCCGAGGACGGGTCCATCGCGGTGAAGGCCGGATATCCGCCCGAGGACACGCTCGACGAGGCCGACCTCGCGGCGGCCAACTGGGCGTGGGAAAACAACCGGTCGGCCGGGCGCGGCTCGGACACGCTTCCGGGCGCCAAGCGGCTGTTCCTGCCGATGCGGACCGGCCGTGGCGCCATCGGCGTCGTCGGCATCGACAGCGACAAGCCGGGGCCGCTGCTCACCCCCGACCAGCGGCGCCTGCTCGACGCGCTGATCGACCAGAGCGCGCTCGCGATCGAGCGCGTCCATCTGGTCGAGGACCTGGAGAGCGCCAAGCGGACCGTCGAGACCGACCGCCTGCGTTCCGCGCTGCTCACCTCGATCTCGCACGATCTCAAGACGCCGCTCGCCTCCATCCTCGGCGCCGCCAGCACGCTTCGCGATCTCTCGGGCGGGCTCAGCGAGGCCGCCAAGGCCGAGCTTCTGGCCACCATCATCGACGAGTCGGAGCGGCTCAATCGCTTCATCGCCAATCTGCTCGACATGACCAAGCTCGAGTCCGGCGCGATCGCGCCCAACGCGGCGCTGCACGACCTGGGCGAGATCGTCGGAGCGCGCTGCGGCGCGCCGCCAAGATCCTGGCGCCGACACCGCGTCGAGCTCGAGCTCGCCGCCGACTTGCCCATGGTGGAGATCGATGCGGTGCTGTTCGAGCAGGTCCTGTTCAATCTTCTGGACAATGCGGCAAAATATGCCCCGGCCGGAACCGCCATCCGCATCCAGGGCTGGCGCGACGGGCCCTCGGTCTTCCTGCAGATCCTGGACGAAGGCGAGCGGAATTCCGCCCGGCGACCTGGAGCACATCTTCGACAAGTTCTATCGCGCCCAGAAGGGCGATCAGGTGCGCGCCGGGACCGGGCTCGGGCTGGCGATCTCGCGCGGCTTCGTCGAGGCCATGCACGGCACCATCACGGCCGCGAACCGCACGGACCGATCGGGCGCGGTGTTCACGATCACGCTGCCGGTCCCGGCCGCGGTCAAAAACGTGGACAGCGCCGCATGAGCGCCGCCCCACTCCGCGTCCTGGTCGTCGATGACGAGCCGCCGATCCGCAAGCTGTTGCGGATGGGGCTGGGCACGCAGGGCTACGAGATCCTCGAGGCGCCGAACGGCAAGACGGCGCTCGAGCTCGCGGCGCGCAAGCCTGACCTGATCATCCTCGATCTCGGCCTGCCGGACATGCAGGGGCTCGAGCTCTTGCGCCTGCTGCGCAGCCAGAACGAGCGCGTGCCGATCGTGGTGCTCTCGAGCCGCGGCGACGAGGCCGCCAAGGTGCAGGCCCTCGATCTCGGCGCCGACGACTATGTGACCAAGCCGTTCGGCATGGACGAGCTTCTGGCCCGCATCCGGGCCGCGCTTCGCCACCAGCTGCAGGTCCAGGGCGAGCGCCCGATCTTCCGTCTCGGCGAGCTGACGGTCGACCTGGTGCGGCGCATCGTCAAGGTCGGCGACAAGGAGATCAAGCTCTCGCCCAAGGAATACGATCTGCTGCGCGTGCTGGTGCAGCACGCCGGCAAGGTGCTGACCCACAAATTCCTGATCGAAGGAGCTGTGGAGCGACCTCACCGACGCGCAGTATCTGCGGGTCTATGTGCGGCAGCTGCGGCAGAAGATCGAAGCCGATCCCGAACGCCCGCACTACGTCCTGACCGAGACCGGGATCGGCTACCGGCTGCGCGCTCCGGACTGATGGCGTTCGTTAACGGCGTCGCGCGGCGTCCCGCTTGCGTTGCTTGCTGGATCGCCCCGGATTTCGTAAGCACTGGCCCGGACAACGTGGCGCCCGTTTGGGCCGCCGGTCGAGGACATCACCATGACCCGCAATACCCCCCGCCTGTGCTTCATCGGATTCGGCGAAGCCGGCCAGGCCTTCGCATCCGGGCTGCGCGGCGCCGGCGTCACCACCATGGCGGCCTGGGATATCCTGTTTCCGCAACCCGCCGGCGCCCGGTTGCGCGCGGCCGGAGAAGAGATCGGAGTGCGGCTCGGCGCCTCGGCCTCCGACGCCATCAAGGGCTCCGACATCGTCATCGCGGCGGTCACCGCGGCGTCGAGCCTCGAGGCCGCGCAAGCCGCCAGGCCTCATCTCGGCGCCGACCAGTTCTATCTCGACATCAACTCGGTCTCGCCCGGCCGCAAGCAGGCGACCGCCCAGCACCTCGCCGGCACGGCGCGCTATGTCGACGTCGCCGTCATGGCGCCGGTCCATCCGGCCCGCCACCAGACGCCGGTGCTGCTCGCCGGCCCGCACGCGCAGGCGATCGAGTCGGTCATGCGCGAGCTCGGCATGAAGCCGGCGATCGCCGGACCCGAGGTCGGCCAGGCCGCCGCCATCAAGATGGTGCGCAGCGTCATGATCAAGGGCATGGAGGCGCTCACGCTCGAATGCTTCCTGGCGGCGACGCGCGCGGGCGTCGAGCCCCAGATCATCGCCTCGCTGTCGAAAAGCTTCCCGACCCTCGATTGGAACAAGATCGTCGCCTACAACCTCGAGCGCATGGCCAATCACGGCACCCGCCGCGCCGCCGAGATGGAGGAGGTGGCCGACACCTTGCGCGAGCTCGGGATCGACCCACATATGGCGAATGCGACGGTCGCGCGGCAGCGCCAGATGGGCGCGCTCGGCAAGACCGAGGACGTCCAGGCCGCCATGGCGCAAGGCGGCAGCGCGGCCCTGCGGGCGATCAGCGCGGCGCTGTCCGGCTCCGAGCGGCCGCATTGAGCGCATTTTAGGGACTGATGCATCGTGCTGACGACGACCGACCAGCAAGACGCGGGCGCCCAGACGCGCCCCGCCCCCAAAGTGAGCTTCGTCTCGCTCGGCTGTCCCAAGGCGCTGGTCGATTCCGAGCGCATCATCACGCGGCTGCGTGCCGAAGGCTATGAGCTGACCCGGACCCACCAGGGCGCCGACCTCGTCATCGTCAACACCTGCGGGTTTCTCGACAGCGCCAAGGCGGAATCGCTCGACGCCATCGGCACCGCGCTGGCGGCGAACGGCAAGGTGATCGTGACCGGCTGCATGGGCGCCGAGCCCGAGCAGATCACCGCGCGCTTTCCGAACGTGCTCGCCATCACCGGGCCGCAGCAATACGAGAGCGTGCTCGACGCCGTCCATCTCGCCGCGCCGCCGCGGCACGATCCGTTCCTCGACCTGGTGCCGCCGGAAGGAATCAAGCTTACGCCGCGGCACTATGCGTATCTGAAGATTTCCGAAGGCTGCAACAACCGCTGCACCTTCTGCATCATCCCGAAGCTGCGCGGCGACCTGGTGTCGCGGCCGGCCGCCGACGTCTTGCGCGAGGCCGAGAAGCTGGTCGCCGCCGGCGTCAAGGAATTGCTCGTCATCTCGCAGGACACCTCCGCCTACGGGGTCGATCTCAAATATGCGGCGAGCACGTGGAAGGACCGCGAGGTGCGCGCCGAATTCCTCGATCTCGCGCGTGCGCTCGGCGATTTCGGCGTGTGGGTGCGGCTGCACTATGTCTATCCCTACCCGCATGTCGACGAGGTGATCTCCCTGATGGCCGACGGCAAGGTGCTGCCCTATCTCGACGTGCCGTTCCAGCACGCCGCGCCCGACGTGCTCAAACGCATGCGCCGGCCGGCCGCGCAGGAAAAGACGCTCGAGCGCATCGCGGCGCTGGCGCGACATCTGTCCCGACCTCACGCTGCGCTCGACCTTCATCGTCGGCTTTCCGGGCGAGACCGAGGCGGACTTTGCCTTCCTGCTCGACTGGCTCGACCGCGCCGGCGCTCGACCGCGTCGGCTGCTTCAAATACGAGCCGGTCCGCGGCGCCACCGCGAACGATCTCGCCGCGCCGGTGCCTGACGAGCGTCAAGGCCGAGCGCTGACGACCGCTTCATGCGGCACCAGCAGGCGATCTCGGCCCGGCGCCTGCAGCGCAGGGTCGGCACGCGCCAGCAGGTGATCATCGACGAGGTCGGGCCGAGCGTCGCCAAGGGCCGCACCAAGGGCGACGCGCCCGAGATCGACGGCGCGGTCTACGTCGTCGGCCCACCGGCCGCTGCGGGTCGGCGAGATCGCCACCGTCAAGATCGAGCGCGCCGACGCCTATGATCTGCACGGGACCGCGGTGGGGTTTTGATCAGTCCAGATCGCCCACGACTTTCACCATCGCCGTCGTCAACGCGCGCAACTCCTCCTCGCCGATCGTGAACGCCGGCGTCAGATAGACGACCGAGCCGAACGGCCGCACGAAGACGCCTTCGTCGATGAACCGCTGGCGCAGCGCGTCGAGATCGTCGATGCGGTCGAGCTCGACCACTCCGATCGCGCCCATCGACTCGCACGTCTTTGACGCGCGGCAGGCCACGGCAAGGCTCGAGACCACGGGCGAGCGCCGCCGAAACCGCCTTCACCTGGTCCAGGCGCGGCTCGCGCTCGAACAGATCGAGCGACGCATTGGCGGCCGCGCAGGCGAGCGCATTCGCCATATAGGTCGGGTCCGTGCGTGAGCGCGTGGCGCGGATCGTCCGACCAGAACGCGTCGAACACGCGGCGGCGCGCGACCGTGGCGGCGAGCGGCAGCGTGCCGCCGGTCAGCGCCTTCGACAGGGTGACAATGTCGGGGGCGATGCCCGCGGCCTCGCTGGCGAACATCGTGCCGGTGCGGCCGAAGCCGGTGAAGATTTCGTCGAAGATCAGCAGCAGATCGTAGCGGTCGGCGAGCGACGCGCAGCCGCCGCAGCGTCGCGGCGTCGTGGAACCGCATGCCGCCCGCGCCCTGCACCAGCGGCTCGACGATGATGCCGGCGAGCGTTTCGGCATGGCGCTCCAGCGTGCGCCGCAGCGCTTCCGTGGTTGGCTCGTCGATCGGCAGGTCGACGCAGACCTGCTCGGGGAGCATTCCCTTGAACATCCGGTGCATGCCGGCCTGCGGGTCGCCCAGCGACATCGCGCCGGTGGTGTCGCCGTGATAGGCGCCGCGGAACGTCACCAGGCGGGTGCGGTCGTGGCGAGCCTGGTTGCGCCAGAACTGCACCGCCATCTTCAGCGCGATCTCGACCGCCACCGAGCCGGACTCGGAAAAGAACACCCGGTCGAGGTCGCCAGGCAGAAGGGCGACGAGGCGACGCGCCAGCGTCAGCGCCGGCTCATGCACGAGCCCGCCGAACATGACGTGCGGCATGAGTCCGGCCTGTCGGATCAGCGCCTCCCGGATGTGCGGATGATTGTAGCCGTGGCAGGCCGTCCACCACGACGCGATTCCGTCGATCAATTCGCGCCCGTCGGCCAGGATGATCCGGCACCCTTCGGTGCGGGCCACCGGCAACGGCGCCGTCATCGTCTTCATCTGCGCGTAGGGCAGCCAGATGTGGGGCAGCCCGTCCGCATACCAGCCGGCCGGGCCCTCGCGGGTCTTGGATTCGTCTCGGGTCATGGCCGCATTTTGCATTGGAGCGCGGCCCGGGTCACGCTACATCCTTGTGGCGGGCTGTCGCCCGCATGGGCCGTTCGATGGATTCCCTCGACGATTTCGCCGCCGCCAAGCTCGCCGGTCTCGACCGCGGCGACCTGCGGCGCGCTTTGGTCGAGACCAGCCGCGGCGAACTCTATGTCGAGCGCAACGGCCGCCGGCTGCTCTCGTTTTCGTGCAACGACTACCTCGGTTTCACCCAGCACCCGGACGTCAAGGCGGCCGCCGTCGCGGCGATCGCCCGCTTCGGCGTCGGCTCCGGGTCCTCGCGCCTCGTCACCGGCAACCATCCGCTCCATGCCGAGCTGGAGGCGCGCCTCGCCCGCCTCAAGGGAACCGAGGGGGCCTGCGTGTTCGGCTCCGGCTTCCTCGCCAATGCGGGGATCATCCCGGCCCTGATCGGCCCCGACGACCTCGTGCTGCTCGACGAATTGTCGCATGCCTGCCTCTGGGCGGGCGCGCGGCTCGCCCGCGCCACCGTGCGGCCCTACCGTCACGCCGACGTCGGTCACGCGGAGGCCCTGTTGCGCGCGCATCGCGGGGCGCACCCGCGGGTCTTGGTTGCAACCGACGGCGTCTTTTCCATGGACGGCGACCTGGCGCCGCTGGTCGAGCTCGGCCGGCTGGCGCGCCGATACGACGCCTGGCTCATGTCCGACGACGCGCATGGCATCGGCGTGGTCGGCGGCGGGCGCGGCTCGACCTTCGCGGGCGCCGAGCGCGCCGACGTGGCGCTGCAGATGGGGACGCTGTCGAAGGCGATCGGCGCCTATGGGGGCTATCTGTGCGCCTCGCGGCCGGTGATCGAGCTCATGCACAACCGTGCCCGCACGCTGATCTATTCGACCGCTCTGCCGCCCGCGATGGTGGCGGCCGCCATTGCGGCACTGGATCTGATCGAACGCGAGCCCGAACATGCGGCCAAGCCGCTCGCCAAGGCCAAGGCGTTCACGCGCCGCGCCGGCCTGCCGGAGGCGCAGAGTCCGATCGTGCCCATCATCCTGGGGAGCGCGCAGGCCGCGCTGGCCGCCAGCCGTCGCCTGGAAGAGCATGGCTACCTCGCGGTCGCGATCCGGCCGCCGACCGTGCCGGAGGGAACGGCGCGCCTGCGGCTCGCCTTCACGGCCGTCCATCCGGACGCCGAGATCGCGCGGCTCGCCGACCTCGTGCGCGAGCAGGTGTGCGCATGAGCGCGATATTCGTCACGGCAACCGGCACCGATATCGGCAAGACGTTTGTGACGTGCGGTCTCATCCGTGCGTTACAGGCGCGCGGCCGCAAGGTCGCGGCGCTCAAGCCGATCATGTCGGGTTTCGATCCGGCCGCCGCCGAGACCAGCGACACCGCGCTGCTGCTGTCGGCGCTCGTCCGGCCGGTGACCGCCGATGAAATTTCCCGCATTTCGCCCTGGCGCTTCGCGGCACCGCTCGCGCCCGACATGGCTGCGGCGCGCGAAGGCCGCGCGATCGACGTTGCGGCGGTGACCGAGTTCTGCCGCGACGCCATCGCGAGTCGCGACGGCGCGTTGCTGATCGAAGGCGTCGGCGGCGTCATGTCGCCCCTCGACGCCCGGCATACCGTGCTCGATTGGATGAGCGTATTGGACATCCCGCTCATCCTGGTCGCGGGCAGCTATCTCGGCACCATCAGTCACACGCTGACGGCGCTCGACGTGTTGCGCCGCCGTGGCCTGGACGTCGCGTGCCTGGTGATCAGCGAGAGCGCGGGGAGCGCGGTCGGGCTCGATGAGACGCGCGATACCGTCGCGCGCTTCGCGCCCGGCCTCGATATCGTCGCCCTGCCCCGCCTTGCCGGGCCTGCATTCGAGCATCCGGCCTTCGATCGGATCGCGGAGCGGATGTAGTCGCTCCACGCCGGGCGGTCTACAGCGCGGACGGGTCGAAGCTCTCGATAAAACGGATCAGCGCCGCGATCGCGAGCCCCATGTCGCCCGGGCTGGCAAATTCGGCCGGGTTGTGGCTGATGCCGCCCTTGCAGCGCACGAACAGCATGGCGGACGGACAGAGCCTGGCCATCATCTGGGCGTCGTGGCCGGCGCCGGAGGGCAGATGGATCGGCCGATGACCGAGCGCCGTGATGGCGCCGGCGAGCGCCTGCCGCAATGCCGGCGCGCATTGCGCCGCCGTCTCCTCGTGGAACGGCTCGAACGCGACCGTGAGCCCGCGCGCCTCGGCCACGCGCGCCGCCTTGTCGGCGAGGTCCTTGGCGGCGGCGCGGCGGACGGCGTCGCTCATGTGGCGCAGATCGACGGTGAAAACGACCCGCCCCGGAATGATATTGGGGGCGCCCGGCATGGCCTCGATGCGCCCGACCGTCGCCACCAGGCCGTCTTGCGCCTGGTCGCGCGCGACGCGCTCCACCAGCAGCACCAGCTCGGCCGCGCCCGCTAGGGCGTCGCGGCGAAGCCGCATCGGCACCGTGCCGGCGTGGCCCGCCTCGCCGGTGAGCGTCACGCGCATCCGGCTCTGGCCCACGATGCCGGTGACGACGCCGAGCGGCTCATTCTCGCTTTCCAGCACCGGTCCCTGCTCGATATGGACTTCCACATAGGCGGCGGCTTCCTCGCGCCGGTACGCGGCGGACGGGATGGCGCGCACGTCCTTGCCGTAGAGGCGCAACGCGTCGGCCAGCGTCACGCCGTCGCGATCGGCGAGGCTGAGCGTCGCGGGGTCGAACGCCCCGGCGCAGCCTGCCGAGGTCGCGAGCGTCGCGGGAAAGCGCGAGCCTTCCTCGTCGCCGAACGCCAGCACGTCGATGCCGAACCCCAATGGCTTGCCGGTCCCCACCAGGTGATCGACCGCCAGGATGCCGGCGATCACGCCGAGCGGCCCGTCATATTTTCCGGCGTCCAGCACCGTGTCGAGATGCGACCCGACGAGCAGGCGCTTGCGCGCGCCCGCATGACCGCCGCGCCAGTGACCGCGCACGGTGCCGAGCGCATCCTCGCTCACCGCCATGCCGGACTCGCGCATCCATCCCGCCACCAGGTCGGCGGCACGCCGGTGTTCGGGAGAGAGATAGAGCCGCACCAGGCGGCCGGGCTCCGCCGAGATCGCCGCGAGCTGCGCGATCATCCGTTCGGCGCGGATCCCGAGTGCCTTGATGTCACTCACGACCCGTCCCATCGCATTGTCGCCAGGGTCTCGAGCGTGCCTTCGAGGTTGACCAGCAGATGCAGCAAGATCGTGAGCAGGGTCGAGCCGCTCCGCCAGCGCAACCAGCCAAGCACGAGGCCGGTCAGGAACACCTGGCCGATGCCGAACCAATCGTATTGGACGTGCATTCCGGCCCATGCCAGCGCGATCACCACCACGGCGCCGATGCCGCGCGCGCCAGGCCCGACCCAGCCGCGGAACAGGAAGCCGCGAAACATGATCTCCTCGCCGGCCGGCCCGACCACCACGATGGCGAGCACCAGCGGCAGAACCCATCCGGCGGCGCGCGCGGTCGTGAAGGCTTCGGACTGAAACGGCGAGACGATGTCCATCCCCGCGAGATATCCGACGCCGTCGAGCGCCGCGACGAGCCCCGCAATGGCGAGCAGTCCGATCAGGAGGTCGAGCCGCGAAAATCGGGTCAGCCCGAGATATTCCGCGGCGTTGCTGCCGGTCCTCCAGCGCGCGATCGCGGCGAGCAGCACGATCTGGACCGGATTGGTGATGAGCGTCACCAGCGCGACGGTAATACCGTCATAGCGCAAGGTGGCGTCCGACGGCATTTTACCGGATAGCCAGAAGACCACGATCGCAACGGCCTGGGCGATGATGAAGACCAGCACCGCCCAGCCGAAGGTCGCGCGAACGCTCAAGGGCCTCATGCGAACCCGCTCAGCCGTGGTTCGAGCTTGGCCCGCCTTCGCGTCTCATGGGATCAGGATCGTCGAGCCCGTGGTCTTGCGGCCTTCGAGATCGCGGTGCGCCTTCTGGGCATCCTTGAGCGCATATTTCTGATTGACCGGGATCTTGACCTTGCCGCTGGCGACGACGCGAAACAGATCGGCCGCGATGTCGAGCAGGTCCGCCCGCTTGGCCGCATAGGTGTTGAGCGTCGGTCGGGTCGCGAACAGCGAGCCTTTTTGCTGCAGCAGGTTGATGTCGAAGGCCGAGACCGGCCCGGAGGCGCTGCCGAAGCTCACGAACATGCCGAGCGGCTTAAGGCAGTCGAGCGAGGCCGGGAACGTGGTCTTGCCGATACCGTCATAGACCACCTCGCATTGCGCGCCGCCCGTGATCTCCTTGACGCGGGCGACGAAGTCTTCCGTCGAATAGAGGATTGTGTGGTGGCAGCCATTGGCCTTGGCGAGGTCGGCCTTCTGTTGCGAGCCGACGGTGCCGATCACATTGGCGCCGAGGTAATTCGCCCATTGGCACAGGATGAGACCGACGCCGCCGGCCGCCGCGTGAACCAGCACGTTCATGCCCTTGCCGACCTTGAAGGTGCGATTGAGCAGATATTGCACGGTCATGCCCTTGAGCATCATGCCGGCGGCCTGCTCGTAGGTGATCGAGTCCGGCAGCTTGACGGCGCGATCCGCCGCCAGATTGCGCTCGCCCGCATAGGCGCCGAGACCCACCACGTAACCGACGCGGTCGCCGACCTTGAGGTCGGTGACGCCCGGCCCCAGGGCGGTGACTTCTCCGGCGCCTTCGTTGCCGGCGACGAACGGCATTCCGAGCGGCGACGGATAAAGTCCGCTGCGGAAATAGGTGTCGATGAAGTTGACGCCGCTCGCATGGTGCTTGACGCGCACTTGGCCTTGGCCGGGCGGCGGCAATTCGATGTCCTCATATGTCAGCACTTCGGGACCACCGTGTTTATGCACCCGGACCGCTGCGACCATGACGTTCTCCTCAGGTTTCGTTTGAAAATCGATTGAGCTCTGGGACGGCCCCTGGCCGTCGGCGCCGGGATCATAGGAACTAGCTCGGCAGACGCAAGGGCGCTCAGCGCGGATCAACGCCCGCCGGCCACCCGCAAGATGGCGCCGGTCGTATAGGTCGAGGCCTCCGACAGCAGGAAGACGACCGCCTCGGCCACCTCCGCCATGGTTCCGGCGCGGCCGAGCGGCACCGCCTGGATGATGCGGTCCAGCCGACCCGGCGGATGGATGTCGGTGGCGATCGGCCCGGGCGCGACCGCGTTCACGCGGATGCCCTCGGCGGCGAGCTCGCGCGCAAGCCCGATGGTCAGGCTCTCGGTGGCGCCCTTCGAGGCCGAATAGATCACGTATTCGCCCGCGCCGCCGAGCGTGGCCATGGCCGACGACAGGAACACCATGGCGCCGCCGCGCCCGCCCTGCTTGGTCGAGATGCGCGGGATCGCGGCGCGCGCGCACAAGAACGCCCCGAGCACGTTGACGGTGAGAACCTCCTGCGCGTCCTTGGTCGAGAGCGCCTCGACCCGCGACAAGGGTCCGGTGATCCCGGTATTGTAGACGAGGTGCGTGATCCGGCCGAGCTGGCCGTCGACGGCTGCGAACATGCGGGCGATGTCGTCCTCCCGCCCCATGTCGGCCTGGACCGCGACGGCGCGCCGCCCGGCCGCCGCAACCTCGGCCACGACCGCATCGGCGGACGCGCGGTCCTTGAGGTAGTTCACCGCGACATCGAAGCCGCGTTTGGCCGCGAGCCGCGCGGTCGCGGCGCCGATGCCACGGCTCCCGCCGGTGATCAACACGATGGGGGCTGTCATGGGGTCACTTCTCACTCTCGCCGGGGTCGGCGTCGGCGCGTCGCCGCGATATTGACCGCTTCGACCGCCCCCGCGAAGGCCATGGCGAAATAGATATAGCCGCGCGGAATATGGAAGTCGAAACCGTCGGCGATGAGCGCGACGCCGATCAGAACCAGGAAGGCGAGCGCAAGCATTTTGGTGGTCGGATGCTCGGCCACGAAACGCGCGACCGGGCCCGACGCCGCATACATGATCATGACGGCGATCAGGATGGCGGCAATCATGATACGAATATCCTGCACCATGCCGATCGCGGTGATGATCGAATTGATCGAGAATACGAAGTCGATCACGATAACCTGCAGGATGATGACCGAAAACGCCGCGCGACCCGTCGCAGCCGCCGACTTGTTGTCGTCACGTCCCTCGATCTCGTTGTGCATCTCATGAGTGGCCTTGCCGATGAGGAACAGACCGCCGCCGATCAGGATGATATCGTGCCATGAGAACGGGTTTTCCATCACGGACACGACCGGCGTCGCCAAAGCGATCAGCCGGGTCAGCCCGAACAGCAGGGCGATGCGGAAGAGCGAGCGCAAGCGACAGTCCGATCTGCCGCGCGCGTTGCCGCCGAGCCGGGTCGAGCCGCGCCACCAGCACCGAAATGAACACGACGTTGTCGATGCCAAGCACGATTTCGAGCGCGCTCAGGGCGACCAGCGCGGCCCAGGCCTGGGGATCGGTCAGCAGATCCATCATCGAGGCATCGCGTCGGCATCATCGGGTCGGCGAAAAATGCCGGCCGCCATGAAATAAAGACCGATCGCACACAGGCTCGCGGTCACCCAGCCGGCGGGCGCCATATCGTGCCACGTCGCCCACGCGGCGAGCCCGGCCCATGTGGCCATCAGCGCCAGATTGAGACCGCGCAGCCGCCGGACCCGCAGCGGATGAATGAACCGAAACGGCACGAACGTCAGCGCGGCCAGGACCACCACCAGGACGGCCGCCAGCCACGCGGCGGGTCGCAGCAGCAGGACGTAAAAGGCCGCGCAGTTCCACAATGCCGGGAACCCGCGAAAGTGATGGTCGGGCGTCTTCATGTGGCGGTCGGCGAAATAAAGCGCGCCCGTCACCACGATCACGATTCCGGCCGCCGCGTCGAGCGGCCAGAGCAGCAACCCGCTGGCGGCGATCGCGTAGGCGGGCACGAACACGTAGGTGACGAAATCCACCACCAGATCGAGCGTCTCGCCCGACCAGCGCGGAAGCCTCTCGCCGACCCGGAAATAGCGCGCCAGCGGGCCGTCGGCGGCATCGACCGCGAGCGCGAGGCCGAGCCACATGAACATGGCGGGCCAGCCGTTGTTGACGGCGGCGCGTAGCGCCAGGAACGCGAAGGCGGCGCCCGACGCGGTGAGGACGTGGATCAGGATCGCGCCATGGGAACGGCCCGGCATGAGTTCTAACCGCCCCAGTCGATCCGGCAGATCTCGGCCGATCGCCCCGCGAAGTTCCAGTTGCGGCCGAAGGCGCGCACGCGCGACTTGTCGGCGCGCGCAACCGTGATGTCGGGCGCGACCCAGTATTCGCTGTTGCGGATCGTCACCGGCTCGCCCTTTTGTTTGCCGGCGATCGGCGTGACCGCACCGTCGATGATCTTCTCGACCGAGAAGATGCGGGTCTCGCCTTCGGTCCGGTAGACGATCGGCGCCTGCTGGACGCCGAGGAAGTGGCTGACCAGAATTGACAGGAGATGGGTCGAGCCGCCGGCGCGTCCGGTGAAGATGCGGGTGAGCGCCTTGACGGCGTGGATCGAGGCCGCGTCGTCGACGAACAGGCCGGCGGTCCAGTTGCCGCGCGACATCAGGCCGGGAATTTCGATGATCAGCCCGACCTTGACGCCGGCCAGATCCGTATCGCCGAAATGCCCCTCGTCGATCCGAATACCCGCCCAGGTCTGGCAATAGCCCTCGGTCGGCGGCGCCAGGCCGAGCGACAGCGTACAGGGGCAAAACACCGTGCAACTGCACGACAGGGCCAGTTCGCCCCGCAGGCTCCAAGCATCCGACACCCGGCAACTCCCTCACACGCGCCGCGACCCACCTATAGCATGAACATGGCATGGGCCGCCGCAAGAGCGGCTTCGATCGGCGCCTTTAGGATGCATTGAGGGTGAAGCCGGCGAGAGGGATATTCACGTCGGTCCGTGCGGCCAGTGTGTGGCGACGGAGCTCGCGATCAGCGCGACGCCGATCGCGACGAAGACGATGCCGGCGATCCGGCTCGGCCGCATGGTGGTCGCCAGTTTCTCCGCCGTCATCACCATGCCGAGCGCCGCCATCCACACCACGTTCATCACTCCGACCCCGAACATCACCATCATGGCGGCCCAGCAGCAGCCGACGCAGTACAGGCCCTGCCGCACGCCGAGCCGGAAAACGCCGCGCCGCTCGGTCGACCAATTGGCGAAGAAGAACGGAAACGGCCGCTGGCAGCGCGTCACGCAGGCCTGCTTGAGCGCGGAGAACTGGTAGGCGCCAGCGCCGACGAAGATCGCGCCCGAGAACAACGGGCTCGCCGACGCCATGGCGGGATCGAGCATGGCCATCCGGGTGAGCGCCAGCTGCAGCAGCGTCGCGACCGCCGCAAAGCCGATCCAGACCGCCACATAGCCCGCCGTCAGAACTCAACGGCGAGACCGCGGGCTCGCCCTTGCGGGCGGCGGTATCGGCGATCTGGGCGTAGGTGACGATCATGGCGCCCGCGGTGGGCAGCATCATGGCGAGCGTCATCGCGACCCACATGAGAAACATCAGCACGGCCTCGGCCGCGCTCCAGCCAGTCAGGGCGGACCCGAAGCTCGGCCGGCACATGACGTCGAGGACGGCGCGGCCCAACACACCGAGCCCGCTCGGTTGCGTCAAAAAGTCGAGCGCACCCATGCCCGGCCCGAGCGCTCCCGCGTCGTGGCGCGACGCCCGGCCGGCGACCATCAGGGCGAGCGTGATCCAGCCCAGGCCCGCCAGCGCCACGAGGCACGCCACCGCGATCGCAACCGGCCGGCCCAACGCATGGCCGAGCCGCGCCGCAGCCGGCGACAGCCGGGTCAGTGTGTGCGCGTCGGTGGTGTCACCCATGGGCGATCGCCGGGTATTGTTCGGGCATCCCTGATAGAGTCTCAATAGACTTTGCGCATGATCCTGTCCGAAAAGTCTGTCAACTTTTCGGGATCATGCGCTAGAGACTTTGCGCATGATCCTGTCCGAAAAGTCTGTCAACCCCGGATCAACTCCGGGGCAGGCCTTTTCGGGATCATGCGCCAGCGCAACCGAGACCGGAAACGAAAGCCGCATGACGCGTGAATCCGCCGAGGCCGAGGTCGTGGTGGTGGGCGGCGGCCCCGCCGGCCTGACGGCCGCGATCG
The DNA here is from genome assembly GCA_963791155.1 of uncultured Pseudomonadota bacterium. Classification (GTDB taxonomy): domain Bacteria; phylum Pseudomonadota; class Alphaproteobacteria; order Rhizobiales; family Xanthobacteraceae; genus JAVDCA01. The sequence goes on from CAWBRI010000019.1 coordinate 132,301, forward strand.
CGCTGGCGGGCGCCGGCGTACCGACCGCGCTCGTGGGCGGCCGGCCGGCGCGCGTCGACAACCGCACGACGGCGCTGCTCGCAGGCTCGGTGAACGCGCTGGAGACGATCGGCGCCTGGGCGCACTGTCGCGCCGACGCGGCAGCGCTGCGCGTCATGCGGATCGTCGACGACACCGACCGGCTGTGGCGCGCCCCGGAGGTCCGTTTCGACGCGGCCGAAATCGGGCTCGATGCGTTCGGCTGGAACATCGAGAATCGCCACCTCGTTGCGGCGCTGCAGGCGCGCGCGCGTGAAACGCCGGCCCTCATCCGGATCGACGACGATGCCGCCGCGATCGCGTTCGGCGACCGGACCGTGACGGTATCGCTGGCCGGGGGCGGCACGCTGACCGCCCGCCTGCTCGTCGCCGCGGACGGCCGGCGCTCGTTCTGCCGCGCGGCGGCCGGGATCGAGACCGACCGTTGGAGCTATCCGCAGACAGCCTTGACCTTCAGTCTCTCCCATGCGCGTGCGCACCACGATATCTCCACCGAGTTCCACACCCCGCATGGGCCGTTCACGCTGGTGCCGCTGCCGGGCCTGCGATCGAGCCTCGTCTGCGTCGTCGCGCCGGACGAGGGCGCGCGGCTCGCCGCGCTCGATCCGAGCCGGCTCGACGAGGACATCGAGCGCCGCTCGCATTCGATGCTCGGCAAGATCGGGGTCGAGCCCGGCCACGGTGCGTTTCCGCTCGGGGTCGAGAGGGCGCGCCGGTTCGCGGCCCGGCGCATCGCGCTGGTCGGCGAGGCCGGCCATGTGATGCCGCCGATCGGCGCGCAGGGCCTCAACCTCGGCCTGCGCGACGCCGCCACCATCAGCGAGCTCGTGGTCGCGGCACGGCGCGCCGGCGAGGATGTGGGCGGGACCGCCCTGACCGACGAGTTCGACCGGCTGCGCCGGGCCGACGTGACGACCCGCGTGATGGCGGTCGATCTTCTCAACCGCACGCTGCTGAGCGATTTTCTCCCGGTGCAGGGAGCGCGCGGCCTCGGCCTCTATTTGCTCGATCGCATCGGTCCGTTGCGGCGCGCAATGATGCGGGAGGGCGTGGCATCGACCGCAAGGCAGCCCCGCCTGATGCGCGGCGAGGCGCTGTAGGGCTCGACGCGTTGCGGCGCGCCGCCGTCAGTGTCTCGGCCGCGCGCCGCCGGGCGCGAGCGACGGCGGATGACCCGCGAGCGGCACCGGCTGGGCCGCCAGGGTCGCCCGCAATCCGAGCGTCGCCTTGAGTTGCGAAAACGAACGACCGAACGGGGACACCAATCCTCCCATGATCGTGTGCGCGTCGGCGCTCTTCGGCTCGACGCCGAAGACCAATTTTTCGCGCGCCTTTCCGGGAACGTACAAAGTGCCGAACAGCCAGTCCCATATCGCCAGGAAGCTGCCGAGATTCTTGTTGAAATGCGCCGGATCGGTGGAGTGATGAATCTGATGATGCGCCGGGCTCAGCAGAATGCGGCCCCACACGCCCGTGAACGCGATCCAGAAATGCGTGTGCTGAAGATGGCCGATGAGAAAGAAGAACGCCACCACGATGACGTTGCTGCCGTCGATGGTGAACGGTTGAATTCCGTTTCCGAGCCAGTAGTTCGCAACGCCGCCCGCCCCGCCCATGACGAGCGCCAGGATGTTGTTGAAGATGATCGTCTCGACCGGATGCACGCGAAAATTGGTCAGCGGCGACAGGACCTCGGCCGAATGATGGAGCTTATGGAACTCCCACAGGGCGGGAACATTGTGACTGAGATAGTGGTCGATCCAGTAGCCAAGCTCATAGGCCACGAAAAGCACGACCGTCAGGACGGCGGCCGACTGCGCTTCGGTCAGCGCGGCCGGATGCATCGGTCCGAATGCCGCCGCGAGCGCCTCATTGGTCGCGTTGTTCACCACGTGATAGGACAGAACCGCCCAGCCGAACATCATGGCGATCACGAACGCGTTGAAGAAGAAATAGCCGATGTCCGTCCTGCCGGACCGGCTTTGCCGCAAGCGTTTCGGAAACAGCGCCCGCAGAAGAACCTTCGCCCGCAGTTCCTTTCCGCGGCGCCGACGCTTGACGCCGAGATAGAGCGTCGCGATGCACAATGCACTGAGCAGCGACGCAAGCGAAAATTTCCCGGGCACCACGAACAACTGCACGAGTTTCGCGGCAACGAGGGAAATCGCGACGTCCGCAAACTCGAAGGCGGACGAAAGGCTCGCGAGGGTCATTTTCGTCTCCTGGCGGGGTGCCGGAATGACGAAACTGATAATCCCTCCGTGCTAAATTTCCCCTTAAGGCGCGCCCCACAAATACGCCTCTAGGGCTCGCCGAGCGCCGGCGCCCCTTTGCTGACCCGGCCGTCGCGGAATGCCGGGGAAATCGGCACCGGCAGGGCCGCGATGGCGTTCCCGCCGGGGCCCGCGACCTCATAGGCGAACAGCCCGCGCGCGACGAAATGCGGGTCGCGCACCGCCTCCTCGAGCGACGCCACGATGGTGGCGCAACAATCGGCCGCCGCAAGGACGGGCCGCCAATCTTGCGCCGACTTGCGCGCGATGAGTGCGGCGACCGCCGCCGTGGTGGCGGCCGGATCGGCGTCGTCCTGGACGAACGGCGCGGCGAGCCCGATGGCGGCGCAGAACGCCAGCCAGAATTTCTGCTCCAGCGCCGCGCAGGCCACGAGCTTGTGGTCGCGGGTCGCATAAAGCTGATAGCGCGGCGAGCCGCCCGCCAGCCGCGCTTCGCCCGGCCCCGGATACCGGCCGGTGGCCTGCCCGGTCGCGAATGCATGCCACGCGAACGTGAACATGGCGTCCGCCATCGCGATGTCGAGGTGGCAACCGGCGCCCGTGAGGTCGCGCTGGCGCAAGCCCAGCAGGATGTTCAGCACCGCCGGGAACGTCCCGCCGCCGATATCGGCGACGAGCGCGGGCGGCACCGTCGGGCTCGGCTCCCGGATTGAGCGCCAGCAGGCCGGTATTTCCGATGTAGTTGAGATCGTGCCCGGCCTCTTCGGCGCGCGGGCCGGACTGGCCGTAGCCGCTGATCGAGCAGTAGACGATACGCGGATTGATTTGCCGCACCGCGTCGAATCCGAGGCCGAGCCGGTCCATCACGCCCGGGCGGAATTGCTCGACCAGAATATCGGCACGCGCCAGCAGCGGCGAGAGCCGCGCATGTCGCCTCCCCGCTCCTGAGATCCAGCATCAGGCTTTTCTTGCCGCGGTTGAGCAGCGCGAACAGCGCGCTCTCGCCATCGTGGCGCGGCCCGTAGCGTCGCATCTCCTCGCCGTCCGGCTTCTCGATCTTGATCACCTCGGCGCCCGCCTCGGCAAGCATCAAGGTGGCGAGCGGCCCCGGCAGCAAGGTGGTGAAGTCGAGCACGAGCAGGCCCGACAGCGGTTGGGGCATGGCGGCACCTCTTTGTCGAGAGGAGCGGGTGAACGGCGGCCGGCCCGCGAACGAAACGGGTGCGGGGGCGAGAGTTGCAATGGAATAAATGAAGCGGTCAATGCCCGGCCGCATGCTACTAAAATCGGCTTGGCGGCGCTCGGGCGTACCACTTAACTTAACGAGCGAGCGTGACGACAGGGATCCGGCATGAAGCTTCCGCGCAATTTCTTCAAGCCGCTGGCGATCGGCGCGCCCGCGCCGTTGCGCGAGCTGCCGGTCCGGCTCGAGCGCATGATCCATTTCGTGCCGCCGCATATCGAGAAGATGCGCGCCAAGGTGCCGGAGCTGATCGCGCCAGGTCGACGTCGTGCTCGGCAATCTCGAGGACGCGATCCCGGCCGACGCCAAGGAGGCGGCGCGCGCCGGCTTCATCGAGATGGCGAAGGCGCACGACTTCGGCGCCACCGGCCTGTGGACGCGCATCAACGCGCTCAACTCGCCCTGGGTGCTCGACGACATCGATCGAGATCGTCGGCGACGGTCGGCCACAAGCTCGACGTGGTCATGCTGCCCAAGGTCGAGGGCGCCGTGGGACATCCATTATCTCGACCAGTTGCTCGCGCAGCTCGAGGCGCAAGCACGGCGTGAAAAAGCCGATCCTCATCCACGCCATCCTGGAGACCGCCGAGGGCGTCGACAATGTCGAGGCGATCGCGACCGCCTCCCCGCGCATGCACGGCATCAGCCTCGGGCCGGCCGACCTCGCCGCCTCGCGCGCCATGAAGACGACGCGCGTCGGCGGCGGCCATCCCGATTACAAGGTGCTCGCGGATGCGGCGGGCGACGGCCGCGCGCGCGCGCTTCCAGCAGGACCTCTGGCACTACACCATCGCCAAGATGGTCGATGCCTGCGCGGCCGCCGGCATCAAGCCGTTCTACGGCCCGTTCGGCGACTTCTCCGATCCGGCCGCCTGCGAGGCGCAGTTCCGCAACGCCTTCCTGATGGGCTGCGCCGGCGCCTGGTCGCTGCATCCCTCGCAGATCGCCATCGCCAAGCGGGTCTTCTCGCCCGATCCCGGCGAGGTGGCGTTCGCCCGCAAGATCCTCGACGCCATGCCGGACGGCACCGGCGCCGTCATGATCGACGGCAAGATGCAGGACGACGCCACCTGGAAGCAGGCCAAGGTCGTGGTCGACCTCGCCCGCCTGGTCGCCGCCAAGGACCCCGAGATGGGCGCGCGCTACGCGCCTATAGGCGGACCGCTCGGGCGCCGGCACTTGCGCGGGGCTGTTCCGCGCCATCTTGCTACGCTATGGCTAGATCATATGTCGGGCGTCATGAACAAGACCCGCACCGCCAAGTACAAGATCGGCCAGGTCGTCCGCCACCGCGTTTTTCCGTTTCGCGGCGTCGTGTTCGACATCGACCCGGTCTTCAACAATACCGAGGAATGGTACCAGGCGATCCCGGCCGAGGTGCGGCCCGAGCAAGGACCAGCCGTTCTATCACCTGTTCGCCGAGAACGCCGAGACCGAGTACATCGCCTATGTGTCCGAGCAGAACCTGCTGCCCGACACGTCGGGCGAGCCGATCCGCCATCCGCAGGTCGCCGAGGTGTTCGAGCGCGACGACGGGGCGGCTACCGGCCGCGCAACGACGCTGAACTGATCGCCCGTAGCATGCGAACGTCCGATCGCCGTTCACGCGGCTCGAGCCGGACAACAAAAGCGCGCCGATCAGGCGCGCTTTTGGTCTTGCGGTCGAGGTCGGCAGCGGGCTATTTCGGCGCCGCCGGCGGCGCGCCCTGCTGCTGCTCGAGCTTCTTGCGCGCCTCCTCGGCCCGCTTCTGCAGCTCTTCCTGCAGCTTCTTCTGCTGCTCCTCGAACACCTTCGGATCGGTCGGCGGGCCTTCGTTCGCCTTGGCGAAGTCGGTCAGCGGCAGCGGGAAGCTGATGGCATTGCCCGCAAGATTGATCGCCTGGATGGTCAGCATCTGGCCCTTCTTGAGCTTGCCGATCATGTCCGGCGTGCCCTCGTAGTCGGCCATGCAGCCGTTGGCGAAGCAGGTGAAGAACGGCGCGGTCAGCGGCTGCTGCTGGTCGATGATGATGCGCGTGCCGTATTGCAGTTGCAGCGGGCTCGGCAGGGTGATGCGGAAGATCTTCTTCGGCTCGCCGTCCGGCTCGATCAGGGCGGCGGCGACCACCGGCACGCCGGCTTCGGTGCGTGCGTCCTTGCCGGTGAAGCAGACCTGCTTGGCGTTGGGGTCCTGGCCCTTGCCGCAGAACTTGGCCCATGGCGAATAGATCAGCTGCGGCATCTCGACCGGCCCGCCCGGCGTTTGCGCTTGCGGCGAACCGGGTTGCGGCGCCGGCGCCTGGGCCGCAGCCGGCGGGGCGGCCGGCGTCTTGGGGGCTGCGGCGGGCGGTTTCGGCTTGGGGGCCGGCTTGGTGGCGGGCGCGGGTGCGGGCGCTTGCGCGTATGCGGCCGACACCGCAAGCACGGTGAGAGCTGCCACGGCCGTGAAAATCGACCGACGCACCGGCCGGGCCGGCGCGGGTACACTCCGAATCATTCATATGAATCCTCTCTGTCGCCGATCTCCGGCGCTCACTCCCGGCCGAACGCGGACCCCTGGGATTGGCTGTCTCGACGCCAAATAAGGCAGGATAGTGACGTCCGCAGGTCGCCTGTTAACCGAATTCGCCCCGCCGATAAAGCCTTATCCGAAATGATCGCGATAACTTCAAGGCACCCGCGCGCCCGGCGCGTGGTCCGGCTCCGACGCTGGGTACCAAAGCGGGGTTGAGAACGGACATCGGCCCGGACCAGAGGCTGCTTTACCCCTGATGGATCGCTGATGGCTTGACGAAAACACTGTCGCGCGCGCGAAGCTTCCGCATCGAACCCCTCGCGACCCCATTACGTTTGCGCGGCCTATGCTAGAATCACGACGCAAACAAACCGAACGGATCAGGCGGTGACTGTGCTCGCGCGCGCCATTGTGTTGTCGGCTTGGATACTCGCGGCCGGCTGGCCGCTGTCCGACGCGTGCGCAACGGAGCCCCGCCACGCGATCGCGATGCAGGGCGAGCCGGCCCTGCCACCGGGTTTCGCGGCCTTTCCCTATGTCGATCCGAATGCCCCCAAGGGCGGCCGTCTGGTCCAGGGCGTGCTCGGTACCTTCGACAGCCTCAACCCGCTGATCGTGAACGGGGTCGCCGCCATCTCGCGCGCGGCTACGTGATCGAAAGCCTCATCACGCGCAGCTACGACGAGCCGTTCACGCTCTACGGCCTGCTCGCCAAGACCGTCGAGACCGATGCGGCACGCAGCTACGTGACGTTCGCGCTCGACCCGCTGGCGAAGTTCTCCGACGGACGGCCGGTGACCGCCGACGACGTGATCTTCTCGTGGCGGCTGCTGCGCGACAAGGGCCGTCCCAATTACCGCACCTACTACGTCAAGGTCGCCAAGGCCGAGGCGCTCGGCGAGCGCGTCGTTCGCTTCGACCTCGCCGGCAGCAACGATCGCGAGTTGCCGCTGATCCTCGGCCTGATGCCGGTGCTGCCGAGGCATGCGGTCGACGAAAACACGTTCGAGGAGACAACGCTCAAACCGCCGGTCGGCAGCGGACCCTACGTCATCTCGCAGGTCGATCCCGGGCGCAGCGTGACGCTCCGGCGCGATCCCGACTACTGGGGTCGCGATCTTGCGGTCAACAAGGGGCTGTGGAATTTCGACACGCTGCAGTTCGACTATTATCGCGACGCCAATTCGCAGTTCGAGGCCTTCAAGAAGGGCCTGTTCGACGTGCGCGTCGAGATCGATCCCGGACGCTGGGAGACGGCCTATGATTTCCCGGCCGTCCGCGACGATCGCGTCGTCAAGGAAGCGTTTCCGAGCGGCCTGCCGCAGGGGATGCTGGGCTTCGTCTTCAACACGCGCCGGCCCATCTTCGCCGACATCCGGGTGCGCGAGGCGATTTCGCTGCTGTTCGATTTCGAGTGGGTCAACAAGAATTTCTTTTTCGGGCAATATCGCCGTTCGGCCAGCTATTTCGCCGGCAGCGAGCTCTCCGCCTATCGTCGCCCGGCCGACGCCCGCGAACGCGCCCTGCTCGCGCCGTTCCCCGACAGCGTGCGTCCCGACGTGCTCGACGGCACATGGTCGCTGGCCGCCACCGACGGTTCGGGACGCGACCGCGCGATCCTGCGGCGCGCCCTCGCGCTGCTCGGCGCGGCCGGTTATGCGTTGACCGGAACCGAGCTGCGCGAACGTGCGAGCGGCCGACGCTTCGAGTTCGAGATCCTGGTCACCAGCAAGGATCAGGAGCGGATCGCCAGCGCGTTCGCACAGACCCTCCGGCTGGCCGGTATCGCGGCGCGTATTCGCGTCGTCGACGCGGTGCAGTATGATCAGCGCCGAATTTCCTTCGACTTCGACATGATCCAGTACCGCTGGGAGCAGTCGTTGTCGCCGGGCAACGAGCAGGCCTTCTACTGGGGATCGGTCGCAGCCGACGAACAGGGCAGCCGCAACTATATGGGGGTGCGCAGCCCGGCGATCGACGCCATGATCGCCGCGATGCTCGAGGCGACCACGCGGGAGGACGTTCGTCGCGGCCGTCCGCGCTCTCGACCGCGTGCTGATCTCGGGATACTACGTGGTGCCGCTGTTCTATCTGCCCGACCAATGGGTGGCGCGCTGGTCCTACATCGGGCATCCGGCCGTGACCCCGCTGTCGGGCTTCGTACCCGAGACCTGGTGGCGTGCGCCGCAGATGCAGTGAGAAATCGGCATGATTCTCGGCCAGTCCTCCCCCCAGCACGCCGCGCTGCTCGCCAAGTCCGGACGCTCGACCCTGGACGACATTTTCAGGCGCGCCGCCTTGCGCCGGCCGGACGCGATCGCCCTGGCGGATCCGCCGAACCGCGCCGGCTTCACCGACGGCGAACCGCGCCGCCTCACCTACGCGCAGGCCGACCGCATGATCTCGGCGATCTCCGGAAGGTTGGGCCGCCTGGGCCTGCAAACCGATCAGATCGTCGGCCTGCAAATGGCGAATACCGTCGACGCCGTGTTGACCTTGCTCGGCATTCTGCGCGCCGGGCTCATCGCGGCTCCCCTGCCGCTGCTGTGGCGGCAGGCCGACTGCGTCAAGGCGCTCAACCGGGTCGAAGCCGCGGCATTGATCGTGAGCGGGCGGATCGGATCGGTCGACCACTGCGCGCTCGCCATGAACGTCGCCGCGGACGTCTTCCACATCCGTCACGTGGGCGGGTTCGGCCGCGATTTGCCGGACGGCATCGTTTCGTTCGACGACCTCTACACGGCCGACGTTCTCGATCCCCCGCCTTCGGTGGCGCGACCCCTCAATCCGGCGGCGCACGTGGCTGTCATCACGTGGGACGTCTGCGCCGAGGGGCTGGTGCCGGTGCCGCGCAGCCACTTCGAGCTGCTCGCCGCCGGCGCCGCGATCACGCTCGAAAGCCGCATCGAGCAGAACATGGTCATCCTGTCTTCGCTTACGCTTCCGTCATTCGCGGGACTCGCCTTGTCGGTGATGCCCTGGCTCCTGGTGGGCGGTACGCTGGCCCTGCACCACCCGTTCGATCCCGGCGCGTTCATGCAGCAGCGCAAAACCGAGCAATGCCATATCGTCGTGGTGCCGGGCCCGCTGGCGCTGCGACTCGCCGGGGCGGGCGTCTTCAACCGGCGCGACGGCACCAGGACGGTGATCGCCGCGTGGCGGGCGCCAGAAGACCTGGCCGCAAGCGCCGGCTGGGACGACCCCACGATCGGCCTGGTCGACGTTCCGGTGTTCGGAGAGACCGCGCTGCTGGCGGCGCGCCGCGGCGGCAACGGCCGGCCGGCGCCGCTCAGCCTCGGCCCGATCACGGCGCCGCGCGGCGCCCCGGGCGCTCTGCACATGGCGGAGCTCAAGCGGACCGACGCCGGGACCCTCGCCATCCGGGGTCCGCTGGTGCCGAAGTTTCCCTTGCCGCCGGAGGTCGACCGGGAAGGCAAGCCACAGTTCGCGGTCGGCGCGGACGGCTTTGCGGATACCGCCTACCCCTGCGAGCTCGACCCGACCTCGCGGGTGCTGACGATCAGCGGCCCGCCGATCGGCATTGTGGGTGTCGGGGGGTATCGTTTCGGCCTGCGCGCCCTCACCGACATCGCGGCGCAGGCCGAGCCGGGCAGCACCGTGACGAGCCTCCCGGATGCACTCGGCGGGCGGCGCCTCGCCGGCACGGCGGCCGACCGCGGGCGCGTGCGCGTCGAGCTCGCGAACCGCGGCATCAATCCGCTCGTCGTGGGAGCTTTTGAGGCCCCGCAGGCCGACGACCAGCCGGCCGAGACAGAGAGCAAGATCGCTTCAGGCTGAGGCGATCCCGCTCCCATCCCTGTGTCTGCAGGCCCCATCAGAGTTTTTCGGTGACCATTGACGCCGCGTTAATGGCGTTGGGCTAGGTTTGGCGACCTCGATCGCCTGTTCCGGCGAGGCGCGATCCCCTCGCCTGAAGGCGTTTTCGACCTGAACGGCGCGGCTCCCCAACAGCGTGGCTCCGATGTCATTGCAAGGTTCGATCGTCGTCATCGCCGACCAGAAACTCCCCGATCTCGCGGCCGCACTCGCGGCAGGCGGCGCGTTCCCGGTCGTCGAGGCGTCCTGGTCCGACGGCGCCGACGCGATCGCGCGGATCGAGCCGGCGGCCGTCATCGTGGGTGACCCCGGAGAGCCGTCCGATCTTGCCGTGGCGCACGCCGTGCGCGCCGCCATCGACGCCGTCGGCGGCCCCTACGTGCCGGTGATCGCCCGTGTGGCGGACGACGCCATGCCGGCGATCCCCGGCGCGCTTCCGATCGCCGCCGATGCGTCGCCGAGCCGGATCGCGATCCGGCTCGCCTCGGCGTTGCGCGTGCGCACCCTCCACGCGGCCGAGCTGCGCCGCGCCGCCGCGCTCGACAACGAATGCGACGACCTGCCGGTGCTGCCGATCAGCGATCCGCTCGAGGACGCGACCGTCATCGTCACCGGTCGCGGCCGAACCTATCCTGCGCTGACCACCGCGGTCGGCGAGCAGGTGGGCCTGATCGGGGCGCTGAGCGTCGAGACCGCCGCCAAATATCTCAACGCGCGCGACGTCGACGGCATCGTGATCGGCGAGGGATTCAACCCGCGCACCGTCGAAGCCTTCCTCACCGTTCTGGCGGAGGATTCGCGTTTCCGCGACCTGCCGATCGCACTGCTGCCCGCGCTTCCGGCCGCGATCGACCCGAGCCGGCTGCCCAATCTGGAGCACGTCGGCGGCGAGCCCGCCGACATCGTCGCGCGTATCCTGCCACTGGTGCGCCAGCATGCGTTCGAGGCGCGGTTGCAGCGCCAGCTCACCGCGCTCGAAGCCAAGGGACTGCTCGACCCGCAAACAGGTCTGTTCACCGTGGCGGCATTCCTGCGCGACCTCGATCGCGTGATCGACGACGCCAAGAGCCGCGGCAACACCTTGACGCTCGCCCGTTTCTCCTTCCCGCCCTCGGTCGACCGGCGCGCCAACATGGATGCGGCGCGCCTGGTGAGCCGGCTGGTGCGCAGCGCCGATTTTGCGTGCCGCGCGAGCGACGGCTCGATCCTGCTGGCGTTCTCGGAAACCGCGTTGCGCAGTGCCCATGTGGTGGCGCGCCGCATCGCGAGCGTGCTGCGCCACACCATGCTGTCGCCGGACGGCGCCGACGGAAAGCCCGCCCGGATCGACCCGACCATCACGTTGGCGGCGCTCAAGACCGCCGACACGGTGGAATCCCTGCTTGCCCGCGTCTCCGAGCCGGTCGCGGTTGCGGCCCAGTAGCGGGACGCCTATTTTAGCGGTTCCTGGATTTCGCTTGGTCGCGTTTCCTACGGCCAACCGGTATCCATTCCGGATCCTGGTCCAGGACAGGCTGTCGCCTGAAACCGCCAGAGGAGCAGGCCGATGCCCCATACCCCTTCAGCCGATACGGCCGCGCTTGCGATCGACGTCGTATCCGATGTCGTGTGCCCGTGGTGCTTCATCGGCAAGCGCCGGCTCGAGAACGCGATTGCGTTGCGACCGGATATTCCGGTCGTGGTGCGGTTCCGGCCCTATTTCCTCAATCCCTGGGTGCCGCGCGAGGGCATGAGCCGCACCGACTATCTCACGACCAAATTCGGTTCGGTCGAGCGCTACAACCAGAACGCCCAGCGCATCGTCGCGGTGGCGGCGAGCGAAGGCCTGACCTATGCGCCCGCCCTGATCAAGCGCCAGCCCAACACGCTCGATTGCCACCGTCTCATCCTGTGGGCCGATCATGACGGCGGCGCGGCACGCATGAAGCAGCGGCTGATGGACCTCTATTTCACCGAAGGCGCCGACCTCAGCGACCCCGACGTGCTGGCGCAGGCGGCGGCCGACTGCGGCCTGGATCGCGATCGCATCCGCGCCCTTCTGGCAACCGACACCGACGTGGCCGCGGTCGAGCAGGCCGCCAATTCGGCCAAGGATTCAGGTATCGACGGCGTGCCGTTCTTCGTCTTCGGAGGCGTGTTGGCGGTCTCCGGCGCGCAGTCGGCGGACGATCTCGCGGCGACCATCGAGCGCGCCGCGAGCGAGCGGCAGAAGCAGCTCGCCCAGGCCACCGCCTGACCTTCCTGGCGTCGGCGAACGGGCTCAGATACGGCGTTAAAGTAAAATATGAAGAACGGCCCGATTCCTAAATTTATCGGCCCATTACACAATGATAATGAGGTTTTAGGAGAGCGATCGAGCGCCGTGCGCCTCAAGGCCCCATATCCAGGCCGCGCGCATGGGACCAATATTCGGACAATCGAATGGTCGCGCACGCCGGCAGATTGCACGGGCACGCCGGCGCGCGCCTGATCACGATTCATGAGTCGCCCGGCTGGGTCTGGGTCTCGGACTCATCGTCATCAGCCAGGTTCGTCCGCCATGTCCAAGCCTGCCGCCGTCGATCGAGTCGCCCCGGCGATCGTATGGTTCCGCGACGATCTGCGCGTGTCCGATCATCCGGCGCTCACCGCTGCGACGCGCTCGCGCCGGCCCGTTATCTGCTTGTTCGTTCTCGACGAGGAGACGATGCGCCCGCTCGGCGGGGCGACACGCTGGTGGCTCGAACAATCGTTGCGCGCGCTTGGCCGCGATCTGCGGAACTGCGGCGGGAGCCTGGTGCTCCGGCGCGGACGCGCGAGCGCGATCGTGCCTGCGCTCGCGGCTGAATGCGGCGCCGCCGGCGCCTATTGGAACCGGCGCTACGACCAGGCGGGCGCCGCGGTCGACCAGGCGATCGCACGGCGCCTTGCCGCCGACGGGGTCGCCACCGAGACCTTTCACGGCACGCTGCTGTTCGAGCCGTCGGCAGTGAAAACGCGGGCCGGCGCACCGTTTGCGGTCTACACGCCGTTCTGGCGGCAGGCCCGCCTGCTGGGCGAACCACGTGCCGCCCTTCCGGCACCGGCGCGCATCGACGGCGCGGCCGCGATCACGTCGGACCGGCTCGATGACTGGCGGCTCACGCCTTGCGCGCCCGACTGGGCCGACGGGCTGCGCGCCACATGGGTGCCGGGCGAGGCGGGCGCCCGTGCGCGCGCGGACGTCTTTCTCGACGCCGGCCTGGCGGGATACGCCACCCTGCGCGACCGGCCCGATCGCCCCAACACGTCGCAGCTCTCGCCGCATCTGCGGTTCGGCGAGGTGTCGGCGTTCCAGCTCTGGCACGCCGCCCAAGCCGCGAGGGACACGCAATGCGGCGCAAAAATCACGCAACGCGACGTCGATAAATTCCGGGCCGAGCTCGGATGGCGGGAGTTCGCCTACCACCTCCTGCATCATCATCCGGATCTGGCGACGCGAAATTTTCAGCCGCGGTTCGATGCATTTCCATGGGCGAGCGACGCTGCCGGATTGCGCGCATGGCGGAACGGGCGGACCGGATATCCGATTGTGGATGCCGGCATGCGCGAGCTGTGGGCGACGGGCTGGATGCACAACCGGGTGCGCATGATCGTGGCCTCGTTTCTGGTGAAGCATCTCCTGCTCGACTGGCGGCTGGGAGAGGCTTGGTTCTGGGACACGCTGGTCGACGCCGACCCGGCCAATAATCCGGCCGGCTGGCAATGGGTCGCGGGCTCGGGCGCGGACGCGGCCCCCTATTTCCGGATATTCAATCCGGTGCTGCAGGGGCAAAAATTCGATCCCGAGGGCGCCTATGTGCGCCGCTGGGTGCCCGAACTCGACCGATGGCCGGCTGAATTCATCCATTCGCCCTGGCGGGCCGGCGGCCGCGCGCTCCCACGGGCCGGACCTCCGGGGGATCGCTACCCGGATCCGATCGTCGACCACCAGACTGCCCGCGCCCGTGCGCTCGCGAGCCTTGCCAGCCTGAGATCCGGCAAGGCCCCGTGAGGCAGCAAGCTCAGACGCCCCTCACCCGCCGCAACAGGCGGCTCAGCCGGCTTTGCGGCTGCGCGACGCCCTCCGCCGCGACCAAACAGAGGCAGTCCACATTGCCCTGCGCCACCTGCCCGCCCGCGACGTCGGGGCCGGCGAAAACGATGTCGCCGCGCTCATGATGGCCATTGCGGTCGCTCAAGGCCCCGGCGATCACCAGCACCACCGCGGCGGCCTCCCCGGCCTGCGCGGGCAGGCGCTTTCCTGGCCGGAGGGTGACGAAACGCGCAACGCCGGCTTCGCCTTGCGCGACAACCGCCTCCCGGAGGCCGGAAGAACGGGTCTCCCAGGGCAGGCCGGCCGCGTCGCAACCGGCGAGGCGCCGCAGCACCCGCGGCAACACGGCCTCGGCGTTGTCCGCCAGGCGCATGGGTGCGGTCGGCGCCGCGTTGGCGGGCGGGGCGGCGAAAATGTTGACCAGGCGCCGATCGCGTCCGGCCAGCGGAACCGGCTTCAGCTCCTCCAGGAAGACACCATGAGCGGCTTCGAGCGCCGCCACATAGGCGCGGTTGTCGGGCTTGAGCTCAAGGTGGGCCGCCACCAGCGCGGCGAGCGGACCGCTCAGCGTTTTGGCCGCATAGGCACCCAGGAGCGCATCGATCGGACAATCCTCCGCTACCGGGCCGATGGTTCCATTGAGTTTCAAGCGCCGCGATCCTTGGCCATGCGACCCCACGGGGTTCATCCAGGAGATCATCTATCGCATCTAAATTGCGGAATGTTTTTACGTAAGACCAGGGCCCACAGATCACTTCCAGGGCCCCGCTGACGTATCCAGGCCCCCCTAAGGAGAGGCGCGCCGTTGCTTCCAAACCGGCATCCGGGCGAGCCTTGTCGCCTCGATGGCTCCCCGATAGGGTCGCGGGCGACGCCGAATGGAGCCGACAGACAGTTACCATGCAGATCCGCGACGGCATCGTTCAGGCGATCGGCCACACGCCGCTCATCCGGCTCAAGCGTGCCTCCGAGCTCACCGGATGCTCGATCCTGGGCAAGGCCGAGTTCATGAATCCCGGCCAGTCGGTCAAGGACCGGGCTGCGCTTTTCATCATCGAGGATGCGGTGCGCAAAGGTCAGCTGAGGCCGGGCGGCGTGATCGTCGAGGGTACCGCCGGCAATACCGGAATCGGCCTTGCGCTCGTCGGCAACGCCATGGGGTTTCGCTCGGTCATCGTCATTCCGGATACCCAGAGCCAGGAGAAGAAGGACACGCTTCGCCTTGCCGGCGCCGAGCTCGTCGAGGTCCCGGCCGTCCCCTACGCCAACCCCAACAATTACGTGAAGCTCTCCGGCCGCCTCGCCGCCGAGCTCGCCACCAGCGAACCGAACGGCGCCATCTGGGCCAACCAGTTCGACAACGTCGCCAACCGCCAGGGCCATGTCGAGACCACCGGCCCGGAAATCTGGGAGCAGACCGACCACAAGGTCGACGGATTCGTCTGCGCGGTCGGCACCGGCGGCACGCTCGCTGGCGTCGCCATCGCGCTCAAAGGCCGCCGCAAGAACATCCGGATCGCTCTCGCCGATCCCAAGGGGGCCGCGCTCTACAGCTACTACACCACGGGCGTGCTCAGGTCGGAGGGCTCCTCGATCACGGAGGGAATCGGTCAAGGCCGCATCACCCGCAATCTGGAAGACGCGCCGATCGACACCGCCTACCAGATACCCGACGAGGAAGCCCTCCCCATCATCTTCGATCTGCTGGCGCACGAAGGTCTCTGCCTCGGCGGCTCGTCCGGCATCAATGTGGCGGGAGCCATCCGTCTCGCCCGGGAGCTGGGGCCGGGCCACACGATCGTCACCGTGCTGGCCGACTACGGGACGCGCTATCAATCCAGGCTGTTCAATCCGCAGTTCCTGCGCCAGAAAGGACTTCCGGTGCCCGACTGGATGGAGCGGCACTCGGCCGTGCGGCCGCCGTTCGAGAAAGTCTAGCCGGTTCGGAGAACGCCATGCCGACCGATTGCCTGTTCCGCGAGGATTCCTACCTGCGCGATTGCGACGCGACCGTGGTCGGGATGACCGATCATGGTCTCGTGCTCGACCGCACGGTGTTCTACGCCAATTCCGGCGGCCAGCCGGGCGACCGCGGCGTGCTCAGAACCGACGCCGGCACCGAGATTGCGGTCGAGACCGCCGTGTTCACCGATCCGGCCAAGAGCGAGATCGCGCATGTGCTGCCGGCGGGCGCGGCGCGCCCGGCGCCGGGCGAGCGCATCGCGGCGGCGATCGATTGGGACACGCGCTATCGGCGCATGCGCATGCACACCGCGCTTCATCTCCTGTCCGCCGCCCTGCCGTTTCCGGTCACCGGGGGCTCGGTCGGAGAGTCCGATGGCCGGCTCGACTTCGACATACCGGACGCGGGCCTCGACAAGGATGAGATCACGCAAAAGCTCGCCCGCATGATCGCGGCGGACGCCGAGGTGACGGCGCGCTGGATTACCGACGCCGAGCTCGCCGCCAACCCGTCCCTGGTCAAGACCATGTCGGTCAAGCCCCCGATGGGCAGCGGGCGCGTGCGCCTCGTCGCGATTGCCGGCTACGACCTGCAGCCCTGCGGCGGCACCCATGTGCGGCGCACCGGCGAAATCGGCGCGGTACGCGTCACCCAGATCGAGAAGAAGGGCAAGCAGAACCGCCGGGTGCGTATCGCCTTGTCGTAAGCGCCGCGCCTCAGATATATCCGGGACGGCCGGTCGCAATTTGGAAACGCTTCCGTGCCACCCTCGCCCGCCTTCGCCAATTGAAAGAGACCCGACCATGGCCACCGCCCCCTCGAAGCCGCCCGTCAGCCGATGGCTCGTCTCCACCGATTGGCTCGCCTCCCGGCTGCGCTCGCCCGACCTCGTCATCGTCGACGGCTCGTATTATCTGCCGGCCCACAAGCGCGACGCCGCGGCGGAATATCGCGCCGGCCATATCCCGGGCGCGGTTCGTTTCGACATCGACGCGGTCGCCGACCATTCCTCGCCGCTCCCCCACATGTTGCCCTCGGCGTTCGACTTCGCCATGGCGGTGGGAGAGCTCGGCATTTCCGAGCGCGAGACGGTCGTCATCTACGACGGAATGGGGCTGTTCTCCGCTCCGCGCGTGTGGTGGACGTTCCGCCTGTTCGGAGCGGAGCATGTGCTGATCCTCGACGGCGGCCTGCCCAAATGGAAGGCCGAAGGACGCCCGGTCGAGTCCGGGCCGGTCACGCGCCCGCGCCGGCATTTCATCACCAAGACGCCCGCCGATATCGTGGCGTCGCTCGCGACCGTGCAGCAGGTGCTGGCGGCCCGGAGCGCGCAGGTGGTCGATGCCCGCCCGGCCGACCGCTTCCGCGGCGAAGCGCCGGAGCCGCGGCCGGGCGTCCGCCCGGGCCACATGCCGGGCGCGCTGAACGTGCCCGCCACGGCGCTGGTGGAAAACGGGCAATTGCTGCCGGCCAACCGCCTGCGCGACGCTTTCGTGGCGGGCGGCGTCGATCTCGAGAAGCCCGTCATCACCAGTTGCGGCTCCGGCATCTCGGCCGCGACCCTGTGGCTCGCCCTCGACGCGCTCGGCAAGGCGCCGTCCGGCCTCTATGATGGCTCGTGGTCCGAATGGGGCGCCCGCAAGGACCTGCCGGCCGCCACGGGTCCGACATAGCCGAAACCGGGAGGCCGCATGATCTTTCGCCAGCTCTTCGACGCGGTTTCCGGCACCTACACCTATCTGATCGCGAGCCGGCGCGGCGGCGAGGCGATGATCGTCGATCCGGTCATCGAGAAGGTCGATCGCTATCTCCAGCTCATCGCCGAGCTCGACCTCCATCTCGTCAAGGCGGTGGACACCCATCTGCATGCCGACCACATCACCGGTCTCGGGGCGCTGCGCGACCGCACCCGGTGCATCACCGTCATGGGCGAGCAGACCAAGGCGGACGTGGTGTCGATGCGCGTGACCGAGGGCGACCGGCTCACCATCGAAGGCGTCGCGCTCGACGTGCTCTACACGCCGGGACATACCGACAATTCCTACAGCTTCGTGATGGGCGACCGCGTGTTCACCGGCGACACCCTGCTGATCCGCGGGACCGGCCGCACCGATTTCCAGAACGGCGACGCGCGCATGCAGTACAATTCGATTTTCGGCAAGCTGCTCCGGCTGCCGGACGAGACGCTGGTCTATCCGGCGCACGACTACAAAGGCGACACCGTCTCCACCATCGGCGAGGAGAAGGCGTTCAATCCGCGGCTGCGCGTCAAATCGGTCGACGAGTACGTGACGCTGATGAACAATCTCCATCTTCCCAATCCGAAGATGATGGATGTCGCGGTCCCCGCCAACATGAAGGTCGGGCTCGCGCAGGACGAGGTAGCGCGGCGCGGCTGGGCGGTGACCGGCCCCGACGCGCTGGCGCTGGTCGGGCGCCCCGACGTCGCCGTGATCGACCTGCGCGAGCGCAGCGAACGCGACAAGCACGGCGTGATCCCGGGCTCGCTGCACGCGCCCTACCTCGACCTCGAGAAATACATCGAACCCGGCGGCATGCTCGCCGAGCTGGCGGCGGCGACGCACAAGCGCCTGCTGTTCTATTGCGCCTTCGGCGAACGTTCGGCCATGGCGGTGCGGGCCGCGCAAGACATGGGCCTCACCACCGCCTGCCATCTGCAGGGCGGGATCGACGCCTGGAAGAAGGCTGGCGGGACGCTGGCGCGCTGATACTGATATTGTCGGACGGCGCCTTCGCCCGGACGAAACAGATATTGGAGAGCAGCAGGTGGTAGATCTCGCCGCGGTCGCGGGCTTCGACATGGTTGTCTCGGCGGCGATCGCCGCGGCGCGGGTCGGCGCTCCGAACAGCGGCCCGGCGCCGCTGCCGGTTCAGGCCACGTGACGCACATGGCAAAGTCCGCGCGGATACGCGAGATCGGGCTCGGCATCATCGGGTCCGGACGCATCGGCACCTTGCGCGCGCGGCTCGCCGCCGGACATCCGGCCGTCGCCAGCATCGCGGTCTCGGATCTGGATCCCGCGAATGCGGAAAAGCTCGCGGCGCTCGTCGGTGGCCGCTCGCACGCCGACGACAATCTCGCGGTCATCGACGATCCCGCGGTGACGGCGGTCATCGTCTCCACCAGCGAGGGCGAGCATTTGGCTCCGATGCTCGCCGCGATCGAACGGGGCAAGCCGGTGCTGGTCGAGAAGCCGATCGCCCTCACGGTGCGCGAGGCCGATCAGGTGCTGGCCGCGCTGAAACGGTCCGGCGGCGACATGCGGGTCGGATACAGCCGGCGCTACAAGGAGCGCTATCAGATCGCCAAGGAACAGGTCGTGAAGGGCCGGCTCGGCGCCCTCACCGGCGGCGCCGCACGGGTGTTCAATTCGCGCTCGCAGGCGCTGGCGATGCTCAAGCGCAATCCGCACGCGACACCGGTGGTGGATGCGCTCACTTACTATGTCGATCTCATGAACTGGCTGTTCGAAGGCCGTCGCGTGGTCGAGATCTATGCGCGCGGTCAATCCGGCGTCTTGAAAGCGGCCGGCTACGATGTGCCGGACGTGAGCTACGCGGTGCTGACCTATGACGACGGCGCGGTGGTCAACCTCGGTGTCAGCTACGCGCTGCCGGAGAAGTATCCCGCGCTCGGCCATGCGGCGCGGGTCGAGGTGCTCGGCACCGGCGGCGTCATCATCCTGGACGACGACCACACCGACCAGCTGATGTACACCGAGTCCGGTGTGCCGCACGTCTATCTGCCGGACCATGTCGTCAACATGGTGTTCCTGCAAAGCGGGACGCCCGGCGATTGGGCGCTGGGGGAATTCTGGGGACCGATCGCCAACGAAACGCGCGCCTGGCTGGACCACCTCGCGACCGGCCGGCCCTGCGTGTTGGCGACACCGCAAGACGCGCGCGCCACGCTCGAGGCGACGCTCGCCATCGAGCACTCGATGCGCATCGGCATGCCGGTGACGCTGCCCTTGCGGGCCGGCTGAACGGACCGCCGTAACGGCGGCAGAGATCAGGGCGGAGGTGACCATGGCTGACCACACTTGGCCCACGCGTCGTAGCGTGCTGCGGCGCGCCGCGGCGCTGGCGCTCGGCGCGGCTGCGTTCGGCCGCACGGCCGCCGCCGCAGGATATCCGGATCGCCCGGTGCGGATCGTGGTGCCGTTCGCGGCGGGCGGCCCCAGCGACCTGACGGCCCGCCTGATGAGCGTCAAGTTGGGCGAAGCGCTGGGCCAGACATTCTTCGTGGAAAACCGCGCCGGTGCGGGCAGCAACCTGGGGACCGCGGCGGTCGCGCGGAGCGCGCCGGACGGCTACACGCTGCTGGTGACGTCCAGCGCCTTCGTGGTCAATCCCGGCCTTTACAAGCAGGTGCCCTATGATCCGCTGAAGGACTTCGCCCCCGTCGCCGAGCTGGACACGTCGCCCAACGTGTTCATTGCGACCCCGGGTTCCGGCATCACGTCGATGGCCCAGCTGGTCGCGCGGGCGAAGGCCAATCCCGACGAATTGAGCTACGCCAGCGCCGGCGTCGGAACGACGCCGCACCTGGCGGGGGAACTGCTTGAAGATCGCGGCCCACATCAACATCACGCATGTGCCGTATCCGGGCGCAGGCCCGGCCATGCAGGGCGTGCTGAGCGGCACGCTGCCGCTGATGTGCGCTTCGCTGCCGGGCGCCCATGCCAGCATCTTGGCCGGCACGGTGCGCGCGCTCGCCGTCACCGGCACGCAACGCTGGTACGACATGCCCGATGTGCCGACCATGCTGGAGCTGGGCTATGCGGGCTTCGTGTCTGACACGTTCCACAGCATGCTGGCGCCGGCCGGAACGCCGCCCGAGATCGTCGATCGCCTGGCCGCGGTGTCGCTGCAAGCGCTGAAGGAACCGGCGTTCCACGAGCGGCTGCGCACGCTCGGATTCGAGGTGATCGGCAATGGTCCGGACGGGTTGCGCCGCCGCATCGCCGACGAGGTCCCGCGCTACCGCGACCTCATCGCCAAGGCGGGGATAGAGCGGGTCTAGCGCGCCTTCCTTTCGCATTGAGCCACCGACTCCGTCATGCGCGTGGCGCTCATTCGAGGATCTGGCTGAGAAACAGCTTGGTCCGCTCGTGCTGCGGATGGGTGAAGAACGCCTCCGGCGTGTTGATCTCGACGACCTGGCCGGCATCCATGAACACCATGCGGTTCGCGACCTGGCGGGCGAACCCCATCTCGTGGCTCACCACGATCATGGTCATGCCGTCCATGGCGAGCTCCACCATGGTGTCGAGCACTTCCTTGACCATCTCCGGATCGAGCGCCGACGTCGGCTCGTCGAACATCATGAGCTTCGGGTTCATGCACAGCGCGCGGGCGATCGCGACGCGCTGCTGCTGCCCGCCGGACAATTGGCCGGGATATTTGTCGGCCTGCTCCGGGATGCGAACGCGCGCCAGAAAGCGGCGGGCCGACGCCTCCGCCTCGGCTTGCGCAATCTTGCGGACATGGATCGGCGCGAGCGTGCAGTTCTCCAGCACGGTCAGATGCGGAAACAGGTTGAATTGCTGAAACACCATCCCGACTTCGCGGCGGACCTGCACGATCCGCTTGAGATCGTTGCCCAGCGCGATGCCGTCGACGGTGACCTCGCCGCGCTGGTAGGGTTCGAGACCGTTGATGCAGCGCAACAGCGTCGATTTGCCGGATCCCGACGGTCCGCAGATCACGATGCGCTCCCCGCGCCGCACCTCGAGATCGACGTCGCGCAGCACGTAGAACTCGCCGTACCACTTGTGCAGCCCCTTGATGTCGACCGCGAGCCCGTTCGGGCCGGCCGTCGTCTCGCCGTTGTCGCGGTCGGTGGAAGCCATTGTTGCCTCTCTCAGCGCCGCTCGCTCACGGCGAGCCGGCGTTCGACGCCATCCGCATAGCGCGACATCGAATAGCAGCACGCGAAATACACCAACGCCGCGAAAGCGTATCCGGTCGCGCTGGTCACCGGCGTCGCCCATTTGGGATCGGCGCGCGCGACCTCGATGGTCTTGAGAAAATCGAAGATGCCGACGAAGAACACCAGGGTCGTGTCCTTGAACAGCGCCACGTAGCTGTTGAGGATGTTGGGGATCGTCACGCGCAGCGCCTGCGGCAGCACGACGAAGCGCAATGTCCGCCAATAGCCGAGCCCGAGCGCCGCCGCGGCTTCCGATTGGCCCTTCGGGATCGCCTGCAGGCCGGCGCGCACCACCTCCGCCATATAGGCCGAGGAGAACAGCGCGACGCCGACCAGCGCGCGAATGAGATTATCCGGCGACCAGGCCGGCGGCACGAACAGCGGCAGCATCACGCTCGCCATGAACAGGACGGTGATCAGCGGCACGCCGCGGACGATCTCGATGAATCCCACCGACAGGAATTTCACCGCCGGCATCTGCGAGCGGCGCCCGAGCGCCAGCAGGATGCCGAGCGGAAGCGAAACCACGATCCCCACGCTGGCGACCACGATGGTGACCAGGATGCCGCCCCAACGCGAGGTATCCACCGTCTCGAGTCCCGAGCGGCGGTAATCCGTAGAGCAGGAAGAACGACGTCACCGGCAGCACGGCGAAGAAATAGATCGCCGCCCAGGCCTCGGCGCGGCGCGTCGATCCACAACATCCACGCCACCCCGAACCCCAACATGAGGAAGAACACGTCGACCCGCCAGCGCCCGGAAATCGGATAGGACCCGTAGGTGAAGTAGGCGAGACGCTCGCGCACGAAGGCCCAGCAGGCGCCGACATGCGGATGCTCCGCCGAGGCGAGGCAGGCCGCGCGGTCGGTGCCGCTCCACACCGCGTCGACCAGCAGGAAGCGCACCACCGGCGGCACGGTCCAGGCGAGCAGCGCGATGGTCAACACCGTCAAGACGCCGTTGAGTGGCGTGGAGAACAGATTGGCCCTGAGCCAGCCGATGCGGCCGACCAACAAGGCTGGCGGCGAAAGCTCGGGCGCCGGCGCGGTACGCACGAAACCGCCCGTTCGGGTGAGTGCTCCCTGCGCCGCCATGGGGTCAGCGCTCCACCAGCGCCATGCGGGCGTTGTACATGTTCATCAGGAACGAGGTCACGAGGCTGATCGTCAGATAGACCGCCATCGTGATCGCGACGATCTCGACCGGCTGGGAGGTCTGATTGAGCACGGTGCCGGTGAAGATCTGCACCAGATCGGGATAGCCGATGGCGACCGCAAGCGAGGAATTCTTGGTGAGATTGAGATACTGGTTGGTCAAAGGCGGGATGATGACGCGCATCGCCTGCGGCACGATCACCAGCCGCAAGGTCGTCATGCGCGAGAGCCCGAGCGCAAGGGCGGCCTCGGTCTGGCCGCGCGGCACCGCCGAGATTCCAGCCCGCACCGCTTCGGCGATGAACGCCGCCGTATAGACGACGAGGCCGAGCACGAGGGCGACGAGCTCGGGCAATATCTCGATGCCGCCGCGCAGGTTGAACCGGCTCATTTCCGGATAAGACGAGGGCGAACGAGGCGCCGCTCGCGAGATAAGCCGCGGCCGGCAGGCCGAGCACAACAGTGCCACGCCGAGAGCCGCCGCCGCGCCCGCGCCGATCCTCCCGCGCCGCCGCAGGGCCGCCAGCGCCACGGCGCCGGCAATTCCGGCGACGAGACTCGATGAATACGATATGCCCGCTCCCGCCGAGCTCCGGCGCCGGCAGGAAGAGGCCGCGGTTGTTGAGAAAGCCGCCGCCCGGCAAGCGGATGCTGTCGCGAAAATCCGGCAGCGCCTTGAGCACCGCGTTGTACCAGAACAGCAGCTGGAGCAGCAGCGGTATGTTGCGGATGAGCTGGACGTATCCGCCGGCCAGCCGCGCGACCAGCCAGTTGTCCGACAGGCGCGCGATGCCGATGGTGAAGCCGAGCACCGTGGTCAGCACGATGCCGATCGCCGCCACCAGCAGGGTGTTGAGGAGCCCGACCCAGAACGCCCGGCCATAGGTCGAGGCGGACGACGAATAGTCGATCAGCGTCTGGCTGATGTCGAAGCCGGCGGTGCCGTTCCAGAAGCCGAAGCCGGTCGCCAGGTGGCGGCGGGCGAGATTCTCGGCTCGCCGCATGGACCAGGAACGCGATCGCCGCCGCGGCCAGCGACGCAAAACAGCGACCTGATAGACGACGCTGCGGACGCGCGGATCGCGCCAGAGCGGCCCTTTCGGCAGACGCATGAGCGCGCCCCATGACCGGCTCACGCCCCGCGGCGGGCTCATCGGATCGGGGGCGCGTATTGCAGGCCGCCCTTGGTCCACAGCGCGTTCAGTCCTCGCGCGATCTTGAGCGCCGAGCCCTGCCCGACATTGCGGTCGAACACCTCGCCGTAATTGCCGACATGCTTGACGATGCGATGGACCCAGTCCTTGGTCAGGCCGAGCTGCTCGCCGAAATTCCCTTCGACGCCGAGCAGGCGCTTGATCTCCGGATTGTCCGATTTCATCTGCTCGTCGACATTCGCCTTGGTGACGTTGAGCTCTTCGGCGTTGACCATCGCGAAGTGCACCCACTTGACGACGTCGAACCACTGATCGTCGCCCTGCCGCACGAACGGAGCGAGCGGCTCCTTGGAGATGATCTCCGGCAGCACCACGTGGTCGTCGGGCTTGGCGAGCTTGAGCCGCACGCTGTAGAGCCCCGACGCGTCGGTCGTATAGGCGTTGCAGCGGCCGCTGTCGTAGGCGCTCACCGCCTCCTCGAGCTGCAGGAAGGTGACGCTCTTGAGCCGCATCTTGTTGGCGCGGAAATAGTCGGCCAGATTGAGCTCGGTGGTGGTGCCCTGCTGGACGCAGATGGTCGCGTCATTGAGCTCGAGCGCGGAATTGACCTTGAGCTCCTTGCGGACGATGAAGCCCTGGCCGTCGTAGTAGTTGACCGCGGTGGCGAGCAGCGCGAGCTGGCTGTCGCGCGAGGAGCGTCCAGGTGGTGTTGCGGGCGAGCACGTCGACGTCGCCCGACTGCAGCGCGGTGAAGCGGTCCTTCGCCGTGAGGGCGACGAACTTCACCTTGTTCGGATCGTTCAGGATCGCCGCCGCGATGGCGCGGCACAGATCGACGTCGATCCCGGTCCAGTTGCCCTGCGCGTCCGGAAGGCCGAACCCGGGAAGCTGGCCATTGGACCCGCAATTGAGCATTCCCCGTTTCTTGACGTCGTCGAGGGTTGCGGCCGAAACGGCGGTCGCAAGCGTGATCGTGGCGGTCGCCAGCACACAGACTGTTACAAGGCGTTTCATGCGGAGGGCTCCGCGGCGAGCTCCAATGCTCGCCGCCTGTTGACGCAGGTTTCTTCCCGGACCCATCTCAAAACGATTATCATTCGAGGTCAAGGGGTTGACGCAAATGGTCCCGGACGCGGTAAATGCGGCCGGCGGCCCCTGGGACGCCAGCCGCAAGGGAAGGACGCCGCCATGAACAAGAGTTCCGAGGCCGAGCCGGCGCGCGAGCTCAAGCCCGACACGCTGCTCTCGACCGGCGGGCGCGACCCGTTCGCCCATCATGGCTACGTCAACACGCCAGTCTATCACGCCTCGACCCTGCTCTACCCGAGCGCCGAGGACTTTTTGGCCCACCGCGGACGCTATCAATACGGCCGGCGCGGCACCCCGACCTCGGAAGCGCTGGAAAACGCCATACGCGGGCTCGACGGCCCCGCCTGCGCGGCCGTCGCGCTGGCGCCCTCGGGCCTCGCGGCCGTCTCGGCGGCGCTGTTCGTCGGTGCTGCGCGACCGGCGACCACATCCTGGTGACCGACAGCGTGTATCTGCCGACGCGCAAATTCTGCGATTCCGTGCTCGGCCCGCTACGGCGTCTCGACGACGCTATTACGACCCGCTCGTCGGCGCCGGGATCGCGGCGCTGATCGCGCCCAACACCCGCGCGGTGTTCGTCGAGGCGCCGGGCTCGCTGACCTTCGAGATGCAGGACATCCCGGCGATCGCCGCCGCGGCGCACGCGCGCGGCGCCGTCGTGCTGATGGACAATACCTGGGCGGGCCCGCTCTATTTTCGCGCCCTCGACAAGGGCGTCGATCTTTCGATCGGTCGGGCACGAAATATTTCGGCGGGCCATTCCGACCTGATGCTGGGCGCGGTGTCGGCCAACGCCGCGACCGCCAAGGCGCTCAAGGATTTCACCGGCGCGGCCGGACTGTGCGTCGGACCCGACGACATGAATCTCGGCCTGCGCGGGCTGCGCACCATGGGGGTGCGGCTCGCCCGCCATCACGCGGCGGGCCTGAGCGTGGCGCGCTGGCTGGCGGCGCGGCCGGAGGTCGCGCGCGTGCTGCATCCGGCGCTGGAGAGCGATCCCGGCCATGCGATCTGGAAGCGCGATTTCACCGGCGCCTGCGGCCTGTTCGCCATCGTGCTCAAGCCGATGCCGCAGGCGGCCGCCAATGCGTTCCTCAACGCGCTGACGCTGTTCGGCATCGGCGCCTCATGGGGCGGCTACGAGAGCCTGGCGATTCCGTTCGACGTCACGGCGGTCCGCACCGCGACACGGTGGGCGCCGGGCGGCCCGGCCATCCGGTTCCATATCGGGCTGGAGGACGTTTCGGACCTGATCGCGGATCTGGAACGCGGGTTTGCGGCACTGGCGGCGGCGCGCGGTTGAGGGTTGCGATCCGCGGCGTCGAATTTGCGTCACGCCGCCCTGGCTCAGCGCATGCGGAGTGGCAGCGACGTACCCCACTCCTTGTATCTCGATAAAAATTGGTCACGCTGTGCATTCAATCGGTCAGGCATGTCGTCAAGGGGCGGGTTTGCGGCCAGTACAATGAGCATAGCGGCCTCGGCCAATGAGAGTTCGGACAGCGGGCGTTTGAATAAGGCCTGAGAGGTATTGCTCAGACCATGGCGGTTGCCGCCGGTGGGAGCCAAGCGAGCAATGATCGTCATACGGTCCTGATCTGAAAAATGCAGTGCCGCAAGGAAATACCAGCCTACGTACGCAACATTAAAAGTTGATTGGCTCTTATACAACTCCTCGGCGAACGCCTCGATCAGAAGGCGAGTCGCGTATGGGGCTGTGTGTTCATGCAATGAAAACAGGAGGAGATTTCGGACACGCTGTGGCAGCTCCCGATCTTCTGCGTCTGCGCTTTCAATCAGCTTTTTCATTTCCGAACGGTGCGACTCAAAGCGGATCCCCTGTACAACTACGGGGAACGCCAATACGGCGACAATCCCTATGATCGCCGCGATGGCGGCAGTCGCCCACTTCAGGACTCGTCGCATGCTAGTAACCTTGTGGTTTTATCAAAGCGTTTAGCCCTTCTTCACAAGGGGCTTCTCGACGGGATGGTCTATCTTGACTGATCGAATGTGAGGCCCTTTCTTGCCTTCTGCCAACGCCACCTCAACCTCGGGAATCAGCCAAACGACGCGTTCGACGAGGGTCTCGTAGTCGTGCGGGGTCACTTCGCGCCACGGCCAACGTCTGACAGAGAACCACCGTCGAAAGAAGGGACATTGATAAAGTTCGTAATGTTCGCCAAGCCACCCGACAAGCACGTCGTCGGCAGCGATATGGCCGGTGAAACACTCAATTCCACCCGCGGGCGCAACCCCAATGTTGAGCCTGAAAGCGGCGTGCGCCCTGGGGGCCAGCTGAACTTCCACGTACTCACGCCCACATGGTCTCGCCCGACGCAGCCTGCCGAAACGCAGCTCGACGACAAGCCGGCGATCGATTGGTCCCATCCGCACTTCGGGCAGTGGAACGATTTCGAAGCCGCGCCGCACGAACTCCGGCAGTAGTTGCGTGCGGATGGCCTCGATGAGCCAGTGTCGTCGCGTTTTCAACGGAACTTCCCTCGCTCAAAACGGTCAGGCGGACGCCGCCACCTATTGGCAGCCTCAGTCGCCGCCAGCTTGGCGTCCGAGGAGAGCGCCCACCAAAACGGCAGCAGGCCACAGCTCGCAGGCTGTGCGGCCATCAGTTCATGGAGCGATGGTGAGCTTTCTCTGCGGCCGGAGCTTGGCCGATGTCGAGCTAATTCGGATCGTTGCTCGGCGTCCATCCGGTTTCGATGCGCTCGATCAGAAGCGTATCGTTCCAAACACCGACGATTGGCATCTTCCTTTGCTCCGGCGTTATCTCTCCTACCTTCCACTCTTTGTCTCCATCCCAGAACCACCAAACTGCGACTTTCTTGGTTGTCGGATCCGCAACGCCGGTACGAAAGATGGGGAATGGCTGATTGTGAGGTGCGACCTTCGCCTGCCGCCACTACGTTAAATACGCCACGTTTAATTGCGGCAGTTACCGGGAAGAATGTTGAGAACCGCACTGGCCCCTCCACCAGTTCGGTAAATCCACTGGGGCGGTGTTCAAACAATTTGTCGAAGACACGAATGAGACCGCCGTGTGTTGGATGCTGATGAGTGTACTGAGCGTACACCAATCCCTTTGAGGTCGGGATTTCGATGATACCTCCGATTTGGGGACGCCTTGGCATGTCAGAATCCAGGGTAACCCGCCTGACGCAACAACTCGGTGCCCCGCCGTATTGCATCTTGATAGATCGGATTGCTGGGCGAGATGCTGTTGATTTTGTTGAGGAGCGCCTCCGCCCAAATGTTGCGAACACCCTTTCAAGAGGAGGCCACATTGTCGTCCCTTTTTTTCACCAGCGGATTCGTCTTGATAAGGCGGATATGGGGTCCTCGTTTTCCTGCACGCAGAGCAAGCTCAACCTCTGGAATCAGCCCGGCGACCCGCCTGACGAGCACCTCATGGTCGGCCTGTGTCGCGCTGCGCCATCGCCAGCGCCCGGCCGAGAACCACGTGTGAAAGTAGCGGCAGGGGGTCAGGGTAAAAGATCCGCGAGCCATTGCACATGCACGTCTTGCGCCGAAACATGGCCATAGATGACGTCGATTCCTGCCGGCGGCACCACACCAATATTGAGCCTAAAGGCGGCGCGCCCTCGGGGTGCCAATTGAACTTCCACCAGTTCGACGCCGCGAGACCCCGCGCGACGAAGCATCCCAAACGGAAAAACCACGAGGAGTTCGCGATCCATCGGTCCATTTGCGGCCGCGGCAGGGGAACGACCTCGAAGCCACGCCGCTCGAATTCGGGCAGCAAACATGCCCGGATCGCCTCCACAAGCCAGCGCCGTTCCTTTTTCACTGCGATGTCTCCGCACGATCGCGCTATGCCGGCGCCAAACGCGCTATTGGCAGCCGCAACTGTCGCCACCCTGACTACTTGCGCGAACTGACTTCCGAGACCCGCCCGTTCGCCACGTGACTAAGGTTCCAGCCTCTCTTCAAACCATTCACCTCGCTCTACCACCTCTAGAATATGGCCCAAAGAGAGCTTTTTTTTCCTGCTTCGCGCGAAGAGCAGAAAAATCCTATACATGAGTGATTCCGTTTCGTCGGGAAAATAATCAGAGAAGCGAAATCCTTTGAACGAAGTCCCGAACTCTCGGTGAATTCTATCAATTAGCTCAGCTGCGTCATCTCCAGAAATCAGCAAATCATCGTAGATAAGGGTCGATTTGTCGATCTTCGTAGCGGAACGAGTCAGATCCCGCAGTATGCCTATAACGAGCTGTTCGCTGTTTTGCGGTGTTGCCGACACGGCTTCCTTCCATCGAACCTATAGAATTGGCGCACAGAACGGATGGTGACAGCTCCGTCGGACGCAATCCAGGTCATCGTGAATTTCAACGCGCTGATGGCTTGCCTCGACGCCCAAGGCGTGACGCACTTCATTGTCAACGGGTTAGGCGTGCGGCGCAATACCCCTAGGCTCGTATTAAGCAGGGAGCAACAAGAGGCCCTTAGCCGAAACCTATTCACTCGTATCCCAGCTGATATAGTCCAGCTCGATTTCTCTAAGTAATCCCAACGCGCACAGACTTCGAAGGGTTCCATGGCCGGGTCCTCCGAACGCCCCGGGGTTCTGGAATACCTCATGCCGCATCAGCAAAACGCACGCCAACAAGCGCCCGAAAGCGTGGTAAGCGCAGATCTTAAGTTGGCCGTTGCCGACGAGATCGCAAATGTGGGCGACCTCTGCAGCCGCCAAATTACGCGGCTCGAAACCGCCGACAAAGACTTGCCCTCTTCCACACTTGAGGCCCAGGCGTGCCGCTATTCGCCCTCGACGCTCAATACCGATGCCAGCCTGGCCTTCTCGCGTCAGGAAAAGCGTGAGAAATGCTTTCTTCAAGGATTTTGGACAGAAAGTGATCTCGTATGCCACCTCATAATCGTCTCCCTGATTTTGGGGAGAGTCATCAGGCTGGACGTCGACGTTCATGAGTTTTCGGCGAGCCGACCATTCATTTATTTTTTGGAGGATTTCGGTATACTGTTGCTCTTGCATTGTCAGTTTCCGAAATAGTCCCAAGAAACACCCGAAACCGTTCCGGCGGGAACTCCAGATCTGAGTGCATTTGCCCGTCCAGCGAGCGCTATTCCCGGAACGTCGAACTTTGTACTGCCTATCACGGCCCTGAGGACGGTTGCTTCGACGTCCGCATTATATCCCCATCCGAAACGATTCGCTGCGCTGTTTAATAGGCCGGCGATTTTAGGGTACCCGAATTCCGCCGCTTTTAGCCCACCTCGGCCGAGGAGGAAGCCTTCCGGTCCTAAACCGGATAAGGCCGCACCGGTAGCCGCCGCCCAACCTACTTCTCCCCACCTAACACAGGACCAATTCCCGTTACCGTTATGGAGTTGACCGGCAAGATCGATGCCACCGCCAATTAAAGCACCAATGCCTGCCGAAGCCAGCCACAACATAGGAACAAATCGACCATCGGGGTCCACGTAAACCGTCGGAATGCCGTTGGCGTACACGTACATATTTGCGGTTCGGTCGGTCGCTTCACTAATCGGATCCCGCGACAGCCAGCGCCCCGCGACCGGATCGTAGGCCCGGTATTGCGTCAGATAGAGCCCGCTGTCCGCATTGTAGAACATGCCGGCGTAGTTGAAGTCAGTGAGGGGGGCCGTGCCCTGGAGGGCATTGCCATACGGATCGTAGCCATAGGCCGGCGCGCTGGTGGCACTCGCGAAGACGCGGCGCACCGAGCCGATCTGGTCGGGGCCGTAGTAGAGCGGCTGGGCGGGCGAGCCGGGCACGAGCTCGCCTTCGTCGTAATAGGACCGCGTCGGCGCGTTGCCGCCGACGCGCGCCTGGCACAGCCGCTCGCCGCACCAGACGTAGGAGGTCGTGACCGCGCTGCCGCCACCCGGCCGGCGTGCTCGCGATCGTGGTGCGCCGGCCGAGGCCGTCATAGGCGAAGGCGGTCTGCTTGCCCGGCTGCGCCGGATAGCTGATGCCGACGAGGCGGTTCTCGGCGTCCCAGGTGTAGGTGCGCTGACCGTCCGACGAGCAGGTTGCCGTTGAGGTCGTAGGTCAGTGGCTGGCCCGACAGATTGGTGAGCTGGTTGAGGTTGTTGTAGGTCGCGGTCTGCGTCGCGGCGACCGGATAGACCGTGGCGGTGTCGCTCGTCTCGGTGATCGCGCCGATGAAGTTCTCCGGCGTGGTGGTGAACTGGAAGTTCGAGAACTGGCCCGTGGCGAGGCCCGCATTGTTGATGCCCGCGAGCCGCCGGTCGCCCGAATTGCCGAGATAGCTCCAGCTCGTCGCGAGATTCGACGTCACGGGCAGGAGCTGGCGCTGGGTGACCTGCCCGGTCTGGCCCAGATAGGCCAGGCTGAAGGCGCCGAGGTCGCTCGCATGGCCGACCGGCCGGCCGAGCGCGTCGTATTGCGTCGTCTCGGCGCCGGCGCCCGTGACGGTACGCGTGCCCAGCCGTCCAAGCTCGTCATACGCATAGGTGATGGCGCTGTTCGCCAACGGGCTGCTTTCGCGTTGAAGCTGGAGCGCGCCGAGCGCGCCGACCGGCTGATACGTGTACTGCGTCGCTCCGTTGCCGTCGGTCATCGACGCCAGGCGCGGGAAGAACGGGTCGTACGAGAAGCTGACGTTCGGCGTCGGATTGTGGGCGTTGAGGTAGCTGAGGCCGGTAAGCCGATCGTCCTTGGCGTAGCTGAACTGCTTCACCTGCCCGAGCGCATCGGTGATCGACTTGAGACGGCTGGTCGTCGTCTCGTAGGCGTACGCGACCGTGCTGTTGTCGGCGTATTGCTTGGCCGTCAGCCGGCCCTGCACGTCGTAGGTCCAGGTCGTGACATTGAGCTTCGGGTCGGTCAGGCTCGCGAGCTGGCCCATCCGGTTGTAGGCGAGCAGGATTTTCTGGCTGAGCGGATCGGTGATCGCCGTCAGCCGCCGGTTGGCGTCGTGCGCATAGGCCCACGGGCGGCCCTGACGGTCACGATACGAGGCGAGATCGAGCTTGTCGTAGGTGTAGAGATCGCTCGTTCCGTCCGGATACGTCATCCTGGTGATGCGGTCGGCCGCGTCGTAGCTGTAGGCGACGGTCCAGCCTTCCGAGTCGGTGCGGGTCGCGACCCGGTCGAAGGCGTCATAGGTGAAGCTCGCGGCCGTGAGATTGTTGGCGTTGATGACCGCGCTCAACCGGCCGAAGGAATCGTACTGAAACTGCGTCGTCTGGTTCAGCGGATTGGTGACCGAGGTCACCTGTCCGGCGGCGTTGTATGCGTAGTCCGTCGTCTGGCCGGCCGCGTCGGTATAGGCCAGCGGCCGATGCTGGGTGTTGTAGGTGAATTGCGCGATCGTCGCCTGGACACCGAAGGCTGTGGTCTGGCTGATCCCCGACAGGTCGACCTGGTTCACGTAGGCGAAGTTGGTGATGCGGCCGACCGGATCGACCATCTTCGTCTGATTGAAATAGCCGCTGGTGTCATATGAGAATTGCTGAAGCTGGGTCGTGCCGTCGTCGAGGACGCGGCCGATCGCAATCGGCTTGTTGGACGTGCCGCCATAGATCGGGTTGGTCTGCCCCGGATATTGGTACCAGATGCGATTCTCGAGCGGATATTTGATGCTTTCGACAATCGTCGCCTTGATGGTGGTGTTGGGCGGCACGTGCAGAAAATGCCGGTCGCGCGCCTTGGTGTAGTCGCAGCCGCCGGTCGGGGTGCAGCCTGCGACCACATAGGCGTTCTTGTCCCAGTGGAAGCTGTCGCGGTAGGAGAGGAACTGGTTGACCGGGGTGAGCGGCATGCCGGCCGGCACGGTCGCGGCCGGATCACTGTCCGGGATGGAGGCGGGCTCCAGCCATTCCTCGCGCTCGCTGAAGCCCATCGGATCGGTGACCTGGACGAAGCGGGGCGGACCGCTCGTGCCGGGAGCCGTGTAGGCGAAGGTCGTCGTGCCGTAAGGCGTGGTGAGCGAATTGACGAGCGAGTTGGCATCGTAGGTGAAGCTCGACGTCAGCCCCAGGATGTCGGTGATGGAGATCAGCCGGCCGTTGTCGTCATAGGCGAGATTCGCGCTGCGGCCGAACGGGTCGGTGATCCGGGTGACGAGCAGCGGCCGCGCGGCTCGGCCGTAGGTCAAGGTCGTCTGCCGTCCGGTGGCGTCGGTCAGCGTGGTCAGCCGCTTGCGATTGTCGTAGCCAAGCGTGATGGCATTACCCTGTGGATCGATCACCTGGCTGAGGAATATGTTTCGCGGGAATGCGGTGCTGCCGTCCGACTGGGCGTAGATCTCGACCGTGCCGTCCTTGAGCTGATGGCGATAGGTGATCGGCGTGCCTGATGCGCGGACGAGGATCGAACCGTCGTCCGTCTGCGCGGCGAACTGGCCCGTGCTCGCGTTGTATCCGCTGTAGAAATACGTGGTGCTGTCGCGAAGATAACGCGACACGCTGGCGCCCGGATTGTTCGGATCGTCGGTGACATAGCTCAGCCAATCGAGCGACCACTTCGGGCTGACGTTGAAGAATGCGAAGTTCTGCGGCTGGCTGTCCTGGCGTTGATCGTAGGAAATCTGCACTTTGGCGGACGGTCCGATCGCCGGCGTGTAGCCGACCGGTGCATCCGTCAGCGTGAGGCTGACGGTGGCCTCCAATATGTTGTAACTGCACATCGGGCAGTTGGGCTTCGACGCATTCGCTTTGACATCGCCGTTTTCGCCCAGCTGCGTTCCGTTTGTGGGTCCCCTGCCCCAGACTGTGCTTCGCCTCGGCCTCGCTCACGGCGCGCCAGCCGGCGTCGTCGGGTGTGTCGGCGGGAACGAGGAAATAGCCGCTCGCCTCGGTGTCGAGCGCCTCCGGCGTGACCCAGAGATCGCCGTTGGGGAAAACCGCGTCCCGGATGTGGTAGCGACCATTGGCCTCGCCGAGAACGGCGGCGAAATGCCCGACCTTCCAATGCACGACCGCGGGCATCGGCACGGATCTGGCCGGGGACGCGGAAGACGATCCGATGCTCGAGCTTCGCCCGGTCGGCCAGCCCGCCGACCTCCGCGAGGTTGGTGCCGCTCGGGCCGGCGCGATACCATTGCAGGAAGCTGACCTGCTGGAACTCCGCACCCTGCGCCAGCAGCAGCGATTCGAGCGCGAGCGGCCCGCACAGGAAGAGATGGCGCGGATCTTTCGCGACCAGGTCCAGCTGCTCGCGCGCGACCTGCACGGCTTCGGTTGCCGAGCCCGAGATCGGGCGATCGCCGATCTCCCCGAACAGCGCCGCCAGGCGCTCCATGTGGCCGAGGTTGGCGTAAAGCCGCGCGAGCTCGCCCACCGCGCGGTCGACCAGCGCATTTGCTTCCGGCCCCTCCGCCGCCCTCCCCTCCCGCCACGCTTGCTGCCAGGCGTCGAGCGCCCGCGAGAAATATCCGTAATGAAGAGATGACAGGCCGATATTGGTCAGAAGCGCCGGGGTCCAACCCGAATGCGGATACTCGCGGACATAGGTCGTCAGGCTGCTGAGATCGTCGGGCCGCCTCCGCTGTTCGTAGGCGGCAACCGCGCGCCGGAGCGCATCATCTTCCTCCGAGGTCGTCCGCGCGGTGGCCACCAGCGGCTCCGCAAAGTGGCCGAGATGAAGCAGGGCCGCCGGAGCGGACGGACCGGTCGCCACGTTGATCAATGATTGGGCGGCGCTTGTGCCCGGCAGCGACATCATCGCGACCGCGCCGAGCAGGACCGCGATCCACGTCGTTTGGACTTTCATGGCGTGCTCCGAGAGCCGACGTTCGAATTCGAATTTGACGACCAGTCTGCAAATCAACATTTGCTTCGCGTGCGGTCGAAGCAACTTTCCCGCAACGTTCTCAGTGGGGGGTCCACGCAAAGCAGCCCCAGCTGCCCGTTCCCCACGTCGGGGTCGCGGGAGGGCCGCCGATCGTGTTGGTCTGCGAGGTCCGGTTGCTGCTTGCGTCGTAGCCGTAGGCGACGCAGGCGCCGTTATCGTACTTCGCCGTCGTCAGGCGCCCGGCCGCATCGTAGGTGTAGGTGACCGAGGCATCGCTGCCGCCGGACGCAAACAGGCCGAGGAGCAGCATCACCGAGGCGATCAGATACCGTCCTGTGCGGAGTTGCCTGCGCATTGTCCTGCCCTCCAAGCCGCGCCGTGCGGCGAGCGCTTCGCCGGAAACCCTAGTTCTGGGCCCACGACATTACGGTGGCGATCGTCTGGGTGTTGGCCGGGTCGCTCCAAAATATAAGGTCGTTGTATCCGCTCGCGCCCAGCCAGCCCGATGCTTTGACGACCGAAAACAATTGCAGGAAATTGGCGCCGTCCTGGCTGAACCAGAACGAGACGTTCGTTCCGTCATCCTGAACTTGCAACCAGATCGGCTGGGCCACGGCGTTGGGACTGGTTTGCACATCGAGCGCGTTGAAAGACGTCGCGCTGTTGAACTTGCCGACGAAGAGGTAGGGCACGCCGCTACTATTGTTAGTGTAAGCCATCAAATGCAGCTTGCTGCTGCCATCGTACCAACCGATGCCGACCTGGCTGATGCCAAGGCGCGTTTCTGCGATGAGGGACGTGATCTTGTATGGCGGGGTCGGCGCAGCCATGAAGCGGCCGCTGATATGCGTGCTTGCACCGCCCGGCGGCACATTCATGGTGATCCCGACCGCGCTGTCGGTGACCGTGGCGCTTCCCTGGTTGAGCCAGTTGTTGAGCCCGGTGCCGGCCGACGTCGGCGTCGCCGACATGACCTGCCGGTAGAGGCCGGTCCCGCCCTGCCCGCCGGTCGCCGCAACGGTGATGTTGCCCGGACCGTTCGTGATCGCGATCCCGGCCCCGGCGGTCAAAGTCTGTGCCTGTGGGGCGGCGCCGGTCGAGCCGACCACGAGTTGGCCGTTGGCCAGGGGGCCGACGCCGGCGAACGATCCCCCGCCGGAGTTGTACTGGACCGAGTTTGTCCCGCCCTGCGAGCCGAGGCAGCCGATCAAGGCATTGAAGTTCGCCATGACCTGCGTTGCGTCCGCCGTCTGCCCATTGGTGAGCTGATTGGGCAGCACGCACTGGGCTGTCGCCGCATCGACACTGCCCAGACACAGACAGAGAAGGCCGAGCCCCAATATCGACCGTCGTGTTCGTTGTCGCGGCATCACGTCGATCTCCCAGGCAAATGCCGACCGTTCCGCCGGCCCGGAACAGGCCGACAGCGCGCATCGCTGATTGTGCTTGCAACGTTTGAGCGAAAGCATCTTGGCATGATCTCGATGGTCGTGCAACCATAAAGTTTACCGGACGCGCATACACGTCGTTCCGCCGAGCCCGGCGAGGCGTAATGCGTTCCTCAACGCCCTTACGCTGTTCGGCATCGGCGCCTCATGGGGCGGCTATGAGAGCCTGGCGATTCCGTTCGACGTCACGGCGGTTCGCACGGCGACGCGATGGGCGCCGGGCGGCCCGGCCATCCGATTCCATATCGGGCTGGAGGACGTGTCCGACCTGATCGCGGATCTGGAACGCGGGTTTGCGGCGCTGGCGGCGGCGCGCGGGTGAGGTTTGCGATCCGCAGCGTCGAATTCGCGTCGTGCCGGTCGCTTCCACTCCGCGCGAGTTGCGTGAGGGATTTATCCATTCTAGCGAGAAATTGCAGGGCTCAGGTCAGTCATCGAGCAAGCTGCCCTGTGATTCTGCCCGATGCCGCAGAATGGAAACTGCATGCTCAGGCCACGGGATTTCTGGCATTGTGCTCAGAAATGCAATATCTCCTTCTTCCTTCCGCATTTCCTTCTGCACAAGCGGATGCGCCGTGACGAAGTCATTGATC
>CAWBRI010000020.1:0-149281 GCA_963791155.1 uncultured Pseudomonadota bacterium
GAACCCGGAATCCATGGACCTGGGCTGGATTCCGGATAACCGCGCTGCGCGCGGCTTCCGGAATGACGAGGTGAGAGGCATGGGGCCACCTTTGCACAGCCCCGCCAGCCTCGGTTGCGGCCGGCGCGGCGATCCGCTAACTGCTTGCCATGACGGGCCACGACAAGATTCTCATCATCGATTTCGGCTCCCAGGTCACCCAGCTGATCGCCCGGCGGGTGCGCGAGGAGGGGGTCTATTGCGAGATCGTGCCGTTCGGGCGCGCCGAGCAGGCCTTTCGCGGAGACGCGCCCCAAGGGAATCATCCTGTCGGGCGGCCCCGCCTCGGTGCTCGACCGCGGCGCCCCGCTCGCCCCCAAGGCGATCTACGAGGCCGGCCTGCCGGTGCTCGGCATCTGCTACGGCGAGCAGGCGATGGCGCACCAGCTCGGCGGCGAGGTCGAGGGCGGGCATCACCGCGAGTTCGGCCGCGCCGAGGTCGAGGTGACCAAGCTCTCGGCGCTGTATGAAGGCGTCTGGCACGTCGGCGAGCGCTATCCGGTGTGGATGAGCCATGGCGACCGGGTGACGCGGCCGCCCAAGGGCTTCGAGGTCACCGGCACCTCCAAGAATGCGCCGATCGCCATGATCGCCGACGAGGCGCGGAAGTTCTACGCCACCCAGTTTCATCTCGAGGTGATGCACACGCCGCACGGCGCCGCGCTCTTGCGCAACTTCGTGCGCAAGATCGCGCGGCTGCCGCGGCGACTGGACCATGCGGGCCTTCAAGGATGAGGCGATCGACAAGATCCGCGCCCAGGTCGGCAAGGGCAAGGTGATCTGCGGGCTCTCGGGCGGCGTCGATTCGGCGGTCGCCGCCGTGCTCATCCACGAGGCGATCGGCGACCAGCTCACCTGCGTGTTCGTCGACCACGGGCTGTTGCGCGCGGCGCGAGGGCGCCAAGGTGGTGAGCCTGTTCAAGACTCACTATAATATTCCGCTCGTGCACGTTGATGCGGCCGAGCAATTCCTCGCCGCGCTCGCCGGCGTCAGCGATCCGGAGCAGAAGCGCAAGGTGATCGGCAAGACTTTCATCGATGTGTTTGAGGCGGAAGCGAAAAAGATCGGCGGCGCGGAGTTCCTGGCGCAGGGCACACTCTATCCCGACGTGATCGAGAGCGTGAGCTTCACCGGCGGCCCGTCGGTGACCATCAAGTCGCACCACAATGTCGGCGGCCTGCCCGAGCGCATGCACATGAAGCTGGTGGAGCCGCTGCGCGAATTGTTCAAGGACGAGGTGCGCGCGCTCGGCCGCGAGCTCGGCCTGCCCGACGCCTTCGTGGGCCGCCATCCGTTCCCCGGACCCGGGCTCGCGATCCGCTGCCCGGGCGAGATCACCCGCGACAAGCTCGAGATCCTGCGGCTGGCCGACGAGATCTACATCGAGGAGATCCGCCGCGCCGGCCTCTACGACGACATCTGGCAGGCCTTCGCGGTGCTGCTGCCGGTGAAGACCGTCGGCGTGATGGGCGACGGGCGCACCTACGATTTCGTGGTCGGGCTTGCGCGCCGTCACCTCGACCGACGGCATGACGGCGGATTTCTATGCCTTCGACATGAAGTTCCTCGGCCACGTCGCGACCCGCATCATCAACGAGGTGAAGGGCGTGAACCGGGTGGTGTACGACGTGACCAGCAAGCCGCCGGGGACGATCGAGTGGGAGTGAGGGGAGCAGCCGCGACAGTCTCACATGCAACTGGTCTTTACCGTTTGAAGCAGTGGTCGCGGTGCCATTGCAGGAAATGGGGATGCGGCCGATCAGACGCCTCGTCTTGGTTCCATCGCTCGGCCACTCTTGTTGATCAGAGCGCGAACGCCGTCCGGATCGTTAACTTGCCGCGAAACTAGGATTTCAAGATCATCGGCGAGGCTAATTAGTCCGCGATCGAACATCCAATGCGCCGTGCCAGAAAGCGCGATCCCGTTGCTGACGATGTCGGGTCCGCGTTGCCTCAACCGGCCGGATGTGCGCTGCCGCCACCTCGGCGCGACCGCTGCCGTTGATCAGCTTCAGGCCGGTGACCGCACAGCGCTCGTCATATGCGCGTAAGACCACTCTGCGGAAAACCCGGTCCCGGACGATGCGCGATGTCAACGAACTCACGCGTTCGCGCTCTTGCTCGAGTTGAAAAGGCGTCTGGTCTTCGTGCGCGCCGGGGCCGAGGGCGGGTTCGTCGACTCGCGGGAGAAGAGGCGCGGTGTCATCGAGTCCTTGCTGGACAATGCTGTTGAAGTCGCCGCTAGACAGTGGCCGGATGGCCGATTGGGCGCGTCCCGATATGCGACCGTCGGCATTTAGGACGCCGGTTTCGACAACGCCGGTGGGCCCACTGAATGGGACAGGATTGACGAAGTCGAGATAGCTGCCGGGTTCGATCACGGCGACATACATGCCCGGTGCTCCACGGGTCGGGAATGATCTGCTGAACTTTAGCGACCGCAAAATACCCGCGGGTTTCGGTGACCTTGCGCGGTTCGTAGTAGACGATCCAATCGCCAACGACATGCTTCGGCACGACGGAGATACTGGCTCGGAAATTGATATCGCTCAGCGGGGCTGTCGTCGTAAATCGAATCTGCGCGGTGGATGAAAACGCCGAATCCCATCTGTCAAGCTTAGCGCTCTTGGCTGGTTCATGCCGCTGCAAAATCCCGCCACCCCCTTCGGGGGACACTCGGCCGTGCCGGCGCGCGGTACGGCCAGGAGTTCGCCGCCGAAGGGTTTGCCGAGAGCTGACGCCAGGCGCGCAGGCTGCACGTGCCGTGGAAGGCATTCGGCTGCCCTCTTCAGAATCGGGTCATTCGCGACCGATTGAACAGAAGGCGCGTGTCCAATCTTTTTCGCTACGTTCCAAGAGCGGACACGCGGTCGGGCACGTCCGCTTGGAAGGTCTGCCAAGCGTGATCACCGTGGGAGGGTGGGCCGCTTTTGCAGGCTGCTCAGCTTGGACAATTTTGCCGGGCTTGGCTGTCTTGTGGCGCCGGAATTGGTGCGCGCGGCCAGCTGTCTCGTGGTTTTCAATCGCGGCTTTTCAGCCGTCTTCGTCTGCGGGGCGCGTTTGTGCATACGCGCCAGGGCGCGCTTGACGATATATTCCGCGCTATCGATCGGCCCGACATGCGGCGGGTCGCGATCGAGATACGGGCGCCCGATCCCGAACTCCTTCTCGTGCGCATCGACCCACTTCCACAGCTCGTCGCTGGTGGCGTATCGCTCCGTGCGGGTGTCGCCTTTCACGCTCACGATATCGGCCGCCAGCCCATGCCGATAGCCGCCGCGCCGACTCCCGCCATGATAGGAGCTGTCAGCCGAGGCCTTGTTGCCGGCTGCGATCGATTGACGATAATCGTCGCGGAATCCGCTCGTTATCCCCGGCATGAGCCCCGCCTCATCCATCGCGCGAAGCGCGCGGTAGAGCCTCATCTTGAAGCCGTGGTCCATGCCTCCGATGACATAGTCCATGAGCGACATGCCGGCCCGTTGTGCGGCGACCGGATCCTTCCACGTGAAGTCGCCGAGGACGTACTTCGTGATGGTTTGGGTCACGGTCCGGGTCTTGCCCTTTCGCTTGACCTTCACCTTGATCCGCTCCGGCACCTTGATGGTGTCAACCTTGGGTGTCCGTTCGTACAGCGACCAGAGGTACTGGTCGATGCAGGCGTCGGTCACGCATTGAGAGGGAGGCTCGATCGAGCGCGTGGGCGGCTTCGGACCGTCGTCCAGCAGAGCGGAGGTCCCCACGGAGGCGAGCTGCATGCCTGTTTTGGGCGGCGGCGTCGGACCAGGATCGGTCACGGCCGGTTCGAGGCGGGCACCTCGGCGGCGAAAGAGCCGGGGACCACGACAGGCTCGCCCGGGTTCGTGTCGGCCGCCGCGGGCTCGCTGACGGGAGCGGCGATCGTCACGACGGCGGGCTCGGGTACGGCGGGCTGGCGTCAGCCCGCGCTCCGCGATCGACGCCGCTGCATTGTCGACATGAGACGCATGAAAGGAGCCGAGCCGAACTGCGCCCAAACCCGGCAAGCGCTACCGTTCCGCTCAAGGCCAAGCCAGCAAGACTCTGCCGTGTCATGGTTCCCCCGCTCTCGCCTCCGCGGCCTCCGATGCCGATGCTGGACCGCAAATTCCGCTTGCGCAATCTCTCGCGGCGCCTGCCGCTCCGGATGGTAAACCCCTAGAACAGGGGCGATAGGGCCGCCGTTGGTATTGTATCGGCGCGAGACCGCTGTGTCCGCGTGAGATCGTCCGGCGATTGCGGGCCTCCGCGACCGCTAAACGCCACCCCGACGCGCTCATCGGACACCAATATGTTCGATTCGGGTCAAAAACGTAATGCTCCGAGCGGGCGAAATCATTCCCCAGGCCATTCGGGCCTCTTGGCCCGCCACTGCGACCTGGCACCCGGGTTCCCGGAGCCCGTCCTCGGGCTTGCCGAAGGCAAGACCCGGGCGAAGGCCGCTACTTCAGCCGCACGCCCGCCATGTCGACGATCTTTGAATAGATCGGCATGTCGTTGCGGACGGACTGGATGGCCTCCTGCTGCGTCGTACCGACCGATACGATGCCGAGATTGGCGAACAGCCGGACGATCTCCGCGTCACGCCCAATGGTCTGCAGCGCCGCGACCAGGCGGCCCGCGACGTCCTGCGGGAAGCTG
This sequence comes from uncultured Pseudomonadota bacterium, assembly GCA_963791155.1. Taxonomy (GTDB): domain Bacteria; phylum Pseudomonadota; class Alphaproteobacteria; order Rhizobiales; family Xanthobacteraceae; genus JAVDCA01. Next base: position 4,700 of record CAWBRI010000020.1, read on the forward strand.
GCGCCCGCCACCGCATAGCCGTTCCAGGCGACATATTCGAAGCCGGGAACCGTTTCGGCGACTGTCGGAACGTCCGGAAGCTGCGGAATGCGACGCAGGGTCGAGACCGCGAGCGCCTTCACCTGTCCGCCCTTCAACGGCTCGAGGATGTCCGACGAATTGCCGAAGTGCACGTCGACGGAATTCGAGAGCACGGCCTGAAGGGCCTGTTGGCCACCACGAAACGGCACATGGACCATGTCGAGGTGCTCAAGTCCCGCGAGATACGCCGTCGGCAGATGGTTGTTGGTCGCCGGTCCGCCGCTCGAATAGGTGATCTTCCCCGGGCGCACCCGCGCATAATCGATGAACTCGCGCAACGTCGAATAGGGCGCGTCCTTGGCGGCGACGAGGATCATGCCGTTGGTCCCCGTGATGCTGATCGGCACGAGATCCTTGAGCGGCTCGTAGTTGACCTTCTGGGCGAGCGGCAGCACCGTGAACAAGGTGCTGCCGACGAACATGATGGTGTAGCCGTCGCCCGGCGAATGAAGCGCGTAGTCGATGCCGATGGCGCCGCCGGCTCCCGGCTTGTTCTCGATGTAAAACGATTCCCCGAAAATCTTGCCCAACCGGTCGGCGGTGACGCGCGCCATCGTGTCGGTGATGCCGCCGGACGCGTAGGGCACCACCACCTTCACGGTCCGGGTTGGCCAGGTCTGCGCCAGGCACGGCGAGGCGGCGGTCAACAATACCCATCCGACCAACGCAGCTATTGATCGTCGCAGCGACACCACGCATTCTCCTGTTCGCACGGAAAGCTTCGCAAGCAGGCCCCGCCCCATGGATGCATCGATTCACGGCAACATTCAATGACCGCACGCACCACCCAGGCCATCCTGCCCGTCCGCCTGCCGCGACTCGGCGCAACCCTTGCGCGCGGCGTGCGGGCCGGACGATGGGTGTTCGCGACCGGACTCAACGCCGCGGTCCCCGGGGTCGGGCTGCCACAGAGCGTCACCGGCGGCCGCAATCCTTATGCCGGCGAGCCACCAGCCAAGCGAGAAGCGCGCGCTCTTTTTTCCAACGCGCGCCAAGTGCTCGACGCGGCGGGCCTCGGATTTGCGGATTGCGTGCGTATCGACCAATATTATGTCGGGGCGCACGCCGTCGATCCCTACCATGAGGTCCGGCGCGAGATCTTCGGCGGACGCATTCCGCCCTCGACCTCGAACCTGCACCGCGCGATGCCCTATCCGGGACAGACCCAGGAGGTGCAGCTCGTCGCCGCCGTGCCGTCCGGCGACTTTCGCGCCGAGCATCTGAAACTGGCGACGAACTGGTCGATCCACGCGAGCTCGGGCTACAGCCCGGCACTGGCGGCGGGCGAATTCCTGTTCGTGCCGGGCCAGACCGCGGAAGCGCGCGACATCGCGAAAGGCCCGCTCGATCCCGATGCGCGCATGCCGCCCGGGCACCTGTGGAAAGGCACCCCGATCAAGCTCGAGACCCAGTTCATCGTGGACCAGAAGCTCAAGCCTTCGCTTGCGGCAGCAGGCGCTTCGCTCGACGACGTCGTGAAGGCGCAGGTGTACTTGCGCGATCGAGCCGACGTGCCGGCATTCAATGAAGCATGGCGATCGCAGTTCGCCGTTGCGCCGGCCACGACCATCATCCCCACCGCGACCCCCGGGTTCGTCGTCGCCGATGGCCGCATCGAGATCAATACGATCAGCGTCCGTCAGAAAGCCGCGACGCCGATCGTCGAGGATCAATCGACGATCGCCATGCGTGGCGGCGATCTGTTGTTCCTCTCGGGGCTCATCGCCGGCGATTCGGAAGGCTTGCTGGCGGGTGTCGACGGAGATGTGGGAGCGCCGTTCGCCGCCATCGCGGTGAAGGACCAGGTCCGCGCCATTGCGGCCCGCGCGCAGGCGATCTGCCGGAAAGCCGGCACCGATCTCGCCAACATGGTTCGCCTTCAGCTCTTTTTCACCGACCTGTCGGAGCTGCCGCTCGCGATCGAAGCGTGGTCGAGCGCGCTCGACGGTCTGCCGCTCCCGCTGTCGGCCATCGAGGTCGACTGGCTGCCCGTGCCGGGCGCGCGGCTTTTGGCCGACATCTGGGTCCACGCGCCGTAGCGCGTAGTCCGGCTTCGCGCGGTCGTCCCGACGATTATCCGTCATTGCGAGGAGGCCACGCAAGTCGGGCTTGCCCGACTTGCGCATTTTTAGTGGCCAATCTCGGGTAAACCCGAGATTGGTGCCCGACGAAGCAATCTCAGCCAGGCACGCATGTGCAAGTGAAGATAGATTGCTTCGCTTCGCTCGCAATGACGACGCAGCTTGCAACTGGTTGCATAATGCAATCGGAATATCGCGGATACGGAAGGGAGTGTGTCATGACGAGAGTGCGCGTTGCAGGCTTTTCGATCTCGCTCGACGGTTTCGGAGCGGGGCCTGAGCAAAGTCTTGAAAATCCGCTCGGCAAGCGTGGGCGGGAGTTGCACCAGTGGTTTTTCGGCACGCGCACGTTCCGGGCGATGACTGGTCAGGGCGGCGGCTCGGACGGCGTTGATGAGGCCTATGCACACCGTTCGATGGACGGGTTCGGCGCCTTCATCCTCGGCCGCAATATGTTCGGGCCGATCCGCGGTCCCTGGCCGGACGAGAGCTGGAAGGGCTGGTGGGGCGACAATCCGCCCTACCACGCACCGACCTTCGTGCTGACGCACCATCCGCGTGATCCGATCGAGATGGAAGGCGGCACCACCTTCATCTTCGTGAGCGAGGGCATCGAGGCGGCGCTGGATCAGGCGAAAGTCGCCGCCGATGGTCGCGACGTGAAGATCGGCGGTGGCGTCGAGACGGTGCGTCAATATCTTCGCGCCGGGCTGATCGACGAGCTGCATTTCGCCTTGTCGCCGGTCGTTCTCGGGCAAGGCGAAGCGATGTTCGCCGGGATCGACCTGCCGGGGCTCGGCTACCGCGTCACCGAACATCAGGCGACCGAGCATGCCACTCACATCGTTCTCACCCGATAGGAGCCTGCCCGAGATTGGTGCCCGACGAAGCAATCTCCGGCGCATGCGCAAGCGAAGCGAGATTGCTTCGCGGAGTTTATCCTTGGGCTCGCCGAAGGCGAGACCCGAGGGCTCGCAATGACAAAGGGGCAAGCAGCCCGGATCGAGCGGAACCGAAATCCTCCGGTTACGTCGGCCACTTCGCCTTGTCGCGCAGCGCCAGGGCCGCGTCGCGCGCCTGCGCGACGATCCTGCCGTGGTCCGCGGCGGTGAACTTGCCGCCGCGGCGCAAGATTCGGCCATCGACCATCACGGTGTCCACGTTCGGCGGCATGGCGAACGAGACGATCGCCTCGTAGGGGTCGCCGGCGGGCGCCGTGTTGACGTCGGTGGTGCGGACCAGGGTGAGGTCGGCGCGCTTGCCGGGCGTGATCGAGCCGGTGCGCTCCGCGATGCCGAGATCGACGGCGCCGTCGATCGTCGCGAGCTGCAGGAGACGCTTCAGCGTGAGCGGCACCTTGGCGCCGATGCGGTGCGAATGCAGCGCGAACAGGATGCGCATCGAGGCGAATGGATCGCAGCTGATCGAGGCCATGTGGTCGGTCGAGAGACTCACCTTGACGCCGGCCCCCAAAAGCTCGCCGAGCTGGATCTCGCCGAGCTGCGACGCCCGGCGCGCCTCGAGCTGGGGCGAGGTCGAGTAGCTCACCCCGCGCGCCTTGAGGATCGCCAGCTCCTCGGGCGTGTTCAGCAGCGGATGGACCAGCTGCACGTCGGGACCCAGCATCCCGGCCCGCTCCAGCTCGGTGACCGGGCTGGCGCCCGAGGTGTGCATGGTGATCGGCAGGCCGAGCGCGCGGGCGCCGTCCCAGTCGCGCTTGAGCTGCTCGACGGTGAGCACGCCGCGCGACGCTGCGGCGGCCGAGCCGCCGATCGTGAGCGCGCCGAGATTGCGCGAGCAAATGCCCAGCGTCAGCAGGTTCTCCTTGTCGGGCATCCACTCCTTCTTGACGCGCGCCAAGCCGGCAAAATCCATCGGCGCATCGTCGGCCATGCCGACCGGCGTGCCGTAGGCGAAACGTCCGCGGATGCCGATCTCGCGCATGGCCAAGAGCTCGGCGTCGGCGTGCTCGGGGCTGCGGGTGTTGTGCGACCAGTTGTGCACAGTGGTGACGCCGGCGGCGAGCGCCTCGGCGGCGCCGAGACGGACCGAGCGATAGCTGTCCTCGGGCGCCATCAGGGGCCCAAGGCGGGCGGTCACCGGGAAGTAACCGAGGGAGGGAACGTCGGCACGGATGAAGACGCGGAAGAGGGCGTTCCACAGGTGGAAATGCGTATCGACGAAGCCCGGGATGGCGATCATGCCGGCGCCGTCGATGACCTGGGCGGAGGGCGCCTCGATCTTCGGCGCGACCGCGACGATCGCTCCGTCCCGCACATGCACGTCGCCGGCCGCGAGGTCGGGCACGGCGGGGTCCATGGTGAGCACGGTGGCGCCGCGGATGAGCCATTCTCCGCGTGCCGGCAGCGACGCGCCCGGCGCGCCGGGGCGCGCGGCTTGCTGCGCCAGAAGCCTTTGCGGGACGAGAGACGCGGCGCCGAGCGCCGCCGTTCCCCGCATGAGCGCACGTCGGCTGAGTTTGGTGTGGGTCATGTGCGATGCTTCCCGAGGTTTGTTGTCATTGCGAGCGAAGCGAAGCAATCTTCCTGCGCTTGCGCATGAGTTCGTGGCGGAGATTGCTTCGTCGCGCTACGCGCTCCTCGCAATGACAGTAGGCGAGATCACCCCTTCAGTTGCCGCGCGATGAACGCCTTGACGGTCTCGCGCGCCTTGTCGGTCTGGGGACCCGGCTCCGCGACCCATTCGTGCACGGAGTTCTCGAACAGGTGGTATTCGATCTGGCCGCCGGCGGCTTTGTAGGTCTTGACGAATTTTTCCTGCGCTTCCGGCAGCACGTTGTCGTCGAGCGCGCCCTGCATGACCAGGAGCGGCACCAGCGTGACCTTTTCCTCGCGCTCGAGGATTTCCCGCGGGTTGCTTTCGTGGATCGCCTCCCACGGATTGAAGAACACCTTGTTGTTTTTCATCATGCCCTCGTTGCGGCGACGCTCGGCATTCTGGTAGCGCGCGAAGGTGTCGCTGATCGGAGAGCGGGTCGCCACATAGGCGACGCTGGCGTCGACGCTCAGTGCGGCGGAAAGCGGAATCGCGCCGTAGCGCGGATCGCGCGGACGCATCCCCAGAAGTTCTGCGACGTGGCCGCCGCTCGAGGAGCCGTAGACACCGATCTTCGCGCCGTCGCCGTTCCATTGTGCGGCATTCACCTTCAGCCAGCGCACCGCGTAGTTGGCGTCCTGCACGCAGGCCGGATAGGGCGCTTCCGGCGCGAGCGTCATGTCGACGGCGACGACCAGCAGGCCGCTCGCCGCAAGCGCGCGGTCCATCGGTTCTTCGGCGAGCCGGTCCTTTCTGTTCCACGCCCCGCCGTGCAGATCGAGAACGGTGGGAAAGGGCCCAGGCCCTTTCGGTTGGTAAATCCGGGCCATCAGCATCCGGCCGGCGCTGTTGCGCCGAAACTCGACGTCCTTGACATCCAGGTCGAACCGGGCGGCGGGATCGTAGGCGGGCGCCGCATGGGCGGCATTGGGCCACAACGCGCGCGCGGCGGGGACACCCGAGGCGCCTGCGGCAGCCATCAGCTTGACAACGTCGCGTCGACCGAAAGTCCCTTTGCTCACATGCGCCTCCCGTGGAATGAACTGGGCGGCGCCACATTAGCAGACTTCGGCGCAGGCCGCATGCGGTTACCGCGTTTCCGGAGCGCCGACGGTATATACCTTCACGAGGGCGGCGTCGTCATCGCACGGGGTGAAGCCGATGCGCGGCTCGACATTGCTTGTCGTGGGATTGGCCGGACTCCTGTTCGCCGGTTGCGGGCGGTCGACGCAGGTGCCGGCGTCCGACGCCAACCTGACGCCGCGGGACAGGGCGCTGCTGGCCAACGCCCCTTATGCGCCGGCAACAATTCCGGAGCAGTATCGCAAGCATATCGTCGACTACCGGCGCACCGAGGCGCCGGGCACGATCCTGATCGATACCGACGCGCGTTTTCTTTACTACGTCCTGCCGAGCGGCAAGGCGATCCGCTACGGCGTCGCTGTCGGCGAGGAAGCACTCGCGTGGTCCGGCGTGGCGCAGGTCGGGCGCAAGGCGGAATGGCCGGACTGGATCCCGACACCCGAGATCCAGGCGCGCCTCGGCCCATATCCGGCGCGCGTGGCCGGCGGTCCATCCAATCCCTTGGGCGCGCGGGCGATCTACCTTTACCAGAACGCCAAGGACACGCTGTATCGCATCCACGGTACCAACCAGCCCGAATATATCGGTCAGGCCATATCGTCCGGCTGCATCCGGATGACGAATGAGGACGTGATCGATCTCTACGACCGCGTGAAGGCGGGAGCGACGGTCGTCGTTCTCGCCCCGGGTCAGGGCGGTCCGGGACAATTCTTGTGATCGGTCCTGTGGCCCGCGACGCGCGGCCGACGTATGCTCAGCCCGCCGCGTCCTTCAGCGCCTGGATGTCGATCTTCGTCATCTTCATCATGGCGCCCATCACGCGGCCGGCCCTCCCGGGATCGCCTGTCATCAGGTCGGCGAGCCCGGCGTAATTGATCTGCCAGGACAGGCCGAACCGGTCCTTCAGCCAGCCGCACACATTCGGCGCGCCGCCGTCGCCGAGCTTCGCCCACAGCCGGTCGATGTCCGCCTGCTCGGTGCAATCGACCAGCAGCGAGAAGGCTTCGGTCAGCTTGTAGGTCGGCCCACCGTTAATCGCGGTGAAGCGCTGGCCCTCGAGCTCGAAGCCCACCACCATCACGCTGCCCTTCGGGCCGGGCCCGGCGTCGCCGTAGCGCGACACATGGGTGATGCGGGAATTGCCGAAGACAGAGACATAGAGTTTGGCGGCGTCCTCGGCCTGGGTGTCGAACCACAGGAACGGGGTGATTTTCTGGATCGTCATGGGTGTCAGGTCTTTCTCTTGGTTCGAGGGAAGTTCGTCATTCCGGGGCGCGGGCGGAGCCCGCGAACCCGGAATCCAGCCCCAATGTGTGGCTCTGGATTCCGGATAGCCGCGCTTTGCGCGGCTTCCGGAATGACGAGAGGGAGGCTTGGTCTCAGATTTTCTTCGCCAGCGCCGTGAGCTGGTCGGCGCACTGGCCCCAGCCCTTGTGAAAGCCCATGCCTTCATGGGTCATCTTGTCTTCCGCGCTCCAGTGCCGGACGCGCGCGGTGTAGCGCGTCTTGCCGTCCTCGTCGTCGAACGTGATGATCGCGGTCATGAAAGGCTTGCTGCCGGTCTTGGGCATCCAGTCGCCCGTATAGGCGTCCGTGAACACCAGCTTGCGGTCCGGCACGACCTCCAGGTAGGTGCCGGGGCAGGGGATCTGCTGGCCGTCGGGAGATTGCATCACGATGTTGCTGCGGCCGCCGACCCGCAAATCCACCTCCGCCACCGGGGTGGTGTAGGGGGCGGGCGCGAACCACTGTTTGAGCAGGCTGGGCTCGGTCCAGCAGCGAAACAGTTTTGCGCGCGGGGCGTCGATCAATCGGGTGAGGACCAGTTCGTGGCCGGCGGTCATGCGTGTCTCCCTTCGTTGACTGCCCCAAGGACGCCCCGGCCGGGTGGAACCCGACAGCGCCCGGCAATATTTTTGCCGAACTTTTTTATCAGGGAGCTGTCGGCCGGAGCGATACCGGTGCGTATTTATGTCTGCGGCTGTCGGAACAAAGAGGAGATCTCCATGGCGAACCCCCAAGCCAAAACTGCGGAACCCAAAAATCCGGATCCCAAAAGCCCCCAGGCCAAGACCCCCGTCAAAGGCGGCGCCGTTCCCTACCTGACGGTGGACGGCGCCGTGAAGGCCGCCGAGTTCTACAAAAAGGCGTTTGCCGCCGAGGTCGCCGCCATCCATCCGCCGGACGAGAAGGGCCGAACCATGCACGCCCATCTCTATATCAACGGCGGCTCGGTGATGATGAGCGACGCCTATCCGGAGCATGGGCATGCGCTGACGGCGCCCGCCGCGTTCCACCTCATGCTGCCGGTGCCGGATGTCGATGCCTGGTATGATCGCGCCGTCAAGGCCGGCTGCACCGGCGTCATGCCGCCCGCCGACATGTTCTGGGGCGACCGTTACGCACAGCTCAAGGATCCGTTCGGCGTCACCTGGGCGATCAACGGGCCGGTCAAAAAGTGATCGGGCGCTCCAGATCGGGGCTGGATCGCGGCGACTGACACGACTTGTCATTGCGACGTGTGCGCAATACGCCGACCTGTCCGCCGTAGCTCGTAGAGCGAAGGCGGAAGCAATCTCTGTCACAGTGTGTGGCTCGAGATTGCATCGCGGAACCTCTCCTCGGGCTTGCCGAAGGCAAGACCCGAGGGCTCGCAATGACGGAAGGTGCCACCATGATGGCAAGGACCGACACGATCACGATCTACGGCATCAGGAATTGCGACACCATGAAGAAGGCACGTGCGTGGCTGGACGGGCGCGGCATCGCGTATGAATTCCATGACTACAAGACCGCGGGCATCGGGCGCGGGCAACTCGAAGCCTGGGCACGCGAGGTCGGCTGGGAGATGCTGCTCAACCGCGCCGGCACGACTTTCCGCGCGCTGCCCGAGAAAGAAAAGGACGGGCTCACCGAGAAAAAGGCCATCGCCCTGATGATGGTCCAGCCGTCCATGATCAAGCGGCCGGTGCTCGACATCGGTGGCAAGCTGCTGGTGGGATTCAAGCCGGACCGCTACGCGGAAGCCTTCGGGGCGCGGGGCTGAGGGCGGGAATTCCGCACCTGTCGCATAGGCGGGGCCGGCCTGCCGGTCTCACCGCGGGAGGCACTTCATCCTCGCCGCTGCGGCCCGGAACCGTGGTCGACGCTTCCCCTGCGAACGACCTATGGTAGTATGCCGACGGAAGATCGCGGCGGCATCCGCCTGGGGAGACCACCATGCCTGAGGCAGGGGAATCCGGCAGCCGTCCTGCCGACAATGGCCGCAGGCCCGCAATTGCGGCTGCGGGCTGGACGAACTGGTTCGTCAGCGTGTGCCTGGTCTTCGCAACCCTGATCCTGGTGGCTTGCTGCGTCTTCCTGCTGTCGAGCGTCCTCACGCAGGGACGCCTGTCGGGCATCGCGATCGACGGCGTCAATCTCAGCATTCGCAAGCTCGTCGCCGTGGGCGATCAATGGGCGACCACCCGCGAGCAGATCGAGCAGGAGGTCAGGCAGCGCAACGACGCGCGCAGCAAGCGGATCGACCTGAGCGAACATGCAACGAACGCAGAGAACGAGCTTTCGGCAAAGAAAACGCGTTTGGAGCAATTGCTCGTGACTCTCCACCATCGCGTGGACGCCGCCGAGCCTTCGATCGCGGCGGTGAACGGGAGAGGTTATGCCGACCAGATTGGCGCCATCCAGGGATCGCAGCCGCGTCTGCACGCCGACCATCCCGAGCTCGATGCGGACATCGGCAATATCGTGAAGGTCTATGCCGACTACACGAGCGCGGCGCGCGCGCGGGATGCGGCCAAAGCGATCCTGCAGGCGGTCGAGCAGTCCATCAAGGATCTCTCGGACAATATCGACCGCGACACCGAAAGCCTGAACTCCATCTTCGAGCTGATCAAGACCAACATCGACGACCCATCGCGGGTGAAGGTCACCAACGCGCTCTACGAGATCTTTTTCAATCACACATTCACGACCCGGATCAGCACCGCCCTCATCACCATGCAGCCCGACAACCTGACGCTATGGCTCGTCATCCTGATGGGGATCCTGGGCAGCGCGCTGCAGATCACGCACGCTTACTGCGTGAAGAACCAGAACATCACCTTCTCGGCGTATTTTCTCAGGCTGTCGCTCGGCGCCATCACCGCCTTGGTGATGTTCATCGTTGCCAAGGCCGGCGTTCCGGTCATCGCCGACGCGTCGCGCCTCGGAGGCGATGCGCCCATCAATCCCTACTTCGTGGCGTTTCTGGCGATCATCTCCGGCCTGTTGTCCGAGAATGCCCTTGCCAACGTCCAGGAGCAGGGCATGAAATTCCTCGGGCACGGGCCGGCCGGGCCGGACCGCTGGGCGCGGCGCGACCTGACGCCGGACCTGCGGGCGGCGGGCCTCTCGCCCGGCGGCCTGGCCGCCTATCTCGGGAGCGACGAGGAAACGACGGAGGCAATGCTCAAGGGCGAGCAAAAAATGGATACCGACAGCCAAAAGCTCGTCGCGATCTCGCTACGCGCCGATCCGCGCGACTTGTTCACGGACATCCCTCCGCCCAAGAAGTGAGCGAAGCCATCTACCGTCATTGCGAGCGAAGCGAAGCAATCTCCGGTATCCGCCTGAGATTGCTTCGGCATGCTACGCACGCCTCGCAATGACGGGAGAGGCTCCCCGAAACGATCTCCGGTATCCGCCTGAGATTGCTTCGGCGTGCTACGCACGCCTCGCAATGACGGGAAAGGCTCCCCGAAGCGATCTCCGGTCAACCGCCTGGGCTTGCTTCTGCGTGCCGCGTACGCCTCGCCATCGCGAACGCTCCGCCCTAAGCTGAGGCCCGGGATTCGCGCGGGTGATCGCGGAACAGATTGTGAGGCCCCCATGGAAATATCTCTCGCCGGCCGCTCGGCCATTGTGACCGGAGGCAGCAAAGGGCTCGGTCTCGCGATCGCGACGCGGTTCGCGACCTCGGGCGCCGACGTGGCGATGGTGGCGCGCGGGCGTGCGGCGCTCGACCAGGCGGTGGAGACGATCCGGGCGAGCACGCACGAGCGGGTGATCGGCGTCTCCGCCGACGTCGCTGGCGCCGGCGACATCCAGCGCGCCTATGAGGAGGCGATGCGCGCCTTCGGCAAGGTCGACATCGTAGTGAACAATGCGGGCACCTCGCGCACCGGCCCGTTCGAGGCTCTCACCGACGAGATTCTGCAAGGGGATCTGGATCAAAAACTGTTCGCCGCCCTCCGGCTCACCCGGCTGGCCTGGCCGCAGATGAAGCAGCGCCGTTGGGGACGGGTCATCAACGTCCTCAATATCGGCGCCAAGGCGCCGCGGGCCGGCAGCGCCCCGACCTCGATCTCGCGCGCGGCCGGCCTCGCGCTCACCAAGGTGCTCGCCGGCGAGGGCGGGCCCCACAACGTCCTGGTCAACGCCTTGCTGGTTGGCCTCATCGCCAGCGACCAGCATGTGCAGACCGCCAAGCGGACCGGGGTGGCGCTCGAAGATTATGTGGCGGCGCGCGCCAAGACGATCCCGCTCGGGCGCATCGGCCGGGCCGAGGAATTCGCCAACATCGCCTGTTTCCTCGCTTCCGACGCCGGATCCTACATCACCGGCACCGCGATCAATGTCGACGGCGGAAGCTCTCCGGTGGTGTAGAATTCAGAGGCCGCAACGACGGCTCGGCGGATGCCCGCGTGAGCGCCGAGGCGCGCATATATGCCAGAATATTCATGTGTGCCCATTAATATTGAGTGGGCGCGTCAGCGGGTCACGACTTCCGTTTCATCGGCGCACAGATCGCCGCCAGCTCGTCGCCCGCCCCTCGGCGAGGCGCCCGTGGCGCTCCGCCGCTTTCATCAAAGCTTAAGGAGGGCGGATTAAAATTCGTCGTTAACGCAACGTTACGTGCGGGCATGCCCACCCCAGGAGAGTTTGGGTGCGGCGACCGCAGACCGTCCTGGGGCGGCCTCCCGCGCCAGACCCCCGAGCGCTTCTGGAGGCCGAACCATGCGCCGCTTCGCCTTTTCCGGGTTGATTTCCTTCGTGGTCTTCTTGCCGCTCGTCGCGCTGGCGATCTACGGCGGTATCCTCAGCTATGAGAGCTGGTCGCGTTACAACGACCTCAACGGCGCCTCGTCGGTGCTTCGGGTGGCGGTGGCGACCGCGCGATTCGTCGGGCTTGGGATCCCGGCCGAGGGCGGTCTCAACCGCGACGTCATTGCGGGCACCGGCGACCGCGCCCAGCTTCCCGCCGTGCGCCGTGCGATGGACGATTACTATCGCGTCTTGCATGACGCCGGGGCCGCCATGACGGTCACGATTCCCACGATCGAGCAGCAGCTCAAGGCGCTCGACGAGCATATGCGCAGGATCGTCGCCTTGCGGGCGCAGATCGACGCGAACGCCGTGAAGTCAGGCAATGACAGCACCAAGTTCATCGCGCCGACCGCCATGGCGGCGGTCGATCTGGTCGGAAGCGCCTCGGCGGTCGTCGATGACGCGGTCCTGTCGCGCCGGATTTTCGCGCTCTATGCCACGATCCAGTTCATCCAGACCGCCATGGTCCAGCGCGGGGGCGGCGAGACCGCGCTGCGCGAAGTCAAGGTGCCGCCGGACGGCTTCCTGTTACTGGTGCGCGGCTATTCAATGCACGTCACCTTCAGCAAGCTGTTCCACGACTATGCGCCGGCCCCGGTCGTCGCCACGTATGATGTATTCGACGCCGCCAATGGGCGCGAGCTCGACGAGCTGCGCCGGTTCGCCCTCGCCAATTCGGGCCAGCCGGCGTCGGAGGCGCAACTCAAGCGCTGGCTTGCCATGAACCAGGAGCTCACGGTTCTGATGGGCAAGATCCTGACCATGACGGCCAATTCGATCAGCGCCGAGGGCGAGCAGATGCTGAGCGACGCGCGGCGCAGCATGGTCATCTTTCTCGTCATCACGCTCGCCGTGCTGGCCGCCGTCATCGTCCTCGGCCGGATGGTGGTGCGTACGGTGCGCGAACTGCTCGGCGAGCTGGCGGGCGCCGTCGACAAGATGCGGGACGGCCACTACGAGGTCGTCATTCCGCATGTCGGGCGTGCCGACGAGATCGGGGTGATGGCGCGCGCCACCGAGGGATTCCGCGAGAACTTCATGCGGGTCAAGCAACAGGAGACCGAGCAAAAGAACGCCGAGGCGGCGGCCGAGCGCAAGACGCTGATGAACCAAATCGCCGGCGACTTCGAGGCGGTGATCGGCAATATCGTCGGTGCGGTGTCGTCGGCTTCGGGCGAGCTGGCGTCGGCCGCGACCGCGTTGACCGGGACGGCGGAGACGACCCAGCGGCTCACCACCACGGTGGCGGCGGCGTCCGACGAAGCGTCCAGCAACGTCCAGTCGGTCGCCTCGGCGACCGAGGAGATGGCGGCCTCGGTCAGCGAGATCGGCCGCCAGGTGCTGAAGTCGAGCCGCATCTCCAACGAGGCGGTGGGCCAGGCGCAGAAGACCGACGAGCGCATCACCAAGCTGTCGCAGGCCGCGGGCCGCATCGGCGACGTGACCCAGCTCATCACCACCATCGCGGAGCAGACCAACCTCTTGGCCCTCAACGCCACCATCGAGGCGGCGCGCGCGGGCGAGGCGGGCCGCGGCTTTGCGGTGGTGGCTCAGGAGGTCAAGGCGCTGGCCAGCCAGACCGCCAAGGCGACCAGCGAGATCAGCAACCAGATCGCCGAGATGCAGGCGGCGACGCAGGATTCGGTCGTCGCCATCAAGGAGATCGGCGGCACCATCGGGCGGATATCCGAGATCGCCACCACCATCGCGACCGCGGTCGAGCAGCAGGGCGCGGCGACGCAGGAGATCACCCGCAACGTCCAGCAGGCGGCGGCGGGTACCGCGAAGGTCGCCAGCAACATCTCCGAGGTGAATGCCGGCGCGGCGAAGACCGGCGCGGCTTCGGCCGATGTGCTGTCGGCGGCGCGTTCCCTGTCGGGCGAGAGCAATCGCCTGAAGGCCGAAGTGGGGAAATTCCTCGCCACGGTTCGCGCCGCCTAAGGCAGCAGGGCCCCGCCGTGCGGCGTCTGGGGCCGGGCAGGCGGCGGCTGAGGGCGCGGCGGCCGGCCCCGGCCCCGTTGACGGTGGCTTCCCCCTTGATCCGGCCGCCAATGCCTGCCACATGCAGCGCACCATGAATGAGCAGTTCAGCCCCAATTCCGCGGCCGCCGTGGCGGACGCCGCCTCGCCGATTGCCCGCGAGGTCGCGCGCCGGCGAACCTTTGCGATCATCTCCCACCCGGACGCCGGCAAGACCACGCTGACCGAGAAGCTGCTGCTGTTCGGCGGCGCCATCCAGCTGGCCGGCCAGGTCAAGGCCAAGCGCGACCGCCGCTCGACGCGATCCGACTGGATGGCGATCGAACGCGAGCGCGGCATCTCGGTGGTCACCTCGGTGATGACCTTCGAGCATGGCGGGCACGTGTTCAATCTGCTCGACACGCCCGGTCACGAGGACTTTTCCGAGGATACCTATCGCACCCTCACGGCGGTCGATTCCGCCGTCATGGTGATCGACGCCGCCAAGGGCATCGAGGCGCGCACCCGCAAGCTGTTCGAGGTGTGCCGGTTGCGCGACATCCCGATCCTCACCTTCATCAACAAGATGGATCGCGAAAGCCGCGATCCGTTCGATCTCCTGGACGAGATCGAGAAGACGCTCGCGCTCGACACCGCGCCGATGACCTGGCCGCTCGGGCGCGGGCGCGACTTCGCCGGCACCTACGACATCGCAAGCGGACAGATGCGGCTCCTGGGCGAGGACAACGAGGCCACGCTGGTGCCGCTGGATATCGCGGGCCTCGCCGCGCGCAACCCGAATCTCGATGCCGGCGCGCTCGGCGAGGAGATCGATCTCGTCCGCGACGCCTGCCGGCCGTTCGATCTGGCGTCGTTCCGCGAGGGCCATCTCACGCCGGTCTATTTCGGTTCCGCGCTCAAGAATTTCGGCGTCGGCGACCTGCTGGCGGGCCTGGGTGCGCTCGCCCCGTCGCCGCGCGCCCAGGCGGCCGACCGCCGGCGCATCGAGGCGGCGGAGCCGTACATGACCGCCTTCGTGTTCAAGATCCAGGCCAACATGGATCCCAACCACCGCGACCGGATCGCGTTCGCGCGCATCTGCTCCGGCAAGCTCACGCGCGGCATGAAGGTCAAGCAGGTGCGCACGCAGAAGACGATGAGCCTGCGCACGCCGCACTTCTTTTTCGCGCAGGACCGCGCGCTTGCAGACGAGGCCTATGCGGGCGACGTGGTCGGCATTCCCAATCACGGCGTGCTGCGGATCGGCGACACGCTGACCGAGAGCGAGGATCTGAGTTTCGTCGGTGTGCCGTCGTTCGCGCCCGAGATCCTGCGCCGCGTGCGGCTCACCGACGCCATGAAGGCGAAGAAGCTCAAGCAGGCCCTGCAGGAGCTCGCCGAGGAGGGCGTCGTGCAGGTGTTTCGCCCGCGCGACGGCGCGCCCGCGATCGTCGGCGTGGTCGGTCCGCTGCAGCTCGACGTGCTGAAGGTGCGGCTCGACACCGAATACAGCCTGCCGGTCGAGTTCGACGTCTGCGAGTTCGAGACGGCGCGCTGGGTCTCGGCCGATGACGACAAGACGCTCGACGGTTTTGTGGCCGCCAACGGCTCCGGCATCGCCGAGGACCTCGACGGCGACCTCGTTTTCCTCGCCCGCAACGCCTTCTATCTCGGCTATATCGCCGAGCGCGCGCCCGGCATCACGTTCGCCGACGTGAAGGACGTGAAGAAGGTGGCGACCGCGTAGGATCCCCACCGCACCGTCATGCCGGTCCGCCGATCGGCGCACAGACAGCCGAGCGTCGAAACGAAAAACCCGCCGGCGTTTCGGCCGGCGGGGAACCACACAAAAATTGGAGTTCGAACGCCGCCGCTATTTCGGCGGGATCATTCGCGCTTAGCCCGGTTCCGGAACCCTCACCCCGCGCGGAACGCGATGGCGCCGGCAATCGAGCGGGGCCGCTCGCGCACCGTGTGGCCGTCATTGCCGCTCTTGATGATCCAGTTTCCGTTGCTGTCGCGGCCGGTGATCATGCCGACGTGATGAGCCCATACCACCATCACGCCCGGCCCCGAACTCGCCGGACGGCCCCAACGCGCCCAATTCCGGGCCAAATTGTACGTTGCGCCCGGGTCATTTCCGACCAGGCTGCGGGCATACCAGCCGCACCACGCGCGCGGACGCGCGCCGCTGGCGCGCGCCTGGTGGAACCCTTCGCTCCGGGAAGCCGGTTCCTGACGGAACGCATAACGATGATGCGCCCGATAATGGCGGGCCTGATGATGATGGCGATGATGTGCAGACGCGGCGTGATGACGAGAATGAGCAGCTTGCGCCGCGGGTGTCATCATGGCGAGTGCGAGCGCGGACGCGCCGAGAAGTCGTATCATTGTGGATACTCCGTACAGTTCGAGTGGATCTACTTCCAAAGAAACGTTCGTCGTTTCCCAAAACCTCCCCGCTGGTTGTTGGAAGTCATGAAGTCCTCGTGTAGGACCGCCGTGGAATTACGGGAGCGTAACGAGATTTTCTTGGCAGATGTGGCGAGGCTAATACCATCATCAGATCAAGAAATACTGGATCATCCAGTTAATCATCGTTAAATTCGCCTCCGTGCTCCTTTTATTGCTTTGAAGCGCCCGTAAAATGTGACGTTAGTGTGGCTTTAACCTTGCGGGCTCCGAATAGCTGCCCCGCGCATCGGTATGGAACCATTGATGGAATCGGTGAACGCGCGCCGGACGACGCGCGATTGACCCTGGAGGGCCGAAAAACGCGTTTTTCGGTGCGTTTCGCCACCGGCAGCGCCGGGAGTGCGGCGGTCGGGATGCTTTGCGGGCCGGCCCCGGCGCGCTCCCGCTGTTAGGAATAACGAGCGAATTCAACGCGCGCGGTCAATTTACCCTGATGTTCGCCGCCTTGATCACCGGGGTCCAGCGCGCGATGTCGGCGTCGATGCGGGCGCGGAACTCGGCCGGCGTGGTGGGGATCGGCTCCATGATCTGGGCGGCGAGCTTTTCGCGGATCGCCGGCGAGTTGAGCGCATCGACCACGGCATCGTGCACAGCCGCAATGACCGCCTCCGGGGTCTTGGCCGGCGCGATCAGGCCGTTCCAGGCATCGGCTTCGACGTCGACGCCAGCTTCTCGCAGGGTCGGAATGCCGGGCAGCAGCGCTGAGCGCCGGCTGGTCGAGATCGCGAGAATTTTCACTTGCCCCGAGGCGAGCTGCGGCGTGACCGAGATCGCCGGCAGGCAGCCCATCTGCACGTCGTTGCGTAACAGCGCCGTCATGGCCTGCGGCGAGGACGCATAAGGGATGTGCACCATTTGAGTGCCGCTCTTGAGAGCGATGGCCTCCATGGCGAGGTGCGACAGCGAGCCGTTGCCGATCGAACCGTAATTGTATTTGCCGGGATTCCTCTTCAGCAGGTCGATGAGCCCGGCCACCGTGTCGACGCCGAGGTTGGCATTGACCACGAGCGCGCTCGGCTGCGTGGTCAGCATGGTGATCAGCGCGAGGTCCTTGGCCGGATCGTAGGGCAGCTTGCCGAACAGCAGCGGATTGATGGCGAGCGGCCCGCCGATCGAGAGGCCGATCGTGTAGCCGTCGGGCTCGGCCTTGGCGACCGCGTCGGTCCCGAGGTTCCCGCTCGCGCCCGGCTTGTTCTCGACCACGAAGCTCTGCCTGAGCTTCTGCTGCAAATGATCGGCGATTAGGCGCATGACCACGTCGGGCGTCGAGCCCGGACCGAACGGCACGATCAGCTTGACCTGCCGGGCCGGCCAGACCTGCGCGGAGGCGGGAAGCGCGGCGAGCCAGAGGGCGATCAGCGCAAGCGCGAGACGTCGGGTCATTCCAATTACCTCCGGCTTCGTCATGGCCGGACTTGTTCCGGCCATTCACGTCCTTCGTTGAGCGGCCAAGACGTGGATGCGCGGGACAAGCCCGCGCATGACGGCTTATGAGATGTCTCTCCCGAGATAAACCCCGCCGCGCTCCAGCAGGGTCTGCAGTTCGTCGACCCGGATATCGGCCGGCGCGGCGCCGGCGGCAAGCGAAAGATGCGCCGCCGTGCCGGCCGCCTCGCCCATCACGAAGCAGCCCCCCGACACTCGTGCGGCCGATTGCCCCTCATGGGTCATGGAAGCGCAACGTCCGGCGACCAGCAGGTTGCGCGTGTGTTGCGGCACCAGCATGCGGTAGGGCAGGTGATTGAACCCGCGCGAGCCCGGGATGTCGGGCCAGCGCCATTGCACGTCGCCCGCCACATGGGCCTCGATCGGCCAGCCGTTGACCCCGATGGTGTCGTCAAAGCTCGCGCAGGAGATCACGTCGTCGCCGCTCAGCTGGTAGCGGCCGGTCACCCGGCGGGTCTCGCGGATCCCGATCTGTGGCGGAATATCCACGATGTAGCTGTCGGCGAAACCGGGCGCCTCGCGCTTGAGGAATTCGAAAAAGCCGAGCACCTGGCGGCGGCCGTCGATCTCGCCGGCCGAGAGCTCGTCGGCGTCGGTGCCGTCGATCGCCTTGCCGTTGCGGCCCGCGAGCTGGGTGACGTTGACGCGCCATTCCTGCGGATGGAGCATCGGGCGCACGATCGCGCCCTTGCGCGGAAAGCGCTCGCCGCGACGCTCGGCCTGCTCCATGAGGCGCGGGATGTCGGCCCACGCCTCGCCCGCCTGGTGCGGATCGACGCCGTTGAGGCGGAACATGGTGGTCGGGTAGAGCAGGTTGCCGTCGCGGTCGCCGACCTCGAAGGGCGCCCCCGCCCAGGCCGCCAGATCGCCGTCGCCCGAGCAGTCGACGAATACCTTGGCGCGCACCGCGCAGCGCCCCGACTTGGTCTCGACCAGCAGGGCCGTGATCTCACCCTCCGATCCGGCCAATACGCCGCAGGCGAGCGCGTGGAACAGGATCTCGACCCCTTTGGCGAGCAGGAGATCGTCGGCAGCGATCTTGTAGGCGGCGGTGTCGTAGGCCTGCGCCTTGGTCTTGCCGAAGATCACATGAGGGTTGCTGAGCCCGCCGAGCCGGTCGATGCGGGCCAGGAAGTCGTCAGCCACGCCGTGCACGACCCGGCGGATCTCGCCATGCACGTTGGCGAACAGGCCGCAGAAATTGGTGACGCCCGCAGCCGTTCCCATGCCGCCCAGAAAGCCGTAGCGCTCGATCAGCAGCGTGCGCCGGCCCGCGCCGGCGGCGGCCGCCGCCGCCGCAATGCCGGCAGGTCCGCCGCCCAGGACCGCGACCTCGTATTCGCCGCGCACCGGAATGGAGCGTTCGGGTTCCTGAATGAAATCCGTCATCGATGATTGCGATTCCCATTTCGTCTTACGGCACGCCGGGCCGGCTGATTTTCCGGCTTGTCACATGATGGATGTCGAATATATTGTCGGCTATCGGGAAAAATCGGAGCTCGCTTTTCGGGCAACCGGAACACCATACCGGTCAGCGACGTCACGAATTCAATGTGTGATGCGCTCGACGGTATTCCTTGGCCACAAAATGAATATTCCGTGGCCACACCGAAAAAAAGTGATCGAACCCAAGAGTAGAGTAACACCGATACAGGGCGAAAGAACTATAACGCATTACCGATTGGCGCCGAAATTAATTCTATTGTTCGAAAAACGGCGGTGCGCCACGATTGACAAAGTTTGCGCGCCCTGCGCGCCCGATTGGGAACACAATTGCGGTCGACGATACATGGGTAATAAGGGAAGGGGTGGTGTAATGCGTACCCTTATGTTGTGGCGCGCCGTGCGCGCATGCGTGCTTGTTTTTTCGCTGATCGGCATTGGGCTTCCACGTATCGACGCCATATCGGCGGCGCATGCGCAGGCCGTGCCGAAATCGCTTGAGCAGACCGGCAGCGAGTTCGCGCTGCGGGATCGCAAGAACAGCTGGACGGTCGGAGTTGCCGGGGGACTATTGTCCGGCACCTACATGACGTTCGCGGACGAACTCGCGCAGGTTCTCGATGACGGCGACAATCTGCGGGTCCTCCCGCTCGTGACCTACGGGGCCGCTTCCAATCTCGACGATCTGCTCTATCTGCGCGGCGTCGATGTGGCGGTGACCCAGTCGGATGTCTTCGAATATTTCCGCACGCAACGGAAGACGGCCAATCTCGAGAGCCGGGTCCACTACATCATCCGTCTGCCGGTTTCGGAAATGCACGTTCTGGCGCGCAACGAAATCAAGAGCATCGAGGATTTGCGTGGCCAGAAGGTCAGTTTCGGACCGGCGGGAAGCGCGTCCAGCCTGACGGGAACGATCGTGTTCCAACGGCTGGGCGTTCAGGTCGAGCAAGTATTGGTGGACAATCCGAGCGCGCTGCAGAAGCTCAAATCAGGCGAAATCGCCGCGCTCGTCCGCGTGATCGGGAAGCCGATCGACTTCTTTGCGAAGATTCCTTCCAATTCGGGTCTCCACTTCGTTCCTATTCCATTTTCCAAGACCTTTGCGGACTACTATACGGTCGGTGAGCTGACCAGGCAGGAATATCCGTCGCTCATCCCGGAGGGCGGCCGGGTCGACACTATCGCGGTGCCGGCGGTCTTGGCGGTTTTCAATTGGCCGAAGAACACGGACCGGTACCGGCGGGTTCAAAGGTTCGTCGAGGCTCTCTTCACTAAATGGGACAAGTTCGGACAGCCACCGCGCCATCCGAAGTGGCGCGACGTCAATCTTGCGGCCACCGTGCCGGGCTGGACCCGCTGGGGCCCGGCGGAGGAGATGTTGCAGCGCGTTCAGGGGCCGACAACGGGTGCGAATGCGCAAGCCGGAGGCAGCGAGTTCGACGCATTCCTGAAGACAAAAGGGTCCGTTACCGCCAATCTGACTCAGCAGCAGCGTGAGGTCTTGTTCCGCGAATTCCTCGAATGGCAGGAGTCCACGCGGCGGCGGCGCTAGGGTCGTCGGCGCGTCACGCATCACATGCGATTACATCGGAACCGAAAGAGGGGCATTCGTCCAACGCAACGGGGAGTGCAGCGTCACGTGAAAGCACGTGAGTGTGGGAGGAATTCGTCATGAGTACCCCAACGGGGAAACCGTTCAATCCGGTCAATTTGTCTGATTACGCGCCGAAAAAAGTGCGGGATCGCGCTGCTTCGGAGGGCCAGCCCCGAGCTGGCGACCCCAACGCTGCCGACCGCGCGTCCGAAACGCCAAAAATGCCATGGCAGCAGCCGGCGGAGGCGCGTCCGGCCGACGACGCCGACCACCACGAAGCGCCTTTGGCGCCGACGGGGCCCCATGAGCGTCCCGACGACGCGCCGGATGAAGGCGACGAGGGGCATCCCCCTTCTCAGTCCAAGCCGAAAGGCGCGCACGTGGATGAGGATGCGGCCGCCGAGGGCAATTCCGAAGATGATTATGATCACGATCTTCGGCGGCTCGAATCCAGCTTGCAGCGGCTTCGACGCGAGCGCGCGGAAACCGAGGAAACCTTTGCCCGGCTGCCGCGCGCGAGCCAGTTGCCGCCCGTAGCGGGGCTTCGCCCGCTCAACGCGTCCGGTCGCGACACGTATATCGACGGCTTTCGCGTGCCGCGCTCGCTCGATCCGACCTTGGTACCGCCTCCGCCGTTACGGGAGAAGCGGGCGAACCATCTCGGCCTGGTGCTCCGCGTCGCCGTCGCATGTGCGATCGCGGTACCGATCGCTTACTATTTTTCCGTGGGAGGCGCGGTCGCGCCATCGAAGTCCGATAAAGGACCGACGCTTTCATCCGCCGGCACGCGCGTCGTGGAAGTGACTCCCGGGCGTCCATCTGCGCCGCAGGCGCCTCAAGTGCCGCCGGCCGAGAAGCAGGCGGATCAAGTGCCGGCAGCCCCGATGCCCGCAACCCCGGGGCTGGCAACCCAGGTGCCGGCGTCACCGCCGGTCGTGCGATCCGACGCGGCTGCGCCGCCGTCGCGGGGCGAAACGGTCGGAATGTTGCCAACGGGCGTAAACCCGGCGCCGCCGGCCCCCGCCAGCACGCCGGCCCGCACGATCGATGCGGAGGCCGTAAAGCTGCTCCTGACGCAAGGGGAGCAATTCGTCCACGCGGGCGATCTGGTGACGGCGCGTGTCCTGTTCCGCCATGCGGCGGAAGCCGGCGCCGCCGACGGCGCGCTCGCGCTGGGCGCTACCTATGATCCGGGCGTGCTTGCAAAGCTCGGCGTACGCGGGATCGCTGGGGACGCCGACCAGGCGCGCAGCTGGTACGAGAAGGCAAGGGACCTCGGCTCGCTCGAGGCGCCGCGTCGGCTGAAGATTCTTGCCGATCGTTGATGCAAGGCGACGAAGCGCGGCAACGGCGGTGCACGCGCGTCTCGCATTGCGGCCATGGCATTCGATGATTTCCAAACGTGAGGAGTGAAGATATGCGGTCTATCGGGTCAGGCGTTTTCATTGCGGTCGCTTTATGCGCCGCCGTACCGGCGTTCGGTCAGCAGTTTCCGCAAGGCAAGCCGGTTGAAATGACCGTGATGTTCGGTGCCGGCAGTGCTGCCGACGTCACGGCGCGGTATCTCGCGGACGGGATGTCCCGGGCGTTGAATGTGCCCGTCCCGGTCGTGAATCGCACCGGCGGCGGCGGAGCGATCGGTTACAATCACGTCAAGCAGCAAAAGCCCGATGGCCATTCGATCATCTGGAATTCGAATTCGATCTCGACCAACTATCACTCCGGCATCCTGCAATTCGACTATACGGCATTTGATCCGGTTGCACGGGTGAGCGTGGAGACGCCGGTGCTCGTGGTGCGGGCCGACGCGCCATGGAAGACGCTGAAGGAACTCGTCGAGTATGCGAAGAGCAATCCCGGCAAGGTGCGTATCGGCAATTCGGGCGCCGGCAGCCACACGCATTTCGCTTCCTCGGCACTGTTCCTAACGGGCGGCGCCAAGGTGATCGACGTGCCGTTCGGCGAGGGACAAGCGGTGGTGAACCTGCTCGGCAGCCGTATCGAGGGCATCGTTCAGCTTCCGGCGGCGGTCGTGCCGCACGTCAAGAGCGGGGATCTGCGCGTGCTGGCGGTCCTCGGCGCCAAACGCGACCCGATTTTCCCCGACGTGCCGACCGCGACGGAGCTCGGCTACGCGGTGGCGCTCGATATGTGGCGAGGCATCGCGGTTCCCAAGGGCGTGCCCAAGCCGATCATTGCCAGGCTTCAGGATGCCATCAAGCGCACGGTCGAGTCGGCCGCCTTCAAGGACGCAGGCAAATCCATCGGCTACATGCCGGCCTATCTGCCGGCCGACGATTTCGGCCGGTTGATCGCGAGCGACGATGCCAAGCTGGCGAATGTGATGGTCGAACTCGGCATGAAGAAGAAATAGAAGGAGTCATGATAACTGCCTGACAGCCATGAAGTTCTCAATTATGCCCCGGCGTCGTATCGGGCCCGCAAGGCGGCCCGTGCGTGCGCGGGCGGTTGCCATGCGCATGGGCCGGCCGGCGCCAGACCCGGGGGTACCCATGAGTGACGGATCGGAGATGGCCGCGCCCGCGGCCGCGCGTACCTTCCTACCGCGAGCGGTTTGTCCTCGGCGTGGCGGCATGGCCATGGCCTGCACGCTCCTGGGGATCGGCCTGATTTTCGTGTGGCAGGCCTCGCTCCTCGATTTCGGCGGGCTCGGCCTCCCCGGGCCGGGATTCTTTCCCTTGCTGCTGGGCGCGATCCTCGGAGCGTCTTCCGCCGTGATCGGCCTCGCGTGCTGGCGGGAATCCGCCAAAGGCGTCGAAGGAGAGACGGTCGAGCTCGGTCACTACGACGTCATGGTGGTGTTCGTAGCCTTGCTGGCGGTGCCGAGCGTGTTCGAATGGCTCGGCGCCTATGTGACGCTCGGGCTGTTCGGCGCGGCACTGCTCGTTCTCATCGCGCGAACCTCGCTCTGGCTCGCGGGCGTGGCCGCCCTCATCGCCATGGCGGCATGCTGGTTTTTCTTCCAAGTGTTGCTGGGCCTGCAACTTCCCACCGGCTCATGGTGAGGGGCCCCAAAGGATCCGAGGGAGCCAAGCGATCCCGGCGATCCTTACGATCCAAAAGAGTCATTTCGAAATGACAGGTTTCGATCAACTGATCGGGGGATTTTCCGTCGCGCTGTCCTGGAAAGGGCTGCTGTACTGCTTCATTGGATGCCTGTGGGGCACCATCGTCGGCGTGCTGCCGGGACTCGGGCCGCTCGCCGGCATGACGCTCCTCCTTCCGCTGACGTTCGGCCTCGACCCGACCATCGGCATCATCATGCTGACCGGCATCTTCTACGGCGCCATGTATGGCGGCTCGACCACGTCGATCCTGGTGCGCATACCCGGCGAGGCGGCTTCTGTCGTCACCTGTATCGACGGCTACGAGATGGCCAGACAGGGGCGCGCCGGCCCCGCCTTGATGATTTCCGCGCTCGGCAGCTTCGTCGGCGGCACCGTGTCGATCCTCGGGCTCATGTTCATCGCTCCGCCCTTGGCGAAGGTGATGATCGCGATCGGGCCCTCGGTCGAGGTCGTCCTGATCCTGCTCGCGCTCAGCGTGATATCCGTGGTGTCCGCCGGTTCGCGCATCAAGACCGCGACGATGCTCGTGCTCGGGCTCCTGCTCGGCACCATCGGTCTCGACAACCTGACCGGGACCGCGCGCTTCACCTTCGGTTACGCCAACCTCGCCGGAGGCTTGTCGTTCACGGCGCTGGCCATCGGCCTGTTCGGCGTTTCCGAAATCCTGATCAATCTCGAGAAAACGGAAGCCATCAAGGCGATCCGGCCGAAACTGCGCGATCTGATCCCACGCTGGAAAGACCTGCGCGATTCGGCTCCCGCTATCGGGCGCGCGTCGGTCATCGGCTTCATCTTCGGGATCATTCCGGGCGTGAGCCACGTCGTTTCGACCTTCGTGTCCTATGCGGTTGAAAAGCGCTTCTCCAAGCACCCGGAGGAATTCGGCAAGGGAGCGATCGCCGGCGTCGCCGGCCCGGAAACCGCCAACAACGCGGTGACGGGCACCGCGATGATCCCGCTGCTCGCGCTCGGCATTCCGTCGATCCCGGCGACGGCGCTCCTGTTGTCGGCGCTGACGATCCACGGCGTGCAACCGGGTCCGCTGTTGCTGACGGATCATCCCGAGGTGTTTTGGGGCCTCGTGGCGAGCATGTATATCGGGAACGTGATGCTCCTGGTCCTGAACCTCCCGCTGGTCGGAATATTCGTGAATTTGCTGCGCATTCCCTACGCGTGGCTCGTCCCCATAATCCTCATCATCTCGATTATCGGTGTCTACAGCGTGAATTTCTCGATCGCCGACATATGGATCATGGTGTTGTCGGGCGGCGCGGGCTACGTGATGCGAAAGTTCGGGTACGAGATGGCGCCGCTGTTGCTGGCGCTCGTACTGGGCGATCGCCTGGAGGAGAATTTTCGCCTGGCGCTCACGATGTCGGGCGGCAGCTATGCGACGTTCGTCGACAAGGCATCGATCATCGTGCTGACATCCACGATCGTCCTGTTGCTGACCGTGCAGGCGCTGGCCTGGGCATTCGGATACCGAAAATCTTTCGCCGACGACGCCGAGGGCGCCTGACGCCACGGCGTGCCGATGGACGCGCCGATCGCGCGTTTGCGGTGTCTGAAAACCGGCCCAAACAGACGCACGAATTGAATCGCGCGCGCGCCATCCGCACGCTGGCGCGGTGCGCGGCGCGCACGGCGGATCGCGTCCCCTGAAATACAGCGCAGCGGACCGCGTTAACCATTCATTAACCGGTGGTTAACCATGTTGTCCTCTCCTAAAGGCATCCGGACAGCAGCGGAAGTTTCCCGTGACGATAGCAACCCGACCTCCACGTCATTCATTCCGGTTTCGTGGTCGCAATTTCCTGGCGCTGGTGCTCAGGCCCGAAAGCCCCCGGCCCGGATGGCTCGCCGAGCTCGATCAATGGCTGGCGCGTTCGCCCGGCTTCTTCACCGGCAAACCCCTAATTCTCGATCTCGCCGGTCTATCGTTCGGGCGCTCCGATATCGTCTCCCTGATGACCGAACTGGAAAGCCGCGCCATCCGGATCATCGGGATCGAGGGCGCCGATCCGTCCGTGCTCGATCAGAGTCTCCCGCCCTTGCTGACCGGGGGCCGGACTTCCGGCTCGGTCGAAGCCATCGAGGCGATCTCGCCGCGTCCCGCCGCGGCCGACCCGGTCCATAGTGGCGCGACTCCGGCATCTCCCGCGCCCGCCATTGCGGCGGCGCCGCCGGTTCCCTCGCTCCTGATCGAGACGCCCGTCCGCTCGGGCCAGACGATCATGAACCCGGACGGCGATGTGATCATCCTGGGCTCGGTGGCTTCGGGCGCCGAGGTGATCGCATCCGGCTCGATCCACGTCTACGGGGCATTGCGCGGTAGAGCCCTGGCCGGGGCCTACGGCAACGAAAGCGCGCGCGTCTTCTGCCGCCGCTTCGAGGCCGAGCTAATTGCGGTCGGCGGCTACTACAAGGTTCTCGAGGAGATCGACTCGCGCCTGCGTCAGAAGCCGGTCCAGGCTTGGCTGTCGGGTAACGACCTGAATATCGCAACGCTGGATCAGAACGAGAAGGAGGTTGGGAAATGGCGGAAGTCCTAGTCGTAACGTCGGGCAAGGGTGGGGTCGGCAAGACGACGTCAACGGCCGCGCTCGGCGCAGCTCTGGCTCAGAGCGGAGAGAATGTCTGCATCGTCGACTTCGATGTGGGGCTGCGCAATCTCGATCTGGTGATGGGCGCCGAGCGTCGGGTCGTCTACGACCTGATCAATGTCTGCAATGGCGACGTGCGGCTGCAGCAGGCGCTGATCCGCGACAAGCGGATCAACAACCTCAGCCTGCTCGCGGCCTCGCAGACGCGCGACAAGGACGCATTGTCGGAGGACGGGGTCCGGCGCTGCATCGGCGAGCTGCGAGAGAAATTCGATTGGGTGATCTGCGACAGTCCCGCGGGCATCGAACGGGGCGCGACGCTGGCCATGCGGTACGCCGATCTCGCCGTGGTGGTCACCAATCCGGAAGTCTCGTCGGTCCGCGACTTGGATCGCATCATCGGGCTGCTCGACTCCAAGACCATCAAGGCGGAGAAGGGCGAGCGCATGGAGAAATTCCTCCTGCTCACGCGTTACGACACGGTTCGGGCCGGGCGTGGCGACATGCTCAGCATCGACGACGTCCTCGAGATTCTATCGATCCCGCTTCTCGGCATCATTCCCGAAAGCGAGGAAGTCCTTCGTGCGTCGAATCTTGGTTCACCCGTCACGATCAGCAACGCAACGAGCGCGCCGGCCCGAGCCTATATGGACGCGGCGCGGCGGCTGCGAGGCGAAACAGTACCGATGACGGTTCCGAGCGCTCGGCACCCGCTGCTGACCAGGCTATTCGGTAGGAGGGCGGCATGAGGTTGTTTCGGCTCTTCACAGGGCGTCGCACGGCGCCCCTTGCGCGCGAGCGCCTCCAGATCCTGTTGACGCACGAGCGCGGCACGACCGGTCATTCGGGCCTCATTGCCAGTCTGCGCGAGGACATCCTGGCGGTGATAGCCAAGCATGTCGAAGTGGCGCCCGAAAGGGTCGAGGTCAGGCTGGAACGCGGCGACGAGGTCGCGATCCTCGAGATCAATGTCGAGATCCCGAACATTCTGGCCCGCGCGTCGATGTTGCGCGAGCGCGGCGGCCGGGCGGCGTGAACGACGCGTCCTGAGGCGGGCGGTTTGCGGCGATGCTCTCCCGGCGGGAGCATCGACGGCATTTGCCTGTTCGACGCGGCGGCGCGCGCTTTGCAGGCGGCGGTCCTCGTCGCAGTTGATTGCGACGCGCTGCCTTGCGGTACCATGGCGCGACGCGCCCCTTGTGCTACGCTGAGAGACGCCCCGGCGGGCGCAGCGGGAGCGCAGGATGAAAATTTCGCCGAAACTCGTGGCTTGCTGGTTCGCGATGGCCGTGGTCGCCGCGATCGGCACGGGCACGGCGCGGGCCGAGACCAACGAGCTGCGGGTCTCGAAGGGATTCGGCATCCATTATCTGCCACTCTACATCATGGAGAAGCTCAAGCTGGTGGAGAAGCGCGCGGCGGCGGCCGGCCTGGGCGACGTCAAGGTCAGCTACCGCGTCATCGACGGCGGCAACATCATCAACGATGCGATGCTGGCGGGCGCGCTCGACGTTGCGACCGGCGGCGTCCCCGGCTTTCTCACGTTATGGGACAAGACGCGCACGATTCCACAAATGGAGGCGCGCGGGCTTTCGGGGATAGGCGGCGGCTCGGTGTGGCTGGTCACCCGAAATCCGAACATCAAGACGCTCGCCGACTACACCGAGAAGGACCGCATCGCGGTTCCGGGCATCAAGACATCCTTCGTGGCGGTGGTGCTCGAGATGGCGGCCGCCAAGGCGTTCGGACGGGAGAACTACGCCAAGCTCGATCCCCTGACGGTCGGAATTTCCCATCCTGATGCGCTCGCCGCGATGCTCTCGGGAAAGACCGAAATCACCAGTCATTTCTCCTCGCCGCCGTTCTCCTATATCGAGAACGACCAGCCCGGCTTCCATCGGGTGATCAATTCGTCCGACATCTTCGGCGCGCTCACCATCATCATGTCGTACACCACGAAACGATTCTACGACGCCAATCCGAAGCTCTCGGCGGCCTTCGT
Organism: uncultured Pseudomonadota bacterium; assembly: GCA_963791155.1. Classification (GTDB taxonomy): domain Bacteria; phylum Pseudomonadota; class Alphaproteobacteria; order Rhizobiales; family Xanthobacteraceae; genus JAVDCA01. The sequence goes on from CAWBRI010000020.1 coordinate 33,202, forward strand.
GGCGGCAGTGGACGACGCTGCGCAGTTCATCGCCGCCGACAAGCGGCAGGCTGCGCGCATCTATATCGAGCTCGCCCAGGTCAAGACCAGCGAGGACGAGATGCTGCGCATGCTGAACGATCCCGACACCCGCTATGCGGCCGCGCCCGAAGGGGCGATGACCTATGCGGGCTTCATGGCCGACATCGGCACCCTGAAGCTGCGTCCCGCCGGCTGGAAGGACCTGTTCTTTCCGGCGGTGCATGACCGGCCCGGGAGCTGATCGACAGAAACCAAGGTGGTCCGAGTCCGACGCGCGCTGCCCGGGCGCCGCCACGGCTCGGCGTCTCAGCGGCTGTCGTGTTGCCGGTGAGGCGCTAAGGGCGACGCCGGGGTTATCCGGTGCGCGTGTTTATGATGTCGCTCGTCTGGTGTAGGCTCAAGCGGGCTGCGTCGGCCGTCGGTCGGCTGCCGGGGACATAGGGAGAAGACAGCATGAGAGGGAAGGCGTCGTGTCTCGGGGTGGCGGCGATCACGCTTGCCGCCGCGATGGCCATGTGGCCTGCCGGCGTAAATGCGCAGCCGTCGCGCGATCCCGCCATCCGGATCGGCGGCGCCGATCTGGGCGGTATCGTCGCCGGGCCCAAAGGGCCGGAAGCCGGCGCCTGGGTGATCGCCGAGACCACCGACCTGCCGACAAAGTTTGCCAAGATCGTCGTGACCGACGATCGCGGTCGATATGTCATCCCCGATCTGCCGAAAGCGAATTACAGCGTGTGGGTGCGCGGCTATGGGCTGGTCGATTCGCCGAAGGTGACGGCGGCGCCCGGCAAGATGCTGAACCTTACCGCGGTGGCGGCGCCGGACGAGGCCGCGGCGGCGCAATATTATCCGCCGATCTACTGGTTCTCTCTGCTGCGGGTGCCGGACAAGAGCGAGTTTCCGCTGCCGAAGATCAAGACCCAGGGCGCCTGGCTCAACATCGTGAAGAGCGGCGCCTGCCAGTCGTGCCATGCGCTCGGCACGCCGGGCACGCGCACGATCCCCAAGGGGCTCGGCGAGTTCAAAGACTCGTCCGAAGCCTGGTCGCGGCGCCTGCAGTCGGGCGGCGCACAGATGTTCATGGCGCGCGACATCGGCCGGCTCGACACCGACCGCGCGCTCAAACTGTTCGGCGATTGGACCGACCACATCGCCGCCGGCGAGTTGCCGTTCGCCAAGCCGACGCGTCCGCAGGGGATCGAGCGCAACGTCGTCGTCACGCTGTGGGATTGGAGCCGTCCGCACGCCTATCTGCATGACGCGGTCTCGACCGACCGGCGCAACCCGCGCATCAATGCGCGCGGCAAGATCTATGGCTCGCCCGAGGACAGCACCGACCTGATGCCGATTCTCGATCCGCAGACCCAGACGGCGAGCGAGGTTCTTCACCCGGTGCGCGATCCCGCCACGCCGTCGAGCCGCAGCAACCCGACGGGCCCGTCGGCCTATTGGGGCGACAATCCGATCTGGGACAGCAAGACGCTCACCCACAACCCGATGATGGATGAGAAGGGCCGGATCTGGTACACCGGCCGCGTGCGTCCCAACGCCAATCCGGCGTTCTGCAAGGAGGGATCGGATCATCCCTCGGCCAAGGCGTTCCCGCTCAAGGAAGCCGGCCGCAACGTGTCATTCTACGATCCGGCGAGTCGCAAGTTCACGCTCATCAGCACGTGCTTCCCGACGCATCACCTCAATTTCGGCCATGACCCCAACCAGACGCTGTGGCTCAGCGCCGGCGTGGTCGGCCCCGGCGTGCTCGGCTGGCTGAACCGCAAGATGTACGAGCAGACCGGCGACGAGGAAAAATCGCAGGGCTGGACCCCGTTCGTGCTCGACACCAACGGCAACGGCAAGCGCGACGCCTATGTGGAGCCCGACCAGCCGCTCGATCCCGCCAAGGACAAGCGCATCGCGGTGAACATCTACGCGGTCGCGGTCAGTCCGAAGGACGGCGCCGTGTGGGGCACCGTGCTGGGCTATCCGGGCGGCATTACCCGCACTGATCCGGGTCCGGACCCGACCCATACGGCGCTGACGGAATACTACGAGCCGCCATTGCCTGGCTTCGGGCCGCGCGGCGGCGACATCGATCGCAACGGCGTGTACTGGGTGTCGCTCGCCAGCGGCCATGTCGGGAGCTTTGATCGCCGCAAATGCAAGGTCCTCAAAGGGCCGACCGCCACGGGCCAGCACTGTCCGGAGGGCTGGACGCTCCACCAGTTGCCCGGGCCGCAATTGCGCGACGTGAAGGACCCGGGCAGCGCCGAGGCGAGTTATTACGTCTGGGTCGACTGGTTCAACACGTTCGGCCTGGGCGCCAATGTGCCGATCGTCATGGGAAATCTCAACGGCTCGATCTTCGCGCTGGTGAACGGAAAGTTCGTCAATTTCGTCGTGCCCTATCCGGTCGGGTTCTTTGCCAAGAATGTCGACGGACGCATCGACGATCCGAACGCCGGCTGGAAGGGCAGGGCGTTGTGGTCGACTTACGGCACCCGGACGATGTTTCATCTCGAAGGCGGCAAGGAGAACCGGCCGCGGGCCGTGCGCTTCGAGCTTCGTCCCAATCCGCTGGCGCGGTGAGCGTCGCGCGGGCCGTCGTCGGCCCAATCGTCAACGGCGGTGCTGGGGACGACCAGTGGCGCCACGTGGCGCTTCCGGGGTGTTTCATCGTCGATTGGTCATGACCTAGCCGTCGGGCGGCCATGGGTGTCGAGCGCCGCGAACGACGGCTTGCCATCCTGCGCCTCATGGCCTCTACTCGCCGCGCTGTCGCAGGGGGTGCGTAATGGGTCTCGGTGTCCTGGTCCTCGGTCTTGCGATCTTCCTCGGCGCGCACGTGTTCGTGACGCAGCGCGACGCGCGTGCGGCGCTGATCGGGCGGATCGGCGAATGGCCTTATAAAGGGCTTTTCTCGCTCGTGTCGCTCGCGGGACTCTTCCTGATCGTGTGGGGATTCGCCCAGTACCGCGCGGGCGGCTCGATCATGGTATGGTCGCCGCCGTCGTGGGCGCGCCATCTGACGGTCGCCCTGATGTGGCCCGCGACAATCTGCGTCACGGCCGCCTATATCCCCGGGGATCTCAAGCGCACCCTCAAGCATCCGATGCTGGTCGGGATCAAGCTGTGGGCGGTCGGCCATCTTGTTGCAAACGGGGATCTCGGAGCCATCATTCTGTTCGGTGCGGTGCTGGCCTGGGCGGTCTTTGACCGCATCACGCTCAAGCACCGAAGCGACGCGGGCGCGCCGCCCATTCCGCTCGGCGGCCGGCGCAACGACATGATCGCCGTCGTGGTGGGAACGATCCTGTATCTGGCGCTCGGTCTCGTGTTCCATCCGCTGTTCATCGGCATCCCGGTGTTCGGCACACCGGCCCTGGGGGTGTGAATGTCGACGCATGGAGAGCAGCGGCGTCTCACCGCGCCGGACATCCGCGCTCGCAAAGGCGGCGAGCCGATCGTCGCGCTTACGTCCTATCACGCCCATACGGCGCGACTCCTCGACAAGCATTGCGACGTGATCCTGGTCGGCGACTCGCTCGGCATGGTGATGCATGGACTCGAGACCACGTTGCCGGTGACCCTCGACATGATGATCCTGCAAGGGCGGGCGGTAATGCGCGGCTCGCAGCATGCCCTGGTGGTGGTCGATATGCCGTTCGGCTCCTATGAGGCGTCGAAAGAGCAGGCCTTCCTGTCGGCCGCGCGGGTGCTCAAGGAGACCGGCTGCGGGGCGATCAAGGTCGAGGGCGGGCGGCGCATGGCCGAGACCATTGCGTTCCTGGTGGAGCGCGGCGTGCCCGTGATGGCGCATGTCGGCCTGACTCCGCAGGCCATCAACGCACTCGGCGGCTTTCGCGCTCAGGGTCGGGATCGGGCCGACTGGGGTCCATTCGTGGAGGACGCGCGCGCGGTCGCCGAAGCCGGTGCGTTCTCGGTGGTGCTGGAGGCGATGGCCGAGCCGCTGGCCGCCCAGGTCACCAAGGAGATCGCCATTCCAACCATCGGGATCGGGGCGAGCGCGGCCTGCGACGGGCAAATCCTGGTGCTCGAGGACATGCTGGGGCTCTCCCCCCGTGTTCCCAAATTCGTCAAGCGCTACACCGACCTCGGGCCTTCGATCGACAAGGCGGTCGCGGATTATGCCCGGGAAGTCCGTTCGCGCGCCTTTCCGACCCCCGATCACGTCTATGCGCTCAAGAAAACCGTGTAGCTGCGGCACTTTAAGCATTTCGGGACATGGCTTTTGCCACGGCGTCGCCATATCTCTATTTTAGACGCTGCCTATGGGGAGGCCTCGGGTTGGGGCCGTAGGTGTGTTTTCGACGGCCCGCCCGCATTGCCGGGCGCAGCGGTCGGGGAAAACGTGTAACAATCGATAGTTCGAGCGGCTTCCGGGGGACCGGAACCCGGACCAGTGCGTGAAAGGCGATCCGTGAGCGATATTTTCCACGAAGTCGACGAAGAAGTCCGCCGGGAACAGCTTCAGAAGCTGTGGGACCAGTACGGCCCTTATTTCATCGCGCTCGCGGTTCTCGTCGTCGCCGGGGTCGCGGCGTGGCGCGGCTACGACTATTGGCAATCGAAGAAGGCCGCCGAGTTCGGCGCGCAGTTCAACGCTGCCGCCATCCTGTCCGAGCAGGGCAAGCATGACGAGGCCGAGAAGGAGTTCGCGCGCATCGCCACCCAGGGAACGTCCGGTTATCGCGTGCTTGCCCGCATGCGCGAGGCGGCCGAGATCGCCGAGCGCGACCCCAAGGCGGCGATCACCGCCTATGACGATCTTGCGGCGAGCGCCGCGACCGGGCAGCCGCTGCAGGATCTCGCGGCGCTGCGTGCCGGCATGATCCTGGTCGACAGCGCGCCGCTCGCCGAGATCACCCGGCGGCTCGAGCCGCTCGCGGGCACCGGTGCGCCGTTCCGTCACAGCGCGCGCGAATTGCTTGCCTTCGCGGCATGGAAGGCCGGCGACGCGGCGGCCATGCGCAAGTGGTACCAGCTCGTCCGCGAAGACGCCGAAATCGCCGTCCGCGCTGCGCAACCGCGTGGACGTGCTGATGGCGCTGATGGGCGAAAGCGGGAAGGGTTGAGGAGAATCCCGATGCGCGTCGTTCGTGGAATCATCCTGACGCTTCTTCTGGCGTCGCTGGGCGGCGCGCTCGCCGGCTGCGAAAGCCTGGAGAACTTACAGTTCTGGGACACCAAGAAGAAGCTGCCGGGCGACCGCAAGCCGGTCTTTCCGGAAGGCGTGCCGGGCGTGACCCAGGGCATCCCGCCGGAATTGATGAAGGGCTACCAGGAGCCGCAGCAGCAGGATGATCCGGCCGCCGCAGCCGCGCAGGCAAGCGCGGAGAAAGTCGCCCCCAAGCCGGAGCCGAAACCGAAGCCCAAGCCGCGCAAGGTCGCGCAGCCGCGGCCCGCCCCGGCCGCCCAGCAGCCGCAGCAGCAGCAGCCACCTCAACAGACGCCGGCGCCCTGGCCGGGCCAACAGCCGCAGGCGCAGCAGCAACAGCCGGCCTGGCCGACGGCGCGCTGAACGTGAGCAGCGCCGGCGCCGAGCGATCCGGCCTTTCTTACAAAAGCTCGATTTTCGAGAGCTCACCGTTCGCGGGCTCTCCTGCCACGAACTCACCCTCATGAGCTTCACCGTCGCGATCGTGGGCCGGCCGAATGTCGGCAAGAGCACGTTGTTCAACCGGCTGGTCGGCCGGCGGCAGGCGCTGGTCAATGACCAGCCCGGCGTCACGCGCGACCGGCGCGAGGGTGAGGCGAAGCTCGGCGACCTGTCCTTTACGGCGATCGATACCGCGGGCCTCGAGGACGCGGCGCCCGACAGCTTGGTGGATCGCATGGGGGCGCAGACCAAGACCGCGATCGCGTCTGCCGACGCCGTCATGTTTCTCATGGACGCGCGCGCCGGCGTCCTGCCGAACGACCGCGCCATCGCCCAGTTGGTGCGCAAATCCGGCAAGCCCGCGATCCTGGTCGCCAACAAGTGTGAGGGCCGGGCCGCCCAATCCGGCGTCCACGAGGCCTATACGCTCGGTCTGGGCGAGCCGATCGCGCTCTCGGCCGAGCACGGCGAGGGCCTGTCGGATCTCTATGACGCGTTGCGTGTCGCGCTGCCGGAGCAGACGGAGCCGGCCGACGATGACGGCGAAAGTGAAGCCGACGGGTCGGACGACGCACGGCCGATCCGCGTCGCCGTGGTCGGCCGTCCCAATGCCGGCAAGTCCACGCTGGTCAACCGGCTGCTCGGCGAGGAGCGCATGCTCACCGGCCCGGAAGCCGGCATCACGCGCGACACGATCGCGGTCGACATGGAATGGTACGGCCGTCATTTCCTTCTGCATGACACGGCGGGATTACGGCGGCCCGCGCGGGTCGAGGAGACGCTCGAGAAGCTTTCGACCTCCGACGCGATCGAGGCCATTCGCTTTGCCGAGGTCGTGGTGGTGCTGATGGACGCCGCGGGCGCGTTCGAGGACCAGGATCTGCGCATCGCCGATCTGGTCGAGCGCGAGGGCCGCGCGCTCGTCATCGCCATCAGCAAGTGGGACTTGAAGGAGCATGACGGCGGCGCGATCGGCAAAATGCGCGACGAAGCCGACCGCCGGCTGCAGCAGGTCAGAGGCGTGCCGGTGGTCGCCGTGTCGGGCCTCACCGGCGAAGGCCTCGACCGGATGATGAAGGCAGTGGTCGACATTCACGCGGTGTGGAACAAGCGCGTGCCCACGCATGCGCTCAACCGCTGGCTCGAAGAGGCGATCGCCGCGCATCCGCCGCCCGCCGTGTCGGGCCGCCGGCTGAAGCTCAACTACATGACCCAGGCCAAGGCACGGCCGCCGAGCTTTGTGCTGTTCTGCACGCGCGCAGACGCTGTGCCGGACGACTACAAGCGCTATCTCGTCAATGGCCTGCGGGAAACCTTCGAGCTGCCCGGCGTGCCGATCCGGCTCATGCTGCGCGAGAAGGAAAATCCGTTTGCGGGCCGCAAGCGGCGATAAGGCAGTCGGCATGCCGGCGAGCGAGGCCGCCTTGGCGTCTCGCGTGGCGCGTCACGCTATCGCGCTGATCGGCCGATGGATCACGCGTCGGTCGGAAGCCGGTACGAGAACAGCTTGCCGAAGCGGAAATCATAGAGCTTGCCGCTCGCGGTTACGCTCGGCAGCGCGAGCGCGACAATCTTCTCGGCGACGTCCTCGGCGCTTGGCAGCGTCATCGGGTCTTCGCCCGGCATCACGGCGGCGCGCATGCCGGTGCGGGTCGGGCCGGGATTGAACAGGTTGACGCGAATATTTGTCGATTGGGTCTCGGCCGCGAAGGTGCGCGCGAGCGCTTCGAGAGCGGCCTTGGAGACGCCGTAGGGCCCCCGGTAGGCGCGCGCATTGTGGGCGGCGCCTGAGGTCAGAAACACGACGCGTCCGGCGTCGGAGGCTTTCAGCAGCGCCTCGAAATGGCGGATGAACAGCCAGTTGGCGGTGACGTTGATCGCCAGCACGTCGTCCCACGCCTTGGGTTCGACATGGCTGAGCGGCGAAGAGGGGCCGCCGATGCCCGCATTGCCAATCAGCACGTCGAGCCGGTGGTAGCGCGCGTCGAGCGCGGTGGCGAGCCGCGCGATGCCCTCGTGGTCGCGGACATCGAGCGGCACCAGGGTCGCCTTGCCGCCGACCGCGCGGATCGCATCGTCGAGCTCCTCGAGGCCGCCGACCGTGCGGGCGACCGCGACCACGTGAGCGCCCGCACGGGCGAGCGCGAGCGCAGTGGCGTATCCGATGCCGCGCGAGGCGCCCGTCACGAGCGCGATGCGGTTGGAAAGCGGAGAGGTCATGTCAGGAGAGTGTCATTGCGAGCGAAGCGAAGCAATCTCATTTCACTTGCGCATGTGGTGGTAACGGAGATTGCTTCGTCGCGCTACGCGCTCCTCGCAATGACATCGCTTGTCAGCTCGCCTGGGCGAGCAGCGCTTGTCAGCTCGCCTCGGCGAGCAGCGACAGCTGTCGCGGCGACGTTTCGTGCGCGCTCTGGTCGGTGAGGCCGGTCGGGTACTCGCCGGTGAAGCAATGGTCGGTGAATTGCGGACGCACCGGATCGCGCGCTTTTTCGCCCATGGCGCGATAGATGCCGTCGACGGAGAGGAACGCGAGCGAATCCGCGCCGATGATCTCGCGCATTTCCTCGACTGTGTGATTGGCGGCGAGCAGCTTGTCGCGCTCGGGCGTGTCGATGCCGTAATAGTCGGGATGCCTGATCGGCGGGGAGGCGATGCGGAAATGCACTTCCTTGGCGCCCGCCTCGCGCATCATGCGCACGATCTTCATCGAAGTCGTGCCGCGCACCAGGCTGTCGTCGACCAGCACGATGCGCTTGCCGGCCACCACGGCGCGGTTGGCGTTGTGCTTGAGCTTGACGCCGGATTCGCGGATCGCCTGCGTCGGCTGAATGAAGGTGCGGCCCACATAGTGGTTGCGGATGATGCCGAGCTCATAGGGAATGCCGGAGACCTGCGAATAGCCGATGCCGGCCGGCACGCCGGAATCGGGCACCGGCACCACCACGTCGGCCTGGGCGGGTGCTTCGCCCGCGAGCTCGTGTCCGAGATTCTTGCGGATCAGGTAGACACTGCGTCCGCCCACCACCGAGTCCGGCCGTGCGAAGTAGATGTATTCGAAAATGCAAGGGCGCGGCGGCATCGGCGGGAAGGGCTTGATGGTCTGCGTCCCTTCCTCCGAAAATATCACGACCTCGCCGTTCTCGACGTCGCGGACATAGCGTGCCCCGATGATGTCGAGCGCGCAGGTCTCCGACGTGATCACCGGGCAGCCCTCGAACTCGCCGACGACGAGCGGCCGGATGCCGATCGGATCGCGCGCGCCGATCAGCTTCTTGTTGGTGAGCGCGGCGAGCGAATAGGAGCCTTCAAGCTGTCGCAGCGCGTCGATGAACTTGTCGATGAAACGCCCGCGCCGGGCGCGCGCCACCAGGTGCAGGATCACCTCGGTGTCGGTGGTCGACTGCATGATGGCGCCTTCGCCAACGAGCTGGCGGCGCAGCGAGAGCCCGTTGGTGAGATTGCCGTTATGGCCGATCGCGAAGCCACCCGCGTTGAGCTCGGCGAACAGCGGCTGGACGTTGCGCAGGATGGTGGCGCCGGTCGTGGAATAGCGCACATGGCCGACCGCCATGGTGCCGGGCAGCCGATCGATCACGTCGCGGCGCGAGAAGGTATCCCCGACGAGGCCGAGCCGGCGCTCGGAATGGAAACGCTTGCCGTCATAACTGACGATGCCTGCGGCCTCCTGGCCGCGGTGCTGCAGGGCGTGCAACCCCAGCGCGGTGATCGCCGCGGCGTCCGGGTGGCCGTAGATGCCGAACACGCCGCACTCTTCGCGCAGCCGGTCGGCGTTGAGCTCGAGATCGAGGTCCTGTTCAGGAACCAAGTGGCCGTCCGTCCGCTGTTCCATCGTCTCTCCGGTGGCGCCCCGGCGGGGCGGCTAGAGCATATTCCGGCGAAAATATCGAATCCCGTACCTCATGACCTCACCGGCCCCGCTCCGCCTATCGCTGGTCGGGCGGTGCATCGGGCGTGTCCTCGTCCGTCGGCCGTTTCTTGAACCTCTTTAAGATGGTGCTCTCGGGATCATCCGGCAATAGCGACATCAGCCACTGGCCGGTGCTTTGCAGCACCACCCGCGATTTGGCGTTGCGCACCGCATCGGGCTGCGACTTCTGCGGCACCAGCCAGTCGAAAAAGATGAAGGCGACCACCACGATGATCAGCCCGCGCGCGAGCCCGAACAGGAAGCCCAGGGTGCGGTCGAGCGCGCCGATCCGGCTGTCCAGGATCTTGTCGGAAATTCGCACGGTGATCACCGATACGATGATCAGCGTGGAGAGAAACACGCCGCCCAGCACGATGCCCTTGATGGTCCATTCGTTCCAACTGGAGAAATATTGCGTTGCAAGCGGCAGCAGGCGCGGGAAGGAGTAGAGGGCTGCGGCGGCGGCCGCGCCCCAGGCGGCGATCGACATGACCTCGCGCATGAATCCGCGCACCATGGCCAGCAATCCTGATATCAGCATGACGACAATCAGGAAGATATCGAGATACATCGATCGGCCAATGGCTACACGGCGGCTTCATGGGCGACAGGGGCCGGCAGGGCCGGTCCCCGAACTCGGGGCGGTGGCGATTTCGCGCCCCGTGTATAGCGGGAGGCGGCTTCCGCGTCACCCCGTCTTGAGGGCTTCCGGGCGAGCCCGCGGGTCGCAGAGCCAAAGCTGTGGATTGGCGCCGAACCCCGCATTTGTCCGCAAATTCTGGCGTTTGCGCGCGTCAGCTTGATTGCCGCGGTAACCATGCGCGACGAATAAAGACGGTCGCCCGGCCGCGGCCGGTCTGGGGGCATTCCGTGCCCGCAGAAAGGATACGATGTCGATAACCTTACTGCGCCGCTCCGGATATGCATGGTCGCATCTGCGGCGGCGCGCGGCGTCCGTCCCGGTTCCAGTCCGAAACGGGGTTTCGCCGGAAAAGGCCTGAATCCTAAAATTGCGCGCGCTTTGCGGGCGCGGTGTCGGCTCCGCCCGACAGCGCGCTGAGCTCGGGTCCGGCGCGGCGTTTGCCGCGCTGGGCGATGTCGGCGACGAGATCCGCGAGCCCGCCGATGCCGGTGAGCGTGAGCCCGATCTCGCTGTTGGCCTCGCCGCGCGCCGCCTCGGGCAGAAACGCGCGGGCGAAGCCGAGCTTCTGCGCCTCCTTGAGGCGCGCCGCGCACTGCGCTACCGGCCGGATCGCGCCCGACAGCGACACCTCGCCGAAGAACACGGCGTCGGGCGGGAGCGGCGCATTGCTGAGCGACGAGACCAGCGCGGCCGCCGCCGCGAGGTCGGCCGCCGGCTCCTGGATGCGCAGGCCGCCCGCCACGTTGAGATAGACGTCGTGGCCCGAGAGCTTGACGCCGCAATGGGCTTCCAGCACCGCCAGCACCATGGAGAGGCGGCTCTGGTCCCAGCCGACCACGGCGCGACGCGGCGTGCCGAGCGTGGTCGGCGCGACCAGCGCCTGGATCTCGACCAGCAGCGGACGGGTACCTTCGATGCCGGCGAACACCGCGGTGCCGGGACTTCCGAGATCGCGCTCGGACAAAAAAAGCTCGGACGGGTTGGCGACCTCGCGCAAGCCGCCGCCGGTCATCTCGAACACGCCGATCTCGTCGGTCGGCCCGAACCGGTTCTTCACCGCGCGCATGATGCGAAACAGATGCGTGCCTTCGCCCTCGAACGACAGCACCGCGTCGACCATGTGCTCGACCACGCGCGGGCCCGCGATCTGGCCGTCCTTGGTGACATGGCCGACCAGGATCACGGCGGCGCCCGAGCGTTTGGCGAAACGGATCAGCGCCTGCGCGCTGCCGCGCACCTGGGTCACGGTTCCGGGCGCGGATTCGACCGCGTCGGTCCACATGGTCTGGATCGAGTCGATGACGACGAGGCGCGGTGTCTTGCCCTGGGTCAGCGTCGCGATGATGTCCTCGACCGAGGTCTCGGCGGCGAGCTCGACCGGCGCCGAGGCGAGGCCGAGCCGCTCGGCGCGCAGCCGCACCTGCGCCACTGCCTCCTCGCCCGAGATGTAGACCGAGCGGTGTCCGGCTTGCGCCAGCGCGGCCGCGGTCTGGATCAGGAGCGTCGATTTGCCGATGCCGGGGTCGCCGCCGACCAGCAGCACCGAGCCGCGCACGAACCCGCCGCCGGTGACGCGGTCGAGCTCGGCAATGCCGGAGGCGAGGCGAGGGGCGTCTTGCGTCTCGCCGGCGAGCGGCTCGAGCGCGAACGGCCGCCCCTTGCGGGCGGGCTTGCCGGGTCCGGCCGCCCGGGCCTCGGCGGCCGCGCCTTCCTCGGCGATCGTGTTCCATTCGCCGCAGGCCTCGCACCGGCCCTGCCAGCGGCCCGAGGCGGCGCCGCAGTTCTGGCAGACGAAGGCGGGCGCGCGGCGGGCCATGGGGCGGTTCAATTCGCGGCGAGTGAGATGTTCGGAATCAGGCAGGCAAGGGACTCGAGCGAGAGAATCTCGACGTCGCGACGGTACCACGGGCCACGGAGGATCATGGTGACCTCGGCCTTTCTTTCCCCCTGGTTTTCCCGCCTTCGATCACGCGGATGACGCGCGCCCCCGGGTCGTCGGGCAGCGGGCGCGGCGCCTCCAGGTCGGGCAAAAAAACGCCGCAACCCTCCGGCCAGCGCTTGTTGGCCTTCCAGTGCGGGCAGTCGGCCGCGAGCCGGACCACGACGTCGGCGAGACGGGCCTCGCAGCCGAATTTCACCGCCAGCCGCACCAGCCGGTAAGCCCCGGCGCGCGCGCAATAACGGCACGCGAGGCGCAACACCACGTAGGGGTACTCGAGTAGGGTTTCGTGATCCCTCGCCATATGAGAACATAACAAGAACGAAACGCAATGGGAAGCCAAAATATGCGGGTCGCACCCCGATGCGCCAAAAAGCAGGGGAGGAGGCGCGTGAGGAGAGAACTGATATTTGCCGTCGCCTGTGCGGTTCTGCTGGTGGGCGGGGACGCGCAAGCCGCCTGCACGTGCCAATGCGTCGATGGGCAGATGCAGCCGCTCTGCGGCAGCGCCATCGATCTGCCGCCGATCTGCCCGCCGGCGGTGTGTGGGCCCGCCGCACCGTCGATCGCACCGATCAATCCGCCGACCGTGCCGCCGCTCGGCACCTCGTCCTGCCGGCAGGCGCGCGTCTGCGATCAATTCGGGAATTGCCGCTGGCAGCAGGTCTGCGGCTGACAGCCCACCTGCAGCGCTCAGCAAGGGCGCGTGATCGCGGCAGCGAAGGCCCCCTTGTAGACGCGGCTGTAGCGGTGGCCGAGACCGCACAGCAGCTCGTAGCCGATCGTGCCGCAATGGACGGCGAGCGCATCGATGTCGATCTCGGGGCCGATGAGCGTCACCCATTCGCCCCGCCGCGCCACGTTGTCGGGCAGCGCCGTGACGTCGATCGCCAGCAGGTCCATGGAGATGCGGCCGACGACGCGGCAACGCGCGCCGGCGACGATCACCTCGGCGCCCGCCGTCGCTTCGGGGCCGCTCGCCACCCGCAGATAGCCGTCGCCATAGCCGACCGACACGATCGCGATGCGCGAGGGGCGGTGCGCGGTCCAGGTCGCTCCGTAACCGACGGTCTCGCCGCGCGCGAGCGTGCGGATCTGGACGATGCGCGCCCGCAACCCGACGACCGGCGTCATCGGATTGGGGCTGCCCGGCGTCGGATTGCCGCCGTAGAGCCCGTAGCCCGGACGCACCAGATCGCAATGCGCCGACGCGCCGAGAAAAATTCCCGCCGAGTTGGCGAGCGAGGACGTGATGTTGCGAAACATCGCGCGGATTTCGCGAAACAGCTGGATCTGCCGGTTGTTGAGCGCGTGTGACGGCGCGTCGGCGCAGGCGAAATGGCTCATCACCAGCGAAATGCCGTGATCCGGCGTGCGGGTGCGTTGCGCCAGCGCGGCGGCCTCGTCGGCCGCCAGCCCGAGCCGGTTCATGCCGGTGTCGAAATGCAGCGCAGCCCCGCCGCGCCATCCATGGGTGGTGCAGAACGTGTCCCACTCCGCGAGCTCCTGGAGCGAGCCGATCACCGGCCGCACATGGGCGTCCGCAAACGCCGCGGCCGAACCGGGCACGAGCCCGTTGAGCGCATAGATGGTCGCTTCCGGCGCGAGCGCCCGCACCTGGCGGCCCTCGGCCAGATGGGCGACGAAATAGGTCTTGCAGCCGGCCTGGTCGAGCGCGCGCACGACCGGCGCGAGCCCGCACCCATAGGCATCGGCCTTGACGACGGCGGCGCATTCGGCGGGCGAAGACCGCGCCCGCAAGGCGCGATAGTTCGACTGGATGGCGCCGATATCGATGGTGAGCACGCCGCCCGTCTCGAGCGCGTGCGGGCCGGCGGCGACGTCCGGTCCGGGCCCGGGAGCTTCCCCGGCGGGTGTCAGATTCTCGTTTTCGCGCAACGCCATGCAGGCTCCAGCCGCCCAAATTCCCGGCGGCACCTCTGCCGCACGAATAGGGCGCAATATCGGCGGTCGAGGTGCAAGCCGCAAGCGCGACTATCGGCGGGGGCCGGATTCCGGCGACGACGCGCGTGGAGCGCTATGCACCTGTCTGCTGCCACGCGCGCGGATGCACCTCGATGGTCACGTGCGAGAGCGAGCGGAACGGCGCGAGCCGTTCGCGGTAGAACGCGGGCGGGCGCGGCGCCGTGGTTGCGATAGAGACGATGGCGCCGACATGGCCCGGTCCGAGCCGCCACACATGGAGGTCGCACAGAAGGTCGCCGTCGCGCTCGATCGCCATGCGGATGTTTTCCGCCATGTTCCGGTCGTGCGTCATGTCGAGCAGGATGCTGCCGGTGTCGCGCACCAGCCCATAGGCCCAGCTCGCGATCACGATGGCGCCGAGCAGGCCCGCCAGCGGATCCATCCAGACCCATCCCATGAAGCGGGCGAGCAGCAGCCCGACGATGACCAGCACCGAGACGGCCGCATCCGCCATCACATGGACGACGGCGGCGCGCAGATTGTTGTCGCGATGGGTTCGATCGTGCGGCTGGGCGCGGTGATGGTCGTGATGGTGGTCATGGTGATGGTCGTGATCATGCTCATCATCGTCATGGTCGTGCTCGTCATGACGATGCATCGACCCATGCGGGTGGCCATGGCCATGGTCGTGATGATGGTCACCGACGCCGAGCAGGAAGACGCTGGCCACATTGACGCACAGCCCGATCGTCGCGATCGCGATCGCCTCGCCATATTGGATCGCGACCGGCGAGATGAAACGCATGACCGAACTCGTAGCCGATCAGCATGGCGATCATCGCCAGCACCACGGCGCTGGTGAATCCCGCGAGATCTCCGAGCTTGCCGGTGCCGAAGCTGAAGCGCTCGTCGTCGGCATGCCGGCGCGCATAGCTGTAGGCGAGCGCCGCGAGGAGCAGCGCGGCCGCATGGGTGGACATGTGCAGGCCGTCGGCGACCAGCGCGATCGAGCCAAAAACAAGCCCGCCGGCGATCTCGGCCACCATCATGACGCTGCACAGCGCGATGACGCCCCAGGTCCGGCGTTCGTTGCGGGCGTGGCCGGCGCCGAGGAAGACATGGCTGTGCGCGAGGTCGCGGTCCGCTTCGTCGAGGTTGCTCATGCGCGTCCCCGTCACTTCAAATAGGAGTGCATCACGTCGATCAGCTGCTCGGCCGCCCTTGTGTCGAGCGCGACGGCGTTGTTCGGCGGGTTCACCAGATGGGTGCGCACGTGGTCCTCGACCACCTCCGCCATCAGGCCGGTGATCGCGCCCCGGATGCCCACGATCTGGTGCATGACCGCGTCGCAACCCGCCTCGCTCGCCAGGCTGCGCTCGAGCGCCTCGACCTGGCCGCGGATGCGCCGCACGCGGGCAAGCAATTTCTGCTTTTCGCGGATCGTATGGGTCATGATAGGGTAGGGGGCTATCCTATCGGTCGCCGGGCGTCAAGCATCCCGGTTGCGCCGCAGCGCCCTACGACGGCGGGCGTCTGGCTCCCGGGAATGCGGTGTCGCGTTGGACCGGCCGAACCCGCGCCCTACATCCGCGCCGGCAGATGGTCGTCGCTGGCGAGGTCGGCGAAGCGGGTGACGTCCGCCTTGAAGTGAAGCGGGACGGTGCCGGTCGGTCCGTGGCGCTGCTTGCCGATGATGACCTCGGCCTTGCCGTGCACGGCCTCCATCTCGGCCTGCCACTTGAAGTGCTCTTCGGTGCCGGCGCGCGGCTCGCGATTGCGCAAGTAGTATTCCTCGCGAAACACGAACATCACCACGTCGGCGTCCTGCTCGATCGAGCCCGATTCGCGCAGGTCGGAGAGCTGCGGGCGCTTGTCGTCGCGGTTCTCGACCTGGCGCGACAAGCTGCGAGAGCGCCAGGATCGGGACGTTCAGTTCCTTCGCCAGCGCCTTGAGGCTGGTGGTGATCTCGGTCACCTCCTGCACGCGGCCCTCGGCGGCGCGCTTGCCCGATCCCGACAGCAGCTGGATGTAGTCGATGACCAGGAGGTCGAGGCCCTTCTGCCGCTTGAGCCGGCGCGCGCGCGCGGCGAGCTGCGCGATCGACAGGCCGCCGGTCTCGTCGATGTAGAGCGGGATCGTCTCCATCTCGCGCGCGGCTTCGGCGATGCGGTCGAAGTCGCCGGTCTCGATTTCGCCGCGGCGGATGCGATAGGACGGGATCTCGGTCTGTTCGGAGATGATGCGGGTGGCGAGCTGCTCGGCCGACATTTCGAGCGAGAAGAAGCCGACGATGCCGCCGTCGACCGATTCGATGCGTCCGTCGGGCCGCACCTCGCCGCGCCAGGCCTTGGCGACGTTGTAGGCGAGGTTGGTGGCGAGCGCGGTCTTGCCCATGCCGGGCCGTCCGGCCAGGATGACCAGGTCGGAGTGCTGCAGCCCGCCCATCATGCGGTCGAGGTCGCGCAGGCCGGTGGCGAGCCCGGACAGTTTGCCGTCGCGCTGATAGGCGTGCGCCGCCATCTCGACCGCGGTGGTTAGCGCGTCGGCGAAGCGCTGGAAGCCGCCGTCGTAGCGGCCGGTCTCGGCCAGCTCGTAGAGCCGGCGCTCGGCATCCTCGATCTGGTTCTGCGGTCCGAACTCGACCGGCGCGTCATAGGCGACGTTGACCATGACCTCGCCGATCCCGATCAGCGCACGCCGCAGCGCCAGGTCGTAGACGGTGCGCCCGTAGTCGGCCGCGTTGATGACGGTGGTGGCCTCGGTGGCGAGCCGGGCCAGATATTGGCTGCCGTTCAGCCCGCCGATATCGAGGTCGGCGGGCAGGAAGGTCTTGAGGGTGATCGGCGACGCGCTCTTGCCGGCGCGCACCAGCGAGCCGACGTCCTCGTAGATCTTCTGATGCAACGGCTCGAAGAAGTGCTCGGGCTCGAGGAAATCGGAGACGCGATAGAAGGCCTCGTTGTTGACGAGGATCGCGCCGAGCAGCGCCTGCTCGACCTCGATATTGTGCGGAGCGGAACGAAACAGGGGCGGATTTTCCGCTGCCTGCTTGCGAGCAGTCGATTCGACAGCCATGACGGTCCAGTGTTGTTGTTGCTACATTATTGTCTTTTGACACGGCACTCACCTGACGCGCAGACCCCACTTTGCGGCGGCGGCAAGCGGGAATTACACGAGATCACGCCGCAATGGAAACGAATTGACGCGTTTCCCCCGCTATCACCGGTGTTGACTTTGTTCTTGACAGGTCGAAACAAAGGTCTTGACGACGACACATTGGTAGCGAGACCTCACGCAATTGCGTGACGATGCCGGATGGTGTCCACGGCGCCATCGGTCATTCGCCCGCCAGCCGCATCGGTGGGCGCCGCCGGCCTTCGAGCGCGCGCAGCCTGGCCTCCTCGGCGCCGATATAATTGCGGGTGATCGGCACCGCGTCCTGACGTTTGGTCAGTTGGAGCTGGAACACCATCATGTTCTGCTTGGCGAAGGCCATCTCGGACGCTGCGAGGTAGAATTCCCGCATGCGGACGAAGCGCCCGTCATAGAGCCGCTCGACGGTCTCGCGATGGGCCAGGAATCGCTCGCGCCAGGCGCGCAGCGTCGCCGCATAATGCAGCCGCAGGATTTCGACGTCGGTCACCAGGAGGCCGGCCCGCTCGACCGCCGGCAGAACCTCCGAGAGCGCCGGGATATAGCCGCCCGGGAAGATGTATTTCGCGATCCACGGGTTGGTGACGCCGGGTCCCTCCGAGCGGCCGATCGCATGGAGTACCATGACGCCGTCGTCGGCGAGCATTTTCTCGCAGGCTGCGGAAGAACCGGTCGTAGAACCCCACGCCGACATGCTCGAACATGCCGACCGAGACGAGCCGGTCGAATTTTTCCGCGACGTCGCGATAGTCCTGCAGGCGAAACTCGACGGCGCGCCCGAGTTCCTTCTCGCTCGCCCGGATGCGCGCGAGCGCGAGCTGTTCGTTCGACAACGTGATGCCGGTGACGCGCGCGCCGGTATACTCGGCGAGGTAGAGCGCAAGGCCACCCCAGCCGCAGCCGATGTCGAGGACGCGGGCGCCCGGCTCGATCCTCAGCTTCGCGGCGAGGTGACGCTTCTTGGCGAGTTGCGCGTCGTCGAGCATGGTCGCGGGCGTGTCGAAATAGGCGCAGCTGTATTGCCGGTCGGAATCGAGAAACAGCCCATAGAGCTGCTCGTCCAGGTCGTAGTGATGCGCGACGTTGCGGCGCGCACGGCCGCGCAGGTTGAACTGCTTGAGCCACCGCCACGCCAGCCGCAGGGCGTCGAGCGGGTGCCACCACCGCAGGGCGTGGCCGTATCCGCTGCCCATCGCCAAATCCGAGCAGGTCGGCGATCGAGCCTTCCTCCATCACCAGGGTGCCGTTCATGTAGGCTTCGCCGAGCTTGAGCTCGGGCTCGAGCAGCACCGCGAGTTCGGCGCGCCGGCTGGTGAAGCGGGCCGCGACCTGCCGGCCGGTTCCATAGCCGAAGGTCAGGGTCGCGCCGCCGGCGCTGGTGAGACGAAACGTTCCCAGCCGGATGATGCGCGCAATCAAAGCTTCCAGCAGCCAATCCATGGCCTGCCTCCGCAACGTCACGGCCGCTCGACCGCTGCAATTCGGAGGCCTGTTGGTTCGCCGAGCGCCGATTGGACGGCCGCGTCGACCTGCGCCCGACGTCGCGGATCGACAGGGTTCCAGCCCTGACCGCTTTAAGATATGGCCAGGGCCCCGGATGCGTACAAGTGCGGGGCAGCGGGGGAGGCGCGTTCGAACATTGGTCACTTTCCTGAAATAGGCTAAAGCATGGGTTCAGCGCGCTTTCATACGATTGCGCGGCAGCCGGCCACCGTCATTGCGGTAAATCAAGGAGGATCGGGCTAGTGTCCGAAGGGATTTGGAAATTCACGCTTGGCCTGCTGGTCCTGGGCGCCGCCGGTTCGGCCGCGGCGCAGGACTACACGGCCGGCAAGACGGCTGCCCAACTGTTCCAATCCGACTGCTCGGCTTGCCACAAGTCGCCGCAAGGACTGGCAAAGGGCATGGACCAGCGCGCGCTGGTGAGCTTTTTGAGGGAACACTATACCACCAAGCAGGAATCCGCGGGAGCGCTAGCCGCCTATGTGGCGGGCGCCGGTCCCGGCGACGCCAGGCAGCGACCACCGGCAGCGGGCGCCACCGGGCAAAATCCCAAGCCGGCGGAGCCGCGGCCGGGTCTCGGTACCGCCGAAGGCGAGCCGGGACAGAAGCCTGCGACGAGATCCCGTGCGACCGCCGCGACGGCGCTGGAGCCCAGGCACGGCGCGGGCGAAGGCATCAAGCCCGCGGCGCGGCCGCGCGTAGTGACCGTGCCTGCCGGACCAGCCGCCGAGCCCGCCCAACAGACGGACGACACGACGGTCAGCAAGCTCAAATCCTACGGTGCGGCGGGCGGCAGCGCGCAGGAGACCGAGCGCCTGGCAGATCCGGCCAAGAAGCTAAAGTCCTATTCGACCTCGGGTTCGCCGGCCCCGGCCGTGACGCCTGATCCGCCCATCGACGCGGTGCCGGCTGAACCCGGTCCCGATGCGGCCACCCTGCCGGCCAGCGCGCCTGCCGCCGACGCGACCAATCCGGCGCCGAAGCGCAAAGGATCGGCCCGAAAGAAGGACGGCGCCGGAGGCGCCACCGCCGGAACGACGGCGGGCACGTCCGCGCCGCATTCGTTGCGACCACGGCGCGCCCAGGGTCCGGCCCTGCTGCCGCCGCCAGGAAATAATTAGCTCTATTTTTGCGAAACGCGGGCACCCCCGCGTTTCGACCGCGAGGCTCCGGATTGTCCGACAATCACGCCTCTTCGTCGCGCGGCTTGCGCGGCTTGCGGGCGGGTTTGCCCTCCTTGGCGTCCTTGCCGGGCGCGTCGTCGTCGGCCGCCGCCTTGGCCTTCTTGCTGCCTTTCGTCGCCTTGGCGTCCTTGGTCTCGCCGGCCTCCGCCGGCTCGGCCGCCGCCTCGCCTTCCTCGTCCGCCTCTTCCGGCTTGTCGAAGAAGCCGGAGGCCGCGAGCGCCTCGCGTTCCTCGGCTTGGTCGCGCCGTCCGATCACGTCCTCGCCGCGCGCGATGCGCTCGGCCTCGTCGGCGCTGCGCGCCACGTTGATGGTGACCGTGATCTCGACCTCGGGATGGAGCGCGACCGGCACCTTGTGCAGTCCGATGTTCTTGATCGGCGCGTTGAGCGCAATGTGGCTGCGATTGACCTCCTTGAACCCGCCCTCGTTGAGGATCGCGGCGACGTCGCGGCCCGACACCGAACCGTAGAGCTGGCCGCCCTCGGACGCCTGGCGCAGCACGACGAAGCTTTTGCCGTCGAGGCCGCTGCCGATCTTCTGGGCCTCGCCGCGCAGCTCGACATTGCGCGTCTCGAGCACCTCCTTCATGCCTTCGTACTTGGCCTTGTTTTCCTTGGTGGCGCGCAAGGCCTTGCCTTTCGGCAGCAGGAAATTGCGGGCGAAGCCGTCCTTGACGCGGACGATGTCGCCCATGTGGCCGAGGCGTCCGACGCGTTCGAGCAGAATGACTTCCATGGTTGGTCTCCTTTGAGGGTCGGGGTTGCGATGATGGTATGCGGGATTTCCGTTCAGACGAGCGGGGCGGGCGGGCCGCGCATGGCGGCGAGGCGTGCGCGCAAGTCGAGCGCGGTGTCGATCAGGCCGAGCAGCGCCACGAGCAGGGCCGGCCAGACGAAAATGGCGACCGCCGAATAGACGCCGACCAGCACGATGCTGCGGCTCTGCAGCCGGCGTGTGATCCCGTGCAGCACCGCAAAGCCGAGCGACGCATAGGCGACCAACAGGCTGGCGGCGAGAAGCGTGGCACCGACGCCCACGAAATCGGGCAGGAAGGAGCCGGCGATCGCCGCCGCCAGCACGAACGGCGCCGTGGCCGGAAACCGCATGGCCGCGAGATCCGGCCAGGGGCGCTTGAGCCGGCCCGAGATTTTCGCAATGCGCGCCGCGAGCCAAAGATTGAGGAGCTGCGTGATCGTGGCGAGCACCGCCGCGGCCGGCGGAAGCAAAGCCACCAGGATGTCGATCCGCCGGTCGAGATCGGATAGACCCGGCATGGTAGGCGCTTCGCCAGCCGGTATGTCCGTTTGAGCGCGCTGCATGCGCTCGAACGCACTTCGGAGCAGTGCCCTCGCCTGTACGGTCGCCTCGTCGCCGCCAAATTGCGTCAGCGCGACCAGGATCACCAGCGCACCGAGGATCGCGGTCCAGACCACCAGGCGGCCCGGCGGATACCATTCGGGTTCGCCCGCCGATGCGGCCGGGCGGGCGAGCAAGGCGAGATAGCCGAGCCACCAGGCCGGCAAGCCGACGCTGATCAGAAATACGGGAAACAAGGCCATGCCGAACGCCAGCGCGAGCCCGCAGGCGGCCGCCACGGCCGCCACGAGGCCGGCCCAATGGCTCCAGCCGATCGCCGCGATCAGGATCGGCAGCGGCGCGAGATAGAACAGCACGACCGAGACGATCGACCCGGAGAGCACGGACGCGAACAGCAACGCGGAGGCTGCCCCCGCGCCGAGCCCGATCAATCCGATCTGCAACCAGAACTGCGCCATCACGTAGCTGTCCCGCTCGGTATCGAGGAGCGGTTAGAGACGGAGCGACCGTCCGTCCCAACCATCGAGCGCGGGACCTCCCGCGCCCTTGGATCTAAGCACCAATCTCCGGCGCGGCGCGCCGGAGGCTTCCGCCGCTCAGCGGATCACGTAGGGCAGCAGCCCGAGGAAACGCGACCGCTTGATGGCGGTTGCAAGCTCGCGCTGCTTCTTGGCCGACACCGCGGTGATCCGGCTCGGCACGATCTTGCCGCGCTCCGAGATGTAGCGCTGCAGCAGCTTGACGTCCTTATAGTCGATCTTGGGCGCATTGGCGCCCGAGAACGGGCAAGTCTTGCGGCGGCGAAAGAACGGACGGCGTGTGGCGCCAGCGGTCATGCTCATCGTTCTTACTCCTCCGTCGCGACGGTTTCGGCGGCGCTGTCGTCGCGCGGCGGGCGGCCTTCACGATGCCGGGGACGATCGCCCCGGTCACGGTCGAATCCGCCGCCGCGGTCACCGCGATCGCGGTCGAATCCGCCGCGGCGGTCGTCGCGATCACGGTCGCGGTCGACCTTGCGCATCATCGCCGAGGGCTCCGTCTCGTGTTCCTCGACCCGGATGGTCAGATTGCGCAGCACGTCCTCGTTGATGCGCTGCTGGCGCTCGACTTCGACCATGGCGGCGGACGGCGCATCGACGTTCATCAGGGTGAAATGCGCCTTGCGGTTCTTGCGCATCCGGTAGGTGAGCGACTTGACGCCCCAATATTCGGACTTGGAGATCTTGCCGCCCATTTGCTCGATGATCGCCTTGTACTGGGCGGTCAGCTCCTCGACCTGCTGGGTCGAGAGATCCTGGCGCGCCAAAAAGACGTGTTCGTACAGTGCCATGGAAGGCCTTTCCTGTTGCCTGGCTCGCTCCGGCGCCTAGCCCTTCGTGCCCTTCAGGAAAGGCGCGAAAGAAAGCTCAGAAGGCGGGAACACGGGACGTCGGGCCGATTGGCCCCACCTTCTGCCGTCAGGCAAAAGGCCGTCCGTTCAGCTCCCGGCCGGGGTCGAGCGGAAGCGGGGGTTATAAGGGGTTTGGGCTGAATTGCAAGGTTTGCGGCCGCCCCTCCCTGACCCTTCCCCGCAAGCCGGGGAGGGGACCGAGAGGCCGGGATCCGCAACCAAGACGCATCGGCTTGACATCCCCGGACCCGCGGTGTCTTACGGCCGGCATTCCGCGGGGGGCCATCATGTCGGTTGCATTCGTGTTTCCCGGGCAGGGCAGCCAAGCGGTCGGCATGGGCAAGGCGTTGGCCGACACCTTCGCGGCGGCCCGGCGCGTCTTCGACGAGGTCGACGAGGCGTTCGGCGACAAGCTCTCCAAGATCATGTGGGACGGGCCGACCGAGACCCTGACGCTCACCGAAAACACCCAGCCGGCCCTGCTGGCCGTTTCGCTTGCCGTCATGCGGGTGCTCGAGACCGAGGCCGGCGTCGACCTGGCGCGCGATGCCGCCTACGTCGCCGGCCATTCGCTCGGCGAATATTCGGCGCTCGCCGCCGCCGGGTCGCTCTCGCTCGCCGACACTGCGCGGATGGTGCGCATCCGCGGCCGCGCGATGCAGAAGGCGGTGCCGGTCGGCGCCGGCGCCATGGCGGCTGTGCTCGGCCTCGAATTCGACCAAGCGGCGGCCGTCGCGGCGCAGGCCGCGCAGGGCCAGGTGTGCCAGGCCGCCAACGATAATGGCGGCGGCCAAGTCGTGGTGTCGGGCGACAAGGCCGCGGTCGAGCGCGCCGTCGAGATCGCCAAGGCGGCGGGCGCCAGGCGCGCCATGATGCTGCCCGTCTCCGCCCCCTTCCATTGCGCGCTGATGCAGCCCGCGGCCGACGCCATGGCGGAGGCGCTCGCCAAAGTCGCCGTCAGCGCACCCGTGGTGCCGATGGTCGCCAACGTGATGGCGAGGCCCGTCAGCGATCCGGCCGAGATCGTGCGCCGCCTGGTCGAGCAGGTCACCGGCACGGTGCGCTGGCGCGACAGTGTCGCCTTCATGGCCGGACAGGGCGTGACGACGTTCTACGAGGTCGGCGCCGGCAAGGTGCTGAGCGGGCTGGTCAAGCGCATCGCCGACGGCGCGGCCGGTGTCGCGATCGGGACGCCCGACGACGTCGCGGCGTTCAAGGCGGCGCGCGCTTAGAACGCCATCCGATCAAACACGGACGCAGGCACAACGCATGTTCGATCTCACCGGCAGGACCGCGCTGGTCACCGGCGCGACCGGCGGCATCGGCGGCGCGATCGCGCACGCCCTGCACGCGCAGGGCGCGACCGTCGCGATCTCGGGCACCCGGCGCGAGATGCTCGAGCACTCGCCGCCAGCCTCCGGCGCGTGTCCACGTGCTGCCCTGCGATCTCGCCGACAAGGCCGACGTCGAGAAGCTGGTGCCGGCCGCCGAGGCCGCGATGGGCGGGCTCGACATCCTGATCAACAATGCCGGCATCACCCGCGACAATCTGTTCATGCGGTTCAAGGACGAGGACTGGGACCAGGTGATCGCGGTCGATCTCACGGCCGGATTCCGCCTCGCCCGCGCGGCGGTGCGCGGCATGATGCGGCGACGCTTCGGCCGCATCATCGGCATCACCTCGGTGGTCGGCGTCACCGGCAATGCCGGCCAGGGCAACTACGCGGCCGCCAAGGCCGGCATGATCGGCATGACCAAGTCGCTCGCCCAGGAGGTCGCCTCGCGCGGCGTCACGGTGAACTGCATCGCGCCCGGCTTCATCGAGACCGCGATGACGAGCGGCACTCACCGACAAGCAGAAGGAGGCGATCCTCGCGCGCGTGCCGCTCGGGCGGCTCGGCGCGCGGCCGAGGTCGCCGCCGCGGCCGTGTTTCTCGCCTCGACGGAGGCCGCCTATGTCACCGGCCAGACCCTCCACGTGAATGGCGGGATGGCGATGATTTGAGGGCAGCCATGCTGCGCCCTTTCGGCGTCGTCCGGGCGTGCTGGTCAAGCCATTTGAAGTATGATAACCGGAGCCCGCACGGCTGGGCGACACGGCTGACGGGGGGCTGGGGTCCATGCAAGTCTCCCTCGCACGCCGTTTTCGCCCTGCCGCACAACCACGACGGGCCGCGCGGCGACCTCGGGCCGTCCCGCCCGGCGAGGCCAGTTTCGAAACGCACGAGGTTTAGAAGATGAGTGACATTGGCGAACGAGTAAAGAAGATCGTCGTGGAGCATCTGGGCGTCGAGCCCGACAAGGTCACCGAAGACGCGAGCTTCATCGACGATCTCGGCGCCGACAGTCTCGATACGGTCGAACTGGTGATGGCGTTCGAGGAGGAGTTCGGCTGCGAGATTCCCGACGATGCGGCCGAGACCATTCTCACCGTCGGCGACGCGGTCAAGTTCCTCGAAAAGAACGCCAAGAGCTGACGTCGGGTTGGGTCGGGCGCAAAGCCCCGCCATCGCCGAGCCAAGCCGGTGGACGCGCGTTGCGCGCGGCGGACGCTTCGCGGTGGTTCCCCTTCGTCACGATAAATTCGTAATCTGCGGTCAACCCAGGCGGGACTCGACCCGTCGGGCGCGGGTGCCGTCCGGACGCCAGGGCGCGTTCCGATCGAGCCGCGTCGGAACACGTTCCGCAAACCGTGTCGGGTCGCATATTCCGCGGGAAGCCGGCCACCCCGGATCAAGTCGGGGGCGTGCTTTTTCCGCAAAATGCTCTAGATGTAGCCGTAGATGTCGCCGTCGCGGTGCGCCAGACAGGCACGCCGCAGGGGTTCGCCAGGCAAGAGACGTCTTCCATGAGACGTGTCGTCGTCACCGGACTGGGCATGGTGACGCCGCTCGGCTGCGGCGTCGAGGCGACGTGGCCGCGCCTCCTCGCCGGCGAGAGCGGCGCCCGCAGGATCGAGAAGTTCGAGGTCTCCGATCTGCCCGCCAAGATCGCCTGTCAGATCCCGCGCGGCGACGGCACGAACGGCACCTTCAATCCCGACCAGTGGATGGAGCCGAAGGAGCAGCGCAAGGTCGACGACTTCATCATCTTCGCGATGTGCGCGGCCACGCCAGGCGATCGAGGATTCGGGCTGGAAGCCGACGCGCTACGAGGATCAGACCCGCACCGGCGTGATGATCGGTTCGGGCATCGGCGGGCTCGAGGGCATCGCCGAGACCGCGATCATGCTCAAGGAGAAGGGGCCGCGGCGGGTGTCGCCGTTCTTCATTCCGGGCCGCCTGATCAATCTCGCCTCCGGCTACGTGTCGATCACGCACGGCCTCAAGGGGCCGAACCACGCGGTGGTCACCGCCTGCTCGACCGGCGCGCATGCGATCGGCGACGCCGCGCGGCATGATCGCGCTCGACGACGCCGACGTGATGGTGGCGGGCGGCACCGAATCGCCGATCGTCCGCATCTCGATCGCGGGCTTCGCGGCCTGCCGCGCGCTGTCGACCGGCTTCAACGACGAGCCGACGCGTGCCTCGCGCCCCTACGACAAGGACCGCGACGGCTTCGTGATGGGCGAGGGCGCCGGCGTCGTGGTGCTGGAGGAGTACGAGCACGCCAAGCGCCGCGGCGCGAAGATCTATGCCGAGCTGATCGGCTACGGCCTGTCGGGCGACGCCTACCACATCACGGCGCCGGCCGAGGACGGCGACGGCGCGTTCCGCTGCATGACCATGGCGCTCAAGCGCGCCGGGATCCCGGCGGCCGAGATCGACTACATCAACGCGCACGGCACCTCGACGCCGCTCGGCGACGAGATCGAGCTCAACGCGGTGCAGCGCGTGGTCGGCAATGCGGCCGGCAAGATCTCGATGTCGTCGACCAAGTCGTCGATCGGCCATCTGCTCGGCGCGGCCGGCGCCGTCGAGGCGATCTTCTCGGTTCTCGCCATTCGCGACGACGTCGCGCCGCCCACCATCAATCTCGACAATCCGTCGGTCGAGACCGCGATCGACCTGGTGCCGCATCAGGCCAAGCAGCGCGCGATCAACACGGTACTGTCGAACTCGTTCGGTTTCGGCGGCACCAACGCCTCGCTGGTATTCCGCGCCGTGCAGTAGCAGTGCGCGTTCCGACTCCCCGTTTCGCCTCAAACCCCCAATGGCGGGGCAGTCCGGGGCTCGGCCGGGCGGCCGGCGGTCACAATCCCGGATCCCGGCCAAAGGGGGCCGGCACGGTCGCCTCGGCGCTCCGCCCATCTGTTTCGGCTGCGCCCCACCACCAAGGCCCGGAAGGCCCGCAAACGCCGCGCGGCGGGGGCCTCCGGCCGTTCTGGGGCCGCCCGGTTGGCGCCGCACCCCAGGACCGCGGTTCCGGCCGTGCTCCTGCCGCAAATCCCCGCCAGAAAACGACGCAAGCCGGGTGCGGGCGATCCGCTGATTCGGACCCTCAGCCCGGGCCCGCGGCCGGTCGAAACGCGAGCCTGCTGTACGGGATGATGACGCTGGTATAGGGTCGGGGGTCCGGGACCGGGGCCGCCTGCGCCCAGGAACGGTGGTATAGTAGCGTTGGGAGGGCCTGAGGCGAGGCGCCCTTATCCTGGCATCGAGATGCCGAGCAAGGGGGCTTTGTGGCTGGGTCGACTGCGGACGTGATGGAACAGAAACGAATTTCTCCCCGCAGCCCGCGCGCCGCGCTAGAGCCCGAGCGCGTGCCCGCTGCCGACCCGCCGCTCGGCGCGCGCACGCCATCCGCTGGTGGTCGCCGGCAATGCGGTCTTCACGATCCTGATCGTGATCGCCGTCGTGGCCGGCGCGCGCCCTGCTCGTCGGCAAGCAGCGCTTCGACGCGCGCGGCCCGCTCACCGAGGACAAGGTCGTCAACATTCCGCGTGGTCTCGGCATCCGCGACATCGGCGATCTGCTGGTGCGGGAGGGCGTGATCGACCAGCCCTGGATCTTCGTCGGCGGCGTGATCGCGCTCAAGGCGCGCGACGAGCTCAAGTTCGGCGAATACCAGTTCACCAAGCAGGCGAGCCTGCATGACGTGATCTCGACCATCGTCGAGGGCAAGGTGGTGCAGCACCAGATCTCGGTCCCGGAGGGGCTCACCTCCGAGCAGATCGTGCAGCGCCTGCTCGACATCGACATCCTGACCGGCAACATCCGCGAGGTGCCGCGCGAGGGCTCGCTGCTGCCGGAATCCTACAAGTTCACCCGCGGCACGCAGCGCGAGCAGGTGATCCAGCGCATGCAGCAGGCGCAGCGGCGCGTCGTGCAGGAGATCTGGGATCACCGCATGGCCGACCTGCCGCTCAAATCGCCCGACCAGCTCGTCACGCTCGCCTCGATCATCGAGAAGGAAACCGGCCGGCCGGATGAGCGCACGCGTGTCGCCGCCGTGTTCATCAATCGCCTCAAGCAGAAGATGAAGCTGCAGTCCGATCCGACCATCATCTACGGCCTGGTCGGCGGCAAGGGCACGCTCGGCCGGGCGATCATGGAGAGCGAGATCCGTCAGCCGACGCCGTACAACACGTATGTGATCGATGGGCTGCCGCCCGGGCCGATCGCCAATCCGGGCCGTGCCTCGCTCGAGGCCGCCGCCAATCCGGCGCGCACCAAGGAAATCTTCTTCGTCGCCGACGGCGCCGGCGGCCACGTGTTCGCCGAAAACTACGACCAGCACCAGAAGAACGTCGAGCGCCTGCGCGCGATCGAGCGCCAACAGCGCGGCGAGAGCACGGCTGCGGCGCCGGCCGGTCCCGCCGTGCCCGCGGCGCAAGCCGGCCCGCCGACGACGCCCGCCTCCGTGAAGCGCGGCGCTGCCCGCCCGGCGCCGGCGCTGCGGTAGGGTCTCGCGGCCAAAGGCCGCGCGTCTGCGAACCTCGCGCCTCCCGACTGGAAGCACGTTCCGATCGGTTTGAATCGGAGCGCGCTTTTGATTGTCTGTTGGTCGCATTTTCTTCGGCGAACCGGTATCCACTTCGTCGTAAAATGCTCTAAGGTCGGCGCGCTTTTATTTCTGCCAATTCCATCACGCGCGAGCTGCACGAGTCACCGCATGGCGCCGCTATCGAGCATGACCGGCTTTGCGCGCCGCCAGGGGGCCGCTGGAACCTATGGGTGGGCGTGGGAAATCCGTTCGGTCAACGCCAAGGGGCTGGACCTGCGCCTGCGCCTGCCGCCCGGCTGGGACGCGATCGAGCCGGCGCTGCGCGCGCGCGCCGCCGAGGTCGTCTCGCGCGGCACCCTGCATGCGACGCTCAGCGTCGAGCGCGAGGGCGTGGCGCCCGTCGTCAAGGTCAACGACGAGGTGCTCAAAGCCGTGATCGCGACGTTGAATTCGCTCGCCGGCCGCATCGAAGCCGAGCCGGCGCGCCTGGACGGCATTCTGGCCATCAAGGGCGTGATCGAGATCGCCGACGCCGACGAGTCGGAGGAGGACCGCGCCGCCGCGCAGGCCGCCGTGAGCAAGGGCTTCGAGGCCGCGCTCGCCGAGCTCGCCAAGATGCGCCGCCACGAGGGTGACGCGCTCGGGCGCGTACTCGGCACGCGGCTCGCCGAAATTTCGGCGCTGGTCGCCCGCGCCGAGGGGGCGCCCGGTCGCCAGCCGGAAGCCATCAGGGCGCGCCTCGCGGAGCAGATCGCGGTGCTGCTCGAGACGTCCGAGCGCTTCGATCCCGACCGCCTGCACCAGGAGGCGATCCTGATCGCCAGCAAGGCCGATGTGCGTGAGGAGCTCGACCGGCTCACCGCCCACGTGGCGCAGGCCGCAAAAATGATCGCGGACGGCGGCGCGGTCGGCCGCAAGCTCGATTTTCTCGCGCAAGAGCTCAACCGCGAGACCAACACGCTGTGCGCCAAGGCGAGCGACATGGAGCTGACCAATATCGGGCTCGAGCTCAAGAGCCTGGTCGAGCAGTTCCGCGAGCAGGTCCAGAACCTTGAGTAGCGGCAGGGAGGGACAGCCGCGCGGACGGCAGAGCGACGCGATCGCACGGCGCGGGCTCATGCTCGTGCTGTCCTCGCCGTCGGGCGCGGGCAAGACCACGCTCTCGCGCATGCTGCTCGCCGATCCGGCGGTGAGCCTCTCGGTTTCGGTGACGACGCGGCCGCAGCGCCCGGCCGAGCAGGAAGGCGAGCACTATCATTTCATCGATAAGGTGCGCTTCGACGCGATGGTGCGGGATGGCGAGCTGCTCGAATGGGCCGAGGTGTTCGGCCATCGCTATGGCACGCCGCGCGCGCCGGTCGAAAAGGCGGTCGCCGCCGGACACGACGTGCTCTTCGACATCGACTGGCAGGGCACCCAGCAGATGCGCGAGAAGGCGCGCCACGACCTCGTCAGCGTGTTCGTGCTTCCGCCCTCCGCGCAGGAGCTCGCGCGCCGCCTGCACACGCGCGCGCAGGATTCCGAGGACGTGATCCGCGCGCGCATGGCCGAGGCGGCCGACGAAATGAGCCACTGGGCGGAGTACGACTACGTGATCGTCAATCGCGACGTCGATCACGCATACGCCGAGCTGCGTGCCATCCTGGCGGCGGAGCGGCTGAAGCGGGAGCGGCAGACCGGGTTGTCGGATTTCGTGCGGGGCCTGCAGGCGGAGTTGTGAGCCGCCGCGCTTGTTCGCGCTCGCGTCTTCTCTACCACTATGCTTGCAGTCCAACCGCCTCCACCTCGATCTTGAATCCGTAGTGCAGTACCGGCACCGGCACCACGGCGCGGGCCGGGCGCGCCGATCCGGCCCATGCGGCGTAGAGCGCGTTGAAGGCGGGCCATGACTCGATGTCCGTCACGTAGACCCGCACCTGGACGAGCCGGTCGATGGCGCTGCCTGCCGCAGTCAGGGCGCGTGCCACGTTGTCCAGCACCTGGCGGGCCTGCGTTTCGAACGACGCGTCGTTGAGCCTGGTGCCGTCCGGACGGATCGGCAACTGGCCCGAGACGAACACCATTCCGGCGCCCGTGACCGCGTGGCTGTAATGGCCGCCCGGTGCCGCCATGGTGGCGGGATTGATGAGACCGATGTCGGCCATCGAGGCGTTTCCCCTTATTTCTTCCCGCCGAAGCGGCCCAGCGCCGCCGTCATCTCGGGAAACGGCTGGTAGGCGGCCGCGGCGCACTCGTCGCCCGCCGCGTCGATGAATTGGTTGATCTCCGCGGCGTAGAAGACCACCAGCTTGTCCTTGCGCGTGTCCGGCGCGACCACGCGCAGGCAGACGAAATATCGGCTTTCCGCGCCGAACGGCTTCAAGGCGGGAGTCGACACGAAGGCCTCGCGTGCGCCCGCCAGTCCGTAGGGATTGGTTTGCAGGCGCGTCAGCAGGAGCGCCTTGTAGTTGTCCGGAAACAGATTGGGATCGACGCGCGTGCTTTCGGCCTGTTGCCCGATGCCGAGCGCGGAGCAGCCCGCGAGCGCGCCCGATATTGCGACCAGGAGTGCGCCTATGCGGCAGGCCGCCACGGCAATTCGCGCTCCGGCCGGCATTACGGCCGCGGACGCGCCGGCCGCGTCACGGGGCGCACCGTGATGCGGCCAAAGTAGCGGCGCGACGATGAGACGAGATAGGGCGAGCAGTCCCCGCTCGGCCCGCAGCGCGGATAAAGATAGAGGCCGGGCCGCACATAGGTGAAGTCGTGCGGCCCATAGTAGTGCGTAAAGTCGCAATAGGGCGCGCAGCCGACTTCCGCCAGGGCAGGGCCCGCTCCGAACAGCAGGAAGCCGCAGGCGGCGGCGGCGATAAATCTCGGCATGGTGTCCTCACGCAAGCAACGGGCGACTCCATTGTGCGCCTTCGCGGCCGCATCCGCAACGCGGCCGGTGGGTGCCGCGCGCACGGGGACGATCACCTGCAGGGGGGTGATCGCGGCGAGAGCTGAAGGTCGGAGACGAATGAGCCCGCGATCCGCGGGCTCATGTCAATTCAGCGCGTCACGCCGCATGTGCGGCGGCAACGTTCGCCGGGGTAATGGCCTGCAGCAGCACGGCCATGCGAACAATTCATGGGACCGAACGATGACGCCCTATTCCGAGTTTGCGTCGGCCGGCTTCTTTTCGGTGACGCGCCAGAGCTGAAAGCCCTGGCCGTTGATCGCTTTTTCGATCGCGCGGCGCGAGAGGTTGTGCGGCGGGGGGCGGTCAGGGCGGATCACGCCCGTCGCCTGCCAGGGGCCATGCTGCGCCGGCAGCTTGCTGCCGGAGGAATCGCCCGCGAACGCGCGCAAGTCGCTCTTGGCCTCCGACTTGAACATGAAAATGTGCATCACAGGAGTGTCCTTTCAACGCGGAGAATAATGATGCAGTTCCGTTCCGGACGCCGTCATTGCGAGGCGCCGGTCGGGCGCCCGCAATGGCGGCCGGCTATCTCCGCCGGAACTGCTGCCGCTGCGGCGGCCTGCCGGAGGAAGTGGCGCGCTCGTCCTTGTGGCGGAAGATCAGCCGGCCCTTCTCGAGGTCGTAAGGCGACATCTCGACGGTGACGCGGTCGCCCGCGAGCGTCTTGATGCGGTTCTTTTTCATCTTGCCGGCCGTGTAGGCGATGATCACCTGCCCGGCGTCGAGCTGAACGCGATAGCGCGCGTCCGGCAGGATTTCGGTGACGAGACCTTCGAGTTGGATCAGCTCTTCTTTTGCCATCGGGTTTCCCTTGCTTCCCGTCCTGCCGCCATATTAGCGCGGCGGACGGCCCGCGTCATCGCGCCTTGCGGGTACCGGACGTTGCAGGAAGCCGACCCCGCCGATGCCCTGAGCGTCCTGGTCGGCCGGCCGGCCATGGTGCTCCGCCTTGTGCGGGTGGCCGCGGCCATGCGGCTGCGATCGTTCGCCCTGCGGCTGGCCCGGGCGTCCGCCCTGGCCGCCACGATGGGGGCGATGACGGTTGCCGCCGGGATGGCCGGTGCGCGCGCCCTCCGCTGGCCGGACGTGGGTACCGGACGAATGGCCGCTGGAACGCTCGCCTTGCGATCGGCCGCCGTGCGGACGGTTGGCATGCGATCGCTCCGCGTTCGAACGGCCGCCACCGTGCGAGCGACCCTCGGGGGCGTGGCCGCCGGCGTGCTGCGGGCGGTGCGCCGAAGGACGGTAACCTTCCGAGGGAATCGACAGGCGAATGAGCTTCTCGATCGCGCGCAGATACGGCGCCTCGTCGGCGTCGCACAGGGAGATCGCGATGCCGGTGGCGCCTGCGCGAGCGGTGCGGCCGATGCGGTGCACGTAGCTCTCCGGCTCGTTCGGCAGGTCGTAGTTGAAGACGTGGCTGATGCCGTCGACGTCGATGCCGCGCGCCGCGATGTCGGTTGCGATCAAGGTGCGGATCTTGCCCGAGCGGAACTCGGCGAGCACGCGCTCGCGCTGGCTCTGCGACTTGTTGCCGTGGATCGCCTGGGCGGCGATGCCGGACTTGACGAGGCCACGCACGACCTTGTCGGCGCCGTGCTTGGTGCGTGTGAACACGAGCGCGCGTTCCACCGATGCGCCGCGCAGGAGGTCGGCCAGCATCGCGGCCTTTCCGGCGCGGTCGACATGGATGACGCGCTGCTCGACCCGCTCGACCGTCGTGGCGGCCGGCGTGACCGCGACCTTCACGGGATCGCGCAGCATGTGCCGCGCCAGATCGGCGATCTGTTGCGGCATGGTGGCGGAGAAGAATAGCGTCTGCCGCTCGGTCGGAAGCTTCGCCACGATCTTGCGGATGTCATGGATGAAGCCCATGTCGAGCATCCGATCGGCCTCGTCGAGCACAAGGAATCCGACCTGGTTGAGGCGCAACGCATTGCTCTGCACGAGATCGAGCAGGCGGCCGGGGGTGGCGACCAGCACGTCGACGCCGTTCATGAGGGCGCGCACCTGGCGTCCCATCGGGACGCCGCCGATCGCGAGCGTGTTGTTCACGCCGAGGTGGCGGCCATAGGCGTTGAAGCTGTCCAGGATCTGGCTGGAAAGCTCGCGCGTGGGCGAGAGCACCAGCACGCGGCAGGACTTGCGTTCGGGACGCAGCGGCTTGGCGGCGAGCTGGTGCAGGATCGGGAGCGCGAAAGCCGCGGTCTTGCCGGTGCCGGTCTGCGCGATCCCGACGATATCGCGCCCGCTGAGCGCGGACGGAATGGTCTGGGCCTGGATGGGGGTGGGGGTGACGTAGTTCTCTTGCGCAAGCGCGCGCAGGATCGGCTCGGTGAGGCCGAATTCACTGAATGAGTTCAAAAGAAGAGTCTTTCTGTATGGGCGAGACGGACGGACGCCTCAAGGGCGCACCGACGCATGTCGCGGGTGATAAAAAGCATCCCGCGTGGCTGGGTTGCCGTCGAAGACGCGGATGAAACGGGCCGAAAACCTTAAGTACTAAGGAAATTCGTTCACGCGGCCCGTGGGAGACCTGTCTGAGCGGCGATCGTTAAGGATGCCTTAACCGTAGAGGTCTCGAGGAATTTATCTTCCGCTGCGATGCATATAGACGTTTCCTGTGTCCGATTCAAGGCAATACTCGCCGGGCGCCGCCGAACCGGCCCGCGCTCATTCACCATGAAATTCCGACAGGGTGGGCGGTGTGCCCTCGAGCCCGAGCTCGTGCCAGCGCCGCGCGACCGATTCGTAGACCGGTTTGCGCAGCAAGGTCCGCTTGGGAAATTCGGCGAGATGGCGATGCGGCTTGCAAGCGTCGATCAGCGCCTTCGAGCCGTAGGGCCGCTCGGCGACCACCACCTTGCTTGGATCGAGGCCGGTCGACCACGTCTTGCGCAACAAATCGATGTCGTCGCTCGGATTGCAGCGCGTCGACATCGCCCACATCACTTGATTGAAATCGGTCGCATCCACGTCGTCGTCCACCGCGATCACCCATTTGGTGTAATAGGCGGCGGCAGGACATTGGGCGGTCAGCGCCAGCACCTGCGCGACGTGGCCGGCATAGAGCTGGCGTAGCGAGACGACGACGATTCCCCAACCGGACGCTGCCGCCGGATGGGCATAGACCCCCGTGACGCCCGGAACCCCGATGCCTTCGAGATCGTCCCAGATACGCGCCGAACGCATGATCGCGTAATAGGCGCCGATCTCGCATGACGGATAGGTTGCCATCAGGGCGGCGGTGAGGATCGGATTACGGCGGTGATGCACCGCCTTCACCTCGATCACAGGCTGCGGTCCGCGCGTGCCGCCGTAGTAGCCGGTGAACTCGCCGAGTGGACCTTCGGGCTCGAACTCGCCCGGACGCAGAATCCCTTCGATCACGATCTCGCAATGGGCGGGGATCGGCAGGTCGACGAAGTCCGCGCTGGTCAATTCGACCGCGCGTCCCAGGATGCCGCCCGCGCTGTCGAGCTCGCTTTCGGCCGCGCCGAAAACCTGCGCGGAGACCATGAACAGCACTGGATCGACACCGTAGGCCGCGACGACCTCGCAGCTCTCGCCGCGCTGCCACCACGCCTCGCGGTCCAGCCGTCCGTGCTTGCCGGGCGAGCAATACAGGCTCACGCGGTCGCGCGCCTGGACCATCTGGCGATAGCATCCCACATTGATGCGCCTGGTCACCGGATCGCGCGTAAACGTTATGTCGCCGGTTCCGATGTAACGTCCGCCGTCGCCGGGCCAGAATTTCGGAGATGGAAAACGCGTAATGTCGATATCGGCCCCGGTCTGCACGACCTCATTGACCGGCGCATCGCTCCTCGGGATCATTTTTGGCGCAATCCGCCGTTTCATGATCCGGCGCGTCGCGGCGATCATTTCGCGGGTTGAAAGCTTTTCATCGAGCCCCATCGCGAGCGCATAACGGCTCTTCGATGCGCCCAGCATATTGGTCAGAACGCTGGTGCCGGGGTTGTGGCCCTTGAGATTCTCGAACAAGAAGGCCGGCGCGGCTTCAGAACGCGTCGCCATGAAAGTAACGGCCGCAAGTTCCTCATCGGTATCGACGGGGGCGGAAATACGTTTGAGAAAGCCACGATTCTCGATCAAAGCGATCCACTCGCGCAGATCTCTCCAAGCGACTTGCGGCGGTCCCTGCGACAGTGTCTTTGCGGGATGTTCATCGCCCGCCAGGAATGGCTTTCCCGAAAAACCTATTTCTTCCATAAAAATTTACCTCCCGACGTGCAAAAGGATCTTATTCGTACTTCCAATTGCGTCACCACGATTGCAAGCGCCGTTTTTCATGCGTACCTTATCATAGCCGGATCGGTTTTCACGCAGCCCCAATTGCAAACCCACCAAGATGAATGAAACGCGCAAGTCGCGAGCCGGACGCCAAGGTTGTGGTTTCCGGTTTTAGCGCCCTGACGTGTCTTGCCGAATTCCTGCAATAGCGTATGTATCCGGGGCATGCACAATTGATTGGAGAAAGTAATGAGAGGCTTGAAGATCAAAACGATGTCGTTCGATGAATTGATCGCATTGCGCGACAATGTCGTTCGGCTTATTTCGGACAAAGCCGCTTCTACCCGGCGCGAATTGCAGGCAAAGCTTGCCGCGATCGAGGGCCTCGGCGGCTACGTTGGGGCTAAGCGCGGCCCCAAGCCGCGCGGCAGCAAGCTGAAGGGCCGCAAGGTCGCGCCGAAATATCGCAACCCGCAAAACAAATCCGAGACCTGGGCGGGCCGCGGCGCGACGCCGCGCTGGCTGCGCGCTTACATCAAGAGCGGCCGCAAGCTCGAAGAATTTGCGATCGGCAAGCCGGGCCGCAAGCCCGGTCGCAAGCCCGGGCGCAAGACGAAGCGCTGAACGTCCGGCGCAACGCCTGATCCGGATTGCCGTGCTGAGCTTGGCCCCGGGCTTGCCCAAAGCAGGGCCCGGGGCCTGATCTGTGGTGGCTCGCGGCAGGCTGATTGCGGAAGCGACGGCACCGCGCGAACTGTTGATCGCGGGACCGTTGCCGATCATTCCCGGCAATTCCACGCATGGCTGCAGGCGAAGCGCATGAGATACGGGCGTCTGCCGGGGCTGATCTTCTTGCGGTACTGGCATCGGCCGGCGCTGCGGTTGCGCAGACCGTCACGGTCGGGGCGACCAGCTCGACCAGCGACGCACCGATCTACATCGCAGATAAAAAGGGTTTCTTCCGCCAGGAAGGGATCGACGTCACGGTCGCCAATTTCCGCTCCGCCTCCGACATGGTGGCCCCGCTCGGCGTGGGCCAGCTCGACGCCGGTGCGGGCTCGGCGGGGGCTGCGCTCTACAACGCGGTCGCGCGCGGCATCAGGATCAAGATCGTGGCCGACAAGGCGTCGTCGCCGCCCGGCTACGGCGCGACCAAGATCATGGTGCGGCGCGACCTGATCGAGAGCGGTCGCTACAAGGAACCCAAGGACCTCAAGGGGCTGCGCTTCGCGATGAATGCGCCGGGCGTGAGCAATACCTCGACGCTCAATACGCTGCTGAGATCCGTCGGGCTGAAATATTCCGACGTGGAGACCGTCGATCTTCCGTTTCCCGACCACGTGGTCGCGCTCAAGAACAAATCGGTCGACGCCTCGGCGTCGGTCGAGCCGGGCCCCGCCATCGCGGTCAGGAACGGCGACGCGGTCGTCATCAAGTCGGACGACGAAATCCTGCCCAATCACCAGATCGCGGTACTGCTCTATTCGGAGGATTTTGCGCGCAAGCGTCCGGACGCCGCGATGCGCTTCATGCGCGCCTATATCCGGGCCGTGCGGTTCTACAATGGAGCATTGAAGGACGGCCGCTTCGAAGGGCCCAACGCCGACGAGGTGATGGCGATCCTGTCGGAAGCGACGCCGGTCAAGTCGCGCGAGATCTACAAAGCGATCACGCCGACCGGCATGAACCCGGACGGACGCGTCAACAAAGCGAGCCTTGCCTATGATCTCGCGTTCTACGGCGAGCAGGGGCTGATCAAAGCCCCGATCGATCTCGATCAGGTGATCGACAGCACATTCGTCGAGGCCGTGCTCAAGGAGCTGGGGCCGTATCGGCCGTAAGGCCGCGTGTTGTCCGGAG
Source organism: uncultured Pseudomonadota bacterium (assembly GCA_963791155.1). Classification (GTDB taxonomy): domain Bacteria; phylum Pseudomonadota; class Alphaproteobacteria; order Rhizobiales; family Xanthobacteraceae; genus JAVDCA01. Next base: position 70,773 of record CAWBRI010000020.1, read on the forward strand.
TGGCCGCACATGACAGGGCAGGGCACTCGGGCCCTCGTATTGAACCACAATTACGGTAGTGTGAACCCCGGCAGCACAACAAAGCACGGGGATTGGCGAAAATGGCCGCGACGATGATCCTGACCGGCGACGTGAACCTCATGAACGTCGCCGATCCCGCCATACCGTTTGGGCTGGTGGGCGACGAGCTGCGCAAGGCGGGCGTGGTGTTCAGCAATCTCGAATGCTGCCTCGCGGTGCCGGCGCGCGGGCATTCGGTCAGCCACGAAGGGTTCTTTGCCGACCCCGTCATCGGTGGCGAGGCGCTACGCCGCGGCGGCATCCAGGCGGTCGGCATCGCCAACAACGTGCACTATGGCGACAACCACATCATGGCCTCGATCGCGCGGCTCGACGAGCTCGGCATCGCGCATGCGGGCGCGGGCGCCAATCTGGCGGCGGCGCGCGCCCCGGTGGTGATCGAGCGCGGCGGCGTGCGTTTTGGTTTCCTGCAGCGCAGCTCGGTCTATTGGCCGACCAACCACGAGGCGCGCGAGGATGCGGCCGGCATCGCGGTGATCCGCGGCCATACCGCTTATCATGTGCCGGTGTTCAAGACACGGGTGGGCGTGCCGCCGCCCAACCGGCCGGGTGTGCCGCCCGACATCATCACCTGGGCCGATGCGGCCTATCTGCGCGCCTTCTCGGACGACATCGCGGCGCTGCGGGGCCGCGTCGATGTCGTCGTCGCGTCCTGCCACTGGGGCCTGGGCAAGGACGTGCTGCAGTATATGACCGAGATCGCGCATGCGGCGATAGATGCCGGCGCCGACATCGTGATGGGTCACGGGCCGCATTATTCCTTGCCGGTCGGCACCCACAAGGGCAAAGCCATCTTCTACGGACTCGGCAATCTGTCGTTCGACACCGGCCATGGAGGCCGAAAACACGGCGACTGGGTCGGCATGCTTGTGCGGGCCGCGGCGGGCCGCAACGGCATCGAGGATGTGAGCTTCGGATTCGTGCGGCACAACGCGCGCAACGAGACATTCTGGTCGGATCCGGACAAAGAGGCCGAGGAGTTCGCGGATCTTGCGGCGCGCAGCGTGCCGTTCGGCGCCAAATTGCGCCGCGACGGAAATCAAGTGCGCGTGGAGAGCGGTCCGTGCGAGGCCGAGCGCGTCATTCCGGCTTGATATTGGCTTCGCGGATGATCTTGCCCCAGCGCGGGATCTCGGTCCGGATCCGGGCCGCGAACTCATCCGGGGTGGTGACCACCGGCTCGAACCCGATGGCGAGCATTTTTTCCCTCACCTCGGGCGACGCCATGATGCGGGCGATCGTTCGGTAGAGCAGATCGATGATCGGCCGCGGCGTTCCGGCCGGAGCGAGAATACCCTGCGGGGTGTCGTTCTCCTGACCCGGAAAGCCGGCCTCGCCCAGGGTCGGCACGTCGGGAAGCACGCTCGATCGTGTCTTGCTGGTGACCGCGAGCGCGCGCAGCAGGCCGTCCTTGATCTGCGCCGCGGCGGGCGCGAGCGCGGAAAACGAGACCGGCGTATGGCCGCCGATTACGGAGGCGACCGCCGGCCCGCCGCCGTTGAATGGGATCGCGACCAGGTCGAGCTTGAGTGCGAGCCGAAAGAGCTCCGCCGACAGATGCGAAGGCGTTCCGGTCCCGCCCATGGCGTAATTGTTGTATCTGCCGGCGCGGATCAGCGCGACGAGCTCCGTGACGGTGTGCGCCGGCACCGATGGGTTGACCATGATCACATTGGGAGTCGTCGCCGCAATGGTGATGGGCTCGAAATCCTTGATTGGGTCATAGGGAATCTTGGCATAAAGGGTCGCGTTGATCATGAAGGTCGAGCTCACCACGACCAGCGTATAGCCGTCGGCGGGCGCGCGCGCCGCGAGCGCGGTCCCGATATTGCCGCCGGCGCCGGGATGGTTCTCGATGTAGAACGCCTTGCCGAGGTTCTCGGTCAGCTGCTGCGCGATCAGGCGCGCGAACAGATCGCCGGGACCGCCCGCCCCGAACGGCACGATGATGCGCACCGGACGGCTGGGGTAGGGCTCGCCGCCCGCGCCAATCTGGGCCTGGCAGGTGACAGAGGCCGTGATGGCCACCAATGCGGCCACGCCGCAGATCCATGGGCGCATCGATATCCTCCCGTGCGATGATTTTCTTATGGGTGAGAATTATACGGGCATTCCGAGCGCATTTTTCGCAAAAAAAAGCCTGTCCTGCACCTATTGCGGGGTCGGCCCGGCTTTCCGTGAAAAACGCAACAGATGAATAAACCTACGGGGCCAGTACCAACCGCCCCACCACCTTGCCGGCGCGCAGGTCATCGAGCGCGACCTGCGCCTGCGCCATCGGCCGCTCGTGGAGCGGGATGGCCGAGAATTTGCCACTGCGCGCGAGCGCGATCAATTCGCGCGCCTCGGCGAGCGTCCCGGTCAGCGTGCCTTCGATCGTCATGGCCTTGATCGGAAACATCGCGACGGCAGTCGAAAAGTTGCCGCCGAGCAGGCCTGTGACCACCACCTTGCCGCCGCGCGCCAGCACGCCGGTCGCGAAAGCGAGCGAACTGTCGGAACCGACGAAATCGCAGGCCGCGTAGACGCCGCCGGTCGCCGCCAGCACCGCCTTGCGGGCGCCCGGGTCGGCCGGGTCGAAGGCGGCGGCGGCGCCCGCCGCAAGCGCGGCCGCGCGCTTGCCGGCGTCGATGTCGGCGACGAGCGGCGCGACCGCAAACATCGCGCGCGCGAGCCCCAGCCCCATCGAGCCGACGCCGCCGAGCCCGATCAGCAGCACCGGACCGCGACCGGCGCGGTCGGCAAGGCGCTTGAGCGCCGCATAAGCGGTGAGGCCCGAGCACATGGCGGCACCCGCGAACGCGGGCGACAGCGGCGCATAGTCGATGAGGTAGCGCGCATGCGGCACCAGCACGTGGCTGGCGTAGCCGCCGTCCGCATAGACGCCGAGGTGGCGCGGGGCCGCGCAATTGTTCTCCTCGCCGTGCCGGCAGGCGACGCATTGGCCGCAGCCGATCCAGGGATAGACCGCGACCTTGTGGCCCGGCTCGGCTCCTTGTGCGTCGGGCCCGGCGCGCTCGACGGTACCCGCGATCTCGTGGCCGAGCGTGAACGGCAGCGTCCGGCCCTGCGTGATGTCGAGTTTCTTGTCACCGCCGAGCCGAAAATAGCCGTCCTGGACATGCAGGTCGGAATGGCACACGCCGCAGCGCTCGACCCGCACCAGCACCTCGCTGCCGCGCGGCTGCGGGCAGTCCACAATGGTCTCGCACAGCGGCGCCCCGTAGGCGGTGAGCGATTGGCGGACGAGTTGCGTCATGGGTCAATCCGTAAAGGCGCGCGCAAGGGCGGCAAAGCCCGCAACCGGAATATCCTCGGCGCGGGCGGTCTCCGCAATGCCGGCGGCGGCCAGCAGCGGGCGCGGATCGAGCCCGAGCGATTTCAGGCTCTGCCGCAGCATCTTCCGGCGCTGGCCGAAGGCGGCTTCGGTCACGCGTTCGAGGCTGCGGCGGTCGCACGGCTCGGGCGCGGCCCGCGGCACCAGGCGGACCACCGACGAGGTCACCTTGGGGGGCGGCACGAAGGCGGACGCCGACACGTCGAACAGAATCCTCGCCTCGGTGCGCCAGCCGGCCAGCACGGAGAGCCGGCCATAGGTCTTGGAGCCGGGCGGCGCGACGATGCGCTCCGCCACCTCGCGCTGGAACATGAGCACGAGCGAATCGTACCAGGGCGGCCATGGCTCGGCGCTCAGCCAGCGCACCAGCAGCGCGGTCGCGATGTTGTAGGGCAGGTTGGCGATGATCCGCGTCGGGCCGGACTCGAGATGGGGCGGTGCATCGAAGTCGAGCGCGTCGCCTGCGATCACGGTGAGCCGGTCCGGATAGCGCGCCGCGATCTCGCCGAGCGCCGCGACCGCACGCGGGTCGCGCTCGACCGCGATCACGCGGCGGGCGCCTTCGGCGAGCAGCGCGCGGGTGAGGCCGCCGGGGCCCGGACCGATCTCGACCACGCTCACGCCCGCGAGCGCCCCGCCGGCGCGGGCGATCCGCGCCGTCAGATTGAGGTCGAGCAGAAAATTCTGACCGAGGGATTTGCGGGGCTTGAGCTCGTGGCGGCGGATCACCTCCCGCAGCGGTGGCAGGTCGTCGACCGGGCTCATGAGGCCGTAGCGGACGCCGCGGCGAATGCCGGGGCGCGCGCCGCGAGCCTGGCCGCGAGCCGGATCGCGGCGATCAACGAGGACGGGTCGGCGCGGCCGGTACCCGCGATGTCGAAGGCGGTGCCGTGATCCGGGGAGGTGCGTACGAACGGCAGACCGAGCGTGACGTTGACCGCATGGTCGAACGCCAGCGTCTTGATCGGAATCAGGGCTTGGTCGTGATACATCGCGAGCGCAACGTCATAGGACGCGCGCGCCGCCGCATGGAACATGGTGTCGGCCGGCAGCGGCCCGCGCGCATCGACGCCCTCCGCGATCAGCCGGTCCACGGCAGGCTTGACGATGTCGAGATCCTCTTGGCCGAGCGCGCCGTCCTCGCCCGCGTGGGGATTGAGGCCCGCGATCACGAGGCGCGGCCGCGCGATGCCGAACCGCTCGCGCAGATCGCGATCGACGATGCGGCCGGTGGTAACGATCAGCTCGCGGTCGAGCCGGCCCGGTACCTCGGCGAGCGGCAGATGAATGGTGACCGGGACGACCGCGAGCTCGGGCGACCACAGCATCATGACGGGATGTGCCGCCATACCGGTCGCTTCGGCGGCGAGCCGGGCGAGGAATTCGGTGTGGCCGGGCTCGGCGAAGCCGGACTGGTAAAGCACGTTCTTGGCGACCGGATTGGTCACGACGGCGCCCGCCTCGCCCGCCAGCACGTCGGCGACCGCGCGGCGGATCGCCGCGATCGCGGCCGGAGCGCTCGAGCGGTCGGGGCGGCCGGGCTCGGCGGCGATCGCAATGTCGAGCTCCACCACCGGGAGCGCGGTCGCGAAGACGGCGGCGGCCTCGCTCGGCGCGACTGATCGCATCGGAAGCGATACGCCGAGCCGCTCCGCCCGGCGGGCGAGGAATGCCGTATCGGCGACCAGATAGAACGGCGGCAGCGAAAGCTCGGCGCGGCGTCGCCACGCGGCGATCGCGATGTCCGGTCCGATTCCGGCGGGCTCGCCGAGGGTAAGCGCCAAAACTCGCGGCACGGCTCGCTATTTGACCTCGATCATGGCGCCGGCGCGCAGGATCTTGAGAAAGCGCTTGGACTTGGCCTGGAACTGCTCGGCGAACATCTCGTCGCGCACCTCCTTCTTGGCGGCGGCGTCGAGCCGGTTTTCCTTCTTGGAGCAGAGCGCGAACATCTCAACCCCCTGCGCGGTGACCTCGGGACTGGTCAGCTTGCCGACCTCGGTATCGTCCAGGATCTTGCGCAGCGCCGGGGCGAGGTCGGCGGAAGTCTTGATGATCTGATCGCGCACGGCGACGTCGCGCAAGGCGCGTGCGAAAGGCAGGCCGGTATCACAATTCTGGAAGCGGGTGCGCAACGCCTCGGCGTCGCGTTTGCGGGTGTCGACCGTCCCCTCGGGCGAGCCGCTCGGCACGACGAACAGGATCGGACGCAGCTGATATTCGTATCCGACCTGGCTCTTGTCGTCCTTGTTGCTGCTCTCCAGCTTCTCGGCGACGTCCTTTTCGCGGATCTGCAGGGCAGACTGGAACTTGCCGCGCACGATCTGCTGCCACGAAATGTCGGCGCGAATGCGGGACTTCAGGGTGAGGGCGTCGACACCGCCTTGCGCCAGTGCCTGGGTGAGCTGCTGGGAGGTCATATGCATGCGTTGGCCCATGGCCGCGTAGGCGGTCTCGACCTCGGCGTCGGTGACCTCGAGCTTGTAACGCTGGCCGACCTGGACCTTGAGCTTCTCGTCGATCAGTTCCTCGATGACTTCCTGGCGCGACGGTGTCTTGTGGTTCGCCATCATGGTGAACTTGGTGCGCTGCTCGATGTCGTAGGTCGTGATGGGGGAGCCGTTGACGATCACGGCGACCTGCTGTGCGAACGCCGGCTGCGAAAGCGCGGCGGTCGCGAAGGTTACCGCAACCGCAAGGCGGCGCACGGCCGCCGACGATACCAACTTGTCTCGCATCGGAGTGTCCATCGCATCACGGGCTCGACCAGCCCCGATCCCTTTTTGGGTTTCGCTTGCACGGCCTCTTCTAGAGCATTTCCCGGCGCCCTGGACCCCGGTTCGCCGTCGCAAACGCGACCAAATACAGCCCCTGGAATGTCTTCCGGCTTCATCCAACCGCCGCGCGCTCCGGCCGTGCCGGCGCCCGGTTGGGTCGATCCCGCCCGAGGCCGTCGTCCTAAGCCGCAACCTTGGCAAGATTATTGCTCGAAACTTCATCTTTCCGGTGCCCGGGCCTGCGACCTATTGCAGCGCGCCCCCGCCGGTCCCGCCGAGGGTACGCAGGCTCATCTGCAGCATGACCGTGTTGTTCGCCTGGACATTGCCATTGGCGGTGAAGTCGCCGATGTAATTCACGCTCAACATGTAGCAGTCGTCGATATACCCGAGCCCGATGCGCGTCTGGTCGAACTTGCCGGCTTCGATGTCGTAGCGCAGCCCCGTCGAGACGACCCAGTTGGGATTGATCTTGTAGGCCGTGATGGCGAGCACACCCTCGCGGCGGGTCAGGAAGCCGAGCTCGGGCTGGGCGGCGTAGTCGCCATACATCATCGTCAACCGCCAGCGGTCGAATGTTGCGGTACCCTCGACCTCGAGCCGCTTCAGCGTGAAGTCGTTTGAGTCGAACCGGAATCGCGACGTGAACGAGTAGATCCGATTGGGCTGGTAGGTCACGCGCGCCACATAGTCGGACCGCGTGGTGTCGAGGCCGCTGTCCAGGCCGGTGTTGGTCGCGTCGCCGACCGCGAAGGAGTTGGTGCCGAACAACTGATAGGACTGGCCGAACAAGGCGCTGACATAGCCGCCGCGATTGAATTGCGCGGTGTATTGAAGGCCCACATTGGCGCGTCCGCCGCCCTCGACCCGGTCATAGCCGGAGAACTTGTCGACCTTGAACAGATTGCTGTCGTCGAACACGAGGCTCTGCGCATCCTCGTTCGGCAACCGGCCGATGTTCGGCTCGTTGGGGCGCACGATGAGCTGTGCGATCGGCTCGATCGTCTGCGTTCCCCACGCCTGCACGCCGATGAAGGGATAGCGGTATTCGACTCCGATGGTCGGCATGACGCGCAACTCGTCGGTCGTGCCGGTCTGGATGTAGTTCGAGACGCCGACCTGGTTCATGACCGAGGCCTGCGCCGCGTCGACGCGCACCGACGCGAACGGCGTGAATACCTGGCCGAAGGCGTCGATGAATTGCCGCCGCCAGCTGGCTTCCGAGGTGAAGCGCGTATAGGTGCCGGGAACCCCGCGCAAAAGACAATTCGCCGGCACCTTGACGGCCGGGTCGGCGGAAGCGGTCGTGCACAGGCCATTGGTCACCGCCGCATTGCTGATGGCGTCGTAGCTCGCCAGGTCGCGCGACAAGCTCGTAAAATTCGCCTTGACGGTGACCTCGCCGCCGAACACCCGCTGGTCGAAAGTCTTGGTGTAGTCGATGACCGGCAGGATGACCGGAAGCTGGCCCTGAACGTCGGCGGTCGAGAAACCGTAGAAGTACATGGTGCGCGCTTCGAAATAGCTGCGCTCGCCGCGTCCGGCGAGCCACAGCTGCGACACGCCCTCGGTCAGCGCGGCCCCGAACGGGTCCGGATTGCGCGCCTGAAGCGACTGGATCTTGTAGTCCGAGAGGAAGGTCGCGTCCGTCACTGCGATCGCGTCCCAACCCCACGACCAGTTGGACGAAAGATTGAACTTGCCGGTGGATTCGATGCTGCCGCGAAAATCACGAAAACCCGGTGTCGGGTTGGCACCGCCGAAATAATTCTTGTCGAGCTGCCAGATGCCGGCGCCGCGGATGGAGTAGTAGCCGTCTTCCAGACGGTGGCGGAATTCACCTTGCAGCAACGGCCCCTGGCTGGTGGTGAAGCGCGGCGAGATCGTCAGGTCGTAGTTGGGCGCCAGCGCGAAGTAATACGGCGTTTCCAACGCGAATCCGTACACCGTCGAGGTGGAGAAGATCGGCATCAGGACGCCGGTCTTGCGCTTCACCGTCGGGTCCGGCGTCGGCCAGATAGGGGAAATAGCCGAGCGGAACGCCGAAGAACTCGAGCCGTGCATCCTCGAAATAGATCATCCGCTCGACCTGATTGTGGATGATGCGCGCGGCCTTGACCTGCCACAGCGGCGGCTTCTTTGGGTCGTCCTTGCAGGCTTCGCAGGCGGTGTAGACGCCGCTCTCGAACACCGTGAAGTTGCCCCTCGCTGCGATTGGCGCGCGCGGCCGCCAGGCGGGTGTCGTCGACGGTCTCCAGGCGCAGCGAGTCGATGAAGCCGTCGCGGTAGTCGTCGGTGAAGTCGATGATCTCGCCGTAGGTGATCTTGCCGTCGGCCTCGGTCAGGCGGGCATTGCCTTCGGCTCGCAGCCGCTTGGTCTTCTGGTCGTAGACGACCCGGTCGGCCTCGATCGTCGCGCCGTTGTAATAGATCTGGACGTTGCCGACCGCGGCGACCTGGTTGTTGGCGGTAGTCGTAGTTGATCTCGTCCGCCTTCACGAGCATCTGCGCGTCGCCCTTGTCGCTCTTCTTGAGGAGCGAGGGCCCGGGCTTGCTCGTGGGGCGGATCTGCTGCTTGAAGGTGAGGAAATCCGTTTGCGCAGCGGCCGGCTGCGACACCGCAAGGCACGCGCAGGCAGCCGCCATCGCGGCCGCGAGCATGGCGAGCCACGCGCGGAGAAACATTGGCGGACGAGGGCTGGTCGAACCGGCCATCACCCGTCCTCCTGGTACAGCAACGCCACGAGACCCGTCAGTCCCCCGACAAAGACCGGGAGCCAAGCCGCCGCTGCCGGATGCATCAGCTCGGCCTTGCTCAGGTCCTCGGTCACCTTGGACAGAACATAAAGCAGAAAGCCGGCTCCGATGCCACTCAAAATCATCTTTTGTACGCCGCCGAAACGAAAGAATCGCAAAGAAACGGCGGCCGCCAGCAGGACCATGGAGGCAAGTATAAACGGGCGAGCCAGCAGCTTCTGGTATTGTAATCGGTAACCGGCGGCGCCTAGTCCGGAGTGATCCGCGATCTCGATATACAGGGGAAGATCCCAGAACGGCACCGTCTCGGGCGTGGCAAAGCTTTCGCGAACCTGTTCGGCATTCAGGCTGGTCTTGAGAAGATATTCGGCGCGGTCACTCGGCGGGGCGTTATTCGAGTAGATCCGGGCCTCGTTCAGCCGCCAGAAGCCCGGCCCCCAACACGGCGGTATTGGCCTCGATTCGCTGCAGGAAATGACCCTCTGGGTCGAACGTGAATACCGTCACGCCGCCGAGGCGAACGCCCTGCTCGGTGCTGGTCAACGCATTGACGATGGACTGGCCGTCGTCATTGCGCTGGCGCACCCAGAAGCCGCTGCCGGTGCTCTGAATTCCGGATTGCGCGATTTCCCCCGAGGAATTCCACCTCGAGACGTTTCGATCGCTCCTGCAGTGCGGCCGCGATCGGGTTGTAGACAAGGGTCGCAAAGACGCCGAGCACGAGCGCCACGATCAGCGCCGGGGCGACGAACTGCCAGGCCGACATGCCGGCCGCGCGCGCCACCACGAGCTCGAGCCGGCGCGACAGATTGAGATAGCAGGACATGGCTGCGATCAGCACCGAGAACGGCATGACGCGCTCGGCGATCTGCGGCACACGGAAGAGCGAGGTCTGTGCCACCACCGATGCCGGAATGAAGGGCATGCCCGAGGTCTTGCGCATCATCTCGATGTAGTCGACCAGCGCCACCAGCGCGAGAATTCCGAGGAACACCAGGATCGCCTGGATGAGGAAGCGCATGCCGAAATAACGTGAAAGCGTGCCGCCCATCATGGTGTCGGCCTCACGTGGTCGCAAACCGGCGCGCCAGGCGCTCGGTGACGGCGGCGGCCGCCCGCACCATGAAGGCGGGCGGCTCGATGATGGCGCCCTGCGAGATGGCGGTGAGGCCGAGCCCGGTCGCGAGCGCCGCCGCCACGTATTGGAACATCAACGCGATCGGATGCTTGATGCCGAAAACCATGCTGGCAAAACCGATCATGCGCAGCGCCAAGACGCCTCCGACGGCGGAGACGACCGACCAGGTCCGGCTTTGCCGCGTCGTCCGCGGCGCGCCCAGATAGGCGTAGGTGACGATCATGAAAACGAGCGGATAGAGCGGCGCCACGAGGCGGTCGTGCATCTCGGCGCGGAGCTGGCCGGGTTCCTTGAACAGCTCGGAATCGCTGAGGTCGGGCCACAGCAGCTCCCAACTGTAGCGTTCACGCACGGAATAAGTAATGGTCGCCTGCTGACTACCGGCCATCCGCGACAGATCGAAGGCGTAACGGTCGAACAGCACGATGGTCGGATCGCGGTCGTCGCTCGGATGGCGCTGCACGCTGCCGGTCTGCAGGAACAGGAAGGTGCCCTGGTTGTTCTGAACGATCTGGCCCTGCTCGGCCAGGATCGTGGACTGCTCCTTGGGGTCGCGCCGGTCGTCGACGAAAATGCCGAGCAGCTGACCGTCGGGTTGCCGCTCTCGGATATGGAAGGTGAGCCCGCGCTCGAGCGAGATGAAGCGGCCAGGCTGCACGATATTGGCGACGAAATCCGCCCGTACCTCGGCCGCGAGACGGCGCAGCTCGCGCAGGCATTTGGGCGACACGATAGGCGCTGAACGTCAGCACCAGGACGAAAACGACGCCGGCGACCGCCATGAACGAGCTGAACAGCTTCCACGGCGACATGCCGGCGGCATTCATCACGATGAGCTCGGAATCGGTGGCGAGCTTGTTGAGCACGTGCGCGGCCGCGATCACGAGCGCGATCGGCGCGATGATGAGAATGAGCTGGGGAATCACCAGGGATGTGATGCTGATGAAGACCAGGACGGTCTGGCCTTGGCTGGTCATCAGGTCGATGTCGCGCAACGCGGTGGCAAGCCAGATCACCGCCGTGAGGCTGATCAGAATCAGCACAAACGCGCCCAGGGTGGTGCGGAAAATATACCAGCCGATAGACCCCATCGCGTTACGCGTCCCCCGCTGACGGCTGGCCGGCCATCAGCCCTACGTGACTTGACCCGCGACCCGCACCCCTGCGGAGCCGCTACCCCGTTTGAGGAGTTTCCTCGACAAAATGGCCGCCACAAGGCAAAGTCGTTGAAATTCCACAGATAATGGTTAAACTCCGGTCACTTTTCCGGACCCGCCGGTAGGGCTATGCGGCGCGTCCCATCCGGGCCATAAAAGGGCCCCGAGAAACCCCGAATTCCAGATCCGCACCACCCCGATCGAGAGGACCTGTCATGGCCGACGGCCCGACTGTTGGATTTGCCCCGTTCGCGACGCCCTCGGAAGGCGTTCTCGTCGTGTTCTGCGACGACGCGCTGAGGCTGGGCCCTGCCACGCGCCGCCTGCTCGGGCCGGCCGCCGCCCTGGTCGCACGCGCAGGCGCCGCCGACCGGTTCAAAGGCAAGCGCGGGACCTCGCTCGACCTGGTGGCGCCGGCCGATCTCAAGCTGGCGCGGCTGGTCGTCGTGGGGTGCGGCAAGCCGGACGACATGAAGCGCAGGGACTTCGTCAAGCTCGGCGGCGTCGCGATGGGCAAGGTGCCGTCGCGGGCCGCGACCGCGACCTTGGTGGCCGAGCTTCCCGGCAGGGCGATGTCGGCTGAGCAGGCGGGCGCGCTCGCGCTCGGCGTGCGGCTGCGCGGCTACGCGTTCGATCGCTACAAGACCAAGCACAAGGACGATGACGAGAAGCCGCGCACCGTCAAAGTCGTGATCGGCGTCGCCGACGTGGCGCGTGCGCGCGCGGCCTGGAGCGCCAGGGGAGGGCTCGCGGACGCCGTCGTGCTCGCCCGCGACCTCATCAACGAGCCGGCCAATGTGCTGTTTCCGGTGGAGTTCGCTCGCCGGGCAGGCGCGCTCAAACGGCTCGGCGTCGGCGTCGACGTGCTCGACGATGCGGCGATGAGGCGCCTCGGCATGAACGCGCTGCTCGGCGTCGGCCAGGGATCGGCGCATGACAGCCGGGTCGTCGTGATGCGCTGGAACGGCGGCAAGCGCGACGCCGCGCCGGTCGCGTTCATCGGCAAGGGCGTGTGCTTCGACACCGGCGGCATCTCGATCAAGCCGGCGGCCGGCATGGAGGACATGAAAGGCGACATGGCGGGCGCGGCCTGCGTGGTCGGGCTCATGCAGGCGCTCGCGGCCCGCAAGGCCAAGGTCAATGCGATCGGCGCGATCGGGCTGGTGGAGAACATGCCCGACGGCAAGGCGCAGCGGCCGGGCGACATCGTCAAGACCATGTCCGGCCAGACCATCGAGATCATCAACACCGACGCCGAGGGCCGCCTCGTGCTGGCCGACGTGCTGCACTACGTCAACACCAAGTACAAGCCGAAATTCATGATCGATCTCGCGACCCTGACGGGCGCCATCATGGTGGCGCTCGGGCAGGAATATGCCGGCATGTTCGCCAATGACGACAAGCTGGCGGAGCGGCTCGCCAAGGCGGGCGAAGCAACCGGCGAGCGGGTCTGGCGCATGCCGCTCGGGGCCGAATACGACAAGATGATCGATTCCAAGTTCGCCGACATGAAGAACACCGGCGGGCGGTGGGGCGGCGCCATCACGGCGGCGCAACTGTTGCAGCGCTTCGTGGGCAAGACGCCGTGGGCCCATCTCGATATCGCCGGCACCGCGCTCGGCTCGCCGCAGACCGACATCAACAAGAGCTGGAGCGCCGGCTGGGGCGTGCAGCTGTTGGATCGGCTGGTGGAGGATTATTACGAGCGGTGATCTTCCGCGCGGCCACCGGTAGCGGGACGTCCTATGACCGAGGTGCTGTTCTACCATCTGCAAGGCCAGCCGCTCGAACGGGTGCTTCCGACCTTGCTCGAGCGCTCGCTCGATCGCGGGTGGCGCGTCGTCGTCCAGTCGTCTTCGGAAGAGCGGGTCGAGGCGCTCGACGCGCAACTGTGGACGTTTCGTGAGGACAGCTTCCTGCCGCACGGAACCCACAAGGAGGCGACCGCGGCCGACCAGCCGATCCTGATCACCGTCAAGGACGACAATCCGAACGGCGCCGTCGTGCGCTTTCTGATCGACGGCGCCGCGCTGCCGGCCGATGCCAAAACCTATCAGCGCATCGTGCTGATGTTCGACGGCACCGACGACGACGCGGTGGCGGATGCGCGCACGCGCTGGGCTGCGGCGAAGGCTGAGGGTTTCGAGGCAACCTACTGGCAGGCGGACGAAAACGGACGTTGGATCAAAAAGGCATGAAGCGTTTTTCCGGTGGCGTGGCGACGGGGCGTCGACGCCCGCGTTACCGTTGCGTTAACCATGATTTCCCAGGCCCGGCGGCCGTTTGTACCGGCATTGCTGGCAGCTTCCGCGGGGAGGCAAAATCCGCCCAATTTGAGCCGCATGAGAGGTCTTGATAGGGTATCGGGATGGATCCACTGATGCGTCAAACGTTCAACCGAGTCTTGCGCGGGGGATTGCTCGCGGCGACGGCCGCGCTCGCGGCCTGCTCGTCCTCGTTGCCCGATTTTTCCCAATTCAAGCTGCCCAGCGCACGCACGCTTCTGCCGTCCAATTCGGACACCTACGTGCCGCCGGCGTCGGCGCGGGCCTCCAGGCCGGTCGGGCCGCAGGATCTCGTGGACGGGCAGGGGCTGTGCCCCGGCATGGCGACCGGCGCCGAGGTTGCGGCCGGCTCCGACGCGGCGGCAGGCGCAACACCGCCGCGGCCGGCCGTGCCGGGCGCGGTCGGTCTCGACATGAGCGAATGCGAGGTCGTGCGCGCGGCCGGCCAGCCGCAGATGGTCGATATCGGCAAGAATGAGCGCGGCGATCGCAAGGTAACCATGACCTATGCGAACAGCGAGCGCGCCGGGACCTACGAGTTCGTATCCGGCCGCCTGACCTCGCTCGAGCGCGGGCCCGAGCCGCCTCCGCCGCCGAAGCCGGAGAAGCCCGCGAAAAAGAAGCCGGCGACCGCCAGGCAGCAAACCAACAAGCAGCCCGCCACCTGAGCGGCGCCGTGCCCGGCATGGCGACGATCCGGGTTGTGAGGTAGCCCCAAGATGGCGGATGAGCCGTGGCGGCGCCATATTGGTCATGAAGGTTCGCACCACACCACGCACTTTTGGGCCACGGGACCCTGGTTTGATGACCAACCTGCGTTTTGACACCGCGCGTTTTCCGTTCCGCTGCGCGCGTGGCGCCGCGCTCGCGCTGGCGCTCATCGGTGCGAACATCGGCACCGCCGGCGCGCCCGCATGGGCGCAACGCGCCCAGCGCGTCGAACAGCCGGCAGCACAAGCGGGCGACGGCCAGCCGTCACGCCGCGCGCCGGCGCAGCGCCAGCTCCCGGCCGACCAGACCACCGATCAGGCGGTCGAGCTTCCTGGACGCACCCTGCGCTTCAAGGCCACTGCGGGCTCGATTCCGCTCAACGACGGCGAGGGCGCGTTGCAGGCCGAGGTCGCCTATGTGGCCTATGTGATGGCAGGCGACGCGAAGCGGCCGGTCACGTTCGTGTTCAACGGCGGACCGGGCGCGGCCTCGGCCTATCTCGATCTCGGCGCGATCGGCCCGTGGCGGCTCCCGCTCGATCGCCTCGCGGTGTCGATCCCGCCGGTGCTGCAGCCGAACCAGGAGACCTGGCTCGACTTCACCGATCTCGTCTTCATCGATCCGCCGGGCACCGGCTACAGCCGGATCGCGGCGAGCGGCGACGACGCCCGCGGACAGTTCTGGTCGATCGACGGCGACGCCGAGGCGCTCGCGGTCTTCATCCGCAAGTGGATCGAGCAGGCCGGACGGCAGGCGTCGGTCAAGTTCATCGCCGGCGAGAGCTACGGCGGCTTTCGCGCGCCGAAAGTCGCGCACACGCTGCAGGGACAGGGCGTCGGCATTCGCGGCCTGGTGATGATCTCGCCGGTCATCGACTTCGGGAGCTTCGGCGAGCGGCGGCATGCGCCGATGTCGTGGGTCGCGCATCTGCCGTCGATGGCGGCGGCGGCGCTCGATCGCGGGGGCAAATTCGACCGCGAGGCCTTGCGCGAGGTCGAGCGCTACGCGGCGGGCGACTATCTGCTCGACCTCCTCAAGGGCGAGCGTGATGCCGCCGCGGTCGCGCGCGTCAGCGTGCGAGTCGCGGCCCTGACGGGACTCGATCCCGCGCTGGTGAAGCGGCTCGCCGGCCGGATCGACACCGGCACGTTCCAACGCGAGCTTCATCGTCAGCAAGGGCTCGTCGGCAGCGCCTATGACCCGAACATCACGGCGTACGATCCCTATCCGACCTCGCCGAACTCGCATTTTTCCGACCCGGTGCTCGACGACACGCGCGCGCCGATCACCACTGCGATGACCGATCTCTATCAGCATGTGCTCAATTGGCGGGTCGACCAGCCGTATCACCTGCTCAACCGCGAAGTGGGCTCGCGCTGGAACTGGGGGCGTGGGCGCGCCGCTCCCGAAGCGGTCGACGATCTGCGCAATGACCTGGCGAACGATCCGCTGGTGCGCGTCCTGGTCGCACACGGCGCGAACGATCTCGTCACGCCCTATTTCGGAAACCAGCTGCTGCTCGACCAGCTCCCGGTCTATGGCTCGGCCGAGCGCGTCAAGCTCGCGGTCTATGGCGGCGGTCACATGTTCTACAACCGCGAGGCCTCGCGTCGGGCGTTGCACGACGACGCCGCGGCGATGTTTCGCGCTGCCACGAAGGCTGGGGAGACGGTGGAGTAGCGGGCGGCGGTTCGACGTGCGCAAGCGCACGGCGGCGACGACAGCGACGCGTTGATTGGCCGGGAGAACGCATGACCCCCAGCTCTCGCACCGAATCCTGGCCGGATCTTCCCTACAAGGCCTGGGCGGAGACCTGCGCGACGCTTCATCTGTGGACGCAGATCGTCGGCAAGATCCGGCTCGCCTTCACGCCCTGGCTCAATCACTCTTGGCACGTGCCGCTGTATGTCACCGCGCGCGGTCTGACCACCTCGCCGATTCCCTATGAGGGCCGCTCGTTCGAGATCGATTTCGATTTCAACCATCACGTGCTCGACATCGTGGTGAGCGACGGTGGCCGCCGGCGGATCGCGCTGGAACCGCGGCCGGTCGCGGAGTTTTACGCGATGGTGATCTCGGCGCTCGGCGAGCTCGGCATCCGGGTCCGGATCAAGGAATTGCCGTGCGAAATCGCGGGAGCTGTCCGGTTCACCCAAGACCGGATGCACGCCGCCTATGACGCCGAGTATGCCCAGCGGTTCTGGCGCGTGCTGCTCAACGCGGATCGAATCCTGAAGCAGTTCCGCACCGGCTTCATCGGCAAGAGCAGCCCGGTTCATTTCTTCTGGGGGAGCTTCGACATCGCGGTAACGCGCTTTTCCGGCCGGCGGGCTCCGCCGCACCCGGGCGGCGCCCCGGGACTTTCCGATGCGGTGATGCGTGAAGCCTATTCCCACGAGGTGAGCAGCGCGGGATTCTGGCCGGGCGGCGGTGGCATCGACTATGCGGCGTTCTATTCCTATGCCTATCCGGAACCCGCCGGCTTCCGGACATCCGCCGTCCAGCCCGATGGCGCTTTCTTCAGCGAGGCGATCGGCGAGTTTCTGCTGCCTTACGATGCCGTGCGCGCCGCGCCAGATCCAGATGCGGCGCTGCTGACGTTTCTCCAAAGCACCTACGCGGCCGCTGCCGATGCGGGAACTGGGACCGCGCCGCGCTCGAATGCGGACCCGGTCTTCCGGGCATTCCGCGAGCGGTTGGCTGAAGGCGACGCATTCGCATTTCCATCGCCGGGTCGAATCCGTGGTTGGCTGTCAGAGCGGCGAGGCCGCGCTCTCGTATTCGCCGCTGAGTTCCAGCCATTGCTCCTCCGCTCGGGCGAGTGCGGCGGCCGCGTCGGCGCGTTCCTTGGCGAGCGTGGCGGCGCGCGCGGGGTCGCGCTCGTAGAGCTTCGGATCGGCGAGCGCCCGGTCGATCTCGCCGACGCGCTTGCCGAGCTTCGCCATTTCGGACTCGATGGCGGTAATGCGGCGCTTGAGCGGGGCGAGCTCGGCGCGTCGTTCCGCCGCGGCGCGCCGCGTTTCGGTGCGCGACCGGCGGTCGTCGGGTTTCGCCCCGCCGTCCTGCCCCTCGTCGTCCGCCTGCGCCAGCACCAGGCGGCGGTAGTCGTCGAGGTCGCCGTCGAAGGGCGCGACGCCGCCGTTCTGCACCAGCCACAGCCGGTCGGCGCATGCCTCCAGCAGATAGCGGTCGTGCGAAACCAGGATCACCGCGCCCGCGAAGTCGTTGATCGCCTCGATCAGCGCCGCCCGGCTGTCGATGTCGAGATGGTTGGTCGGCTCGTCGAGCACGACCAGATGCGGTCCCTCGAAGCATGCGAGCCCGAGCAGCAGGCGCGACTTCTCGCCGCCCGACAGCTTGGCGACCGGCGTGTCGGCGGCGGCGCCCGGAAACCCGATCGCGCCGGCGCGCGCGCGGACCTTGGCCTCGGGCGCGTCCGGCATCAGGCGGCGAATGTGATCATAGGCGCTCCCCGCGGAGTTGAGCTCGTCGAGCTGATGCTGGGCGAAATAGGCGACCTCGAGCCGGTCGGCGCGCGTGATGCGGCCTTCGCTCGGCGCAAGCCGGCCCGAGATCAGCTTGGTGAGCGTCGATTTGCCGTTGCCGTTCTCGCCCAGCAGCGCGATGCGGTCGTCGTTGTCGATGCGCAGCGTCACGCGCCGGAGCACGGGCTTGCCGGGCTCATAGGCGACCGCGACGTCGTCGAACGCGATGATCGGCGGCGACAGCAGCCGGTCGGGCTGCGGGATCACGATCTCGCGCACCTCGTCGGCGACGCGCGCCGCCACCGGTTCGAGCTTGGCCAGGAGCTTGAGGCGCGACTGCGCCTGGCGCGCCTTGCTGGCCGTGGCGCGGAAGCGGTCGACGAAGGCGACGATGCGCTTGCGCTCGGCCTCCTGCTTCTTGGCGAACTTCTGGTCGAGCGCCTGGCGCTCGCGGCGCTGACGCTCGAACGACGTATAGCCGCCGCGGTAGAAGGTGAGCTGGCGGGCGTCGAGATGCAGGATGGAGTCGACCGCATTGTCGAGCAGATCGCGGTCATGGCTGATCACGATCACGGTGTGCGGATAACGCGCGATATGCTCCTCGAGCCAGAGCGTGCCTTCGAGATCGAGATAGTTGGTCGGCTCGTCGAGCAGCAGCAGGTCGGGCTGGGCGAACAGGACGGCCGCGAGCGCGACGCGCATGCGCCAGCCGCCGGAGAATTCCTCGCACGCGCGTTGTTGGTCCTGATGCGAGAAGCCGAGCCCGGCCAGGATTCCGGCCGCGCGCGCCGGCGCCGCGTGGGCGCCGATGTCGGCGAGCCGAGTCTGGATCTCGGCGATGCGATGAGGATCGCTCGCGTGTTCGGCTTCGGCGAGAAGCGCGCTGCGCTCGCGATCGGCGGCGAGCACGATCTCGATGAGGCTTTCCGGCCCGTCCGGCGCCTCCTGCGGCAGGCGGCCGATGCGGGCGCGTGCCGGGAGCTTGATCGCGCCGTGCTCGGGCGCGATGTCGCCCGCGATGACACGAAACAGCGTCGACTTGCCGGCGCCGTTGCGGCCGATCAGCCCGACGCGCGCGCCCGCCGGAACGCGGGCGGAGGCCCCTTCGAGCAGGCTCAGGCCGGCGATGCGCACCGCGAGATCTTCAATCACAAGCATGCGCCCGGTATTGGCCGGTGTCGGGCCGGGATGCAAGCGGGGCCGCCAAACCGAATGGGGATTTCGACCTGTTTGGGACTGGCGCCGGCCGGCGGGCGATTTGCCATGGTGCCCGGCGGATGGTGAGGGCCTGGCGTCCGGGCGGCGTTTCAAGTCGTCTTGAAACGCCGCCCTGATTCTTCGTCCATGGCTTCCACCCGCGTCCAGGGTTTCCGCAGGCTTCGTAGGATTTGCCTAGCCGCAATCTGGCCCTGATCACCCGATGCTTGGTCGCGGCTGCGCTCTAGAAGCCCTCGAAAACCTTTCCGCTGAGATCAGGCGCGGTCGAAGCGATCGAGGTTCATCACCTTCGTCCACGCCGCCACGAAGTCTTTCACAAACTTCTCTTTCGAGTCCGCGCACGAATAGACTTCCGCGAGGGCCCGAAGCTGGGCGTGCGAACCGAAGATCAGGTCGACGCGGGTGCCGGTCCACTTGGCGCCGTTCGTCTTCCGGTCGCGCCCCTCGTACACGCCGTCAGAGGCCGCGGACGGCAGCCATTGCGTGCCCATGTCGAGCAGGTTGACGAAGAAGTCGTTCGTCAGCGTCCCGGGCCGCTTGGTGAAGACGCCGTGCTTGGACTGTCCGGCATTGGCGCCGAGCACGCGCAGGCCGCCGACGAGGACCGTCATCTCGGGCGCCGTCAGCGTCAGCAATTGCGCCCGGTCCACCAATGCCTCCTCAGGCGACATGAGCTGCTTGCCGCGGAGATAGTTGCGGAAGCCGTCAGCGGTCGGCTCGAGCGGCGCGAAGGAGTCGACGTCGGTCTGCTCCTGCGACGCGTCCATGCGTCCCGGCGTGAAGGGCGCCGTCACGTCGTGTCCTGCTTTCTTCGCCGCCGCCTCGACGGCAGCACAGCCGCCGAGAACGATCAGGTCGGCAAGCGAGACTTTCTTCTTGCCCGTCTGCGAGCCGTTGAAGGTCTTTTGGATCGCTTCGAGCTTCTGCAGGACCTTCGTCAGCTCGGCCGGCTGGTTGACGTCCCAATTCTTTTGCGGCGCGAGCCGGATGCGCGCGCCGTTCGCTCCGCCACGCTTGTCGGAGCCGCGGAACGTCGACGCCGACGCCCAAGCAGTCGAGACCAACTGGGACACGGACAGCCCAGACGCGAGGATCTTCGCCTTGAGAGCCGCAATGTCCTTCGCCCCGACCAGCGGATGATTCACCGCGGGGATCGGGTCCTGCCAAATCAGCGTCTCCTTCGGCACGAGCGGGCCGAGGTAGCGCGCGATCGGGCCCATGTCGCGGTGCGTGAGCTTGAACCACGCGCGGGCAAACGCGTCCGCGAACTGGTCCGGATGCTCGTAGAAGCGCCGCGAGATCTTCTCGTAGGCCGGGTCGAACCGCAGCGAGAGGTCCGTGGTCAGCATCGTCGGCACGTGCTTCTTCGACTTGTCGTAGGCGTCCGGGATCGTGGCGGCGCTGCCTTTCGCCTTCCACTGCTGCGCACCGGCCGGGCTCTTCGTCAGCTCCCATTCGTTGTTGAACAGGTTGTCGAAGAAGTGGTTGCTCCACTTCGTCGGCGTCTGCGTCCAGGTGACTTCCGGGCCGCCGGTGATGGTGTCGGCCCCGAAGCCCGTGCGATGCTTGCTCTTCCAGCCGAGGCCTTGATCCTCGATGAGGGCGCCTTCCGGCTCGGGGCCGAGCAATGACGGATCGCCGGCGCCGTGGGTCTTGCCGAAGGTGTGGCCGCCGGCAATCAGCGCGACGGTCTCCTCGTCGTTCATCGCCATGCGGAAGAACGTTTCGCGGATGTCCCTGGCTGCCGCGATCGGATCCGGCTTGCCGTTCGGCCCTTCCGGATTCACGTAGATCAGGCCCATCTGCACCGCGCCGAGCGGATTCTGAAGCTCGCGTTCGCCGCTGTAGCGCTCGTCCCCCAGCCACGTCCCCTCGGGACCCCAGTAGAGCTCTTCGGGCTCCCAGACATCGGCGCGGCCGCCGCCGAAACCGAACGTCTTGAAGCCCATCGAATCGAGGGCGACGTTGCCGGCGAGAATCATCAGGTCGGCCCAGGAGATTTTCCGGCCGTACTTCTGCTTGATCGGCCACAGCAGCCGGCGCGCCTTGTCGAGGTTCGTGTTGTCCGGCCAGCTGTTGAGGGGCGCGAAGCGCTGCTGGCCGGCGCCGGCGCCGCCGCGGCCGTCGGCGATGCGGTACGTGCCCGCGCTGTGCCACGCCATGCGGATGAACAACGGCCCGTAGTGGCCGAAGTCGGCCGGCCACCATGGCTGCGAGTCCGTCATCAAGGCACGCAGGTCCTTGATCACGGCATTCAGGTCGAGGCTCTTGAATTCCTTGGCATAGTCGAACGCCTCGCCCATCGGATCGGACAGCGGGGAGTTCTGGTGGAGAACGCTGAGGTTCAACTGGTTCGGCCACCAGTCTCGGTTCGCGTGCTTGCGGCTCCCGCCCGTTACCGGGCACTTGGTGGTGTCGTCCATAATTGCCTCCCGTAGTGATCTGCGGTTGCGGCCGGTTGGCTGGTGAAGTCGCGCGCCTGGATATCTGACAGGGGCGAATAGCGAGTGGCGAATAGGGAATGATGATCTAGCTGTTTGTTACTCGCTACTCGCTACTCGCCACTCGCCACTCGCGCTCCTCACTGGTTCCAGTCGATCGTGCCCTTCTCCCACTTGATGTGCACCTTGGCGGTCTTGCGCAAGTAGTCGTTGAGGGCGCCCAGCGGCTGCTTGTCCGGATTGGCCTTGCAGAACGTCAGCAGCAGATTGAGCACCCTGTTCTCGTCGAGTTGGCTCATGTCGACATGCTTGGCGTCCGCTTCGACCAGCGCGATGTTGGCGGCGCTGATGTAGCCCTGCGCCCAGGAATAGGCCATCAGATTCACCGGATTGGACAGCCCTTCGCCCGGCTTGATGTCGCCGGCGAGGCGGCTGCAATTGGAGGTGCCGATTCCTTGCGTCAGGAGCGGCTCGGCGCCGGCGCCGCCTGCGCCCGGCAGCGAGCAAAGCATGGCGGCGCAACACGCGAGCGCCATTCGATCGAACCTAATCAGCATACCTGCCTCCATCCATCCGTGAGCGCACGGCCCCGTTGCGCAGCCGCGTGTCTCGTGCGCGGCGAAAAAACGCCCAGCCGACGATCGCAAAAGTTCCCTCAATCGAGTTCACTTCGCCCCGATCCGTTCCTTCCACATGCGCCACGGGCGATCGAAATTCAAATCCTTGCGGCCCGTGATCAGC
This sequence comes from uncultured Pseudomonadota bacterium, assembly GCA_963791155.1. Taxonomy (GTDB): domain Bacteria; phylum Pseudomonadota; class Alphaproteobacteria; order Rhizobiales; family Xanthobacteraceae; genus JAVDCA01. The sequence goes on from CAWBRI010000020.1 coordinate 92,901, forward strand.
GCACACTCTTGCGGGTCCATGAACGTGATCTCGCCGCCGAGCGCGATCGCCTGCGCCTGCAGCCTGGCATTCACCTCGGTGTAGACCGCGCGATAGACCGCCGTCATGATGTTCGGCCCGACGCAGACATTGCCGTGGCCGCGCATCAGCGCGACGCTCTTCTTACCCAATGTCTCGGCCAGCGCGCCACCTTGCCGATTGTCGCGGATCAGCAGGTCGGTCATGCCGAAGCCGTCGCGGATCTCGAAGTTCGGCACGCCTTCCGCCAGGAATGCCGACATGTGGCAGATCGGCTGCAGCTTGATCTTGGGGACGACGCTGAACGGTACCACGGCGGGCGAATGGCTGTGCACGATCGCGTTGACGTCGGGCCGCGCCTTGTAGATCGCCCCGTGGATGCAGCGCTCCAAGTACATCAGGCGTCCGCGCTGGTCGACCGGGTTCGAATCGAGGTCGAATTCCATGATGTCGTCGACCGTGATGACAGCCGGGGACAGCGAGCGCGACAGGAAATAGCGCTCCGGAGCCTTGGGGTGGCGAACGCTGACATGGCCATAGCCGTCGAGCACGCCCTGCTCGGCGCAGATATGGTTGGCGTAGACGAGGTCCTGGAGCAGCGACGGATCGACCGGTCCGCCCGTGGGCGGCGCTCCGCCGCCGGAGGTCACGCTATCATTCATATGATTGTTCCATGAGGAATATTCGACCACCGGACCCTACTCGAAAGGTGCCGCCGATGGAAAGCCGTCGCGACGTCCGTCCCGGCGTTCGCCGGCTGTCGTTTTTAACCCGCCCGAAAACGCGCGAATCCGGTACATCGTACCTCCGGAACAGCGCCGCGCGGGCATCGGACTGCAATGCAATCTTGACGGTGGCCATGCCCGCCAGTCTGCGGCATAGTTGTGGAGTACTTTTCGGCGACGGACCGTGACTGGGGGACCTGCGGGGAATCTCAGAATGCCGAACCTTGAATTTGCGATGGGCACTTTCGCGCTGCCGGTCTGGGCGGCCGGCGCGGCGGCTATTCTTTTCATCGTCATCGGCCTGCTCACGCTGACGCGCGCCGGTACCAGCCTTGCGGGCGCGCTGGTGCGCCTCACGGCCATCGTGATCTGCCTGGCCGCCGCGTGGCTGTTGCTCGATCGCGCCGAGTTGCGCGAACGTTCGGCCGAGCGACGCGCGCTCGATCAGCGGGCGGCCGAGCTCACCGCGCGGGCGATCGCGTCCGGCTCGGCGCTCGCATGCCTCGATGCGGTGGCGGGCGACGCGGTCGAGACCGCATGCGAGCGGGCGGTGTTCGCGAGTCCGGAATCGACCGCAGCAGCCGTTTCCTATGTGTCGGCGCGCCTCGCCTTGCTGGCCGACGGCGCCGAGTTGGTCAGGCGCGCCGCCGGCAGCTATGAGAGCCGACTCACGACCCTGCGCATGGCCCTCGAGACCGACCGCTTCGGCATCGTCGCCCACGTGCTGTCGGTGCGCGACAGCTGCACGCCGCTGCTGTGCGACAGCTACGCCTTGCTGCATGACGCCAGCCGCGTGCAGGCCAATCTGCGGGAGCGCGTGTTCAGCCGCCATGTCGAGCGCTATGGTGCCGAATGGGCGGCGCGCGCGCAAAAGCCCGACACGCCGGTCGCCGCGGGTGCCCCAAACATCTACGCGACCGCCGCCAGCGCGACCACAACCCCGCCTGGGCCTGTCGCCACGCCGTTGTCGCCGAAATACGATTTCCCCTCGGCGGCGTCGATTCCCCCGGTCAGCATCATGAATCCCGAGCCCGGCATGCCGCCCGACGCCAAGCCGGAAAAGCCCGAACTCAAGCCCGCAACGACGCCAATTCCGCCGCGCCGGCCGCAACAGGCCACTGCGTCGCCGCGCCCCGCCAGGTCGGCGCCGCAGCAGGTCGCGCCGGGGGCCGGCGCGACCCCGCAATGAGGTCTGCGATGCGCCGCGCGGTGGCCAGGCGTCGCCGCGGTCGCCAAAATCGCGCCGTCCTGCGGGTGCGCGGACCGAATTGAACCGGGGCGTCCCGCGTCAGATCGCCGATCGGGTCGCATTTTCTTCGGCAAACCGGTACCACTGCGCCGGAAGATGCCCCGAGCAGCGCCGCCATGTTCTCGTCCGTCCTGATCGCCAATCGCGGCGAGATCGCCGTCCGCATCGCGCGCACCGCGCGCCGCATGGGGCTGCGCACGATCGCGGTCTATTCCGAGGCCGACGCGAACGCGCTGCATGTGCGCATGTGCGACGAGGCCTATGCGATCGGACCCGCGCCCGCGGCGGAAAGCTATCTGGCGGCCGACAAGCTGATCGACGGCGCGCGAAGCAGGCTGGCGCCGACTGCATCCATCCGGGCTACGGCTTCCTGTCCGAGAATCGCCGATTTCGCCGAGGCCTGCGCGGCGGCCGGCATCGTCTTCGTCGGCCCGCCGCCGGCAGCGATCCGCGCCATGGGGCTGAAGGACCGCGCCAAGGCGCTGATGGAAAAGGCCGGCGTGCCGGTGGTGCCGGGCTATCACGGCGAGCGCCAGGAGCCGGACTTCCTCAAGCGCAAGGCCTACGAGATCGGCTATCCGGTGCTGATCAAGGCGGTGGCCGGCGGCGGCGGCAAGGGCATGCGGCGCGTCGACAAGCATGCCGAGTTCGAGACCGCGCTCGCGGGCGCGCGAGCGCGAGGCGGCGTCGGCGTTCGGCGATCCGCGCGTGCTGATCGAGAAATACGTCGCCGACGCCGCGCCACATCGAGATCCAGGTGTTCGCCGACAGCCACGGCAACGTCATCCATCTCGACGAGCGCGACTGCTCGCTGCAGCGCCGCCATCAGAAGGTGATCGAGGAGGCGCCGGCGCCCGGCATGACGGCGCGAGCTGCGCGCCGCGATGGGCGCGGCCGCGGTCGAGGCCGCGCGCGCGGTCGGCTATGTCGGCGCCGGCACGGTCGAGTTCATCGCCGACGGCTCGCGCGGGCTGCGCCCCGACGGCTTCTGGTTCATGGAGATGAACACGCGGCTGCAGGTCGAGCATCCGGTGACCGAGGCGGTCACCGGCCTCGATCTGGTCGAATGGCAGTTCCGCGTCGCGGCCGGCGAGACGCTGCCGCTCGCGCAGGATCAGGTGCGCGCTCGACGGCCACGCGGTCGAGGCGCGGCTCTATGCCGAGGACCCCGACGACGGCTTCCTGCCGTCGACCGGCAAGATCCTCGCGCTCGATCTGCCGCGCGGCGAGGGCATCCGCGTCGATGCCGGCGTGGCGGCGGGCGACGAGGTGACGCCGTTCTACGATCCGATGATCGCCAAGGTGATCGCCCACGCGCCGACGCGGGCCGCGGCGCTCGACCGGCTCGCCGCGCGCGCTCGACCGCACGTGGTTGCCGGGCCGCGCACCAATGCCGGCTTTCTCGCCGCGCTCGCCCGCGCCGCCGAGTTTCGCGCCGGGCAGTTCGATACCGGCTTCATCGAGCGCCATCTCGCCGCGCTCGGCGGGCGCCGCAGGGGCCCGACCGGGCGGCGCGCGGCCGCGGGTGCCGCGCGGCTCGCTGGCGCGAGCAGGAACGGCTCGCCGCGCGAGCCGGGGCGAGGGCGTCTCGTCGCCCTGGGACGCACGCGACGGCTTTCAGCTTGCCGGGCCAGCGCGACGTCGCGCTGCCGCTCGATGCGCGACGGCAGAGCGTGACCGCCGACGTGGCGTATCGCGCTGGCGGCGCCGAGGTGACGATCGACGGCGTGGCGGCGGCGCGCGATGCGCGCACGTTCGACGGCGACGGCGACGGTCTATGTCCTGCGGCACGGCCGCCAGACGGTGGTGCGGCTGCGGGCGCTCGACGCCGTTCGACGCCGCGCATCTCGGCGAGGGCGGGCGCGTCACGCGCGCCGATGCACGGCAAGGTGCTCGAGGTGCTGGTCGCGCCAGGCGACGCGGTGCACAAGGGCCAGCGGCTCGCCGTGATCGAGGCGATGAAGATGGAGCACGCGCTGGTCGCGCCGATCGACGGGATCGTCGCCGAAGTGCGGGTCACGGTGTTGGCCCAGGTGGCGCAGGGAGCCTATCTGATGACGATCGAGCCCAAGACCGGTAGTTAGTCTTGAGCCCCGATCGGACGATCTCGGCGGCCCGTCCGGCTGCCACGCCGGGGGCGCGCGATTTCGACCTCGTGCACATCATCGCGCATGGCGGAACTCGCAAACCGGAAAGCCGCGGGGTATGCACCCCTGTCCGTGTCGCAAATCCGACAGCGCCGTCGGCTATGAGCCAAAAACACCAGGTCATGCCCCTGCATCTCCTCAAACTTTGCGTTGGCTGCAATTCCGTCAAGGACCTCGAGGGTTGGATCAAGCAGAAGCTCAAGGCGCTCAAAAAGGGCGCCCGGCGCGAGCATATCCACACCACCCGGATGGTGCCCAAGCGAGCCGACGAACTGCTCGACGGCGGCTCGCTCTATTGGGTGATCCGCGGGCAGATCATGTGCCGCGAGCGGATCGCCGCCGTCCGCCCGTTCGTCGACCGGGAGGGCGTCGGCCGCTGTCGGCTGGTGCTGGTGCCCAAGGTGATCCTGGTCGAGCCGCGGCCGTTTCGCGCGTTCCAGGGCTGGCGCTATCTGGAGCCCAAGGACGCCCCGCGCGATCTCGACCGCGCGGCGCCGGGCGCGCGCGACATGCCGGAGGACATGCGGCGGGAGTTGCGTCAGCTTGGCCTGTTGTGAGCCCGCTGCTCGTATAGGATACATGCAGGTAATGGCGGGCAGTGGAGGAGCGTCATGCTGCGAGCGATCGCGTCGGTTTTGATCGGGCTTTGCGTCCTTGCGGTACAGGCGCACGCGCAATCCGATTATCCGTCGCGCCCGGTGAAGATCCTGGTGCCGTCCTCGCCCGGCGGCGGCACCGATATCCTGGCGCGCGTGCTGGCGGACTACCTGTCGAAGTCGCTCAACGGGCAGTTCTTCGTCGAGAACCGGCCGGGCGCCGGCCAGATGATCGGCATCGAGGTGGTGGCGCATGCGCCCAACGACGGCTACACGCTGTTGATGGCGGCGAGCACGCTGGCCATCAACCCGGTGATGTACAAGAACGTCAAATACGACGCCGTGAGGGACTTTTCGCCTATCACGCTGGTGGCCGGTCTGCCCAATATCTTCATCGTGGCGCCCGAGCAGCCGATCAAATCCATCGCCGACCTGATCGCGCTCGCCAAGCGCAAGCCGGGCGAGGTGACCTACGCGTCCGCCGGGATCGGCACCTCGCCGCACATGGGCAGCGAACTCCTCAAGAGCATGACCGGCATCGAGATGCAGCACGTGCCGTTCCGCGGCACGGCGCCGGGCGTGACCGAGGTGATGGCGGGCCGCGTCACGGTGGGCCTCGCCAACCTGTTGACCGCGAAGCCGCTGATCGAAGGCGGCAAGTTGCGCGCGCTCGCGGTGACCGGCCGCACGCGCGCCCAAACCCTTCCCGACGTGCCGACCGTCGAGGAGGCGGGCGTGCCCGGCTATGACGCCATGCAATGGTACGGCCTGCTCGCGCCGGCCGGCACGCCGCCGGCAATCGTCAACCGTATCCAGGCCGAGGTGGCGGCCGCGCTCAAGACGCCCGACGTGCGCGAGCGCCTTTCCGCCGACGGCGCCGAGCCGGTCGGCAACACGCCGGCCGAGTTCGCGGCGGTGATCCGCGAGGAGCTCGACAAATGGGCCAAGGTCGCAAAGGCGGCGGGAATCAAACCGGAATAGCGGGATACGTCATGGGGGCGTACACGATCTCGGGTTTGCCCGAGATCGGTGGTTGAATATGCGCAAGGCGGGGGGAATGCTGCCAGGAACGCCCCGGGTTCTTGCACTTCCTGCGCGCCCGGACAGTGCGGCACCGGAAACATGACGACGTCCATGGGTTCAACGCCGCCGGCCGCCCAGCCGGAAATGTCGTCGCGCAAGGAAGCCATTCGCCGGCTGCACGACGACTTGGCTCTACACCGAGCGCGATGGCTGGACCGCGCCGTCTTTTTTCACAAGGAAGATCTTCTTTATCTGAAATTCCTCATCCCGAAAGGTCAACGCGTCGTCGAGCTCGGCTGCGGCAATGGCCATCTGCTGGCGGCGCTCGACCCGTCGTTCGGCGTTGGCATCGATTTCAGCGGCGCAATGGTTGCAGAAGCCCGCCGTCTTCATCCGCATCTCCAGTTCGTTACGGGCGACGTCGAGGATGCGAATGTGATCAAGGCGCTGCCCGGCCCCTTCGACGTCATCCTCGTCGGCGATACATTGGGTTCGCTCGACGATTGCCAAGGCTTGTTCGCGAGCCTTCATGAAATATGCACGCGCGAAACGCGGCTCGTAATTCCATATTTCTCGCACCTCTGGTATCCCGCGCTGAAGCTCGCCGAGTGGCTTGGAATGCGAATGCCGCAGCCACCGCAAAACGTTCTCGCTCCCGCGGATATCAGGGCCCTCGCCGAATTGGCGGATTTCGAAATCATCAAGGCGGAGAACAGGATGCTGTTGCCGTTCTGGCTGTTCGGTCTCGGTAGCCTGATCAACAGATTCCTGGCCCCGCTTCCGTTAATCCGAAATGTCTGCCTTCGGCATTATTCGGTATGTCGCTCGCTGCGCCGGATCGATGACGGCATCAAATCGGCCTCGATCATCATTCCTGCACGTAACGAGCGCGGCAACATAGAGGCGGCGGTCCGACGGATTCCACGCTTCGTGGACGATCTCGAAATCATTTTCGTCGAAGGAAATTCGAAAGACGGAACGTGGGAAGAAATCAATCGCGTGGTTAAGGCGTATCCGCATCATGACATCAAGGCCATGCGCCAACGCGGCAAAGGGAAGGCCGATGCGGTCTTCGCCGCGTTCGATTCCGCGCGGGGCGACGTCCTGATGATACTTGATGCAGATCTCACGATGCCGCCCGAGCAACTGCCGAAGTTCTGGGACGTGATCCGGTTTGGCAGGGGCGAGTTTGTGAACGGCTCTCGTCTCGTCTACCCGATGGACGACGATGCGATGCGTTTCCTCAATCTCGTTGCGAATAAGGCATTTTCGATCATCTTCACGTGGCTGCTCTCGCAACGCCTGACCGACACGTTGTGCGGGACCAAGGTTCTTCGTCGGACGGACTACGCGCGGTTGAAGGCGGGACGTTCCTACTTCGGCGATTTCGACCCGTTCGGCGATTTCGACCTCATTTTCGGGGCCTCGAAGCTGGGGTTGAAGATCATCGAGGTGCCGATTCGATATGCCCGCCGCACCTACGGACAGTCGCAAATTTCGCGATTCAGGCATGGATTGATACTGCTCCGGATGGTGCTGTTTGCGTTCATGCGAATCAAGGCCCTGTGAAGTATCCATGACCGAGGCGCTCGATACGTATCAGCAGCAGTGGAATCGGAAACCGGTCCTGAGGACCGTTTACAACGATATCTATGATCGAATTACTGCGCTGTGCACGCCGGGTGTTACCATCGAAATCGGCGGCGGTATTGGCAAGCTCAAGCATCGCCTGCCTCGAGTGATCACGACCGATATTCAGTTCGGTTCGTGGCTCGACTGCCTTGCCGACGCGCAGCGTCTGCCGTTCGCCGCGACCAGTGCGGCGAACATCGTCATGGTCGACGTTCTGCACCATCTCGAATTTCCGGTCCTTTTCTTTCGGGAGGCCGAGCGGATTCTGAAGCCGGGTGGGCGCGTGATCATGGTGGAGCCGGCCATCACGTGGGGCAGTACCCTGTTTTACCGACTATTCCATGGGGAGCCGGTGCGCACGAGCGCCGACCCGCTGATCGAGGGATCGCCAAATCCGCATCGGGATCCCTATCACGCCAACCAAGCGATCCCGACATTGCTTGCGACGCGGGACCGCAATCGCTTTGAACGCCGGCTTCCCGACCTTCGCGTGGTCCGCGTCGACTGGTTTGCGTTGGCCGTCTATCCGCTGAGCGGCGGATTCAAGTCCTGGGCCTTGATCTCGGATGCGCTTGCGCGGCGCGTCCTGAAGTTCGAGCGGGCCATCGAGCCGCTCCTAGGCCACCTGACGGGATTCCGAATGTTGATGGTTGTTGAGAAGGCGTCAAATCTCGAGCGATGAAAGTCTCGTACACTCCTCATCGAACGGGGTCACAATGTGAACGATCTTTGCAGTCAATGCAGCGGTTCGGCACGCACGACACTGAACCAATAGCGGCCTGGACCTGGCGCGAGCTGCCGATCTTCAATCTGCACGCGCCACGCCTTGACGTCTCGGCGTTCGACGACCTCGGGCGGCACGATGTACTGATAGTCGCTGCTGGTTTTGGAGTCCAAGCTGGGCGCGAACACGAAGCCGAAGGGCATCATCGGCATTCGCGGATACAGCAACGCTTGATAGTTTTCGACGCCGCTGGCTTGCACAATATCGGCAAACACCGAAATGTGAATCATCGGCAAGTCGTTTCGTAAAACTGCATCATCGGAGACGACCAGAAAACCGCTCATTCGCTGGCCGCCAATGAGGGCGCGTTCGTCGCTGCTCAGAGGTGCCGTCGCATTGCGAAGCTCGTGGACAGGCGAGAGTCGATGCGCCAGCCATGGGACGCTCAGGAATAACATGGCTGCAGCGGCGAATGCCGCCGCCGCGCTCCGGACTTGCAGTTTCGTGACTCGATCAGCGATCGCTCGATGCCTCTCGGGCGTACCGAAACCGCGAGCAACGAACAGCCAGAGCAGAGGGAATGACACCGCGAGAACTCTGCGGCCGTCGTCGAATATGACGAATGCGGCAGATGAAAGCACGCTCGTCCACAGCAGCAGCCAGAAAGTAAATTCACGCCGCGCAGGCCTTCGCAGCACGAAAAACAGGAGCCCGATGGTAGCGACGCCCCACCAAAGAATACGAAGCGAAAGCGGGGGCTTAGCGAGATGGGAGTATCCGCGGGCCAGCGCATCTGGCAGTTGCTTGATGAATTCGTAAAAACCGCTGCCGAGCCGACGAAAAAAAACGTCGGGTTGCTTCCTGAAGTTTTTCCAGGCCAATGAATACAATTGAGCGACGTTTTCTTCCTCGTTTGACGGCGGCGCTCCTCCCTCGTCCTTCAATTGCCGGGGACATGCGGACCAATCCTTGCCGATGCTGAGGCCGCACAGCGTGTAGGCGAAGTTGGTGCCGGTCAACGTCCGGCCCGCGCCATAGGCCTGCACCAAGAGAGCGTTCAAACCAAGAATTCCGCCGATCACCGCAGCGGACAGTGCAAGGACGCGCGCTTTCTCTTTCGCGGTTTCGCCAAATTCGACCGACATCCAGAGCATGAGCGCCGGAATCGTGAACATGCCGCCCATTCGGGTCATAAGCGCAACCGCCATGGCGCCAAAAGCGATGATCGCATGGGCGAAAGAGCCGCCCCGCAACGCGTCCACAAAAAACGGGATCGCGATCAAGGCCCAGAAAAGACCGAGCGGCTCGGTGAGCGCAGTCGGCACGAACGCCCGGACGTAAATATAGGCGAGGGCATAGAACGCGACTCCGCCCAGAGACCGCGCCATCGCGCTACTGCGGCTGCGGCAAAACAAATGGCTGCCGACAGGAGTACGGCCTGTATCAGGAGCATGCCTTGATAAGAAAAATCTGCGGCGAACAACAGGAGGGATCGGAACGCGGCGGCCAGGGGGCGACGCAGGCTCATCGCGTTCCATATGCCGTCCCTCGCTTGATCGTGGCTGCCGGCCAGATAGCCTCCGGCGTCAAAGTAGGGGATAAGCCCCCCAATGCTGAGACCGTTGAAGTCGCCGGCTTGTGGAATGCCGGTCCACATGGCGCTCATTGAAAACATGAACAAGCAAGTTGTGATCAGAAAGCCCCAGCGCGAGAGAAAGCGACTCACGATCACCTCATCGCGCCGCCGGTGCGGGGAGTGGAACCACAATGCGATCCAATGTGTGACGACGCCGACCGCGGCGAGCGTCAACAGAACGCGACCGAGCCACGGATCGAGCCGTACGATCCGTTCGGCGACGGGGGACCAACGGACGAGAGCCGTCGTCGGCATCGCCCATCCGGACATCAATGCCGCGAGCGTGCACGCAATAAAGATCAGTGACGCCAGGAGCCCGGCGTAGCCGAGGACGAGCAGCATCCTGTACGGCGCCCGGAGTGCGGCTCTTGCGGCAGGACGAGCCCATCGGCTTGTCCAAATTTGAACCGTTTGGGTCATCTTTCAATATTTGCTGGAGCCCGGCGTAGCCGATGGCGGGAAGCATCGTACGGCGTCCGGAGTGCGAAGCTTATGGCGACGCAGCCCCATTCCATGGCCGCGGAACCGAGCACGGCGCGCAATCCTCGTGCGCGCAGTCGTGCCTCACGCGACCAGTTCCGTCACCGTCCCGTCCTTCAACCGCCCCTGTGCCCGATACTGCCCGATTTTCTCCATCAGGGGCGCCTCGGACACCGAGTAGAGCACCGCATCGCCCTTGCCTGTATTGATGTGGCGGCGCCACAGGAAATTCGGGGCCACGAACAGGTCGTTCTTCTCCCAGTCGAAGCGCTGGCCGGCGATCTCGGTGCAGCCGCTGCCTTCCATGCAGACATAGAGCGTGCTCGCGGTCTCGCGCTTGGGCTGGGTTTCCTCGCCTGGCCGCAGCAGCTGGGCCGCGTAGGCGAGCGTTGGAAACACCGGCGCGCCAGTCACCGGATTGACGAAGCCGAGCGTGACGCCCTCGTAGGGATCGCCCTTTTCCTTGGACAAGGCGCGCAGGGCTGCGAGCACGTCGGCGCCGCGGTAGTGGATCATCGGGGTGGCGCCACGGCCGATGCCGCGCTGGTGCGACACGAAGCCGGGCATGAGTCCGCCCGCGCCGTACAGCCGATGCGAATAGCCGCTGCCGTGGGTGGGTGCCTGGGCGCGGCTGTTGCTCAGCTTGTCGCCTTCGAACTCGTCGTCGAGCCAGAGGCAGTCGAGATATTCGATGAGCGGAAAATCCAGCACGTCGATCCATACCACCGGCGTGGCGCCGTCATTGCCATGGTCATGCCAGGTGCCGTGCGGGGTCAGAATCAAATCGCCACGCGAAGCCTCGCAGCGCTCGCCCTCGACCGTGGTGTAGCCGCCGTTTTCCGAAAGGATGGTGCGACTCGCATTGGGGGTATGGATATGGACCGGAGCGACATCGCCCGGATTGTAGATCGAGACCGCGCAGCGGATCGTGCTTGTGACCTGCAGCCGTCCGCCGAATCCCGGATTGGTCAGCAGGAACTGCTGGCGTTCGGCGAACTCGATCGGCGAGACGTCGGACGTGCGCGCAATCTCCGCGATGCGGTCGAGATAGGGACCGATCTCCTTCCAGCGCCAGCGATGGGCGGCGGCCTTGAGTTGCGCGGTGCCGACCCGGCCGCCCGCGAGCTTGCCGGCGGTCTCGACGCCGGTGTCGCGGAACCAGGGTCGCTGCGCCGGCGCATTGGCCTGCGTGCGCAGCCAGATGTTGAACTTGCCGGCCTCCTGATTGAGGCTTTCCATCGCCGCGCGGGCGTCGACCTTCGGGCGGCTCTTGGCTGGCGTTTCTTGGGTGACGGCGGCCACGGTGTTCTCCGATCGGGGAAACAACGAAATTCGTCCATGTGGCTGTAAGTCTGCCCTGATTTGGTGGCACTTTCCAGCCGCCTGCCGGTTCTTTCGCGGCCTGCCGTCGTGATATGTTGGGCACGCACGCGCGTGCAAGGAACCTCCCAAGGAAACGCTCGAGGAATTGTAAAATGATCATCAACAGCCAGGAAGACGTCACCCCGGCGGTGCTCGCCGAGATCGCGCGCGCGCCCGATGCGCGTTTTCGCGAGATCATGTCGGCGTTCGTGCGCCACCTGCACGTCTTCGCCCGCGACGTGAGGCTGACCGAGGACGAGTTCCAGAAGGCGGTCGGCTATATCGTGGCGCTCGGCCAGCGCACCACCGAGAGCCACAACGAGGTCGTGCTGATGTCGGGCTCGCTCGGCTTCTCGACTCTCATCTGCCTGCTCAACAACGGCAACCGCGGCCAGACCGAGACCACCGCCAACCTGCTTGGTCCGTTCTGGCGTCCGGAATCCCCGCGCATGCCGAACGGCGCTTCGCTGGTGCGCTCGCCGACGCCGGGCGTGCCGATGTTCGTCAAGGCCTGGGTGAAGGACCAGAACGGCCATCCGGTCGCGGGCGCCGATGTCGATATCTGGCATTCCTCGACCGAGGGCTACTATGAGAACCAGGACCCGGTGCAGGCCGATATGAATCTGCGCGGCAAGTTCACGACCGACGCCGATGGCCATATTCATTTCCGCAGCATCAAGCCGGCCGGCTATCCGATTCCGGTCGACGGACCGGTCGGCGACCTGCTGCGGGCGCAAGGCCGCGCCAACATGCGCCCGGCGCATCTGCATTTCCTGATCTTCAAGCCTGGATTCAAGACCCACGTCTCGCAGGTCTATACCGACGACGATCCCAACCTGGAGACCGATTCCCAGTTCGGCGTCACGCAACGCCTGATCGGACACTACGTGCTGCACGACAACGAGCCGGCGCCCGCGCCCGACGTGAAGGGGCCGTGGTTCTCGCTCGACTACACGTTCGAGATCGAGCCCGGCATCGCCAAGCTGCCGCGTCCGCCGATCACCGCCAAGGCGCGCGGCGAACGCCCGGTGATCGAGCGGCTCAAGCGGGCGTGACGTTCCGGCGCATGATCCCGAAAAAGGCCTGTGGACGCGATCCGGCTTTGACGGATTTTTCGGGCGGGATCGTTCGCAAAGACCGCGACGCGGCCGGCGCTCAGTAGCGGGACCGCTTCCGGGCCGGCTCGGCCAAAGCCTGCGCGGTCACCGGCTCCGCGTTGCCGCCGGGCGGAGCGAGCGCCAGGACGTTCGATGCACCGCCTTTTTGCAGCGTTGCCTCCCGGCCCTGGACGGAAAGCAGTGTCCATCCCTCGTGGCTGTCGCTGGTGTGCAGCCTGACGACAGTTGCGGTCCCCGGCACGACAAAGACCGCAATCGCGTCATTCTCGCCCGTAATCGTGCCGACCAATGTCAGCGGGGGGCGTTCCGGCTCGGCCTTGACGGGGCGCGAGACGGCCGCAGGCACGTAGATCGGCGCCGCAACCGCGACGGCGGGAGGGCGACGGGAAGGCGAAAAAATCGGCCGCTCGCGCGTGGCCGACAGCTGGGAGAGCGGAATTGCCCAGACCGGATTGCCGCCCGGCGTGGCCTGCGCGGCAGGCGGCTGCGCGCCGCCCTGCCGGAGATCGGTTCCGGCCACGTTCACGTCCTGGGCGACCGAATCCGCCTGCGCGGGCCTGCCGGCCGTCGCGGCCCCCATCGCCACGAGGGCGATGGTTGCAATCAGCAACTGATTTGCGTTGCGCATGGTCATTTTGCACCTTGCCATTGTCCGGACACCGAAATCAATACGCGAAATCTTGCCCGCCATCGCGCTCGTCATGCCCTCGGGCGCCTCCGCCACCATCTGGTCGACGAACAGGAACGGCATTCCGGCCTCGAGATCGTAAAGAATCTTCTGCAACGACGCTTGCTCGACCTCGCAGTTGACCGCGACGGAAACGAAACCGTCCTTTGCCTGAGGTCCCTGCAAATCGACCTGGGACGACAGGATGTTGCCGCCGAAACGAGCGATCGCTCCGGCCACCCGCTGCATCAGGGCCGCGCCGGCCACGGTCACGGTGGGGCCTTCCAGGACGGGCGAACCGGTCACCACCGTAACGTCGCCGGCGTCTGCGACCCGGGGCCGGGAGGGCGCGCGGCCCTCCAGCCGGCTCAGAATATCGGCGGCAGCCGCTACCGCCTCGCGACGCTCCAGCAAGTCCATGACGGCAAACGACGTCGCGAGCACGAAGGCGGTGACGACCGCGAAAAAGCAGAAGGCGGCGCCGAGCGGAAAGCGCGTCAGGTAGCGGTTGATGACATTGTTCGTCGTCATGTGCCGAATCCGAATTCGGGGTTGATTCGGGCCTCGATGTGGAAGCGCTCTCCGGGTTCGCCGGGCGATCGCGTGGTCGCCGCGAAGAAGGTGGCGCGCGCGAAGTGGGGGGATTTTTCGATCAACTCGATCAGCGAGGGCGCATCGCGCGTCATCCCGACGACCTGCAGCTTGTCTCCGTCGACCCGAAGCTGGGTCACATAGGTATGGTCGGGCAGCAGCCGCGACAGCGCTTCCAGCACGACGACGCTCGACGGCCGCGTGTGCTTGCGCCGTTCGAGCAATTGCATTGCCGACGCGCCCGCGATGTCCTGACTGCCCCGCATGGCCGCCCGGCGGGCGGAGATCTTGCGCTGCAGGTCCTGTTGCTCGGTCGCCAGATTGTCCCCCGCGACGGCGGCCACGCCGATCGAGATCGCGGCCGCGAGACCGGTCAGCACGAACACGGTCACCAGAATGGCCCGGATCCGCCCGATGTCGATCGCGCTGCGCGTGCGCTGCTCGAAGACCCGCATGAGCGTGGCGTTCGGTTCCGAGCCCGGCGAGACCGTTGCGACGGCGATCGTCGCGGCGCCAAGATCTCCGATCGCCTGCAAGTAGGGAGCGATCATCGCGCGCGCCGTCGCGGCAATCGTCAGATGGATTCGCTCGTTGGCGTCGACCGGCGGGGTCCAGCTGTAGACCGCCTCGCTCGCCGTCCAAGGCGTCAGGCGATCGATCTGCGAACGGACGATGCCTTCGAGATATTCCGTCGCGCGTTTGGGCAGTTCGAGCGGTCGAAACAGGAACCGGGACGGCCGCAGGACCAATTCGGTGCGGCTGCCGCGCAAGGTCGCCGCCCAATCCGGCGGCAAGGCGCCGACGATCGATCCATTCGCCATGCGGATGCTGTGGTCGGGCAAAGGCGACTTCTTGCCGGCGTCGAGCATGTGAAACGTGAACGTATCCGGCGCTTCCTCGATGAGCTGCACGTGGGGCTGCGATCCGAGCCGGTCGAACAGCGAATTGATCGTCGTGGCGACGGAATCGATCCAGCACGAGAAGGCATCGACGGTCTGACGCAAGAATGTCATCGGAATCTCTCGGCGGTTCGCGGCTGGTCCGAGCCGGCGTCGACGTCGTTCTGCCACGATAGTACGCGGAATGGCTCGCTGTCGGCCCCCAGAAGAACAACGGCTTCCGATGCCGTCTTGCGGCCGTTGTCGAACGCGATCTGAACCCGCACCCGGACCGCCGGGCTCGCCTCGGCGGTGGCGCCGGCCTGGTCGGGGCCAAGCAGCAACGCAAGCCCGTCCGGGTCGTGCGGCATCGTTTCGCGCCGATTGAGGAAGCTGTTCAACCGCTCCGGCGACATGCCGGGCAGGGCCGCCATCACCTCGGGCGGGGCATCGAAGACGTCGATCTCCGGCTGGCCGGTGTAGATGGTCACGAACGGCAAGGCGCGGGCGACCAGCGCCGGCGGCAGGCCCTGCACGAGCCAGAGCTCGCTCACATGCGCGAACGGCGCTCCGCGCGGCAGGTAGGTTCGTCCGGCGGAGCGGTAGAGGTCGTCCTCGGCCGCCTGCGCCCCGCGCTTCGGAGGCGTGCGCCAGCCGATGATGCGGTCGGCGCTCAGTTCCGCCTCCTCGCGCGAGACGCCGAGGCCGGCGAAAAATCCTGCCAGCATGACGTTCGTGGCGCCGTTGAGGTCGAGCCGCGCGTTCTCCGGCGTATACGACACGACGACATTTGCCCCATTGAGGCGAAAGCGGAAGACGCCGCGGGTGGGCCGTGTTCCAGTCGTCGGAGCGGTCAACCGATAGACGCTGAGCTCGATGCCCGTCGATACCAGGGTGTCGACCTGCAATCCGTCGTCCATGGTGGACAGCGCCAGCGCGGAATTGCCGACATAGACCGAGTAGATCGATACCAGCGTCGCGAGCGCGATCAGG
Organism: uncultured Pseudomonadota bacterium; assembly: GCA_963791155.1. GTDB lineage: Bacteria > Pseudomonadota > Alphaproteobacteria > Rhizobiales > Xanthobacteraceae > JAVDCA01. The sequence continues at coordinate 108,740 of CAWBRI010000020.1, forward strand.
ATCCACAGCACCGCAACGATGACGAATCCCTCGCGGCCCGCGCGTCGCGGCGGGCGGCCAGGTCGGGGCCACGCCACCACCGTCATAGGATCCTCCCCGGGACGACCAAATCGCCGCGCTGCACCGGGGGCGCCGCGGGAGCCGGATCTTCGCCGGCAGGGGTGCCCTGCGGCTCGCCGGGTTGGGCGAGGCAACTCGTCTTCGTGTTCCTGTTGGCACATGCGGCCGGCAGCTCGACGTGGATCAAGGCGGCGGTCGAGATCGCCAGCGTTCGTTGGGTCGCCGCGTCGCGCACCGTCATGCGGACCGTCATGGGAAGCCGGAGCGCGTTCTGCCAGGTGTCCTGCCAGACGCCGTCGCTCCCCGCATAGGCGAACGAAACCCGGTATGGCGGACGCAGGAGCGCCACCGGATTCGCAAATTTGAGCCGGCTGATCGTCGCCTGGTTTTGCTCGAGAGGTACGAACGGCATCGTTGACCGCAACGTGACGGTCCGAGGCCCGTCGGCGGTCTCGGCAATGCGCACGATCTCGAGACCGGGCCGTGCGTCGGGCCCGATCGCCGAGCGCACCAGGATGATGGACGACGGCGTGCCGTCGAAGAGCGGAAGCTTGGTCTCCCGGTTCGGCGGGATGAACTCGGCCGCCTGAATGTCGGCGACCAGCCGGTTGAGCGACATGCTCACGAGTTCGGTGCGCTGCACGCGGGCAATGCCACGATTCCAATTGGGTAGCCATTGCGCCGTAATCGACGCGAGGGCGGCGAGCACCAGGCCCATCAGGACGGTCGCCACCAGGGCTTCGATGAGCGTGAAGCCGCGCACGGCGGCATATCGGCTGCGCCGGCTCGATTTTCTTTCGTCGCGTGCCATGAGGTGCCGCATCATTGCTGTCTTCGCTGCAGGCGCACCGTTTTGATATCGATGGCGGCGCCCGACGGCGATTGGACGCGGATCGTCATCATTTGCGGGATCCAGGTCGACTGGGGGTCCACCATGATGGGGCCGTCGACCATCGGCGAAGCGCCGATGCGCCAGCGATTGCCGTACATCTCGCCGGAGAGCCCCTCCGAGGCCAGCGGCTCGCGCGAGCGCAGGCCGGCGACGACGCCGCGGGCCGTTTCCGCCAGGATCACATGCTGTTCGAGCGATCGCACGCCCCGCGTGTTGGTCGCGGTGACGTTGCCGATCGCGGCGAGCACGATCGTCACGACCGCGATCGAGATCAGCACCTCGAGGATCGTGAACCCGGCCTCCTTGCCGGTCTCACAGGCTGGTGCGCGGCGCAATTTCGATGCCTCCGGTCAGCCAGTTCACCCGAATCTCATAGCCGGCGCCCAGGCGCGACAACACGATAGTGCCGCCACATGACAGTCCGGTTGCAAAAAACGTGATGGTGGAGAGCGCCGGGCGTTCGTTGCAGCGCGCCGGCAGGACGGCAGCTACGTCGACATCGCTGGGAACCTGAAGCGTTTGCCCCGTCGACCCGGAACGCAGCAGGCGCGCACGTGCATCCACTTGCGTCGCGATTGCGATGCGCCGTCGGATCGCGGCGTTTCGATCCGACTTCAACAGCGATGCGGTCTGGACCGCATAGGCTTCGAGGCGCGGGCGCGAGGTGTCGCGCGAGATGTTCGGCAGCAGAACGGCGGCCAGCATCGCGACGATCGCGATCACGCAAACCATCTCGAGAAGAGTAAACCCTTCTTCCGCTGTCCGGCCGCTAGTCATTGCTTGCCGTCGAGATATCCGCCGCCGTTCCGGTCCCGCCCTCCTGCCCGTCGGCGCCGTACGACACGATCTCGTAGACGCTGCGCTCCGCCGGCGAGCGGTAGAGATAGGGCTTGCCCCAAGGATCGTTCGGCACGTTGCCGCCCTTGAGATACGGTCCGTTCCACCCCGGCAGGCCGCTGGTCGGCTTCACCAGCGCGGTCAGCCCTTCGGCGGAGGAGGGATAGCGTCCGGTATCGAGGAACATCAGGTCGAGCGCGCTCGTAAAGCTCTGGATCTGGATCCGCGCGGCCTTGACCTTCAACTCGGTCAGGTAATTGAGCACGCGCGGCCCGACCAGCGACATGATCAGGGCGATGATCGTGATCACCACCAGCATTTCCACCAGGGTAAACCCGCGCTGGCGGTGCGCGCGCGAGCGGCGGCGCCCGACCTCGCGTTGGCGGGTGTCGGAGCGGGTCACTTGCTGGGCTTGGGAGTGTGCCATGTTGAACCTACCGTTCTTCATCCGACGATTTGACTGATGGAGAGGAGCGCCGTCATGACCGACACGATGAGGCCGCCGACCACGACGCTGATGGAGATGATCGCCAGGGGGCCGACCACCGCGACCACCCGGTCGAGGCTGCGCTGCAGCTTGGCCTCGTAGAAATCGGCGACGCGTCCGGCCAATACCGGCAATTGGCCGGTTTCCTCGCCGATGCGCAGCATCCGGACCGCCATGGCGGGCAGCAGGGCGGAGGTCGCGAGCGCATCGGAAAGCTTGCCGCCGTGACGGACGCGATCGGCGGTCGCCAGCCACGGCGCTTTTTTTCCGGTGACCGACATGATGTCAACCAGGATGCGCAGCGTTGCGGTAAGCGTGACGTCGCTTGACAACAGTATGCCGAGATTGCGGCAAAACAAAGCGGTGCGATAGAAATTGAACACCGAGGATATGCCCGGTATCCGCGACACCTGGGCGACGAACGTGGCGCGGACCGCGGGCCGGCGGAGCGCCGCCCAGCCGCCGATGATCAGGGCCGCCGCGAAGAGCAGGAGCGCCAGCCAGTTTGCGCGCAGGAATTCCGAGAGACCGAGAAACGTGTTGATCATGGAATCGGTTTTTGCGCCGAAGTCGCGCAGCACCGAGGAAAATTGCGGCAGAACGAACAAAACGAAGAACATCAGCACGCAGGACGCCGCGAACAGGATGAATCCCGGATATTGCAGCGCGTCCGTGATCTTGCGGCGCAGCGCTTCGGCCCGTTGCCGTTCGTTGGCCAGCATCTCGAGAATGTGCGGGAGCTTTCCCGACGTCTCGCCGACCTGCACCAGCGCCAGGTAGATCGGCGGGAAATAGGCGGGATGCTGGGCGACCGCGTCGGCGAAGCTCTCGCCCGCCAGGATGCCGGCGCGGATCTTGCTCACGATCGGCCGCAATCGCCCGATATCGCTGTCGTCGGCGAGCAGCTCAAGCCCATTGTCGAGGCGGGCGCCCGCCTTGAGAAGCAGCGCGAGGTCGCGGGTGAAAATCGTGACGTCTTCGGCGCGCGGCCGGTTGAAGAATGCGACCGTGACGCGCGAAACGGCGGCCGCGCCTTCCTCGGCGACCGTCTCGATCGGGACCAGGCCGAGATATTCGATGCGGTGGGCGACTTCCGCGGCGGACGGAGCGGATATCGATCCGTTCACGAGCTCGCCGCTCTGGGTCATCGCCCGATAACGATAATTCTGCATCGTGTTACCGTATCGTTGTGACGCGCAGGACTTCCGCAGGCGACGTCAGGCCGGCCCGGCATTTCGCCGCGCCGTCGTCGACCATCGTGGTCATCCCGGCGCGCATCGCGACCTTGTCGATCGACATCGAGTCGGTGTGCGCGCCGATGAGCTGCCGCACCTCTTCGGTGATCTGCAGGACCTCGAACACGCCGAGCCGGCCGCGATAGCCGGTGCCGCCGCAACGCTCGCATCTGCCGGGCTCGAATATGGGCTCGCCGATCTTCAGGCCCACCGCGCTGTAGCGCGGATCGGCGGCGAAATCGGCCGCGGTGAGATCCCGTTTGGTCTTGCATCGATCGCACAGCTGACGCACCAGGCGCTGGGCGATCACGGCGCGCAGCGTCGATTTGAGCAAAAAGCCCTCGACCCCGAGGTCGAGCAGGCGCGGCACCGCGGCCGCCGCGGTTTCGGTGTGCAGCGTGGTCAGCACGAGGTGACCCGTCAGCGCCGCGTGGATCGCGATCTGCGCGGTTTCCGAGTCGCGGATTTCGCCCACCATGATGACGTCGGGATCCTGCCGAACGAAAGAGCGCAGCGCATTGGCGAATGTCAGGCCGATGGAAGGCTTCGCCTGGGTTTGATTGATGCCCGGCAGCTCGTATTCGACCGGGTCCTCGATGGTGAGGATCTTGCGCGTCGGCTCGTTGAGAATCGAGAGGACCGTGGCGAGCGTCGTGGTCTTGCCGCTGCCGGTCGGTCCGGTGACGACGATCATGCCGTGGGGCAGCGCCAGCAGCACCCGGAGCTTGGCTTCGTCGGCCGGCGAAAATCCGAGTTTTTCGATCGCCAGCAGGCCGCGTTCCTTCGGCAGCAGCCGGATCACGGCCAACTCGCCGTGCTGCGTCGGCATGATGGCGACGCGGACGTCCATGTCCGATCTCGCCACCCGCACGCGCGCGGCGCCGTCCTGCGGCAGACGGCGCTCCGCGATATTGAGGCCGGCCAGGATCTTGACGCGCGAGATGACGGCCTGCGGCAAGATCCCCGCCGCCACCGGCACGGCGCGCAGCAGGCCGTCGACGCGCATGCGCACGACCAATCCGGTTCTGAACGGCTCGATATGAATGTCGCTGGCGCGCAGCTCCACCGCTTTCTCGAGCATGTCGTTCACCGCGCGAACGACCGGCGCGCCGCTGGCGAGGTCGCGCAGGCTCTCGATGTCGTCTTCGTAGGCTGCCCCCGGTCTCGCCGCCCTCGGGCGAGGAAACCTGTTCGTCGCCGAGACGCTCGTTGAGGGCCGTGGCGATGTCCTCGAACGAGGCTATTTTGATGTTCACGTCGCCGCCGAGCACGATCGCGGCGGCGCGGACGGCGGCGGAATCGCTCGGATCGGCGACCGCCAGCATGACCAGCCCGTCGGCCGACTGATAGGGAAACACCGTCATTTCACGCAGGAAACGCCGGGAGAATTGCTTCACCAGCGCGGGCGCCCCCAATAGCTCCGGCAGGCCGGCCCGGGGGACTTCGAAGAATTGGGCGACCTCGTCCGCAAAGTCGTTGGCCGAAAGCTCGGACAGCTCCCAGATCTTGCGCAGCGTCCGCTCGTCTTGCTCCAGCTCCGGCGGGTCAAGCGACCTCGCGTCGCCCGCAAGATGGTTCTTGGTGCGCAGGTAGTCGGTAAATTCGCCAGCAAGATCAATGGACATAGCGCGTTCCCGGGCCGCCAGTATAGCGCCGCGGCGGTTGTTTGCCATGCTTCTTCCGGGCGCTCGGGCGTGCTGCCGCCGACCGGCCCCTCGCGTTCCCGATGCCGGCCCCCGCGGCCCCCGTGTTTTGACTGGGGCGGCTTATCGGGGCTGTTTATGCAGGAAATATGACGCGGCCGCGAAGCCGGGCGCGCGGCCATGCGCGGCCCCGACCTGCATCGTCCCGCCGCCGACCCGTTCGCCGCATTTACCCAACGATTAGCTAACGATTACCTAACGATCAAAAAGACCCGTGCGCGGCGCGTGCCCGGCGGGGCACCGGCGTGTGTTCCGGGAGGCCGTAGACCGATCCGGGAAATTATCGGAGACTGGGCGGCCAACCCGGAAACATTCCGGGACCGCAATATTATTGTTCAACACAGGGAGGATGACATGGTGAGATTCTGGCCTGCCGCGCTCGGCTTGGCGTGCTGGCAGCGGCGCCCGCGAGCGCGTGGGACCGCGGCGACGTGGACGTGCTGGCGGTCCTGCCGGATGTGACCCCGGGCAGTCGCGAGCAGCGTCGAAGGCCTGACCGTCGGCCCCGACGACAATATCTATGTACCCAGCTTCGGCTTCAACGCCACCGGCGCGATCGGCGGGAACGCCGTGCTGTACGTGATCAAGCCGAACGGCGATCTGGTGCGCAAGGTTACGATCGCCGGTTCGAGCCCCCACATGCTGGGATTGGGCTTCAATCCGGTCAACGGCATCCTGCTGGTCCTCGACTTCGGCGCCGGAAAGGTCCTGCAGGTGGATCCGGTGACCGGCGCCTCGTCGGTCTTCATGGGTCCTCGCGGGCTCGGGCCTCAATGCCCTGACGTTCGACAAGCTCGGAAATGTTTACATTTCCGACTCGTTCAACGGCGTGATCTGGAAGACCGGACCGACTGGCGGCGCGATCGACGACCTGGAGCAGCCACCCGCTGCTCGGTCCAGGAACCGGCCTGACGCCGCCGTTCGGGGCGAACGGCGTCGAGTTCAACAATGCCGGCACCATGATGTATCGTCGCCAATACGGCCACCCATCAGATCATCCAGATCCCGGTCAACCCGGCGGGAGCGCCGGCACCCCGTCGATCTTCATCACCGGCATCAATGCGCCGGACGGCATCGCGATCGATCGCAACGACAATCTGTGGGTCTGCGCCAATCAGGAAGACGACATCATCGTGCTCGACAAGACCGGCAAGGTGATCGCGAAGCTGGGTGACTTCGACGGCATCATCCCACGCGGCGTGGTGCGCGGCCTGCTGTTTCCGGCGAGCCCGGCGTTCAGCCGGGACGGCAAGACCCTCTATGTGTCGAACCTGACCCTGAACCTGCCGTTCGCCGGAGCACAGGCGGCGGTGGATTCGCCGTGGACGCTGCAGGCCAAGCACTACACGGTCTCCAAGATGCGCGCCGTGATTCCGCCGCTCGGCGACGACGAGCAATAATCGAAAAGCAATGCGGCCGGGGCTTGCGCAGGCATGCCCCGGCCAGCGCGTTTGCGCGAAGACATTACGTCAGCGGCCGGTTCCCGCCTCGATGAAGGCGGTCCAGTCGCGGGCGCCGCGCGCATTGACCAGCTCTCTGACCACGAGGTGGTCGCCCGGCCGCATGGTGCCGACGTCGAGCTCCTTGTTGGGAAACACGACGGTGACGCGATCCTTCGACATAGATGGCGACCTGCTGCTCGGTCCCGACGGCCTTCGCGGCGAAGGCCTTGATCTGCCCGTAAAAGGGTTGGCGACGCCAGGCGCCGGGATCGCTCGGATCGACATGGACCGCGATCAGATTGCCTTCACAGACGCAGGAACATCTTGCACTTGTTGGGGCGCCATTCCGGACCGAGCGCCGCCGAGGTGAGCCACGCGCAGTAGAAATTGCGGCATTCCGCGGGCCGGGTTTCGTAGATGGTGCAGCCGCCGCGACCCGGGCGCGCAGTGCGTGCACCAAACGCCGACCGGCTTGTTAAGGGTTTCGATCCGCAGCAGCTTGCAGCACAGCGAGCACTCGCCGCAACTGCGGTCGGGCACGAGGGAAACCGGATTTGGCGCTTCGCTCGACATAGGACCCTTGCTCACACCTATCGGATGGAACCAACATCGCGGTTCTGACCCGCAGGCGCTCAAAAAAAGGAGGCCGGAGCATTACTCCGGCCTCCCTCATCAGATCAATCTCGGATCAATGTCCGTTCCGGCGTAGCCGGCCCGGGCAGCGATCAGTGGCGATCGCCATCGTGGTGATCGTCACCATCGTGGTGATCGTCACCATCGTGGTGGTCGTCATCATCGACGTCATGCTTGTAGACCGCGATGCAGCCGCCCGTGCCGCCGCAGACCGCTTGGCCCACGGTGGTGGTCGGCGAACTGCCTACGATATTGTTCGCATCGCAGCCGACGTTAGCATTAAGTGCGGGGCCGGGGGGGCTTACCGTAGCGGGGCGGGCGGGGGCCAGCGTACAAACCTCCGGAAGGAAGATCAGGTTGCGCTTGGAATCCGCCGCGACCGAGTGCGAGCCCGACGATGACGGGATCGTCTCGATCAGGAAGTTGGTTTCGGCATCGACCACGCCGAGCACGGAGCCCCTGGTGACGGTCGGGGCGATGTTGGCGTTCATCTTGCTCGCGCCGAGATAGTAGCGGTTGTCGCCCTTGTTGAACCAGACCTCGTCGGAGCCGGTGATGTTGCCGACGTTCGACGAAGTTCTTGGTCGTGGCGTTGATGACCTGCGTGATGGTGTTGGTCGGGTTGTTGCCCGGCGTGCAGCCCAGCAGCGACGTTGTCATGCGGTCCGACCGTGGCGCCGTTCGGTCCGCAGTCGTGGAGCTTGATGACCCCGGTGTTGGTGATCGGATCGAAGGCGCCGTAATCGTGGGTCGCCGGCGTGACGGTGGTCGGATCGATCACCAGCAGTCCGCCGTCGCACTGGTGGACCGCTGGGGTTGCGCCGGAGTTGCAGCCCGTCGGGTTGTTGGCGATGATCGGGATCGACACGTAGGAAGCGTTTGGTCTTCGGATCCCAGGCCGGCTGCTCGATCGACAGGCCAGCGCCTGCGGACGATGATCGCCGGTCAGTCGATGACGTGATCCTGGAGATGATCGAGACGCTGCTTGGCGGCGCATTGTCGCCGTTCGCCTTGAACAGGGTCCCGAACGGCGGATCCTCGGCGTTGTTGGCGGCGAGCAGCAGCTTGCCGTCTGTGGTCAGCGCCATTTCGTCGAGGCGCGTGGTGCCGCCGGTGCTGATGGTCTGCTGTCGCCGCGGAGTCTCGAGGTCGAACACCTTGAGCGTGCTGTCGCCGTCGCCGGCATAGAGCCAGCGGCCGTGGGTCGTCGACGCCGTCCGGCCCGGAGTGGTTGTTGTCGATGGCGGTCGGACTGGAAGCCACGATGCCGACAAAGCCGCCGATGGTGCGCTTGAAGGTGAGGGTCTTGGTATCGATGACGTCGATGCCCTTATTGGCGCGATCCGCCAGATAGTATTCGGCGCGATCGGGATTGACCCAGCTGATGTCGAACGACTGCAGCGGATTGCCGGGGATCGTGATCGCGGTCAGGCATTTCGTCTGCGTGGTGGTCGGTGCCCCTGGCCCCTGACAGGATGCGGCGAAAGCGCCGGTGGTTGCCAGTGACATCGCGCCGAACGCGACCGAGCCATAAAGATACGAACGTAACCTGGTGGTGCTTGACATAAGTCTTCCTCCCATACGCGTTGCTTGTGACTTGAGTTAACTCAGGGATTGTCGCTCCCGCAGCCATCGTTAGCCACCGCGTAACATTTTACAATAGCGGTTCGGAATGTTTTTCTGGGACGAACCCCGTATCGGCTGTCACATTCATAGGTTGCATAGCGTCTGTATCGTTTCACTGCTGTCAATATGTTGCCGTCGAAGGCGTGGGGCGAACAGCAATCGAGTACCGGTGATCATGCCGAGCCACGGGGTCGATCGATGCGGGGTACGATGCATCCGTTACGGCGTGCGTCGCGGCGTCATGGAAAATCACGAATGATGTTGTGCATCGCCTGCGCCACTCCGTTGCGGGCGCGCTCGCCTACGTAGGGGGCCGCCAACGTCGCGCAAACCCGGTCACCGCGAGCGGGTAGTGTCCCGTGTGTCGCGAAATAAAACCAGGTCGTCGCCAATGCGGCGAGGGACCTTGTTCGGCCGATGAGTTTGCCGCGCCGACGCAATGTTCCAGGCGCCACAATTCGGCATCGGTCGTTATTGCGGCGCGTTTCGGCGCGCTCCACAGCTTGCTTTCATCCGGGCTTCCAACCCGACCGGAAACCGCCTATCATTCGTGCTCAATTCTGGGTTGGTCTCATGCCCATGGGGGGCTCCAACGGGTTCGCGGGGAAGTGCTCGTTTCAGACGTGATTTGTGATCGGCTCGCGGTGCAATTGCGACAGGCACGGGTTGGGGGGCGACGTAGCAGGGGTGGTACCAGGCATCATGTCGATGTGCGTGCACCGATCGCTTCGCGGCGGATCGTTGGTGATGTTTCTTGCGCTGGGCGCCGCATGGCTCGCGGCGTGCGGCCAGATTCCCTATCAGCACGAGCCGCGCACCCCCGACGTGTTCGACAAGATCCGCGAGATCGATTTGCTGCCGCGGTTTCCGCAGCAGGCCGGTGCGGGCGGCCAGAACGGCGGGCCCTCCGCCCGAGCCCAGGTCTATCCCGGCGTCGTGGTGGCACCCATCGAAGGCCGTCAGCAGCCGGCGCCGAACGGCGAGGGCGGCGAGGGCTATGAGCTCAATTTCGAGAACACGCCGATCGCGTCGGTCGCCAAGGTCGTGCTCGGCGACATTCTGGGGACCGGGTTCATCGTGGATCCGCGCGTTCAGGGCACCATAAGTCTCGCGTCGGGCCGGCCCGTGCCGAAGTCCGATCTGCTTTTCGTGCTCGAAAACGCGTTGCGCCTGAGCGGCGTGGTGCTGGTGAGGGACGTCCGAGGGCTATCGGCTCATTCCGCTCGGCGACGCGGTCGGCGCCGGCAATCTGGATTCGGCCGAGGCGCGCGCCGAGCCGGGCTACGGAATTTCCGTCGTTCCGCTGCAATACGTTTCGGCCGCGACCCTGATCAAGCTGCTCGACAGCTTCGCGACCAAGCCGGGCACGGTGCGCGCCGACACCACGCGCAACATGCTGCTCATTCAGGGCAGCGGCGCCGAGCGTCGCGCCGCCATCGAGACGGTGCTCGGCTTCGACGTCGATTGGATGCGCGGGCAATCGGTCGGCGTTTTCCCGATTCAATACAGCAATCCCGAGCCGATCATCACCGAGCTGGAGAAGATCCTGGATTCCGGCGAGGGCGGCCTCAGCCAGAACATCGTCAAGTTCCAGGTGATCGCCCGCCTGAACGCCATCCTGGTGGTCAGCCGCAAGCCCGACCTGCTGCGAGCGGCGGAGACCTGGATCAAGCGGCTCGACTCCGCCGATACGACGCGAACCGGCGTGCACGTCTATCGGGTCAAGTACGGCGAGGCGCGCCAGCTCGCCCGCGTGCTGAACGAGGTTTTCGTCGGCGGCGGCGGAGGAGGCGGCTCCTTCGATACGCCGGCCAATCAGCTTTCGCCGGGCAGCGGCGGTGTCGACCTCGACGAGCAGCACGGACCGCTCGTCGTCCGGCGGCCGGTCGGCGGCACTGGGAAGCGCAGTCAGGCGGGACGGGCGGGACGGGCGGCTTCGGCAACAGAGCCGGCGGCGGCAACGCGGGCGGTTTCGGGCGGAACGGCCGAGGCGCGCTGGGGACCGCGACGGCGAGCACGCTCGGCCGCTCGACCCGGCGCCGACCGCGAACGCCCTCGACGCCCGCGGCTCCACGGCGGGGCGGGCGGCGGACCAGCCCTTCCTGGAAGGCGTGCGGATCACGGCCGACGTCGCCAGCAATTCGCTGCTGATCTACGCGCAGCACGGAAAATTACCAGATCATCGAGCGGACCCTGGTGCAACTCGACCGGCCGCAGTTGCAGGTCGCGATCGACGCGACCGTCGCCGAGGTCACGCTCAACGACAATCTCAGCTACGGGGTTCAGTTCTTTCTCCAGAGCAAGAATATCGGCGTGCCGGACGGGCAACGATCTCCAACATACCGACGTCGCCGCCGGGCCAGCCGTCGTTCAACGCGACGGGCCTCGTCGGCGCGTCCCTCAATCGGGCGTTTCCGGGTTTCAATCTTCTGATCGGATCGGAGCTCAACCCGAACGTGATTCTCGACGCCTTGCACGCCGTGACCACCGTCAAGGTGCTGTCGAATCCCTCGCTCGTGGTCATCGACAACCAGGTGGCGACCCTGATGGTCGGCAGCGACGTGCCGATCTCGACCGGCACCGGCAACGTGCTCAACGCGGCGACGGGCACCAGCAACACGATCGTCAACACCATCGACTATCGCAACGTCGGCATCATCCTTCGCGTGGTGCCCGCGCGTCAGCGTCAACGGCAACGTGCGGCTCGATATCGAGCAGGAGATCAGCCAGGTCGCGAACGGCTCGAGCTCGCTCCATCGACCTGACGCCGACGGTTTCGCAACGCAAGGTCAAGAGCTCGATCGCGGTCGCGAGCGGCCAGACCGTGCTGCTGGCGGGGCTGATCCAGGAGCAGCAGGAGCTCGACGCGCGGCGGCATTCCGCTGCTCGATCAGATTCCCAAGCTGGGCGACGCCTTCTCGCACCAGACCAAGGGCGATCACCCGCACCGAGCTGATCATCTTCATCCGCCCGCAGATCATTCGCGACAGCGTCGACGCCCATTTCGTCGCCGAGGAGTTGCGCACCAAGCTGCGCGGCACGATCGGAGCGGTGCCGTCGTATGTCCGCCGCTCGCCGAAGGTTCGTTAGTTCCGCCGACGGGGATCGTTGGCTGTCCGCTGCCCGCCGCATGATCGGCCGAACGGGGCTCGGCCAATGCTGGCGCGCTGGTCCTCCTGATCTCGCGGACGCTGGCGATCCGCCACGGACCGTTGAGGCGGTCACGATCGTCATCGCGTTGCGGCCACGGCGTCGCGGCGAGCGTGCTCCTGTGTCCCGACGCGCGTGGCGTCGGCCGGCGCCGGCCTGGCGCTCGCTGATGATCGCGATCGCGGTCGTCGATGCGCGTCGTTTTATCATTCCGGACGAATTGACGGTCGCCGCGCTCGCGCTCGGACTGGTGCATGCGGCGTTGTGGGACACCGATGCGCTCATGGAGGCGCTCGCCACGGCGGCGTTGCGCGGCGCCGCGCTCGGCGCTGGCCTTCCTCGCCCTGCGGGTCGCGTACCGGCGCCTGCGCGGACGCGAGGGCATCGGGCTCGGCGACGTGAAGCTTGCCGGCGTCGCCGGGGTGTGGCTCGATTGGTCGACGATCCCGATTGCGATCGAGATCGCCGCGCTGGCCGCGCTGGCGGTTTACGCCGTTCAGATACTTTCACGACGGCCGGGTCGGCGCCACCACAAGGCTGCCGTTCGGCCTCTTCTTCGCGCCCGCGATCTGGATCGGCTGGCTGTGGGAGTCGATGCTGCCGCTGTTTCCATCCGTGGCGTCGTTCCAATAGACTGTCGCGCAATTTCGGGGGGCGGAAATCATCGGGTGACGGCAAGACGCGGGCCGCCCAAGGGGCCGGACCGATCGGGACCAGGAATTGCTGCAGGAGAACCCAAGATGGAGAAGGCCGTAAAGTTCCTCGCCGCCGCGGTGACGCTCTGGCTTTCCGCCGCCTCGTGCGCCAACAGCGCCGGCCTGTACGAGGGCGACACCATCCACCGTCGCGGCGAGCGTGTCGTCGCGGCGCGGACCATCAGGCCGCCGTCGTGGCAAGCCCAGGCCAAGGCGGAGGCGTTGCTCGGATTCAAGTACGAGCATGGCCTGGGCGTTCCGCAGGCCTACGAGCCGGCTGTCGATCTGTATATCAGCGCGGCCGAGCAGGGCGATCCGACCGGACAATATCTGCTCGGCCTGATGTACGACAAAGGCCACGGCGTCCGCCGCGACGGGGTGCTGGCCCATATGTGGCTCAATCTGGCGGCCGCTCACGCGCCGAGACGCTATCGCGAATATTATTTGAAGATGCGGGACGCCGTGGCGACCAAGATGACGCCCGGCCAGATCGTTGCGGCGCAAAGGCTGGCGATTCAATGGGTGCCGAAGCCGCGGTGATAGGACCGGCGGCGCAAGTCGCCGCACGCGCGGTCACACCGCCACGTTGTCGATCAGCCGGGTCTTGCCGATGCGGGCCGCCACCAGGAGACGGATCGGACCATCCTTGGTCGAGGCGACCCGCATGAGCGTCTCGGCATGGCGCGCCTCGAGATAGTCGAGCGCGAACCCGGCCTGCTCGATGTCGCGACCGCCCGCCGCGAGCGCCTCCGGGATCGCGCCGCCTGAAGAAATCATGCCGGCGCATGCCTTGAGGGTGCGAAAGAGCGCGGGTGCGGCCCGGCGCTCCTGCGGCGTCAGGTAGACGTTGCGCGACGACAGCGCGAGGCCGTCCCGCTCGCGCACCGTCGGCATGCCGACGACCTTGACCGGCAGGTCGAGGTCGCGCGCCATGCGGGTGACGACCCTGAGCTGCTGAAAATCCTTCTCGCCGAAGATCGCGAAGTCGGGCCGGCATTGGATGAAGAGCTTGCCGACCACGGTGGCGACGCCGGCGAAGAAGTGCGGCCGGAACCTGTCCTCCAGCCCGGCGAGCGCCGCGCCTTCGGGCGCGATCCGGGTCGCGAACCCGGGCGGATACATGACGCCGGTGCCCGGGGCCCAAACGGCGTCGACCTCGAGGCTGGCGAGCGCCGCGACGTCGCGCGCGAACGTTCGCGGATAGCTGTCGAGATCCTCGTGCGGGCCGAATTGCGCCGGATTGACGAAGATCGACACGATCACCTTGTCGGCGCGGCGCCGCGCGTGGCGCACGAGCGCCAGGTGGCCGTCGTGCAAGGCCCCCATGGTGGGCACCAGCGCGACCTTGCCGCCGCGCCCTATTCGCGCGAGGACGCGGTCGAGCGCCTTGATCGAGCGTGCCACCTGCACTTTATGTCCCATGGCTGGGCTGACCTCGATTTGCCTTGAATTCCGGTGGCAGTGCAAAAATATCAGAGCGCTCGCGCGCCCGCCATGCCCGGCAACTCATCATGAAACCGTCGCGCCCATGCTGAAAGCCTGACCCGCGTTGGTTCGCCGAGCGACCTTGACCACGTCGCCCGATGGCTCCATGATTGCGCCACTCCAGGGAGATCCCCGACAAGGGGCTGAGAAACCGCTGGGCCGGTCGGGAGACCGGCAGCGCGGAAATCCTTCGAACCTGATCCGGTTCATACCGGCGTAGGGATTGGATTTCTGGCTCAGCCGGCCGCGAAACTCCGATCCCTCCGATCCCACCGAAACCCGGGCTTGCCCGGGTTTCGCATCAATAGTGCGCAAGTCGGGCAGGCCCGACTTGCGGCAACCCGGGCTTGCCCGGGTTTCGCATCAATAGTGCGCAAGTCGGGCAGGCCCGACTTGCGGCAACCCGGGCTTGCTCGGGTTTCGCATTGATGGTGCGCAAGTCGGGCAGGCCCGACTTGCGCGAGAGAGACGGAGATCGACGTGAGCTGGCGCCGCCATACCCCGTTTTGCGTCGGGAAGCCTTTGAGGCCGGTCGATGCGCTCATGCACGCCGCCGGCCCGGCATCGACGAACCCGCAACCGACCTCCACCGACGTCGCGATCGTGGGGGCGGGCGCGATCGGACTGTCGATCGGCTGGCGACTGGCCGCCGCCGGTCTCGCGGTGACGGTGTTCGACCGCGGCGAGGTCGAGCGCGAGCCTTGCGGCGACCGGCATGCTTGCGGCCGCGACCGAGCTCGAGCCCGGCGGCGCCGATCTGCTCGCGCTCGCGTTGGAAAGCCGCAGGCTGTGGTCGCTCTACCGGGCCGAGCTCGAAAGCCAGTCGGGGATCGACATCGACTATCGCCACGAAGGCATTCTCACCGTGGCGCTCGGCCGCGACGAGGTCGACCGTCTGAGGTTTCGCCATGACCTGCAGGCGCGCTCGGGTCTCGCGACGCGCTGGCTGGACGGGCCGGACGTGCGCGCCATGGAGCCGGCATTGCGACCATCGGCAAGCGCGGGGATTTTCTGCGCGGACGACCATCAGGTCGATCCCCGATGCCTCGTACCGGCGTTGCGCCGCGCGTTTGCGGCGCATGGCGGCCGGCTGCTGGAAAACCTGCCCGTGCTGTCGCTCGATATTGCCGGCGCCCGCGTCAACGGCGTCGTGACGCCGCAAGGACTTTGCCGGGCCGCGACCGTCATCGTCGCGAACGGCGCGTGGGCCGGAACCGCGGAGGTTCTCGGCGACGCGCTTGCCGTTCCGGTGCGTCCGCTCAAGGGGCAGGCGCTCGCGCTGCGCACCACGCCGCGCACCGGCACGCCGGCGCATGTGGTGTGGACCGAGCAGGTGCATCTCGCGCCGAAAGCCGGCGGGCGCCTCATCGTGGGCGCGACCGTGGAAGAGTGCGGCTTCGACAGTGCCGTCACGGCGGGCGGAGTCTTTGCGCTGCTGGAAGGAGCCAGGCGGGCATTTCCCTGCATCGAGGACATGGAAATCGAGGCGATCTGGACCGGCTTCCGGCCGACGTCCGACGACGATGCGCCGATCCTCGGCACGACCGGCATCGCGGGCCTGGTGCTGGCGACCGGTCATCATCGCAACGGCATCCTGCTCGCGCCCGTCACCGCGCAGGCGATCCATGACCTCGTGGTAGGCGGCGCGATGGCGGGCGCTGCCACTCGGTTCGGTCTCGGTCGTTTCGCCGGGGGTGACGTCAAGAACGGCGTCGTGTCGGGCGCCGGCTTACCGCTACAAGGAGCAACCACATGCGGCTCAACCTCAACGGTGAAGAGCGCGACTGCGCATACGCGGACCTCGCGGATTTGTGGCGCGCCGAGACCGCGGAGCTGGCGCTGCCCACGCCCAAGGGTTTCGCCATCGCGCTCAACGGGGCCGTCGTGCCGCGCGCGGCGTGGCCGGCCACCGCGTTGAACGACGGCGACCGGGTCGAGATCATCCGCGCCATGCAGGGAGGTTGACATGAGCGAACAAGATCCCTTCACGATCGCCGAAACCACGATCGGCTCGCGCCTGCTGCTGGGCACCGCGGGCTATCCCAACCAGCGCATCATGCGTGACGCGGTCGAGGCGAGCGGATGCGAGATCGTCACCGTCTCGATCCGGCGGATTTCGCTCAAGGGTCATGGCTCGGATACGATCGGCTTGCTCGCGGGCCGTCGCTTTCTTCCCAACACCGCCGGCTGCGAGACCGCGCGCGACGCCGTGCTCACCGCCGAGCTCGCGCGCGAGGCGCTGGAGACCAACTGGGTCAAGCTCGAGGTCATCGGCGACCGCGAAACGCTCTATCCGGACGTGGCCGAGCTCTTGGAAGCGACCCGTCAGCTCGTCGCGCGCGGATTCGTGGTTCTGCCCTATGCGACGGACGACCCCGTCGTCTGCCGGCGGCTGGCGGATCTCGGCGCCGCGGCCGTGATGCCGATGGGATCACTGATCGGCTCGGGCATGGGCGTCGCCAATCCGGCCAACCTCGAGCTGATCTGCCGGCGCTCGCCGGTGCCGGTCATCGTCGATGCCGGGATCGGGACAGCCTCCGACGCGGTCATCGCCATGGAGCTGGGCGCGGCCGCGGTGCTTCTCAATACCGCGGTCGCGAAAGCGGACGATCCGGTCAGCATGGGACGCGCCATGCGGCACGCGGTGCTGGCCGGACGGCACGCGTTTCGGGCCGGGCGTATTCCGCGGCGCGGCCGCGCCGAGCCGTCGAGCCCGCAGCTCGGCCTCGTCGGGTCGTGAACGCGCTGCCGTCGCGCCTGCTGGTGGTGACCGACCGACATCAGGCGGAGGCGCCGCTTGAACGGATCGCGACGCAGGCCGTGCTCGCCGGGGCACGATGGATATGGTTGCGCGAGCGCGACATGGCGGCCACGGAGCGGCGCGAGCTGGCGACGCGCCTGCGCGCGATCACGCGCCGGCATGGAGCGGCTCTGTCGATCGGCGGCGACGTCGATCTCGCGTTCGACCTCGCGGCCGACGGCGTGCATCTGCGCGCCGGTGCCCCGGTGGCGGCGGCGCGCCGGAAGCTCGGAGCGCATGCGATCATCGGGGTGTCGGCCCATGGGGCGCCGGAAGTCGCCGCCGCCAAGGCCGCGGGGGCCGACTACGTCACGCTCAGTCCGATCTATCCGACGCAGAGCAAGCCGGGCTACGGGCCCGCCCTGGGGATTGGGGCGATCGCACAAGCGGCGCAATCCGAGCTTCCCGTGCTCGCGCTCGGCGGCGTCACCGCGGAGCGCGCCGCCGCATGCGTTCGCGCCGGCGCCGCCGGCATCGCCGTCATGGGTGGGATCATGCGGGCGGCAGGGCGGCCCGGCGGTCTGGGCGAGATCTTACAGGCGCTTGCGGGCGCGCTCGCCTGCGACGTCGCATGAGCCGGCCGGCCGCGGCCCAAATCCCGAGCCCGGGCATATTGCGTCTTTGGTCGGTACTCGTCACCTTGCGACATGGCACGACGCGATATGGCACGACGCGACATGAAACGAGAAGCGCGCAGGCAGCGCCATGACGCGGTGATCCGCGGGCGGGCCGGCGCGCGCAAGCCGGCCGCGCCCAAACCCGAGGCGCCTGCGAGAACGCAATGGCATCCGTTCTGATCGGCATCGCGGCGCTTCTGATCGTGCTGTGGTTCATGCACAAATTCGTGCGGGCCAACCCGACCGGAATGGCGAATCTCCTGCAAAAGGGCGGCGGAGTCGTCGCGATCGTCACCGCGTTCTTTCTCGCGCTGAAGGGCGGGCTGGCGGTTGCCTTGCCGCTCGCCGTCATGGGATTCGGGCTGCTCGGCTGGATGCCGGGCGGTCTCTTCGGTCCGTGGTGGCAGAGCGGGACGGGCCGCGTCTCACGCGTGCGCTCGGCCTTCCTGGAGATCGAGCTCGATCAGGACACCGGCGCGATGCGCGGTCGGGTCCTCGCCGGCCGCGCGGCCGGCGCTGCCCTCGAAACGCTCGATCTTGCGACGCTGAACGGCTTGCTGGCGGAGTTCGACGAGGACAGCCGGAAGCTATTGATGGCTTATCTTGACCGCCGGAAGGCCGGCGGGCGTGAACACGCGCACGATGGTGCGTACGCGGGGCAGCGCGCTGCGGCGAGTTCCGGCAAAATGACCGAAGAGGAGGCTTATCAGATCCTTGGCCTTCAGCCGGGGGCGGGTGCGGAGGAAATCGGACGTGCCTACCGCGCCCTCATGAAGAAACTGCATCCCGACCAGGGGGGGTCGACGTACTTGGCTGCCCGCGTCAATGAGGCCAAGGAGGTTCTTCTTCGCCGACATCGTTGAACTCCACTCACGGACAGGCAGGACCCATGTCTGCCGGCCTGTCCGTTACGCATTACAAACCGAACTCACCAAACAAACTCGCAAACTCGCGTCTCGATCCGGGCATTCGACGCTTTTTTCCGGCCACCCGGGCCCTTCCCGGATCGAGTCGGGATGGGCGGTCGCCGGAACACGTTCCACGGCTTCAGTTCTTGAGGGTCATGCAGCTGATGTCGTTGCGCTTGAGCTGCTTGCACGTCGCTTCGGCCTGATCTTTTTCAAGCCCCGCAAAGCGCGCCCGATAGAATGTCTTGTCGCCCTTGGTCACCGTTTCGGTGAACGCATCAGCCCGGCGGAGCGCGCTCTTGGCCTTGCTCTGCGCTGCATCGAGGCGCTGCTTGGCTTCTGTTTCGGTCTCGAAGGCGCCGATCTGGATGATCCAGCCGCTGTGGGTTTGGGGTTTGCGGGCGGGCACCGCGGCAGGCTCCGGCTTTACGGCGGCTTCGGGTTTCGGGGCGGGGCTAGCGGGGAGCTGAGCCGCTGCCGGAACGGCCGGAACCGAAGGCCAGCGCGGCGGTCTTGATCGTGTCCGTGCTCGGTGCCGACCAGGGCTGGGCTACGAGGGCCGGCTGCGCCGGCTGAGGCGCGGCGACCTTGGGCGTCGCCGCCGATGGGGTCGAGCCTGTCTCGTCGGGCACCGTGATCATCGCCGCCGAGGGAGCGAGCGACGCGGTTTGGGCACCCGAGAGCTTGACCTTGATCGTCTTCACCGCGATCGGCTTGAGCGGTTCGGACGAGCCGGCGGAAAGGTGCGGCTTGGGCGCGACCATGAGGGGTCCCTGGATCGGCGCGCCGCCGGCCGGCGGCAGAGCCGGCACCGACGAAACGGTGGCGAGCGCGTAGCCGTCCGCGGAAGCGGTTTGCACCGGGTGGGCGGGAGCGCGCGGTTCGGCCGGCACGGACGCGGCCTCCGCGATCATGGTGGCGGTGCGACGGTTCGATGCTTCGGCAAAGTGCTGGTCGATCAGGGTGCGCATGCGCGCGTCGCGCGCGCCGGCGGAGCTGCCGCCCATCACCACGGCGACGATATGGCGGTTGTCGCGATTGACCGCGGTGACGAGATTGAAGCCCGACGCGTGCGTATAGCCGGTCTTGATGCCGTCGACTCCTTCGACGCGACCAAGCAGGTGATTGTGGTTGCGCATCGCCTCGCCGTGATAAGTGAAAGACGGCGTCGAGAAATAGCGGTAGTAGCGCGGAAAGCGCTCCTGGATGGCGCGGCCGAGCAACGCCTGATCGCGCGCGGTGGTCACCTGGTCGTCGTCGGGCAGTCCCGATGCGTTGCGATAGGTCGTCCGGCTCATGCCGAGCGCGCGCGCCTTGCTGGTCATCAGCTTGGCGAAGTCGTCCTCGCTGCCCGCGATGGCTTCCGCGATGACGACGGCGGCGTCGTTCGCCGATTTGGTGACGAGGCCGCGGATCGCGTCCTCGACCTCGAGGCTCTGGCCTGGCCGCAGCCCGAGCTTGGTCGGCGCCTGATCGGACGCGTGCTCGGACACCGGCATGGAGGCGTTGAGCCGCATCTTGCCGGACTCGAGGCGCTCGAACAGCAGATAGAGCGTCATGATCTTCGTCAGCGACGCCGGATGACGCGAACCATCCGCGCTCGCCTCGTGCAGGGTCTTGCCCGAATTCGCGTCGACCACGATCGCCGAGTAAGGCGGGCCGTAGCTGTCCGCGCGGGTGGCGTGATGACTGATATTTCCGCCACCATTGGATCGACGATGGCGACGCGCGTCAGCCGGGTCGGTGGCGACGGCCAGCACCGTGACCACCGCAACCAGACCGAAAATCGACAGACGCCATCCCCTCGACACGCCGTCATCTAAGCGAAACATGGTCTCCCCTGGTCCTGCTCGCTCAGCGCCCCGTGCGCCGGACTTCCCCGAGACGCCCCGGAGTCACGTTACGACTCGACCGAAAAAAAGGCGGTGTTGCGGCCGCCCTGTCCCGATCGTGCCGATAATGCGAGCTTTGCCGCAACAGCACAATTGATAAGCGTAGGGGGGTGGGGTTGCTAAATGGTTAAATTGATTATGGAATTGGAAAGACCCCGTTAATGATATTGCAATGCAATATTTTCTATTGACTTTTTGTGCAGTGCGACATATTTAAGTTTCACGGCTTAGGGAGCCGATTTGCTCAACCAAGGTCGCCTGTGCCCAGCGGGCGAGCCGGGAGATCCACCATGCTCAAGAACTTCGATGAATTCCAGAAAGTCGGCAAGGACAACATGGATACCGCCATGAAGTCGCTCGGATCGGTGTCCAAGGGCCTGCAGGCGATCGCCTCCGAGGTCGCCGATTACTCGAAGAAGTCGTTCGAGGAAGGTTCCGCGGCGGCCGAGAAGCTGCTCGGCGCCAAGACGATCGAGAAGGCCATCGAGATCCAGACCGACTACGCGAAGTCGGCCTATGAGAGCTTCATTGCGGGCGCGACCCGCATCGGCGAGCTCTATGCCGATCTCACGAAGGAGACCTACAAGCCCTTCGAAGCCTATATCGGCAAGGTCAACGGCAAGTGATCTGACGTAACATCGGACCTGTCGTCCACGAATCCAAAGCCCGGCCGCATGGCCGGGCTTTTTGCTGTGGGGGTGGCGGCGCGCGCCGCCACCCGCCAGGTCGTTTCGCGATTAGTCGCTTCGCGTCAAGTCGCTTCGCGATCAGGTCACTTCGCGATGCGTAGCTGCGAGAGCTGCGTCCCGATCTGGTTGAAGGCCGTGACGATCTCGGTCGACGACGTGAGCAGGAAGAACTTGCTCGGGTCGCTCGCGCAGTTCTGCAGCAATGTCGAGGTCGGGTCCTTGGGGGTCTGGGTATTGACCTGGATGGTGTAGATCGTGATGCCGGCGTTCTTGATATTGTCGCATGTTACTTTCTGCCGTGCATCGATGCACATGACGGTACCGCACATATCCGTGTCGGAATACCAGCGGTTCTGGGTGTTGAGGCCGTCGGTCAAGAGGATGATCACCTGCTGATAGGTGTAGCCCGGATCCATCGGCGGCGCCGTGAACGGTCCGCCGCCCACCAGCGACATCCAACCCAGCTCAAGTCCGATATTCTGGTTGGTGTTGCCGTTGGCGACCATGTTGTTGACCTCGGTGGTCATCGCGGTCCAGTTGTAGCTCAAGCCCATCACGGCCTGCGGGCAGGCACTGTATTGCTCGGCCGCAAACATCGTGGCCGGAGTGCCGGCGGTCGGAGCGACGACATTCGTGTCGTAGTTGCCGGCGTTGGGGGCACCCGGAGTCGCCGCGATCCATGACGCAGCCGTTCCAGGTGTTGTGGTTGTCGGGCGTCCAAGTGTAGGTATCCGTCCACACTCCAACTCCAGGGGTCCAGACCGCGGGCGTGGTCCAGGTGCCGTTGGCGTTGGTGCACGAATTCTTGCTGTGATGACTCGGTTTGGAGCATACACCGTCGGCCACGCAGCTGCTCTGAGTGGTGTCTTTCGTGTTGTTGCAGCTTCCGGTCGCCGCCACGCAGGAGCTCTCGGTGGTATAGCCGGCAAGGCTGCAATTACCCGGGCTCAAACAGGAGTTCCTGTCGCTGAAGTTGTTGTTGCTGCAGGTTCCGTTGTTGGCATCCCAGGACGTGTTGTCGGTATGGGCCGCATCGTCCCAGTAGATCCAGGGCGCACTGTAGTTGACCTTGTCGAGATTGACGTCCTTGCACGAACGGAATGATCGACACGTAGACGTCGCCGTTGGTGGACGCCGCCTTTTTCAACTGGGCGAGCAGGCCGTGGTGGTCTTGGTCGCGGTCTTGAGCGCCGCCATCTTGCTGGATGCCGCCATCGATCCGGTGTTGTCGAGCACCAGCGCGACGCGCAGCCGCGAGGTGCCGAAGTTCGCGGTCGACGTGATCGTTGAGCGGCACCTGCTTGATGCCCAGGATCCCCATGATGTTGGTATTGTAGGTGCCGGTCGCGGTGACGACCACCGTGCGATCCGACGTCGGTGAAGGTCGTGGTCACCTGCAGGTTCTGCAGCTGATTCGTGTGGGTGAACACCGCGTTGAAATAGTCCGATGCCTTCGCTCGTGATCTTGGCCGCGGTGAGCGAGGGGTTGGTCGCCACGTTCTGCGCCACCGCGAGCGCGGTCGCGTCGCCCGCCGCCTGCATGGAGGTCCGATCATGGTTGGCGAGGCTGTAGTCGACCGCCGCGCCGGTGAGGCCCATCAGCGGAATGAAGGCGAGGGCGAAGATCACGGCCGTGTTGCCGTCCTTCGCGCGGCGAATTCGCCCCACGGTTGCGGAGCTTGCACGATCAGCCGTTGGTCGTCATGACACACCTGCCACATCGGAGTTGACGAGAATTCCGCCCCAAAGGGTACTGTCAGAAGGAAAATTATTGACTAACTCGACGACAGAAACCCGGGCCGTGTCGCCGGCGCGAACGGGCCGGGAAAGACGAGAAGTTCGGTCAAGGTAAAAAATTCGCCAAGCACAAGGTGGCACATCGGCGGTATTTCGTTCCCACGCCGGCCGGGACGGTGACGTCCCGGCCGGCGCCGTCAGGTTCGCCTCACTTCGCGATGCGGAGCTGGGACAGGCTGGTGCCGATCTGGCCGAACGTGGTGATGATCTGACTCGGCGACGTCAGCAGGAAGAACTTGCCGGCGTCCGCGACCTGCGGCTTGGTGCTGGCGCAGTACTGCAGCACGGTCGACGTCGGATCGCTGCCGGTGTTGACCTGCACCGAGTAGATCGTGACGCCGGCGGCCTTGATGTTGTCGCACAGCGATCTGCTGGCGGTTGTCGATCGAGGTCGCGTCGGTGTACCAGCGGTCCTGGGTGTTGAGGCCGTCGCTCAGCAGGATGATGACCTGCTGGTACTGGTAGTTCGGGTCTTGCGCCGGCGCGTTGAGCGGGGCGCTGGCGATGAGCGACTGCCAGCCCCAGGCCAGCCCGATCGCCTGGTTGGTGTTGCCGGCCGGCCATCATGGCGTCGATCTTGCTGTTGAGCGCGGTCCAGTCGTAGCTCTGCGCCATCGAGGGCGACCGGGCACGACGGAATACTGCTCGGCCGGGAACAGCGCGCCGCCGCCGGGGCGGTGTTCATGGTGTCGTAGTTCTGGTCGCGGTCGGTCACGCAGCCGTTCCACGTGCTGTGGGCGTCCGCGCGTCCAGGTTCCCGCCAGTTACTTGTGCAGACGCTCTGGGAAGTGTTCTGGCGAATGGTGAGACCCGCCGCTGCAGGTGCCATTGGCGGCGTCCCACTCCGTCCAGTCGATCCAGGATTGCGCTGTAGTTGCTCGCGCCGACATTGACGTCCTTGGCGAACGGGATGATCGACACATAGACGTCGCCGTTGTCTGGCGGCGGACTTCTGCAGCTGGGTCAGCAGGTTCTGGGTGGCGGTCTTGAGCGCGTCGATCTTGTTCGGCGTGCCGCCCTGCTGCATCGAGCCGGTATTGTCGAGCACGAGCGCGACGCGCAGCCGCGTCTTGCCCCAGGTCGCGGTCGAATTGGCGACGATCGGCATCTTGTGGCTGGCGAATGGCAGAACCTTCAAGATCGTCATATCGACCGAGCTCGTCGCCGACACGATCACCTGCGAAACATTTTTGGGGGCGCTCACGCTCACGACCGGCGGCGCGGCGTCGGACGGCATTTTGCCGGAGTCGGACCGCGTGTGGTCGTAGACCGCGTTGAAGTAGTCCGTCCCGAAGGTCTGATTTGGGCGTCAGTGAGTGGGGTAGCGGCTTTGGCGATCTCCTGGGCGACGGCAAGCGCGGTCGAATCGGCCGCCGTCTGCAGCGTGGCTTTCGCCGAGCTGGCGCGACCGTAGTCGACGGAAGCTCCGATCAGCCCAAGGAGGGGGACGGCAGCGAGCGCCAGCAAAGGAGCCACACTGGCGTTGCGGTCGTCCAGAAAACGCTGGAACAACATGGCGCATCTCCACTGAAATTGTTTCTGCGGGCGCAATATGTCGGTGGGGATTTTCATTTCCGTTGCGGCAATGCCGAATTTTCGCCTGCTTCCCGCGATGGATTCTTAACTAGACGAGATTCGGCGTGGACCCGCCTTGCGGCGGCCTGGAAGGAGGTTCTCGGGACCCTTGGGCGGCCGGGGAGCAGCTTTGAAATCGGTCTGGTGGCAAAGTCAGCGGTTGCCTATTATTTAACCCTACAAGAGGACGCCGCTTTGCGGCATTCTCTCGCGAAGACCCCGCGTATCAGTCACCTCAAGCGCCACAGGGCTCCCGACCTACGACGCCATGTCACAGTCCGTCCGCCGAGCGCTGCCCTGGGCAGCACATGCGATCAACGCCGCCCCTCCGCGGCTGGCGGGCGACGACGGCAAGCGCCGTGCGGACCAGGGCGGTCCCGGCGGTCCGGGCACGGCCGTCATCACGAAGACCAAGCCGCAGACCAAGCGGCCCAATCTTGTACCGGGTTCTGTTGCTCAACGACGACTACACGCCCATGGAGTTCGTGGTTCATGTGCTCGAGCGATTCTTCAACAAGGACCGGGAAGCCGCGACCCGAATCATGCTGCACGTCCATCACCACGGGATCGGCGAGTGCGGCGTCTTCACCTACGAGATCGCCGAGACAAAAGTGACACAGGTCATGGACTTTGCCCGCAAACACCAGCATCCTCTGCAATGCGTGATGGAAAAGAAGTGACAGGGGACCTTCACGATCGGGAACCGACGGCCGAGCCGGGACTTATGACGCCGAGACCCCGACTCGGAGACGTGACGCCGAGGCAGCCAAGACGATCACAGACGATCAAGCCCTGGGGGGCTCACCCGGAAGACATGAGACACTGATGCCAACATTCTCGCGCAGCCTCGAACAATCGCTTCACCGGGCGCTAGCGCTCGCCAACGAGCGGCACCACGAATACGCGACGCTCGAGCATCTGCTGCTCGCCCTGATCGACGACCAGGACGCCGCCGCCGTGATGCGGGCCTGCAATGTCGATCTCGACAAGCTCAGGCGCGATCTCACCGCTTACGTCGAATCGGAGCTCGAGAATCTGGTCACCGAGGGGGCCGAGAACTCCAAGCCCACCGCCGGCTTCCAGCGCGTGATCCAGCGCGCCGTCATTCACGTGCAGTCGTCCGGCCGCGAGGAGGTGACCGGCGCGAACGTGCTGGTCGCGATCTTCGCCGAACGCGAGAGCCACGCCGCCTATTTCCTGCAGGAGCAGGAGATGACCCGCTACGACGCGGTCAACTACATCAGCCACGGCATCGCCAAGCGCCCGGGACTCGCCGAATCGCGTCCCGCACGCGGGGTCGACGAGGAGGCCGACACCAAGGGCGGCGACGAGCCCAAGAAGAAGGGCGATGCGCTCGATGCCTATTGCGTCAATCTCAACAAGAAGGCGCGCGAGGGCAAGATCGACCCGCTGATCGGCCGCGAGTCGGAGATCAGCCGCACGATCCAGGTGCTGTGCCGCCGCCAGAAGAACAATCCGCTGTTCGTCGGCGACGCCGGCGTCGGCAAGACCGCGATTGCCGAGGGTCTGGCGCGCCGCATCGTCAACAGCGAAGTGCCCGACGTGCTGCGCAACGCCACGGTGTTCGCCCTCGACATGGGCACGCTGCTCGCCGGAACCCGCTACCGTGGCGACTTCGAGGAGCGGCTCAAGCAGGTGATCAAGGAACTGGAGGCCTACCCGGGCGCGATCCTGTTCATCGACGAGATCCACACCGTGATCGGCGCGGGGGCGACCTCGGGCGGCGCGATGGACGCCTCCAACCTGCTCAAGCCGGCGCTCGCCTCGGGGACCGTGCGCTGCATCGGGTCGACCACCTACAAGGAATACCGCCAGTATTTCGAGAAGGACCGCGCCCTGGTGCGCCGGTTCCAGAAGATCGACGTCAACGAGCCGTCGATTCCGGACGCGATCGAGATCCTCAAGGGGCTCAAGCCCTATTTCGAGGACTACCACAAGCTCAAATACACCAGCGACGCCATCAAGGCGGCGGTCGAGCTGTCGGCGCGCTACATCCACGACCGCAAGCTGCCCGACAAGGCGATCGACGTGATCGACGAATCGGGCGCCGCCCAGATGCTGCTGCCCGAGGGCAAGCGCAAGAAGACGATCGGCCTCAAGGAGGTCGAGGCGACGATCGCCACCATGGCGCGGATTCCGCCCAAGACCGTCTCGAAGGACGACGCCGCGGTGCTGGCGCATCTCGAGGAGACGCTCAAGCGCGTGGTCTACGGCCAGGACAAGCCGATCGAGGCGCTGTCGGCCTCGATCAAGCTCGCGCGCGCCGGCCTGCGCGAGCCCGAGAAGCCGATCGGCTGCTACCTGTTCTCGGGTCCCACCGGCGTCGGCAAGACCGAAGTCGCCAAACAGCTGGCCGCCTCGCTCGGCGTCGAGCTCCTGCGCTTCGACATGTCGGAATACATGGAGCGCCATACGGTGTCGCGGCTGATCGGCGCGCCGCCCGGCTATGTGGGCTTCGACCAGGGCGGGCTCCTGACCGACGGCGTCGATCAGCATCCGCATTGCGTGCTGCTGCTCGACGAGATCGAGAAGGCGCATCCCGACCTGTTCAACGTGCTCCTGCAGATCATGGATCACGGCAAGCTCACCGACCACAACGGCAAGCAGGTCGATTTCCGCAACGTGATCCTGATCATGACCACCAATGCGGGCGCCGCCGACCTCGCCAAGGCGGCCTACGGCTTTACCCGCCAGAAACGGGAAGGCGACGACACCGACGCGATCAACAAGATGTTCGCGCCCGAGTTCCGCAACCGGCTCGACTCCATCATCACGTTCAACCATCTCACGCCCGAGATCATCGCCAAGGTGGTGGAGAAATTCGTGCTTCAGCTGGAGGCGCAGCTGGCCGACCGCGACGTCACCATCGAGCTGTCGGACGAGGCCTCGAAATGGCTGATCGAGCACGGCTATGACGAGCAGATGGGCGCGCGGCCGATGTCGCGCGTGATCCAGGAGCACATCAAGAAGCCGCTCGCCGACGAAGTGTTGTTCGGCAAGCTCAAGTCGGGCGGCCACGTCAAGGTGATCCTCGTCCGGGAAGAGGGCGGAGCGCAGAAGCTCGCCTTCGAGTACCTCGACGGGCCCATCATGCCGAAGCCGGAACGCATCCCGGGCGCGCCCAAGCCCAAGCGCGCGCGCCGCAAATCGCCCAAGCCCAAGGGCGGGCCGCCGACCGGCCGCGGTTCGGTCCCCAAGGTGCCGCTGGTGCGGGTCTAGGTTTCGCCGGCGTCTTGCCGAACAGGCGGGCGACGAGTGGTGAATAGCGAATAGGCGAACTACTATTCGCCATTCGCCACTCGCCACCCGCCACTCGCTCCTCGTCATGTCCGCTCCGCCCATCACCGACGCGCTTCCGCTGCCCTACGGCTCCGCCTTTCTGGGCGGCATGCGCGCGGGCGCGACGTCGGTGTTCATGGTGGTGATCGTCGGCTCTTATATCAGCATCGGCGCGCTCGCCCACGACTTCGGCTTTCCGATTCCATGGGTCGTGCTGTCGACCGTGCTGATCTGGGCCGCGCCCGCGCAATTGATCCTGATCTCGGCGCTCGGGGCGGGCGGTCCGCCGCT
Organism: uncultured Pseudomonadota bacterium; assembly: GCA_963791155.1. Classification (GTDB taxonomy): domain Bacteria; phylum Pseudomonadota; class Alphaproteobacteria; order Rhizobiales; family Xanthobacteraceae; genus JAVDCA01. The sequence continues at coordinate 136,854 of CAWBRI010000020.1, forward strand.
CGAGGTCGCGCTCGCGGTCGGCCTGAGCGGCATGCGGCTCTTCCCCATGGTGGTGTCGCTGCTGCCGTTGTTGAAGACGCCGGCGACCAGGTCGCGCGAGGTGATCGTTCCGGCGCACTTCACCGCCATCAGCATGTGGATCGAGGCCCTGCGGTTGTTGCCGAAAGTGCCGCGCGCCGCGCGTATTCCATTCGCCAACGGGATAGGCACCTGCTTGATGGCCGGCGCGGTGGTGGCGTCGATCATCGGCTACCGGCTCGCCCAAACGCTCCCGAGCCTTCTGGTTGCCGCCCTGCTGTTCATGTCGCCCATGAGTTTCCTGATGTCGGCCGTGCGCAACGCCTACTTCACCGCCGACCGGGTCGCGCTCGTGGTCGGCCTCGTGCTGGCGCCGCTGCTGGCCTGGCGCGGCGTCGAGCTCGATCTGATGTGGACCGGACTCGTCGGCGGCGTCGCGGCCTACGCGGCGCACCGCATCCGCGAGGCGCTGCGATGAGCGCGCTCGGGGGCCTGGCGCCCTATGTGCTCCTGGTCCTGGTCGGCTTCCTGCCGAACGAGGTCTGGCGCATGCTCGGGGTGGTGTTCTCGCGCGGCCTCGACGAGGAATCGGAGATCATCGTGTTCGCGCGCGCGGTCGCGACCGCGATCCTGACCGGCGTGGTCGGCAAGATCACGATCTTCGCGCCCGGCGCGCTCGCGACCGTGCCGGTCGCGGTGCGAATCGGGGCGGCGGCGCTCGGCGTTGTGGCGTTTCTGCTGATCCGCCGCTCGGTTTTCGCCGGCGTCGCCACCGCGACCGCCGCGATCGTGGCGGGCGTTCTGGTGTTTGGCGGGTAAGGGTCGGGTCATTCGTTCAAACCCCCATGGGAGGCTGACATGGACCTCGGCTTGAAGGGCCGCCGCGTGCTGGTGACCGGCGGCTCGCAGGGCATCGGCCTCGCGGTGGCGCGCGGATTTCTGGACGAAGGCGCCAAGGTCACGATCGTGGCGCGCAACAAGGAGCGGCTGGCGCAGCGCCGTCGCCGAGCTTTCGGCCGGCGCGGACGTGACCGCGAAGTCGATGGACCTCGCGCAACGCGGCGCCGCCGAGGCGCTGGCGGACGAGTTCCGCGACACCGACGTGCTGGTCAACAATGCGGGCGCGATCCCGACCGGCGATATCTTCGCGGTCGACGAGGCGCGCTGGCGCGCCACCTGGGACCTCAAGGTGTTCGGCTATGTCAACCTGATGCGCGCCATGTATGGCCATATGCGGGGCAGGGGACCGAAAGTGATCGTCAACGTGCTCGGGCTGGGCGGCGAGCGGCCGCAATGGCGCTATGTGTGCGGCAATGCCGCCAATGTGGCGCTCGCGGGCGTGACCAAGTCGCTCGGCGGGCGCAGCATCGACGACGGCATCCGGGTGGTCGCCGTCAATCCGGGCGGCGTCGAGACCGAGCGCATGGAGACGATCCAGCGCGCGCGCGCCGAAAAGGAGTTCGGCGACGCCGGCCGCTGGCGCGAATACTTTGCCGACAAGCCGCTGCAGCGCGCCGCCACGCCGGCGGAGGTCGCCAACGTGATCCTGTTTCTCGCTTCCGACAAGGCGAGCTGGGTGTCGGGCGCGGTGGTGCCGGTCGACGGCGGCTTCCTGCACCGGCAGGATTGGTTCTGAGGGGGCCGCGCCAATACTCTTGACACCCATTTTTTTGGCGACCGCGCCAATATGTGGTAGGAGAAAATCCACGGTTGGAATTGCGCCCGGCGCCGCGAAGCCCGGGGCGTTTGCATGAGAGCGACATGTTTTGCGCCATCGCATCTCGTGCCATGGCGTCGCACATGCAAGCAAACACAGGGGTCGCCTCGGGCGGCTCTTTTCATCTGGAGAACCGTGCGGCCCGGGTGCCGGCATTGAGACGCGACGATTCCCTGCAGATTGCCTGTATTCGCCTGATATTAGCAGGGACACGCCGGGACGAACGAGGCCAAAAAGCCCAGTTATTTCAATATGCGCGTTGGCGCCAGAAAGCGGGTCCCGATTGAACAGGAAACCGGGACCTGTTCTCACTCTGCATCGTCAACTGGAACAGCACCCCATCGCTGAGAGACGGAACAGATTAAATCGCGGATTTCCTAGCGGTCGTTGCCCGCCGGCTCGGCGTCGATGAGGACGAATGCCAGATAGGCAGGCTCGTCGGTCCGGTTGCTCCAGGCGTGATTGGTGCCGCGCTGGATCAGCACGTCGCCGGCCTTGAGCACGGTCTCGCCTTCATCCATCAGCGCCACGACCTCGCCCGACAGCACGATCGCGTAGTCGACCGAATTGGTCTTGTGAAAACCCGGATGGCGGGGATTTTGGCGATCCAGGGCCTCATGCCGTCCCGAGCCGTCAGGCGGGGCGTCGCGCTCGTGCGCCAGCGCCGGGACGCGCTGCTTGTCGGGCGGATATTCGATGATGCGCAGCACGCTGCCGTTCTTCGGCGGCGGCAGGCGAAAAGGACGGTTGATGGAATCGTCGTTGTGGCGGTTGTCGGCCGGCGTGCGCTGCGTTTCCCACAGGTCGGTCACCACCACGCTTCCGGTTCCGCGGCTGAACACATGCGGCGAGGGTCCGTCCATGACGAAGATCGACTTGCCGGCGGCGTCGTGTCCCGTGACCACGCGGCGAATTTTCCTCTGCATCCGTCCCTCTTGCGTCATCCCGCTGGCGCGGGGAAACAAAAATACCGTCGGTCTTGCGCGATCAGTCGCTCGGCTTGATCCCGGCCGAGACGATCACCCGGCCCCATTGCTCGGTCTCCTTGCGCAGGTAGGCGGCGGTCTCGGCCGGCGTGGTCGCCATCACGGTGGCGGACAATTCGGCCACCCGCTTCGACACGTCCGGCATGCGGAGCGCCTCTGCCATTGCGTCCGCAAGCAGGGCGGCGATCTCGGGTGGGGTCTTCGGCGGCGCCACGACGGCGAACCAGCTCATGGCGACGAACTGCGGAAAGCGTTCCGCGATCGCCGGCACGTCGGGCAATTCCGCCATGCGGGCTTTGGCGCTGACCGCGAGCGCCTTCAACCGGCCGTCCTTGATCAGCTGCACCACGTTGCCCGCATTGTCGAACATGACGTCGACATGGCCGGCCAGCAGGTCGGTCAGCGCGGGCGCGGCCCCGCGATAAGGCACATGCGTCAGGCGGATGTCGGCCAGGCTCTTGAGCCACTCCATCGCGATCTGGTTCGAGCTGCCGGCGCCGGGCGACGCATAGTTGAGCTTGTCCGGATGGGCCTTGGCGTAGGCGATGAACTCCTCGAGGCTCGATACCGGCGCCGTCGGATAGGTGACGAGCACATAGGGCAGCGCCGCCATGATGGTGATCGGAACAAACGCGGCCGGATCGAAACCGAGGCGGGGATAGAGATATTGGCTGATGGTCAGCGGTCCCTGCGGGGTTGCGAGCAAGGTGTAGCCGTCCGGCTCCGCTCGGGCGACCATCTCGGCGCCGAGATTTTGCGCCGCGCCCGGCCGGTTCTCGATGATGACCGGCTGGCCCCATTTGGCGGTGAGCTTCTCACCGATGAGGCGCGGCAGCGTATCCGCGGTCGCGCCCGGCGGCAGCGGCACGATGATCCGGATCGGCCGGCTGGGGTAGGATTGGGCCGCCGCCGGCCGGGCCAGGCCGGCGCCGCAGCCGGCGCCGACGATCGCGCGCAACACAAGGCGACGGTTGATCATGTTTGGTGCGACGCCGGAATGCAGCCCATATGGATCGAGCCTACGGTTGGGATTTTGCGGATGCCCCCGAATTGACCCGCAGGGTAGCGATTTTCCGGATTGCCCGGAAGCCCGCATGGGATGCATATGATCGCCGTGCCTGGGAGGGTTTGCCGATGCTCAGATACGTCGCGATCGCTCTGATCACGTTCATGGCGGCGACGGCCGGCGAGGCCGCCGAAGTGAAGATCCTCGCGGCGCTCGTCCTGCAGGACGCGCTCGTCCGGATCGGTCCGGACTTTTCCCGCGCCAGCGGTCACACCGCCGACATCGCCTACAGCACCGTCGGCGCGATCCGGCAGCGGCTGGCGGCTGGCGAGCGCGCCGATGTCGTGATCCTGACTTCCGACGCCGTCGAGGCGATGGACCATGCGGGAGCGCTGAGCGGCAGCGCGCCGGTCGCCTTGACGCGCACCGGCGTCGCCATTCGCGATGGCGCCGCAGCGCCGGCCGTCGCGACGATCGAGCAATTCCGCACGGCGCTGCTCGCGGCGCGCTCGGTTGCGTATACAGATCCCAGGAGCGGCGGAGCGTTCGGAACCTATTTCGCGGCGGAGCTCGAACGCATGGGGATTGCGCAAGCCGTCAACGCCAAGGCGGTGCTGCGGCGGGGCAGCCACGAAATCGTCGCGAGCGTCGCCAAGGGCGAGGCCGAGCTCGGCGTGACCTTCATCAGCACCATCGTGTCGACGCCGGGCGTGAAGGTGGCCGGCCCGCTGCCGCCGCCGCTGCTGGGCAGCGAGCGATTTTCAGCCGGCATTTTGGCCGACAGCACGGCGCGCGAGGCGGCGACCGCCTTCCTGGCGGCGCTGCGCAGCCCGGCGTCGCACGCGATTTGGGTGGCGGCCGGATTCGAGGTGGCGAAGGTCTCGCCGTAGAGCATGATCCCGAAAAGTGGGTGCCGGTTTTCGGAAAAGATCATGCTCAAACAAAAAGCTAGAGCGGGATGACGATTCGAAGAAAAGTCATCCCGCTCTAGGGCGAACCGTGCGACGCTGTGCGGCTCACGCGCCCCTGAGCGCCGCCGCGAGCTTGAGCGCGTGATCCGACAAGGTCGCCGTCTCCTCCTTGTGGCTCGCGGGCGGCTTGAGCTGGACGCCCTCGCGGCGCGGAATGACGTGCACGTGCAGGTGAAACACCACCTGGCCGCCGGCCGGCTCGTTGAACTGCTGGATCGTGATGCCGTCCGCGCCGAACACCTTCACGGCGGCCCGGGCGATCTTCTGCGCGACCGCCATCACATGGGCGAGATCGTCCGGCGCGACGTCGAGGATATTGCGTGCGGACGCCTTCGGGACGACCAGCGTATGGCCGGGCGCACGCGGCATGATGTCGAGAAACGCGAAGGCGCGATCGTCCTCGTAGACCTTGTGGGAAGGGAGCTCGCCACGGAGGATTTTCGCGAAAATATTGTTCGGATCGTAGCTCGGCATCGTGATCTCCCGATCAGTCTGTGCCTTGGGCGCGTCTCGCCTCATCGCATGCGCAAGTCTTGTGCAAGTCAAGTTTGTGCAACTCGCAAGTCTTGTGCAACTCATGGGCAAGCCGGCCTGCGGCGTCAAGCGCGGGCTGGCTCATACGTCCTCGGCGGCGAGGTCACGGCGGAACGGAGCCAGCGCGCCGAGCTCGCGGCCGGCCGCCGCCACATAGGCACGCTCGCGTACCAGGTAGTCGGCGATCGCCCGCCGCAGCGCCGGGTCGGCGATGTAGTGGGCCGAATAGGTGGTGACCGGCAGATAGCCGCGCGCGAGCTTGTGTTCGCCTTGCGCGCCGGCCTCGACGCGCGCGAGCTTTTTGGCGATCGCGAACTCGATCGCCTGGTAGTAGCACAGCTCGAAATGCAGAAACGGGTGATGCTCGATTGCGCCCCAGTGGCGGCCGAACACGGTGTCCTGTCCGATGAAGTTGATCGCGCCCGCAATGTAGCGGCCGCCGCGCCGCGCCATCACCAAGAGGATGCGATCGGCCATCCGGCGTCCGATCAACGAAAAGAACGCACGCGTGAGATAGGGCCGCCCCCATTTGCGCGAGCCGGTGTCCATGTAGAACGCGAAGAAATCGTCCCACACCGCTTCGGTGAGATCGCTGCCGGTCAGCCAGCACACGTCGATTCCGTTGCTCAGCGCCTCGCGCCGCTCGCGCTTGACCGTCTTGCGCTTGCGCGCCGCCAGCGCGCCGAGGAAATCGTCGAACGTCGCGTAGCCGGCGTTCTCCCAGTGAAATTGCTGGTCGGTGCGCTGCAGGAATCCGCGCTCGCCGAGCGCTCGCCATTCGGTCTCGGTCATGAAGGTGACGTGCACCGAGGACGCCTCGCGCAGCCGGCACAATTCGATGAGGCCGTGCGCGAGCGCCGCCTCGACCTCGTTGTGGCGGGCGCCGGGCGCGGCCAGCAGCCGCCGGCCGGTCGCCGGCGTGAACGGGACCGAGACCTGCAGTTTGGGATAGTAGTCGCCGCCGGCCCGCTCATAGGCTTCGGCCCAGCCGCGGTCGAACACGTATTCGCCTTGCGAATGCGACTTCAGGTAACAGGGCGCGACACCGAGCACGCGGCCGCTCTCGTCCTCGGCGACCAGGTGCTGCGGCTGCCAGCCGGTGCGGCCCGCGGCCGAAGCCGAGACTTCGAGCGAAGATAGAAAATCGTGCGAAATGAATGGGTTGAATGGCGGAAGCGAAGAAATCCCGTGAACGCCCGGGTTGGCGCAACCGTCCCAAGTTTCGGCTGCCACATCGCCGATCGACGGCAGCACGCGGATGCGCAGGCTTGTGCTCATGAGTGCCGGCGCCAGCTCCAACGTCCGTGGCGGAGCCCGGCGCGCCGTCCCGTGTTCATGTCAAATCTCATCTTACGCCCGGAACCCCTCGAAAATCATCTGGTCTGCCCACCGCGCGGCCCGCTCCCGCTGCGTCGGTGTCCGCACCGTCCAGGTCAGCACCGGCAGTCCCAGGAGATGCGCCATTCGCGTGGCCGGCGCCGGCAGATCATCGACCCGGTAAGCGACGAAATCGGGGCGCGTCCAGGGGGCATGCAGGAGATGGCGCCATGCACCGCTTCTGCCAGGCCGTCAGCGCGCGCCATTCCGGATGCTCGAAGCGGCGTTCGGAAACGATGCCGCGCCTGAGACGCGGGGCGGCCCGCCGCAAACCCGCGACAAGGCGCGGGTCGAACGACATCGCGGCGACCGGCCCCGAATGGGACGCCAGCACGGCGGCGACGCGCGCGACCAGGCGGTCGTCGCGGTCGAACCGGCTCTTGAGCTCCAGCACCAGCGGCACCCGCCCGCCGACCAGGTCGCAGAGCTCGCCGAGCGTCATCATGCGGTCGCGCGGTCGCCAGGAATGAGACGCGCTTGAGCTCCGCCGCGCTCATGGCGGCGAGATGCCCCCGGCCCTCGGTGAGCCGGCCGAGCGCATCGTCGTGATGCACCATGGCTTCGCCGTCGGCGCTCAGCTGCAGGTCGACCTCGATGCCGTAGCGGCCGCCGACCGCCGCCTCGACGGCGCTCGCAGTGTTCTCGACGATGCCGTGCGCCGCATCATGCAGGCCGCGATGGGCGATCGGCCGGGACGTCAGCCAGTCGGGTGGCGGCATGGCCGGCTCATGGTCGCGTCATGGGGTCATGGGCCTTGCATGCCCTCATTGCACCTCGAACAGGCCCTCGACCTCGACCGCGGCGTCGAGCGGAAGCACCGCGACCCCGACGGTGCTACGGGCGTGGCGCCCCTTGTCGCCGAATACCGAGACGACCAGATCGGACGCGCCGTTCATCACCTTCGGCCCGTCGAGAAAGCCGGGGTCGGAATTGATGAAGCCGCCGAGGCGGACCACCCGCGTGACCTTGTCGAGGTCGCCGAGCGCGGCCTTGATCTGGGCGAGCAGGTTGACCGCGCAGGCGCGCGCGGCCTTCTGGCCGTCCTCGAGCGAGACGCCGGCGCCGAGCTTGCCTTTGGCGACCAGCTTGCCGTCGGGCCCGAGTGCAGATCTGGCCGGATACCACGAGCAGGCGGCCGGTGCGCACGAATCCGACATAGTTGGCGACGGGCGCCGATGGGGTGGGCAGCACGATTCCGAGCTCCGCGAGCTTGCTCTCCACTGTTCCGGTCATGACCTTCTCCTCCGATGCGTTCCGAAGCCTGCCGCGCCCCGCTACGGTGGCGTGCCGCCGTTTTTGCCATGCTGGCGGTCGGGCCGAAGCTCATACCTGTAGTTCGACCGGGACACAATCGCAGCGACTCGACCGCGGAGCGACACACTCGTGGAGGTATCGAATCGACATCGAACCGCCAGGTTGCGGGATGGAGATTCGGCGCTTATGTTCGGCCGACGGGCGAGACGAAGAGGCGAAATTCCATGATGACACGCACGCGTCTCCTGGCGGCTGCGGCCGCTGTTTCGGCGGCTTTGATCTCGGTTCCGGCGACGCGGCCGGCCGAGGCCGCCGGCATCGGATTGACGCCCCACCGCGCGGTCTACGATCTCAAGCTGTTGCGCTCGCGCGGCAAGCGTTCGATCGAGGCGGTGCGCGGCCGCATTCTGTACGATTTCTCCGGCAGCGTCTGCGCCGGCTATGTGCTCAATTTCCGTCAGGTGTCCGAGCTCGACACCGGCGAGGGCAAGCTGGCGCTGAGCGATCTGCGCGCCACCACCTGGGAGGAGGGCGGCGCGAAAAGCTTCCGCTTCAATTCGCAGAACTTCATCGATCAGCGCGCGGTCGATGCGGTCGACGGCGCGGCCGAGCGCGACGGCGACCATGTCGTGGTCAAGCTCGCCAAGCCGAGGGACAAGATCGTTCGATCTCGAGCCCGCCATGGTTTTTCCGACCGAGCACATGCGCCGGATCATCGAGGCGGCGCGCGCGGGCAAGAACATCCTGGAGCTGCCGGTCTATGACGGCTCGGAGACCGGCGAGAAGGTCTACAGCACCATGACGGTGATCGGCCGCGAGATCGCGTCCGACGAGAAGATGCCGACCGACGCGGCCGCCGGTCAGGCCGCGCTCGCCGGGCTCAAGCGCTGGCCCGTCACCATCAGCTATTTCGACCACGCCGAGACCAGGAACGGGGAGCAGACGCCGGTCTATTCGATCAGCTTCGAGCTTTACGAGAACGGCATCTCGCGGGCGCTCTCGCTCGACTACGGCGACTTCGTCGTGGCCGGCGAGATGAGCCAGCTCGAGATCAAGGAGCCCGCGGCCTGCAAGTGAACGCGCAAGCGCGCGTGCAAACGCGCGGCGTCGCGGCGTCGCGGGGCGCTTAATCGGCAGCTTTGGGCGCTTGCGGGTCGGCGTTCGACAGCCGCCGTTCGGTGTTCGAAAGGATGCTGGGAACCAGCGCTTCCGAAAAGCCCGCAATGAAGCACCAGATGGTCAGCAGGGCGAGGTCGGTTGACGGCACCACGAAGGCCATCGCCAGCGCCGGGTCATCGGCATTGGCCGTGATCAGCACCATCGCGATCTTGTCGAAGTCGGGAAATATTTGGCCGGAGAGGATGCCCGATCTGAGGAAGAAATAGACGATCAATGCGCCGCACATGCCGAGGCCGGCGCGCAGCAGCGTGTACGAGACCTCGCGGTGGAGGAAAACCTCGTCGAGCGGCATGGCCGACCAGCGACTCTGGAGGCGCATCAGCCGGCTGAACAGTGCCCCCATGAGGCCGGCCATCAGCGCCGTCCATAGCGCAAACAGCGACCATAAGGGACTGAGGGTCCCTTTGACGTTGTCGAAATTGATGGCAACATAGGGGAGGATCATCATGAAGAAGGCGAGGATGACGCAGGCGAGCAGGATCTTCGAGGCTTCCTTGCGAATGGGGCGAGCCAGGTATTTCTTTTTCGCCGCCCAGTGAAGCGCCTCCAGGACGCGCAGTAGCAACGAATGCAGCGCGGTGTCGTCGACGGGCGCAGACTGCGCGCCGGCCGGGGCCTTGAGCAGCGCCTGGTACTCGGAGCGCAGGCGGGCTGCTTCGGGCACGCCGTCGGCGGCGAGGTCCTGCAGCCGCGTATTTATCTCCTGCCGCAGTCGTGCCCCGCCGAACAGATTGGCCATCAGCCTTTCTGTCTTGCAAGCCTCGTCCCAATCCGTGTCGCGAATGCTGCGCGGCAATTCAGCCCAGCCCTTGATCGTCTCGCCCACACTCGCGTAGATGCGCCGCTGGCACTCGGACGTCAGCGATTGCTCGTCGATGCAACGCAGCCGGACCTCGAGATTGGTCCGATAGAGTTGCAGCATGTAGGACGAAGCGCGGTCGGTCGAGTCCTGCCCGCCCCCGAACCAACCCGACATGAGCTTGGACCCTTTCCAGCCGTGCGGCTTCGATGCGTCGTTCATCGCCCCATACCCCTTTGCCCAGCCATGCAACCATAGCAAGTGTTCCATTTTTCCCTCTGAAGGGAAAACGTTTTTTCGTCCGCCCCCTGGGGCGTGCTGAGGCGAAAGCGCGCTGGTGGTATTCGCGTCAGGAAACCGAGCCGTCGCGCCCGCGGCGCAACACCTTGCCGGGAAGCGCACCGGTATGGGTCGCGTTCTCCACCACCACCGTGCCGTTGACGACGACCGTGGTGCGCGCGCCGCTCGGGTACTGGTGGGGCTCCGCATAGGTTGCCCGGTCCTTGAAGTCGGCCGGATCGAAGATCGCGATATCGGCGCGGCGGCCTTGCGCCAGCACGCCGCGATCCGCGAGCCGCAGCGCACGCGCGGTCGCGCCGGTCATCTTGTGAATGGCGGCCGGGAGCGGCAGCAGGCCGAGTTCGCCCGCATAGTGGCCGATGACGCGCGGGAACGTGCCATAGAAGCGCGGATGCGGCATGCCCTGGCTGACCGTGCCGTAGGTGGCGACGCAGTTTCCGTCGGAGCCGACCAGCGCCTGCGGCGAGCGCACGATCTCACGGACGTCGTCCTCCGAGACCGAGGTGACGAGAACGCGCGTCGCGCCTTGATCCTCGACCAGATAGTCGCAAACTGTGTCGATCGGATCCTGGCTGCGCGCGGCCGCGAGCTGGGCGATCGTGCGCCCGGCGTGCTGCGGCAGGTGCGGCGATACTGAAATTTGCACGCCGTCCCAGGACGGCAGGCGTCCCCAGTTGTTGAGGCCGTCGCGCGCGATATCGCGGCGCACGCGCTCGCGCGTCGGCGCGAGCGCGAGGCGCTCCAGCATTCTGGCGACGCCGCCCGCCTGGACCCATTGCGGCAGCAGATTCTTGAGCGGATTGCTGCCCGCCACATACGGGTAGGCGTCGCAGTCGATGTCGAGGCCTTGCCGGCGGGCATCCATGAGCATCGCCAGCACTCGCGCCGCCTTGCCCCAGTTGTCGATGCCCGAACACTTGAAATGCACGATCTCGACATGGATTCGGCAGGCGCGCGCGACCGCGATCGCCTCCTCGACCGCCTCGATGACCCGGTTCGATTCGTCGCGCAGATGCGTGAAGTACCCGGCATTGTGGCGCCCGACCACGTTGCACAGCGCGATCATCTCGGCCGGCTCCGCGTACGAACCCGGCGCCGTGAACAGTCCGGACGAGAGCCCCAGCGCCCCGGCGTCGAGCGCCTGCTCCAGGAGCTCGATCATGCGGCCGAGCTCGGCCGCGCTCGGCGGCCGTGCTTCCATGCCCATCACCATCAGGCGGAGCGTGTTGTGGCCGACCAGCATGCCGGCGTTCACCGAGGTCGGCGGAAAGCTCGCCAGATAATCCGGGAACGTGATCTCGCGGAACGGCAGCCAGGGCGCGCTCGGGCTGAGGTAGTCGCGCAGCAGATCGACCTTGCCCGGCAGCACCGGCGCGACCGAGAAGCCGCAATGGCCGATGATCTCGGTGGTGACGCCCTGGCGCACTCGATGGGGACCATTCGGGTCAGGCGATAGCCGCCATCCACCAAAATACGCAAGTCGCGCGCGAGCGTGCCGGGAGCGCAGGACACGGCCACCAAGCGAGCCACGGTGGACACGGCAAGCTCCGCCGCCTGCGCCTTGGCCCCGGCACGGGGCGGATCGAACAGCACGGCGTCATAGAGCGTGAGCTCCTTGGCTTTGAGCGGGGAGCGAAACAAGTCGCGCGTGCAGATGCGCACCAGCTTGAGCTTCGGCGTCATGCGGACGGCTTCGGCCAAGGCCGCCAGCGCGTCTTCGTCCTGCTCGAAGGCATCGACGGCGGCGCGCTTGGCCAGCGCGAGGGTGAAGGTGCCAAGCCCCGCGAAAAGATCGGCGATGCGCTTGGCCCCTAGAACGCCCTCGCTCACCAGTTCGGCCAGGATCTGCTCGGCCTCGCGGCTGGCCTGGAGGAAGGCACCGGGCGGCAGAGCGATGTGAGCGCCGGCAATGCTGAGCGTGGGCCGGCTTTGCTGCAGGACCACTTCGCCATTGAGCGTGAGCCGCGCCACGCCGGAAGCCGCAATCTCCGCCGCCAGCGAAGCGAGCCGGTCCTTGCCGAGGCGCGGGAGGGGGCCTTCCACGCCTATGTCGAGCCCCGTCTCGGTCGCGGTCACGCCGACGCGAGCTTGGCCCTTGGCCGGTGCAAGGCTCCCAAGCGCCGATCTCAGCTTGGTCAGGCTCGCCATCAGCTCCGGCACGAGCACCGGGCAGGCGTGAATGTCGAAGACGTCGTGGCTGCCGCGCTGGTGATAGCCGAGTACGATGCCCGTTGGCGTGCGGGCCAGGGCGAAGCTCGCGCGGCGGCGGCTCGCCAGGGATACGCTC
>CAWBRI010000021.1:0-32156 GCA_963791155.1 uncultured Pseudomonadota bacterium
CCGCATGCTGCGGCGGCGCGTCTTCCGGCAAGTCGCAATTGACCGGCGCCGAAAGCCTGTGATCGCGGAGCTGAAAAAACTCCGACCGTGCAACGCCGATCCGGAACAATTTCCGGATCCCTGGAACCCGACACGCCGCCCGAAGGCGGCTCGAACGATTCCGGGGGTGTCACCCCGGAACCGCCTGTAACTCAGTCTCGTCATGGCCGGGCATAGCCGTTCAAAGAACGGCGTCGCTACGCTCGCCTATGTCCCGGCCATCCACGTCTTTCGATATCAACCGAAGGGCGTGGATCCCCGGGTCTCGCTACGCCGGCCCGGGGATTTCGCTGAACTAAGCCGGGCTTATTTCAACTCGACCTTGGCACCCACCTTCTCGAGGGTGGCCTTGACCTTCTCGGCCTCGTCCTTGGACACGCCTTCCTTGACGGGCTTCGGCGCGCCTTCGACCAGATCCTTGGCCTCCTTGAGGCCGAGGCCGGTGAGCGCGCGCACCTCTTTGATGACCTCGATCTTCTTGTCGCCCGCCGCGGCGAGCACGACCGTGAACTCGGTCTTCTCCTCGACGGGAGCGGCGGCGGCGGCGCCCGGCCCTGCCACCGCGACCGCGGCGGCAGCGGATACGCCCCACTTCTCCTCGAGCATCTTGGCGAGGTCGGCCGCCTCGAGCACGGTCAGGCTCGAGAGCTGGTCGACGATCTTCTGAAGTTCAGCCATGTGTCATACGTCCTTTTTCAATTCGAACTTCGATTGCGGTTTTGCGAAGCGCCTCACTCAGGCGTCGCTCTTTGCGGCGTAAGCCTGAACCACGCGGGCGAGCTTGGCCGCCGGCGCGTTGACGAGCTGCGCGATCTTGGTCGCCGGCGCCTGCACCAGGCCGACGATCTTGGCTCGCAGTTCGTCCAGTGACGGCAGCGCGGCGAGCGCCTTGACGCCGTCAGGGTTCAGGGCGGTCTTGCCCATCGCTCCGCCGAGGATGACGAATTTCTCGTTCGCCTTGGCGAAGTCGGTGGCGACCTTGGGCGCGGCCACGGGATCACCCGAATAGGTGATCACGGTCGGCCCCTTGAGCAGGGGCGAGACGGAAACCACGTCCGTGCCTTCAAGAGCGATCTTGGCGAGACGGTTCTTCGCCACCTGCACCGACACGCCAGCCTGCCGCGCCTGCTTGCGCAGGTTCTGCATCTGACCGACGGTGAGGCCTGCGTAGTGAGCCACCACCACGACGTTCGAGGTCTTGAAGACCCCGTTGAGCGTCGGTGACAGCCGCTTTCTTGGCCGCTCGATCCACTTGGTTGCTCTCTCCGGTTGGCGGCCTGCGTCACCGGGACAACAGCCGCCGGTTGCGACGTGTCGCCCATGACCCGATCCGCCTGCGGCGGACGAAGGACAGGGACGACGTTGAATGCCCTGTCCCCGGACAGGCTCGCGCCCGCCCCGGGTTCCTCGAGGTTCGAATCGTTGACGGGGTTTCCCCCGATATCGATCTTCACCCGTCTGTGCAGGCCGAAGTGGCGATTAAGCCGGGCCGAAGCCCTGATGGCACCTGCAGTCTCGGACAGGACTTTGGCCAACCGGAACCGCCGGACGGCCGCACGTCTTGGGTCAATGTGCTGAAAACGGCCTCGTTTCCTTTCAGATCAACCCAGCGGGAAATCCAAAAGGAATAAAGTCCTTATCACCATGTTTTCCGTAGGACGCGCAAAGGCGCGCCGACATCACTGGGCCGGCACGCCCGTGCGCACTATTTAGAGCCTAAAGAACCGTTTGCCAAGCCCCTTTCGGGCGGCCATTTTATCGCAGTTGCCGCCGCCCGGAAGCCGGCCCGCAGCAGCGTCGGCCGGCGCCGCGGAGGCCGGCCGTCGCGCCGAAAAACCAGCCCAGGCAAAAAAACAAAGCCCGATCAGTGGGCCGAGCCGCTGGTGAACACGCTTGCGGGCTCGATCTTCACGCCCGGTCCCATGGTCGACGAGATCGCGATCCGGTTGATGAAGTGCCCCTTGGCGCCTTGCGGCTTCGCCTTCTGGACGGCGTCCGCGAAGGCCCGGATGTTGGCGGCGAGCTTGTCGGCCGAGAACGAGGCCTTGCCGACGCCGGCGTGGATGATTCCCGCCTTCTCGACCCGGAACTCGACCGAGCCGCCCTTGGCGCCCTTGATCGCCGTCGCGACGTCCATCGTCACGGTGCCGACCTTCGGGTTGGGCATCAGGCCGCGCGGGCCCAGGACCTTGCCGAGGCGGCCGACCAGCGGCATCAGGTCGGGCGTCGCGATGCAGCGGTCGAAATCGACCGTGCCGCCGCTGACCTGCTCGACCAGGTCTTCGGCGCCGACGAGGTCGGCGCCGGCCGCCCTCGCCTCCTCGGCCTTGGCGCCGCGGGCAAACACCGCGACGCGCTGGCTGCGACCGGTCCCGTTCGGCAGATTGACCACGCCGCGCACCATCTGGTCGGCGTGGCGCGGATCGACGCCGAGGTTCATGGCGATCTCGATGGTCTCGTCGAACTTCGCCTTGGCGCGTTCCTTGACCATCTTCACGGCGTCGTCGAGGGCATAGAGCTTCTCGCGGTCGATGCCTTCGCGCGCCTTGAGGGTACGTTTTCCGTGTGCCATCGCCGTTACTCTCCCACCTCGATACCCATGGACCGGGCGGAGCCCTCGATCATGCGCATGGCCGCGTCGACCGTGCTGCAGTTCAGGTCCTTCATCTTCTGCTCGGCGATTTCCTTGACCTGCGCCTTGGTGACCTTGCCGACCTTGTCGCGGCCGGGCGTCTTGGAGCCGGATTCGAGCTTCGCCGCCTTCTTGAGGAAGTAGGACACCGGCGGCGTCTTCATCTCGAACGTGAAGGAGCGGTCCTGGTAGGTGGTGATGACCACCGGGATCGGCGTGCCCTTTTCGATTTTCTGGGTCTGCGCGTTGAACGCCTTGCAGAACTCCATGATGTTGAGGCCGCGCTGACCGAGCGCGGGCCCAATGGGCGGCGAGGGATTGGCGGCCCCCGCCGGCACCTGCAATTTCAGGAAGCCGGTAACTTTCTTTGCCATGTCTCACTCCTTGCGGCGCAAACGCGACGCTGCGCCGGGTTCGTGGTCCGGACCGGAACGCTTGGCGGGCGCCCGACATCCTTCCACAACGATCGAGCGTCTCCGCTCGGCGGGCCGGGACGCGCCTTCACGTGCCCCGGATCACTTCCGGACTCGCGATTCGAAATTCCGCGAGCCGTATAACGCGCTCCTATAGCGCAAACCTAAAGGATCACCACCCCTTTTTTGTTCCGGGACGGCGTTCCAGAATTCCGGTTACATTTTTTCGACCTGCCCGAATTCCAGCTCGACCGGCGTCGCGCGCCCGAAGATCGAGACCGCCACCTTGAGCCGCGAGCGGCTGTCGTCGACTTCCTCGACGGTGCCGTTGAAGGAGGCGAACGGGCCATCCGAGACGCGCACCTGCTCGCCGACCTCGAACGACACCGACGGCTTCGGCCGCTCGATACCCTCCTGGACCTGATGAATGATGCGCGAAGCCTCCGAGTCGGAGATCGGCATCGGCTTGTTGTCGGCCCCGAGGAATCCGGTGACCTTGGGCGTGTTCTTGATGAGGTGGTAGGCCTCGTCGGTCAGATCCATCTTCACCAGCACGTAGCCGGGGAAGAACTTGCGCTCGGCGTCCACCTTGCGGCCGCGCCGCACCTCGACGACCTTTTCGGTCGGAACCATGATCTCGTCGAACAGGTGACTCAGCCCGCGCTGCTTGACCTGCTCACGGATCGATTCAGCCACCTTCTTCTCGAAATTCGAATAGGCGTGAACGATGTACCAGCGTTTGGCCATGGCTGTTCCCAACACCTCAAATCCCCAGCACGAGCGTCACGAGGAACCGAATCAATTGATCGGCGAGAAAGAAGAAGATGCCGGCGAGACCCGCCATGATGAACACCATGATGGTGGTGACCATGGTCTCGCGCCGCGTCGGCCACGTGACCTTCTGGGCCTCGGCGCGGACCTCCTGCAGGAACCTTAACGGACTGACCTTCGCCATGCCTTGACCCTGTGTTTCGGACGTGTGCTCGGACCGCCCGGAACGCCGGGTCGGCCCGCAATCTCGCCAATATATACGCAATATTTCCGGAAAAGCCCCTCGCCCGGCTTGAAGGCGAGCTCAAGCCTGGCAGGAGTGGAGGGCAGGTCGTGGCGGCCGCGCGCCGCGCAACCTTCGCCGGCAGACCGCGCGCGTGTTGGTCATGCGACGAGGGCGACGCGATGGAGATCGGCGCGAAGGCATCACCGCTCCGGCTGGCCGAGCGCCGCACGCTGATCATTCGCAAATCGAAAAATAATCATCGGCTCTACGCCGCTGTTCGAGGACACTCAGCGGTGTCCTGCGCGCCTACGGCGCAGTCCGACGCGCGCGTGTACGAGTGCCCGTGTCCCGAGTGCGGCGGCTTCACCGAGATCAAGTGGTCGCATATCGAGTGGGAGCCGGACGGCAGCCCGAGACGGCGGCGTTTCGCTGCCCGCATTGCGAGGCGCTGATCGCCGAGCGGCACAAGGCGCGGCATGGTCGCCGCCGGCGCGCTGGCGCGCGACGCGGCCCGGAGGTCGAAGGCCATGCTGGCTTTCGGCTCAACGCGCTGGTCTCGCTGCTGGCGAACGCGGCTGGGGCAAGCTCGGCGGCCGAGTTCCTCGCGGCGAAAGATGACCCGGCCGAGCTGCAAACCTTCGTCAACACGATCCTGGCGCAGGGCTGGCGCGAGGCGGGCGCCGAGATCGACGAAAGCGCGCTCGCCGCACGCGCCGAGCCGTGCGGGCTCGACGCGATCCCGGCCGAGGTGCTGGTCATCACGGTCGGCTGCGACGTGCCAAGACGACCGGCTCGAATGCACGATCGGCGGCTGGGCGCGCCAGGGCGAATGCCTCGTGCTCGGTCACGTCGTGCTGTGGGGCTCGATCGAGGACGACACGACCTGGCTGGAGCTCGACGAGCTATTGCGCACCCGCTGGACGCATCCGCACGGCGGCAAGCTGCGGGTCGACGCCGCCGTGATCGACGCGGGCGACGGCGAGCACTTCGACCGGGTGTTCGCGTTCTGCGCGGCGCGCGCGTCGCGTCGCATCATGGGCCGGCAAGGGCGTCAGCGGCACGCGGCCCGGCGCTTCAGATGAGCAAGGGCCGAGATCAAAGGCGGGCGCTTCGCGCTGATGGCGCGGCCGGAATGTCGGATGAAAATCCGCTGTTCGACACCGCGCACGGCAACAAGGCCGGTTCCGGCGCGGCGCCGGAGACGACGCTGTCCGCCGCGCGGCTTGCCATGCGCAAGCAACCGGGCCCGGCGGCGGCCTCATCAACGTGACGCCGCGCTTCCTCCTGGTGCGAGCGAACTTGAAACGTCGAGCGAGAAGCTGTTGACGGCAATCCAGGCGACGACCACCGACGACGTCAACCGTTCGCGCGCTGCGTGATGTGAAGGCTGACCGACGCCAAGCGGTGGTACCTCACCGCCGACCCGGCGCAGATCGACGGCTTGGAATACGCCTATTTGGCTGGCGCGGCGGGGCCGCAGACCGAAAGTCAGGCCGGTTTCCGCGTCGACGGCGTCGAGGTCAAGGTCCGCCTCGACTTCGGCGGCGGCTTCGTCGACCACCGCGGATGGTTATGAACCGGGCAGTGACGTGACGACTGGACTCGAACCCCCAACCCCCGGTTTTGGAGACCGGTGCTCTAGCCATTGAGCTACACTCCTCCGGAAGCGGGTGCGGCGGCAAATCCAGGCCGCTCGCCGGGTTCTCATGCATGAATAGAGACGGATATGCAAGAGCGGGCCGCAAGGGCGCCCTTGCGCAGCCTTTTGCGACGGTCGAAATCAGGCCCGTTCGACCACCACGGCGGTGCCATAGGCCAGCACTTCGGTGATCCCGTCGGTGATCTCATTGGCGTCATACCGCATCCCGATCACCGCATTGGCGCCGGCCGAGACCGCATGCTGCACCATGAGCTCGTAGGCTTCCTCGCGCGCGCGCTCGGCCAGCTCGGTGTAGATGGTGATATTGCCCCCGAACAGGCTCTGGAAGCCGGCCCCGATATTGCCCAGCACGCTGCGCGACCGCACCGTGATGCCGCGCACGATACCCAGCGTGCGCACCACCCGGTGGCCCGCGAGGTCGTTGGTCGTGGTGACCGGCATGGTGGCGTCCATGGTGACCTCCCGATGAGCCCCGGCGACGGTTGGTGCAGGACCGCCCGGCCTGACGGCGCCGGATGGTCGGGACGAGTCTTTACTCTACTCTATGAAAGAAACGCGGCACCACCCCGCGCCGACGGTGCGGCCACCGGACGGATGGCGAAACGCAGCTTCTCCTCCGTGGCGATCGGAACCGTCAGGGTGACCTCGATCGCGACATTGTCGCCCCGCATCACCATTTCGCTGCCTTCTGGCAGCGACATCACGCCGGTCATGGCGGTCGACACCGCGCCAAAGGTCGTCACAAATGTCAGCTAAAAGATTGGAGCGGGTGAAGGGAATCGAACCCTCGTCATCAGCTTGGAAGGCTGTTGCTCTACCATTGAGCTACACCCGCGAACTAAAAAACGCTCGCCCGCTTTCGCTGCGCCCGCCTTCGCCCTTCGGGCTACGACGGGCAACCTTCGCCGCGCGAAGGCTGGCTTGCCAACCGAAGCCGCGAAGCGGCGAAGGTTGGTGGGGGAGGTAGGACTCGAACCTACGAAGGCATAGCCAGCGGATTTACAGTCCGCCCCCTTTGCCACTCGGGACACTCCCCCCAACCTGTCGAAAAACAACGCGAAAACCCGGATGGGCGGAGATTTCCGCGGGCTGTCTTATGGGGAGGGGTCGTGCCGGTGTCAACCGCAAAGCCAGCGGATGAATCCACCCGTCCCTGGGGAGCCGGCGAAAATTGCCATTCCGGCCCGGGCGTGACACAAGCCTCGCATGCGCAAGCGCGAATTCGACCCCCGCAAGTCCCGGCCGAAGGGCCGTTCTGACTTTTCCCGCCCGGACACACGGCGCGGCGACGATCGCCCGAAGCCTGCCCGCGCCAGCCGACAACCGGACACCGCGCCCCGACAAACCATTCAAGCAGGATCGGCCGTTCAAGCAGGAGCGGTCCCACCAAGAGTTCCAGCCGGCCCTCAAGCGCGAGCGGTCGTTCAAGCCGCCGTTCAAGAAGAAGTCCTGGCGCCCGCAGGCGCGCGATCCCAACGGACCGGTGATCCTCTACGGCTGGCACAGCGTGAAGGCGGCGCTCGAAAATCCCGCCCGCAGGTTCCATCGCCTGCTGGCGACCGAGAATGCGCTGCACCGGCTCACCGACAGCGGGCTGACGCTGCCGATCTCGCCCAAGCTGGCGAAGCCCGAGGAAATCGAGGCGCTGGTCGGGCCGGACGCGGTGCATCAGGGGATTTTGGCCGAGGCCGATCCCCTCGCCTCCCCCGACATCGACGACCTCGAACCGCGCGGCCTGGTCCTCGTCCTCGACCACGTCACGGATCCCCACAATGTCGGCGCCATCCTGCGCTCCGCGGCGGCTTTCGCCGTCGAGGCGGTGATCATCACGTCGCGCCACAGCCCGGAACAGACCGGCGTATTGGCCAAGGCGGCGTCGGCCGCGCTCGAGCACGTGCCGATCGTGACCGTGCCCAATCTGGCGCGCGCGCTCGGAGCCCTGCAGGACAAGAATGTCTTCGTGGTCGGGCTCGACAGCTCGGGCGAGGCCGATCTCGCCACCGTGCCGCTGCGCGCGCCGCTCGCGCTGGTGATCGGCGCCGAGGGCAAGGGCCTGCGCCAGCTCACGCGCACCACCTGCGACGTGGTCGCCCGCATCGCGCTGCCGGGCGTGATCAAGAGCCTGAACGTGTCGAACGCGACCGCGCTCGCGCTTTATGTCGCGAGCGGACGGATCAAGGGGATGAGTTAGGCAAGGCTCCGAGGTCCCTGGACTTGCCGGCGGCTGCCGGCAGCCGCAGCGAGGGAGGCCGATCATGTCCGCAATGCGTTGGATCGCGCGCGCGCTCACGCAGAATTTATGGCCAGCTGAATCATGACTCTTGACACGCATTTTTTTGACGACCCGACCAAAATCGGGTAGGAGAAAATCCAGGTTTGGAATTGCGCCCGCCGGGAAGCCGAGCGGGCGCTTTGCATTTCGGCGAGCGCGCAGGCGCGCGGCTCCGCGCGTCTTCCCAGCCACAACCAGCACCGAGAGGTTCCTATACCGAATTCCAGGGATTTGCTCGCCACCATGAAAGGAAACCCATCATGCTGTTCCAGAAAGGCCAGAGCGGCAATCCGGCCGGCCGGCGGCGCGGCTCGCGCAACAAGCAGACGATCGCCGCCGAGAAGCTGTTCGCCGAGGATGCCGAGGCACTGATCAGGATCGCGATCGATCTCGCCAAGGCGGGCGACATCGCGGCGCTTCGACTGTGCCTGGATCGCATCTGCGCGCCCCAGCGCCATCGCCCCGTTGCCTTCGATCTGCCTCAGCTCGCAGTGGCGAAGGACGCCGTGGGAGCGATGAGCACGCTCATGGAAGGCATCGCCGCCGGTGAGCTGTCGGCGCCGGAAGCGGCGGGGCTCGCCAAGGTGATCCAGGGCTTCACCCAGGCGCTCACAACCTTCGACCACGACAAGCGCATCGCCAATCTGGAATGGAGAAGGAAAAAATGAACCGCTCGTTGGAACGCAGACTTGCGGCGCTCGAGGCCCGCGTTCGCGACGCCGTGCCTGCAGATCGCCTGCTGACTCCCTGCAGAAGCAGGCAGAACCCCTGTTCCGAGCCTCCGAACGCCTGTTCTTTCGGCGATATTTCGCCTGCTGATCGCCCGCGCGTGGTCGATCTGCAGGACGACACGTTCATCTCTCACTCCTCTCACTCCACTTGCGGACACCGCCGGCTCGTCGCTCGCCCATGGCAGCCGGGACCTATTCCTTCGCGTCGCCCGCGGTTGCCTTCTCCATCAGCGCGATCAGCCCCTTGAGCAGGTCGATCGGCCGCGGCGGGCAGCCCCTGATGTGCAGGTCGACCGGGATGACCTTCTCGACCGCGCCGATCACCGCGTAGCTGCCCTCGAACACGCCGCAGCCGCAGCCGCAGTCGCCGACCGCCACCACCCATTTGGGCGCCGGCGTCGCCGCATAGGTGCGCTCCAGCGCGACCTTCATGTTGTGGGTGACCGGTCCGGTGACCAGCAGGACGTCGCAGTGCCGCGGCGAGGCCGCGAAGCGGATGCCGAAGCGCTCGACGTCGTAGACCGCATTGTTGAGCGCGTGGATCTCCAGCTCGCAGCCGTTGCACGAGCCGGCATCGACCTCGCGGATCGTGATGGCGCGGCCGAACAGGTGGCGGGCGCGCTCTTCCAGCGCCCGGCCGGTCTCCTCGAGCACGACGTCCGCCGCCGACGGCGCCGCGATGGTCACCGGCCGCGCGAACAGGGATTTGAGCAGCAGCGTGCGCATCGTTCAGAGGTCTTCGATCACAGGTCGTGCCCCGAATAGGAGCAGTTGAACGATTTGTTGCAGAGCGGGAAGTCGGCGACGATGTTGTTCTCGATCGCAGCCTCCAGCAGCGGCCACTGGAACCACGACGCGTCGCGCACATGGGCGCGCGCGACGCGACCGCCCGCCAGGCGCAGCCAGACCAGGAGGTCGCCGCGGAACGCTTCGACCATCGCCACGCCTTCGCGCGGCCCGGCGACCGGCGGAACCGGCACGCGCACCGGCCCCTCCGGCAGGGCGGCGAGCCAGGTCTTGCAGCAAGCCCATGCTGGCCTCGACCTCGCGCGATGCGCACCCGCAGGCGCGCGTCGACGTCGCCGCCCGACAGCACCGGGACCCGGAAGCTCATTCCCGCATAGGGCGGATAGGCGAGATCGCGGCGCGCGTCGAAATCGCGGCCCGAGGCGCGGCCGACATGGCCGCCCGCGCCCCAGCGCGCCACCAGCTCGGGCGCCGACGATCCCGGTCAGTGCAGGTGCGGTCCTGCAGCGAGGGCGTCTCGTCATAGTCCTCGACGATCTCGGCGAAACGCGGCGCGATGTCGTCGAGCATGGCGAGAATGGCCTGCACGCCGTCGGCCGTGATGTCGCGCGCGACGCCGCCCGGCACGATCATGTCCATCATCAGGCGATGCCCGAAGGCGCGGTCGCACGCCGCCAGCACCGCCTCGCGCAGGATGCCGCAATGGGCGATGCAGCAGCGCGAAGGCGGCGTCGTTGCAGACCGCGCCGATGTCGCCGAGATGGTTGGCGATGCGCTCGAGCTCCGCCATCACGCCGCGCAGCACCTGCGCGCGCGCCGGCACCGCGATGTCGAGCGCGGCCTCGACGGCGCGCGCGAAAGCCGAAGCCGAGCGCGACCGTCGAATCGCCCGAGACGCGCGCGACGACGCGGGCCGCCTTGTCCAGGTCGCAGTCGGTCAGCAGGCCGTCGATGCCCTTGTGCACGTAGCCGAGCCGCTCCTCCAGCCGCGCCACGATCTCGCCGTTGGCGGTGAAGCGGAAATGGCCGGGCTCGATGATGCCGGCGTGCACCGGCCCGACCGGAATCTGGTGCAGGCCCTCGCCCTGGACCGGCAGGAATTCGTAGCCCGCCGGATCGCGCGCTCCGCCGCCGCCTTGGCGCCGAGCGGCGCCCGCAGCCCCCAGGCGCCGTGGTCGAGCCATGGCCGCGTGTCGGGGGCGCCGGTCGCCGCGAACCCGTAGAGATCGCAGACCGCCCGCTCCAGCCGGATCGCCGGCGGATGATGGCGGCCGATCGACGGAAAGGCGCGCTCCGCGACGCGCAGCGACACGACGGCGGGCGTGCGCAGCGCGGCCGCATTGAGCGCCATATGGACGGCGCCTGCGGCGCCGTTGGCGCCGGCCTCGCCCCACAGTCCGAGCAGCGTCGCCTTCGCCGCGCCGAGCGCCTCGCCCGAGCGCGTCCCAGGTGGCGGCGTCGACCTCGTAGCGCGGCCACGGCTCGTGGCCGGCGAACCGGCGGTCCGGTCGGCGAGCATGGCGGCGATCGAACGTCGGTCATCTGTGTCATCCCAGCAGCGCCGCCACGGTGCGGAACCAGCGCACGACCGCGCCGGGCAGCCACAGGCCGGCCGTCAGCACCAATCGCGAGGTGGACGAACAGCGGCACGTAGGAAGCCTTGACCGGGCCCGTCGGCCCGTTCGGCTCGCCGAACACGATGTCCTGCAGGCGCAGCATCAGCGCCCCGAACGCCACCAGGAGGCCGACGACCAGCAGCGACCGCGAGCACCGGCTGGCGCGCGAAGGTCGACGACACCAGCATGAACTCGCTCGCGAAGATGCCGAACGGCGGCAGCCCGGCGATCGCGATGACGCCGAGCGAAAATCCGACCGCCAGCACCGGATGGGTCACCGACAGGCCGCCGATCTCGGCGATGCGCTGGGTGCCCTTGACCTGCGCGATATGGCCGACCGCGAAGAAGATCGCCGACTTGGTGAGCGAGTGCATGGTCATGTGCAGAAGGCCGGCGAAATTGGCGAGCGGCCCGCCCATGCCGAACGCGAAGGTCGCGATCCCCATGTGCTCGATCGACGAATAGGCGAACAGCCGTTTGATGTCGCGCCGGCGGTAGAGCATGAAGGCCGCGAAGATCAGGCTGATCAGGCCGAGCGCCACCATGATGGCGCCGACATTGAGCGTCGCCGGATTGGCGGCCAGCACCATCTTGAAGCGCAGCAGCGCGTAGAGCGCGACGTTGAGAAGCAGGCCCGAGAGCACCGCCGAGATCGGCGTCGGGCCTTCGGCATGCGCGTCGGGCAGCCAGGCGTGAAACGGCGCGAGCCCGACCTTGGTGCCGTAGCCGACCAGCAGGAACACGAAGGCGAGCGACATCAGCCGCGGATCGAACTTGCCGGCGTTCTGCACCAGCACGGTCCCATGCCATCGCGGGCAGGCCTTCGCCCAGCACCTCCTGCGCCACCAGATAGATCAGGATGGTGCCGAAGAAGGCGAGCCCGATGCCGACGCTGCCGAGAATGAAATATTTCCACGCCGCCTCGATCGCCTCGGGCGTGCGATAGATGCCGACCATCATGACGGTGGAGAGCGTCGCGACCTCGACGCCGACCCACATCAGCCCGATATTGTTGGCGAGCAGCGCGACGTTCATGGCGCCCATCATCGCCTGATACATGGCGTGGTAGAAACGCAGGAACGGTCGGAGTCAGCCGGCCGGTCTCCAGCTCGTGCGCGATATAGGTCGCGCTGAAGATGCTGGTCGTGAAGCCGACGAAGGTCGTGAGCACGACGAAGAAGATGTTGAAATCGTCGACGATGAGGACGTCGCTGCGCACGCGCGCGGCAAACAGCAGCGCGACGCCCGGCGCTGAACGTCAGCGCGCAGGCGAGCACGTTGAGGCGCCGCGCCGAGCCGGTAGTTGGCGATCAGCGCAAGCAGCGGAACGGCGATCGCCGGAACCAGCAGCAGCAATTGGACCGCAGTGAGCTCGAGCGGAAGACTCATGATGCGGTCCCTCCGTTCGCCGCGGAAGCTGTCGAGCGCGCTCACGTCGACGGTGTCGAAGCGCTCGCGGATGCGGAACACGAACACGCCGAACACGATGAAGGCGATCAGGATCGAGAACGCGACCGAGAATTCGACCACCAGCGGCATGCCCTTGGCGCCGGTCGCGGCCAGCACCAGCCCGTTCTCGAGCGACATGAAGCCGACGATCTGGGTGACCGCGTTGCGCCGCGTGATCATCATCAGAAGGCCGAGCAGAACGACCGCGAGCGCGAAGGCCAGGTCCTCGCGGGCGATGATGTTGACGCTCGCCGACCGGCTGCACCAGCAGGATCGAGAGCGCGACGAGCGCGAGGCCGGCCAGCATGGTCGGCCCGCCGCCGATCACCTGCTCGATCTCGCGATGAATGTCGAGCTTGCGCACGATGCGGTGCAGCGCCGCCGGAATGATGAAGCCCTTGACCACGAGCGCGATCGCCGCGGTGACGACAAGGTGCGGCGCATCCTGCGCAATCGACTGCCAGGCGACCGACAGCGCGAGCGTGATCGCCTGCAGCGCGAAGACGTTGAGCACCGCGGTGATGCGGTCCTGGTAGAGCAGGACGAAGCTCAGCACCAGCATGGTGCCGGCGAGCAGATGGGCGACGTCGAATGCGAACGAGCGCCATCAGAAACCCCTCGACACGAACAGCAGAAAGACCGCGAGCGCCGCCGCCGCGAAGGCGCCGCCGAGGAAGATCGGATAGCGGAACACGCGCATCTTGGCGACGCTGGTCTCGCCGATCGGCAGCAGGACCGCAAGCACGAAGATTTTCGCCAGATAGGCTCGCGATGCCGAGCGCGAGCGCGCCGACGGTCTTCTCTCCGGTCGCCATGCCGAACGGCACGAACAGGCAGGCGATGAGCGAGAAATAGAGCATGAGCTTGAGCGCGGCGGCCGCCTCGATCATGGCGAGGTGGCGGCCGGAATATTCCAGCACCATGGCCTCGTGCACCATGGTGAGCTCGAGATGGGTCGCCGGATTGTCGATCGGAATGCGGGCGTTCTCGGCGATGCCGACGAATATCAGGGCGAACAGCGCCAGCCCGAGCGAGACGCGCAGGCCGACCGAGGCGGTGGTGAACAGCGTCGCGATGGCGGAGAGCTGCGTGGTGCCGGCGACGAGCGCGACCGTGAACACGATCAGGATCATCGCCGGCTCGGCGAGCGAGGCGATCATCATCTCGCGCGACGACCCGATGCCGCCGAAGGCGGTGCCGACATCCATGCCGGCGAGCGCGAGCGCAAAGCGCGCGGTCCCGAGCAGCGCCACGATGGCGATCAGGTCGGCCGACCAGGAGAACAGCAGCGCGGTCGCATAGGTCGGCACCAGCGCGGCCGCAACCCAGATCACGCCGAAGACGAAATAGGGCGCGACGCGATAGATCCAGGAGGCATTGTGGGCGAGCACCGCCTCCTTGTGCATCAGCTTCCAGATGTCGCGATAGGGCTGCACGATCGGCGGGCCGATCCGACGCAGCAGCCGCGCCTTCACCTTGCGGGTGATGCCGAGCACCAGCGGCGCGATCGCCACCACCAGCAGCATCTGCAGGCCCTGCAGGCCGAGCTCGACGATCATCGCCATGCCGCCACCACGATCAGGAGCAGGATCAGCGCGCAGAACACCAGCGTGAGATAGCTGCGGATGGTGAGGAACTGCAGGTGGTTGAGCCGTAGCGCCGTCGTGGCGACGCCGCGCGCGAGCGGCCCGTAGACGAATCGCCAGGACGGATCGATGACGCGGACGTGGAAATGGCCGGCGCGGGTCTCGCCCGGTCGCGGCATGTCGAGCGTCTCGTGCACGCCGAACACCACGGCGCCGAACACGCGTCGGATCGGCATGGCGAAGCTCGACGAGGTGTATTGCGTCTGCGGCGCGTCGAGCGGAAAGCCGCAATCCCAGATGGCGCTGCGCCGTGTGGCGCGCGTCGCGAAGCGATGGATCGCGAGCGCCGTGAGGGTTCCGGACGAGATGAGGAAGGCGAGGATGATGAGGCCGTTGTAGGAGCTGCGGCTCTCGGCGATCGGCACGATCGACAGCCACGGCACGCCCGCCTGTTTGGGCATTACATCGCCCGACGAGACCCTTCGCGACCGGCGCGAGCGCGTCGATGACGAGGCCCGGCAGCACGCCGGCCACCACGCACAGGCCGGCGAGGATGAACATGGCGGTGAGCGAGAAACGATCGACCTCGCGCGCCTCGGCGGCCGCGGGCGTGCGCGCGCGGCCCAGAAAGGTGACGCCGAAGGCCTTGACGAAACAGGCGGCGGCGAGCGCCGCCGACAGCGCCAGCAGCGCGCCGACCGCCGGTACCATCAGCTTCAATCCCCATTGCGGCAGTTGCGGACTCACCAGGATGGCCTGGAAGGTCAGCCATTCGGACACGAAGCCGTTGAGCGGCGGCAGCGCCGAGATCGCCATGCAGCCGATCAGAAATGCGACCGCGGTGCGCGGCATGCGGTGGATCAGCCCGCCGAGCCGCTCCATGTCGCGCTCGCCGGTGGCGGTGAGCACCGCGCCGGCGCCGAAGAACAGCAGGCTCTTGAAGACCGAATGATTGAAAACGTGAAACAGCGCGGCCGTGAGCGCGAGCGCGGCGGCGACGTCCATCCCGTTGGCCCGGAACGCGAGCGCGAGCCCGAGGCCGATGAAGATGATGCCGATGTTCTCGACCGTGTGATAGGCGAGCAGGCGCTTGAGATCGTGCTGCATCAGCGCGTAGAGCACGCCAAGCACGGCGGTGATGCCGCCCAGCGTGAGCACGATGAGGCCGTTCCACGGCGTCGATGCGCCGACGAGATCGAACACGATGCGCACGAAGCCGTAGACGCCGACCTTGGTCATCACGCCCGACAGCAGCGCGGAGACATGGCTCGGCGCCGCCGGATGCGCGAGCGGCAGCCAGACATGCAGCGGCACCAGGCCGGCCTTCGAGCCCGCGCCGATCAGGGCGAGCAGGACGGCGAGCGCGGCCGCGAGCGGCAGCCGGCGGCGCGGCGCGCATCGCCGCGAACGCATAGCCGCCCTCCGCGCCCGCCAGCACGCCGAAGGCGAGCAGCAGCGCGAGCGTGCCGAAGCTCGCCATCACCAGATAGATGTAGCCGGCGCGCACGTTCGCCGGCTCGCGATGGTGCGGCGAGCACGATCGCCCAGGACGTGAGCGACATGAGCTCCCAGGAGAGCAGGAACGCGAAGGCGTCGTCCGCCATCACGCACCAGGTTCATGGCGGCCAGGAACGCCGGATAGATACGGCAGCACCCGCATGGGCGCGGTTCTCGTGCCGCCCGTAGCCGAGCGCGTAGAGGCTGGTCACCGCGCCGCCCAGATCGACCACCGATGAGGAAGAAGGCGCCGACAAGGCATCGATGCGGAAATGCCCGCCGAGCATGGCGAGGCCGAACGGCAGGATGACCGCGGACGTGGTCCCTGCGATGAGTTCCGTGGCGCCGACGACGAGACCGACGAGCGCGATCGCGCCCGATGCGGCGTAGACGAACATCGTGCCGAACGGGCCGCGGACGAGCGCGAGCATCGACACGACAAAAAACGCCGCCACGCACCCCAGACCGACGAGCACCGCCATCCCGCTCACCTCGTCTCATCCGGGCGCGGACATCCACGCCCCACGCATCGACGCGCGGCAGCGCTCGCCGCGCCCGCAGCACAGACATGACCGAGGGCAGACAGGGGGGTATCGCGCCGGAATCGGCCACTGCCGGATGACCCCCTTCTTAGGAGAGGGCGTTCGGCGATGCACTAAGTATTTCCCCGGAAGTGACCGCCGAAGGAGGGCGCGCCGTTGGCGGCCGCCCCTAGCGGGTCAGCACGATGAAGTCGGTTTCGGTGCCGGTTTCGGGCCCGAGCCCCTGATCCGAGATGATCAGGGTAGCGCCCTGCGACATCAACGCGGAAATGCGCGCCAGCGCAGCCGCCGGGATCTCGACCCGATCGAGCGCCTCGGCGGCGGTCGCCGACGTCGGGAACGTCTTCTCCGTGTGCCCGCTCTTGTGGCGTCTGGGGTCGTGGAGCGTCTCGACTTTGTTCGTGGATGGGTCCAACAGCGAAAGCTCGAGCCAGCGGAAGCTCACGCCATCGGGCATCGGCTCACTGGCCGTGAAGACGTGGGTGCCGAGCGGGAGGTCGGGCCGGGCAATCGTGACGGGCGCGCTGAGCACCGGCTGAAAACCTTTGCGGACGAAGACCTTTCCTTCCTTCTTGCTGACGAAAACCGTAATCGGTCCCGGCCGCAGCGGCAGCTCCGGACCAAACGGGATGAGCGAAGTCTCGACCTTGGGCCCGGCCGCGGTCTCCACCGTGGCGGGCGTGCGCGTCGGCTCGAAGGTATTCGGCACCTCGACCGGTTGCGCCGGCGTCACGACGACGGGCTTCACCATCACGGTGCCGGTCGCCGGTTCGAAGGATGGCGCCGCAATTTCGGTGCCGGCTTGGCCACCGCGTTGGGCACGGTCCTGCGCCCCCGTTTGGGCGGCGGGCAGGACGCCGGGTTGAGCGTCGTCTCGCGCGCCATCTTGGGCCGCATCCGCCGGGAGCGCCTGGGGCGCTTCGGCCGTCGCCGCCGGATTTTCCGGCGCGGTGGCCAGTTCGCCCGGCTCGGCCTGCCTCGGCAGGCCAATTCCGGCGGGTGCCTGGGCCGTCGTCGCCTCGCCCACGTCCGACATCATCATCGCGGTACGGCGCTGCGCGGTCTTGACCCCCGCGGCTGGCTTGACCTCGGGCGCCGGGGCCACCGGCTCGATCAACTGGCCGACCTTGTCGGGGGCGGGCTTGGGCAGCTGGAACAAGCCGGGATGCTCGAACGCGACCGGCGCGATCTCGTTGCGCGTAATGATGACGCGCGCGCCCGCACGCGTCAGGCCGTAGAGCCGGACGGCAAAATCATACGGCATGCGGATGCAGCCGTGGGAAGCCGGATAGCCGGGCAGAACGCCGGCATGGATCGCCACGCCCGACCAGGTGATCCGCTGCATATAGGGCATGGGCGCACCGCTATAGATGTTCGAGCGGTGATAAATCTGTTTCTGGATGACGCTGAAGATGCCCGTCGGGGTCGCATGTCCGGGCATGCCGGTCGACACCGGAGCCTGCGCGATCGGCACGCCGCGGTCGTAGAGCGTGAGACGCTGGGTGGCAATCGAGATGGCGATGAGCGGCACCTGCAGCGGCTTGGGCGCCTTTTTGGCAGGCTGGACGCGTTTGGCGACCGGATACCTGCCCGACAGGTCCGCTTGAGCCGAGCCGGCCGCAGCGATCAGGATCGCGGCTGCCACTCCCCCGGCCAAGACGGCGCGCGTGCGCGCCATGATACACAACGCCCTGCCGCCCGAACGCGAGCCGTCAACGCCTTTACAACACATCACCATTCCCCAGCCGGCAGTATAGCTCGCAAACTCGCCGAAAACCATTCAGTTCCCGTCAACAACGCCACATCTCGCGCGCCCCGGGCGTTTTTTTTGCAACTATTCTTAAGGATCAGCGCAATACCGTCAGGCGTCCGCCTGGCTGGACGCGCCGCAAGGATTTTCAAGGGCTTAGACGGCGTAACGTGAGCGCGGGCGCATGAAAAGAAGCGTCGGCGTCAGGCTTAGCGATGCAGGCAGGCCAGCGTCCGCACCAGCCGGCGGGTTTCCACCGGGATCGCGCGATCGGCCTCCTGGTTCGCGGTCGCCGTGTCACAGGACAGCCAGAAATAATTCGCCCGCGGGTTCACCACCAGCCGCGCCGGCGCAAATCCCGGCGCCATGAGCACGGACAGGTAGGGCGTCGTCGAATTCCACGACAGCGGATTGGCGTCGGCGCTGATCCTGTCCGACGACACGAAGCGCGGATTTCCGAGCGCCGGATCGGACGCGGCGCCGGTGGCGAGCGCCTGCACGGCGGCCTTGTAGTGCGTCCAGGCCACGACGAATTTTGCGGTCTCGACCGCGTGCACCAGCGTCAGCACCAGGATGGCGCCCGTGACCGCCCGAGAGGTCGCGTCGCCGGCGAGTGACGCCATCAAGCGCGGCAGAAACGGGACCCGGAAATTGAGCCGCCCGTCGGCATCGATCGCGTACAGCGCAGCCAGAACGCCGAGCCCCGCGGTTGCGACCAGCAGGACGGTCCGGAAAAAGTACCTGTGGTAAGTGTGGAGCGACCGATCGAACCACAGCCAGTACGCGACCAGCGCGGCGGCAACGACCGCGGCGGCGCAAATATGCGCCTTCGCCGGCGCGAACCGCCGAACAACCAGAAAAAGGACCCCATAGGTGGCGAGCGCGCATGCCAAAAGCAGGGACAAGCCGTTGACAAGCCGGGTGAGATCGAAGAAGTGCAGCGCCGCCGCGGCGAAGATCCCGGCATAATAGCCGTCCGGCGGGAATAGCGTCTTCACGACGGCCCAGATCGATACGACGACCAGGAAGGCGCCGGCCGCCCGTCGGAACGCCAAATCCCTCATCCCGCGCAACGCAAGCGTCGCCAGGATGGCGGCTTCCAGGACGAGGCCTCCTTCATGGGTGAACGCGAGCGCGAGCAGCAGCGCGAAAACCAGGACGCTTTCCCCGATGCCGGCACGGGCGTAATGACAGACCGCGAGCGCCGGCCAGAACAGCGCATGGCCCATCCACATCTCGGTCGGAAAGCCGTAGACCAGCGGGCACGAACAGGCGGTCGACGCGCACGCGAAGGCGAAGATGATGCGGCCCTTGGAGCGGTCGGCCGCCCAGGTGGCGGCGAGCCCAAGCAGTTGCGCCGCGAAAAACAGAAAACCGTAGACCGCGATGCCGCCGCGCGCGTCCCCAGTCAGGCCCACATAGGTCTCGGCCGGCACGAAGGAGAAAAGATAGACGAACAGGCGGCCCGACATGTTGTGCAAATGGAATGCCCAGGCGTCGCGCACGGCAACCGCGTAGGAAAAGATGGATCCGTCGCCGTACAATTGCAGCTCGTAGCCCAGCCCGACGACGACGAACAGGATCGACCAGCCGATGCCGAGCGCGACGGCGCAGGTCCGCAAGAATGCCGGGGCGGAACGGGCGGCGACGTCGGCCGGCGAGGCGCCATGCATGTCGCTCGAACGCAGGATATCCGTCCTCATGCCGATCCTTCCGACTGATGCCGCGCCAACCTGTCGCCTTTCGCATCGCCGGGCGCAAGTGTAGACGGTCGATGGCGCGCGGGTAAGGATCGAAACCTCCTCCCGTGCCGCCCGTTTGGACGTTTCCCCGACGTATTGCGGTGCAACGCCGCAACACACCGCCTCGCCGCGAATCCAACCTTTCGCAAAATGTGCGGAATAGCCGGGCGGCCGGATTGTTCACACGCATCGGAGCCGGGTTTCGGCCTTTCGGTTCGGCTGAGAATCCGCGAATATTCAGGGCGCAAGGGGAGCACGTGAGCCGCGTCGCACAAACCGATGTATCGCGCTACTATGACCTGCTCCACCTGTGGACGCGGCTCAACAAGGGATTCCGCGTCTTTTCCGGGATCGAGGCGCGCGCCATTCATCGATGGCTCGACCATCCCGACGGCGGAGATTTCAGCCCGGCGACGATCCACAACATCATGCTTGCGAGCGGCATCGGCGACAACGTGCCGATCGTGGCGCTCGATGCCGGATGCGGCTATGGGGGAACCATGTTCGCCTTGCATGCGGCTCTCGGCGGCCGCTGGCACGGCATCACGATCTCGCCGCGCCAATGTGCGGTCGGGTCGAAGGCCGCACGCGAAAAAGGCAGTACCGATGCGGTAACGTTCAAGTGCGGGTCCTATGACGAGCCGCAGACACCCGGCTACAACCTGATCTACGGCATCGAGAGCCTGGTCCACAGCGTGGACCCGGCTCGTACGATCGGCAATCTCGCGCGCGCGCTGCGCCCGGGCGGCACGTTCATGATCGTGGACGACATGCCGGTCGACCAGGTGCCGCCGGAATTCGCCAACGACCTGGCGAGCTTCAAGGCTTTATGGCGGTGCCCCGTCATGCCATCCGCAGCCCAATGGTCGGCGCATCTCGCCGCCGCGCAATGCGACGTCGTCGAGACGCGCGACCTGACCGGCTTGATGCGCCCGCGATCCGAAGGCGAGGTGTCGCAGGCCATCGGTGAAGTTCACCGGCGCAGGCGCTGGCGCGATCTTTTGGGCTTGCGGCGGATCGGCGAGGCGGAGATCGGGGGGCTTCTGCTCGAGCGACTCGGCCGCGAACGCGTCGTTCGCTACATGATGATCCGGGCGCGCAAGCCTCAATAGTTCTACGGCGTCATTGCGGCGCAAGCGGACAATCCAGAGGACTAAGCGCGGGCATCATCCACCGGATCCTCCCGTGACCGCGCCGTGACCCGATGCCGGCAAGCCGCGCTCCGCCACCAGCCGGCGCACGCGCTCCCGGCTCGCGTGATGCGCCGCCATCAGGCTGTGGACGTCGCGCGGAAGCTCAGCGCCCCGGCGATCCGCGAGCGGCTTGAGCTGCGCCGAGATGTAGGCGCCCTCCTCGCGCCCGAACGCCACCAGGCCGCGACCGAAGCTCGTCTGCTCGCGCTGATAGCGCGCGAGCGCGGCCGCGAGATCATCGCCGTTGGCGATCAGCGCGTCGGCGAGCGACGCGGCGTCGAGCGCCGCCTTGGTGACGCCCGCGCCCACATGCGGACGCGCGACGAAGGCGGCGTCGCCCAGGAGCGCCACCCGGCCGAACGTGATCGCCGGAGACTCCAGATCGAAGATCGGCTGGAAGAACGGCTCCGAGCGCGCGAAGATCTCGGCGATCTGCGGCGCCACCAGCGCGCGCGCCGTCGCCTTGATGCCGGCGACAACCTCGGGCCGGATCAGCGGCGGGGCAATCGACAGGCCGTGATACCGGCCGGCCACATCGGTGCACAGATCGACCAGCGTGGTCGCGGGATCGGTCGGGCGATACCATATGATATTGTAGGCGCGGCGGCCGGCCGCGGTGTCGTTGTCGCGACCCGGAACCGGATAGCCGATGCAGCTGCTCGCCCTCCGGCAGGCAGAACGTGTAGCACTCGAAAATCTCGGCGCGGATGTCTTGCGGGACGTCGCGCTCCTCCAGCATCGCCCGCCAGGCGACGTAGCCCGCATACAAGCGGCTGGAGCTCGGGCAGGAATTGCGACCGCACGGTCGAGCGGAAGCCGTCGGCGCCGACCAGCAGGTCGCCGCGCTCCTGCGCGCCGTCGGCGAACACCGCGGTGACGCCGTCATGGCCCTGCTCCACGCGATCGAGCGCGCAGCCCAGCCGGTAGCACTCCGGCGGCAGCGGGCCGCGCAGCGAATGGTAGAGTCGCGCCCAGCCGCTCATCAGGCGTTCCGTCGGTTTCTCCAGCACGACCGTGCCGTCGCGCGCGAGGCAGATGACATGCCGGACCCGGACCCCCATGGAGTCGTCGAACGGAATGCCGATGCGCCGCAACACCTCGATGAGGTGGGAATGGGTCCCGATGCCGGCGCCGCGGCTGGGCAGATCGACGGTGTTGCGCTCGAACACCACCGCGTCCCAGCCGACGCTGCGCAGCAGGTGCGCCGCGATCAGCCCGCCGAGCGAGCCACCGATGATAAGAGCGCGGCGTTTGGGCATCGGTATTTCCTCTGTGTCCCCTCCCCTACATACGGGAGACGGGCGCGAGCGAAGCTCGCCGGGAGGGGGCACGCCGCACGCGCACGCTTTGCCGCCGCCCCCTCTCCATCTCTCCCCCGCAAGCGGGGGAGAGGGTCCTTTACGTCCAGCGTTTTGTGAACATTCCGTTCAGGCCAGCGCCCACGAAATCTCGTCGTGCCCGGGCTTGTAGTCGCGGTTGGTCTGCGCCGGATTGCGGTTGACCAGCGGGCGGCCGAACATCGGGTGGGTCTGGCTTCTCACCTCGTGCTCGACCGTGAACAGCACCTCGCGCGTGTCGAGGTCGACGACGTCGTTGAAGCGATATTCGTAGGTGTCGAACTCGCGCGTGATGAGGCCGAGAGCGGCCAGCTTCTTGTGCGGGCCCGAGAAGTCGGCGATGTAGATCTGCGCGTGGTGGCCGTCGTAGCGCGCTTCCGGCGCATCGGTCTCGCGGAACTCATAATACTGCTTGTCGCCGACCTCGACCCGCGCCTGCCGGCCCTTGGGGTTCTCGACCAGCTGCGCGGGCGCCCCCATGATCTCGCGGTAGAAACGGGCGATGCCGGGCGCCGTGCCGGGACGCACGTCGAACGCGATATAGGCCATGCCGAGCGCGACGCGGCCGAACCGGCTCGGGTCGGGCTCATGGCAGGTGACGCGATTGCCCCACGGGCAGGTCGTCTCGACGCCGTCATTGGTCTCGCGGAAGGAGAACCGGGTGCCCTCGAGATTCCTGGCGACCTCGTGCAGCCGTCCGAGCAGGGCCGCCCGATCGGGGATCACGAGGCCGGTCACTCCGCGCAGCACGCTGGGCTCGCCGGTCGGCAGGTGAAACTGGCTCATCCCGACATTGACCCACATGATGCGCACCCCGGTGTTGAGGAAGGGGTCACGCGTGAGCCCGAGACCGCTGATATAATAATGTGTGGCCAGGCGCTGGTCGGTGATGTTGACGTTGAGGTGGCCGAGGTTGACGATATTGCCGATATCGGCGGCGGCGCGATCGAAATTTTTCGGCTTGTCGTCCGCCATGGCTCTCATCCCTTCCCGGGCCGCCGGCCCTGGTTGCGGCGCCAGCATCGCACGGCGCGCGCGGGGCGGTAAATCCATATCCTGGCGGACCGGCGCGCGTGCGGCAAATTCGGCGCTCGCCGAGATGGTTCCGGGTGCGCTATGTTGAGGCGCGCATATCCTGCGTTCGCGCCGACAAACGGCGTTCACATCGGCTCTCGGGTGGCCCCAGCATGAAGACCATTCTGATTCCGACCGAGGATCACGACGCCATGCAGGCGGTTCTCGAAGCCGCCCGCCAGGTCGCGCGCATCTTCGACAGCTACATGGAAGGGTTCGCGGTGCACCCCTCCGCCGCCACCTATGTGGCGGTGGAACCGGTCAGCAGCCTGGCGATCTCGGGCGCCTATGAAAATGACGCCGAGCTCGCCGGTCAGGCGCGCGGCGTGTTCGAAACCTTCATGCAGGCGCATAGCGTGCCGCGCGCCGAACCGCAAAACGGCGGCTATTCCTACGGCTGGCCGCACGCGAAGTCGGGCGATGACGCCCTCATCGGCAGCTACGGCCGGGTGTTCGATCTGATCGCGCTTGGCCGGCCCGGACGCGCGCCGCAAAATCCGCAGAATGCCGCCCCTGGAGGCGGCGCTGTTCGACAGCGGCCGCCCGGCCCTGATCGTGCCGCCGGTCGCGCCCAAGAGTTCGGGCGCAACGTGCTGGTCGCGTGGAACCGCAGCACCGAGCAGGCCACCACCAACTCGTTTGCGCTTCCGCTGCTGCGTCTGGCCGAACAGGTGACAGTCCTGATGGTGGAAGGCGGAACGACGCCCGGCCCCTCGGGCGAGGAAGCGGCGCTTCACCTGCGCCGCAACGGCGTCAAGGCGACCGCCTTGACGGTCAAGTCCGGCACGCGCTCGACCGGCGAGGCCATCCTCGACCACGCGGCGCGGCTCGGCTGCGACCTGCTGGTGAAGGGCGCCTATACGCAAAGCCGCCTGCGTCAGATGATGTTCGGTGGAGCGACCCGTCACATCCTGGCGAATGCCAACTTGCCGGTCTTGATGGCGCGCTGACGTTCGCGCCGCGCACCAGGACCAAAGTCATTGCCCAACGGGCCCGACCACGACAAAAGCCCTCCGGGCCCCGCCGAGGCGAAGCATCCGACGTTTCTGACGGTCTTCCCTTCGATCATGCTGCCGATGTTTCTCGCGGTGGTGGATCAAACCATCGTCGCTACCGCGTTGCCGGCGATCGCGGCGTCGACCGGCCAGGTCGAGCGCGCATCATGGATCGTCGTCTCCTACCTGATCGCAGCCACGATTGCGGCGCCGATTTATGGCCGCCTGGGTGACGCCTTCGGGCGCCGCCGCATGATGTATGTGGCGCTCGGCGTCACCATCGTGGCGTCGCTGCTTTGCGCCTCCGCCCCGACCGTCGAGCTGTTGACGGCCGCGCGGGTGTTGCAGGGTTTCGGCGGCGGCGGGCTTATGACGCTGTCGCAGGCCCTGATCGGAGAGGCGATCCCGCCGCGCGAGCGCGCGCGATTCCAGGGCTACCTCGCGGCGATCGCGGTGTGCGCGAACACATTCGGGCCGGTCATGGGCGGGGTCATGACCCAGCAGTTCGGATGGCGATCGATCTTCCTGATCAACGTGCCGATCGCGCTTGCCGCCGCCGTGCTCACGTGGCGCCTGCCGGTCCGCACGACGGAACGGATCGCGTGGCAGGCCGACCCCGCCGGACTCGTGCTGTTCACCGTGTTCGTCGTGTCGACGCTGCTCGCGCTGGAACAGACTCAGCGCGTCGCGCTCGCCGCGCTGCCGCTGGCGGGCGCATTGTTCACGGCCGGCATCCTGGCGCTGGTCTTGCTGATCCTCCAGGAGAACCGGGCGCCCTCCCCGCTCATTCCGGTCGCGCTGCTGCGGCGGCCCGCGATCTGGCACAGCGACGCGTTGGCCGCCTGCCACGGCGGCGCGCTCGTCTCCCTGATCACGTTCGTTCCGATCTACCTGCAGGTGGTGCGCGGGGAATCGCCGGCGAGCACCGGTCTCCTGCTGGTTCCGCTCACCATCGGGATCGGCTTCGGTTCGCTCCTTACCGGCCGGCTGGTCAGCAGGACCGGCTTGACCACGGTCTTCCCGGTCTTCGGTCTCGCCGTCGTGACCGCCGATCTGGTGGTTCTGGCCTTTTGGGCCTCCGAACTCGGTACGTCGGCGCTGGCCGGCCTGCTGCTGTGGCACGGGCTTTTCCTGGGAACCGTGATGGGCGTCGTGCAGGTCACCGTGCAAAGCGCGTCGGGACCCTTGCGGCTGGGCGAGGCCGCCGCCTCGGTGCAGTTCTCGCGTTCGATCGGCGCGGCGTTCGGAACGGCGGTGGTCGCGACCGTCCTGTTTGCGGTGCTGACGCTGCGCAACCCGGAAGCCGCCCGTTCGTTTGCCAGCATGATGGAGCACGGCCGCCAGCTCGGGCCCACGCTGTCGGCGGCGCAGCAAGCTGCCATCCACGCCGACATCGCGGCCGCGTTCCGCGCCGCCTTCCTGGCCATGGCGGCGTTCACGACGGCGGGATTTTTTCTGGCGCTGACGAATCCGCTGCGGAGGATTTAGCTTTCACCTCTCCCATAGGGAGAGGTCGGCGAGCGAAGCTCGCCGGGTGAGGGGCTCTCGGATTATCAACAGTCCGAGAGCCCCTCACCCCGGCCCGCCTTCGTCCTCCGGACTACGGCGGACAAGCCCTCTCCCCCTTGTCCGCCGAAGCTTTAGCGGATGCGGGGAGAGGGAGAAGTGCCCGCCGCGATCAGCGCGCGCAGCCGCGCCGGCGTCACCGGCAGATCGCGGATGCGGACACTCAACGGGCGCAACGC
Source organism: uncultured Pseudomonadota bacterium (assembly GCA_963791155.1). GTDB lineage: Bacteria > Pseudomonadota > Alphaproteobacteria > Rhizobiales > Xanthobacteraceae > JAVDCA01. The sequence continues at coordinate 26,018 of CAWBRI010000021.1, forward strand.
ATCCTCGATCGCCGACGCGATCGCGGCCGGCGCCCCGATGGTGCCGCTTTCGGCCGCGCCCTTCAGACCGAGCGGATTGAGCGGCGTCGGCGTCTCCATGTGGACGATCTCGATCATGGGCACCACGTCGGCGGTCGGCAGCAGGTAGTCGGCATAGTTGACCGACTGCGGCTGGCCGGTGGCGTCGAATTTCATCCATTCGAACAGCGTCGCCCCGATGCCGTGCGCGACCGCGCCGGCGATCTGGCCTTCCACCATCATCGGATTGATCATGCGTCCGCAGTCATGCACCACGACGTAGCGATGCAGCGTGACGAGCCCGGTCGCCACGTCCACCTCGGCCTCTACCACGTGCGACCCATTGGTATAGGTCAAGCCTTTCGGCTCGAAATCGACGGCGCCCGCAAGCCCCGGAGAAAGCCCGCCCGGCAGCGCGAAACCCGGCACGCCGCTCAGCGCGCGGGCGATGTCCGCCAGACTCTTCTTCAGGCCGGGCACGCCTTTCACTCTCACGTCGCCGTCGGCGAGCTCCAGGTCGTCCGGCGCAACCTCGAGCAGGACGGCCGCCGCCTTTTTGGCCTTCTCGGCCACCATGCGGGCCGCCAGGTGCACCGCATTGCCGGCGGTGACCGCCTGCCGGCTCGCGAAGGCGCCGAGACCGTGCGGGCTCGCATCCGTGTCGCCGACGACGACGTGGATCGCAGCGGGCGCAACGCGCAGCACATCAGCGGCGAGCTGCGCCAGCATGGTTTTGGTCCCCTGCCCTTGCGCGGTCGCGCCGGTCGTCACCACGATCTTCCCCGACGGCCCGATGGCGACCGACGCGCTTTCGAACGGTCCGCGGCCGGTCGCCTCGACGTAGTTGCACAGCCCGATGCCGATGTGCCGGCCGGCGCGGCGCGCGGCCTCCCGGCGGGCCGGGAAATCCGCCCATCCTGCCGCCGCGAGGGCGCGCCGCTGGCATTCCGGATAGTCGCCGCTGTCATACGTCATGGGGGCGCCGTCGCGCTGCTTCACGGGGATGACGAACGGCATTTTGTGCGGCGGGATCAGGTTGCGGGCGCGGATCTCCTCGCGTCCGACCCCGAGCTCGGCCGCGACCCGGTCGAGCAAACGCTCCATCACGAACGTGCCCTGCGGGCGGCCGGCGCCGCGCGTCGGGGAAGCCGGCACGAGGTTGGTGAGGCACATCAGGATATCGAGCCGATAGGCCGGCAGATCATACGGCCCGATCAGATTGGTGGCGGCGTTGAAGGGCAGCGCCACGCCATACGGCGTGTGAGCCCCGTGGTCGTGATAGAGCGTGCCGCGGATCGCGAGCAGGCGGCCGTTCGCGTCGACGGCCGCCTCCATGTCCCAGACTTGATCGCGTTCCTGGGCGGCGGCGAAGAAACTTTCGTGGCGGTCTTCGATCCATTTGATCGGCGCGCCGAGCAGCATCGCGGCCGCCGGGATCGCCAGCTCCTCGGGATGGAACACCGCCTTCGGCCCGAAGGCGCCGCCGACATCGGGCGCGATCACCCGCACCTGCGGCTCGGCGAGGCCGAGCGCGCGCACCAGGATCGCCTTGGCGCGATGCGGCATCTGGGTGTTGGCCCACACGGTCAACACCTGCTCGGCGGGATCGAAGCTCGCCATCACGCCGCGCGTCTCGACCGAATGCCCGCCGCCCTTGTGCAAACGGAAGCGTTCGGAGATGCGCCGCGCCGCGCGCGCGAAGGCGCCCTCGTGGTCGCCGTAATCGATGACGTGTTTGGCGACCAGGTTGTCAGGGCTCTCGAGCCGCGCTTGTGGCGCCCCGGGCGCGAGGCCCTCGACCGGATCGACCACCACCGGCAGCGCGTCGAGGTCGAGCTCGACCAGGCGCGCCGCGTCCTCGGCGACGCGCCGGCTCGTCGCCACCACCAGGGCGACCGGCTCGCCCACATAGCAGACCTCGTGCTCCGCCAGCACCGGCGGATCGGCGTCGAACTTGAGCGCGCCCGCCGGCAGCGCGAGCGGAATGCGATCGCAGGTCAAGCGCGCCCGCAGGTCGCCATAGGTGAGCACCGCATGCACGCCCGGCACGCGCCGGGCCGCGCCCGCATCGATCCGGCGCACCCGCGCATGCGCGAGCGGGCTGCGCACGATGGTCGCATGGAGCAAGCCGGGCAGCGCGATGTCGTCGATGTAGCGGCCGGCCCCGCGCAGGAGCCTCGCATCCTCCACGCGCGGAACGCTGCGGCCGATGAAGCTTTGGGATTCGCTGGTCATGTGTCACACCAAAGCAGGTTGTCATGCGTCGCGAAAGCGGGGCATCCAGTGCCGCGCCAAAGCGTGTCATCGGACGCCATAGTTACTGGATCGCCCGCTTTCGCGGGCGATGACGGGCTCCTACTATGGAGACGACACGGGCCGACAACCAGCGCAGCAGGAGAAACCGACCGTGACCGACGAAAAACTCAAGCATGCCGCCAACTGGATGGCGCGGATGACCGTCAACGGGGTGGCGCCGAGCGACTTCTTCGACGTGCTCAATTCGCTCGAGCGCTGGGAGGACTGGTGCGCGGCATTTTCTGCGCGCGCCAAGATCCACGAGGACATGGGCCGCGAGGCGCTCGCCAAGGAGCGGTTCGTCAGCGCCGGCGAGCATCTGGCGCGCGCCGCCGCGACCTATCACTTCGCCAAATACCTGTTCGTCAACGACATGGCTCAGATGCGCGCCGCCCACATGAAGGGGGTCGATTGCCTGACCCTGGCGCTGCCGCATCTCGATCCGCCGGGCGAGCGCGTGCTCATTCCCTACGAGGGCAAGCATCTGGCCGGAACGCTGCGCCGCCCGGGCGGCATCGAGCGCCCGCCGCTGGTGCTCATGACCATGGGCCTCGACTCCACCAAGGAGGAGCTCGTCACGTTCGAGGACAATTTCCTGCGCCGCGGCATGGCGATCCTCGCCTTCGACGGGCCGGGCCAGGGCGAAGCCGAATATGATTTCGCGATCCGTCCCGACTACGAGAACGTGGTCGGACCGGTGATCGACTGGGTGAAGCGGGAGCTGCACGAGATCGACGGCGAGCGCATCGGCGTCTGGGGCATCAGCCTGGGCGGCTATTACGCGCCGCGCAGCGCGGCCTTCGACAAGCGGCTCAAGGCCGTGATCGCCAATTGCGGGCCGTGGGATTTCGGCGCGCTGTGGGACACGCTGCCCGAGCTCACGCGCCTCGCCTTCGTGGCCCGCAGCCACAGCAAGAGCGACGACGAAGCCCGCCGCAAGGCGCACGCGCTCTGCCTCGACGGCGTCGCCGACAAGATCGAATGTCCGCTGTTCGTCGTCGCGGGCGGGCTCGATCGGCTGTGCCCGCCCGAGGACGCGCGCAAGCTCGCCGCGCAGGCGCGCGGACCGGTCGAGCTGCTGGTCATCCCGGACGGCAACCACGTGGCGCACAACCGGTTCTACAGGTATCGCGCGCAAAGCGCCGACTGGATGGCCAGGCAGCTCGGCGCGGACGGATGACGGCTGACGGATGATTGGTTAATGGATGCAAAACGACGTAACGGATTTACGCTGAACTAATCTTCGCGCTGTATCGTGAGGCGTCGCGAAGGATGGTCGCATGTTCAATTTTATTGCGGACGGCATTCAGGCCTACAACCAGGCGGGCCTGTTCCTCGGAGCGCTGGTGTGCCTCGGCCTGGGCGGGCTTATTCTCGGCAATTCGCTGTACTGGCACGTGCACGCGCTGCGCGCCACCGGCACCATCATCGGCGTGATCGACAAGGGCGGCATCTATACGCCGGTGTATCGCTACGTGTTGCCCGACGGGCAGACCCACGAGGCGAAGTCGGATACCGGCTCGAGCTCGACGTCCGGCAAGGAAACCGGGCGGACCGTGCCGCTGCTGATTTCCGCTCACGACCCGACGCGGGCGAGGGAACCCGGCAATCATTGGCTCGACGTCTTCGGCCTCGTGCTGATCGTGCCGGGCGTCCTGCTGGCCTACACGGCGCTCACCTCCTACCCGGTCACGTGGAAGACCTGGGTCATGGCGGCGGTGATGCTAGTGTATCTGGCCGAGCGCGGCCGCCGCGTCTTGATTCCCAAGGGCCAGCGACTGTCGATCGAGGAATGGCGGAAGCAACACGGCCTGGGCGCCACCAGCGCCATCAATCCGGCCGACGTCAAGCCGATCGAAACGATCCTTGCCACGCCCGATGCGCAGCAGACGCTGCAAAAGCAAGCGCAGGGGAACAGGAAAGCGGCGCCGATCGTCGCGATTTTCGCCGTCGCTCTCCTGGTTGTGGGGGTCTTTCAAGCGCGGGACATCGCCCGCCTGGAATCGACCGGGCTTCGCGCACCGGGCGAGGTCGTGCGTCTGAAGGGAGAATCCGGTTCCGGCTCCAATAGCCGCTACACTTATCATGCGATCGTGCGGTACCGGACGGAAAAAAACATGACGGTCGAATTCAAGGATAGTGTCGGCAGCAATCCGCCCAGCTACCGGCAGGGCGACAAGGTCACGGTGCTCTATCTCGCCAACTCGCCGCGCCAGAACGTCATGATCGACCGCGGCCTGTTCTGGAACTGGGCGATCCCCGCCGTCATACTGTTGTTCGCCGCGGGCCTCGCGTGGTTGTTCGTGGCACTGTTGCGGGGCAAGGCGACCGCACAGCCGACGGGCGGGCTGGTCGTCAAAACGGCGGTTTAGGCGTCCCAGTCTTTCTTTGTTTCGCAAAAAACGATTGCCAGTGGCAAAATTTTGCCTGTGGCGCTCAATCCGTCGCGCCGCTTCGGTCGCGTTACGCGCGGGCGCCCGAACCCAATCTGCGTGTTGCCGCCGCCGTCTCGCCGCGCTGGTGCGGCTCTGCGAGCCCCGCTTGTGTTCCTCTGAGGAGGTCGATCACGCCGTCGCGGCCCTCCACCTTGAGCGTCAGACCCCTGAGCGACCAGACGCCGTCGCGCTTGATCGCGTTCACGAAAACCCGGCCCGCGGCTTTCGTGCCGCTCGCCGAAAAGGTGAGCATCGCCGTTCCGGCCGCGCCATTGTAGGAGATCGAGCCGAACGGAATGCCGGTCGAGATCGGGGGGCCGAGCACACTGGTGGCTTCGGCGCTTGCCCGAAGCCTGGACACGCCCAGCTCGTAGGCCTCGGAATGTCCGAGGAGGTAAAAAACGCCGCCGAAGATCGCGCCGCACAGCGCGATCGCGCCGATCCAGATGACGGCCCCCCATATGGCCCACAGGCGTTGCACCCGCTTGAAATGCTCGACGCTGTCCCATCGCCCATTGCGCCATGCCCACCGGCTCCCCTTGGCGCCGAGCACGAAGGGCATGATCAGGATTCCGAAAAACGGAATCAACGTCAGCAGGGCGATGAAGGTGTTGTTTCCGATCCCCCAAATCCAATTGAGAAGGAACGCGCCCCAGTTCCAGCGGTCGATTTCCGCCGGGATGGGTCTTGGCTCGGTGCGATCGCGCAGGTCACTCATGATCCACGTTCTGTTCGACGCAGCCCCTACTCGCGCTGCCGCAGATAATCGCGCGTGGGCGGCGGGCCCCAGATGTCGCGCGGCGCGTCGCTGCCCCAGACCTTCGGCCGCTGCGGGCGATCGCGATGCCAAGGCCGCGGATCGAAATAGCCGAGCAATTCATCCATCATCTTGTCGAGCTCGGTGAACAGCTCGACGATCTGGTCGTCGGGGTTGCGGTGATAGGTGAAGATGTTGTGGCCCGGCCCGTGCCGTCCCGGGCCCCAGGCGAGCTGGATGTTGCGGCCGCCGAGGAAGTCGCAAGCCGTCTGCACCTGCGCCCAATCCTTTAGCTCGAAGGCGACGTGATGCATCCGGGTCGTCTTGCCCTGAACGAAATTCACGGTGTGATGGTCGGGACCGCAGCGCAGGAAGACGAACCAGTCCTCGATCCAGTCGGACATGCGGAAGCCGAGCACGCGCATGTAGAAATCGGCGAAGAATTTCGGATCATCCACGCAGAACGCCAGATGGCCGAGCTTGAGCGGGCCGATGCCGGCGATCGGCGCTTTGCGGTCGAACGGGCGCGCAGTCGTGAACACGTCGATCATCGTCCCTTTGGGGTCCGCGAACGTGATCGCCTGGGGAATGCCCGGGCACGGATCGGCGCGCAGGTCGCAGCGCAAGCCCTCCG
>CAWBRI010000022.1:0-54667 GCA_963791155.1 uncultured Pseudomonadota bacterium
TGCCTGCTGAACAGTTGCATTGTCCATGGCGCCGGCGAGCGCGAGGTCGCGCGCGGTGAGCCGCTGGCCGCGCCGCAGCAGCACGTCGCCGGCCTTGAAGTCGAGGTCCTGCGGGCGGATGTGGCGCCCCGGCGCGCTGGTCTTCTGGACCACGACCACGTCGTGCTGGCGCGCCGTGATTTCCTGGATCACCACCGTGTCGGCGCCCGGCGGCATCACGCCGCCGGTGAAGATGCGCGCCGCCTCGCCGGGGCCGACCGGCCGGTCGAACGGATGGCCGGCCGCGACCTCGCCGATGAGACGCAGCCGCGCCGACGCGGTCGCGACGTCGGCGGCGCGCACCGCGTAGCCGTCCATGGCGGAGACCGCGGCCGGCGGCTGGGTGCGCAGCGCCGCCAGGTCGGCGGCGAGCACGCGGCCGTGCGCGTGCGCCAGCGGGACGTTGCCGGACGGCGAGCGGCCGCGCGTCCTTGAGCACGCCGGCCTGCGCGTCAGCGACCGAGAGCAACGCCGCCTCGCTCTGCGCCGGCGCGATAATGGCCGGACTTGCCGCCGCGCTTCTCGATCAGGTGGATGCCGTCGATGCGCATGCCGCGCTCGACCGCCTTCACCATGTCGTAGATCGTGAGGCAGGCGACCGAGACGGCGGTCAGCGCCTCCATCTCGACGCCGGTCTGGCCGGTGACCTTGACGGTCGCGCGCACGGTGAGGCCGAGCGGTTTTCGCTCGGCGCGATGTCGACCTCGACCTTGGAGACGGGCAGGGGATGGCAGAGCGGGATCAGATCGTGCGTCTGTCTTCGCCGCCATGATGCCGGCGATGCGCGCGGCGCCGAGCACGTCGCCCTTCTTGGCGTTGCCCGACAGCACCAGCGCGAGCGTGCTTTTCGACATGGCGACGCGGCCTTGCGCGGTCGCGACGCGCTCGGTCGCGGGCTTGCCCGACACGTCCACCATGCGGGCCTCGCCGCCGGCGCCGATATGGGTGAGCTTGCGGGACGTCATGGCACGAGCGCGCCTTTCTTTTCCCCTCCCCCGCGAGCGAAGCGAGTGGCGGGGAGGGGTCAGGGGTGGGGGGCGACGCTAGCGAGGAGGCTGGCGGTGTCGTGCGCCTACCGAGATTCGGAGCAAGCGTAGGCCCCCCACCCCTCGCGCCGCAGCTTCGCTGCGTCGCTCGACCCTCCCCGCCACGAAACCCGGGCCTGCCCGGGTTTCGCATCAAGAGTGCGCAAGTCGGGCAAGCCCGACTTGCGTGGGCGGGAGGGTAGGGGCGGGCGGCCGTGCTCCTGATACGGGGACATCCGCAGCTTCACTCGGCCGCAGTCGCAGACGGCTGCATCGCCCGCCAGCAGCGCACGGGTCGCGGCCGTCACGTCCTGCTGCCGCATCAGGCTTTCGCCGACCAGGAAGGTGCGGATGCCGACCTTGGCGAGGCGCGCGAGATCGGCCGGGCGCGAAGATGCCGCTTTCGCCGACGATCACGCGGTCGCGCGGGACGCGCGGCGCCAGGCGCTCGCTCACCGCGAGCGTGGTCGCGAACGTCTTGAGATCGCGGTTGTTGATGCCGATCAGCCGCGAGCGCAGCCGCAGCGCGCGGTCGAGCTCGGCCTCGTCGTGCACCTCGATCAGCACGTCCATGCCGTAGGCGAACGCGGCCGCCTCGACGTCGCGCGCCGCCGCGTCGTCGAGCGCCGCCATGATGATCAGGATGCAGTCGGCGCCGAGCGCGCGCGCCTCGGCCACCTGGTAGGGCTCGTACATGAAATCCTTGCGCAGCACCGGCAGGGCCGCGCTGGCGCGCGCCGCCGAGCAGATGCGACGGATCGCCCTGGAACGAGGGCGCGTCGGTGAGCACCGACAGGCAGGCCGCGCCGCCCGCCTCGTAGGCGCGCGCCAGCGCGGCGGGATCGAAATCGGCGCGGATCAGGCCCTTCGACGGGCTCGCCTTCTTGATCTCGGCGATCAGCGCGAAGCGCCCGCGGCGTGCCGCCGCTCGATCGCGGCGAGGAAGCCGCGCGGCGCCGCCGCCGCCCTGGCGTCGGCGTCGACCGCGGCGAGCGGCCGCGCGCGCTTGGCGGCGGCGATCTCGGCGCGCTTGTAGGCCTCGATCCGGCGAGGATGTCCGCCATCTGTCATCTCGCCCGAGACGACGATCAGGCGCTCGAGGCTGCCCTCGGCCTCGCCCGAGTCGATCGATTTCTGCGCCAGCGCGACGCCGTCCTTGAGGGCCTTGGCCTTGCCGGCGACCACCAGGGCGGCCGCCGCATTGAGCACCGCGACGTCGCGGAACGGTCCGCGCTCGCCTTTGAGCACCGCGATGCAGCGCCCGGGCGTTGTGGTCGGCGTCGCCGCCGCGCAACGTCTCGGGCTTGGCGCGCGTGAGGCCGACGTCCTCGGGCGCGATCTCGAACATGCGCACCTCGCCGTTTTCGAGCGACGCGACCGCGGTCGGGCCGGAGGTCGTGATCTCGTCGAGGCCGTCGGAGCCGTGCACCACGTAGGCGCGCTCGGAGCCGAGATTGCTTCAGCACGTGGGCGAGCGGCTCGACCCATTGCTTGGAGAACACGCCGACCATCTGCCGCTTGACGCCGGCCGGGTTCGACAGCGGGCCGAGCAGGTTGAAGATGGTGCGGGTGCCGAGCTCGACCCGGGTCGGGCCGACATGCTTCATCGCCGGATGATGCGCGGGCGCGAACATGAAGCCGATGCCGGCCTGCGCGATGCAGCGGCTGATGTGCTCGGGCGCAATGTCGATGCGCACGCCGAGCGCCGTGAGCACGTCGGCGGCGCCGGAGCGCGACGAGAGGGCGCGGTTGCCGTGCTTGGCGACCGGCACGCCGGCGCCGGCCACGATGAAGGCCGCGCAGGTCGAGATGTTGTAGGATCCGGACGCGTCGCCGCCGGTGCCGACCACGTCGATGGCGCCCGGCGGCGCGATCACGCGCAGCATCTTGGAGCGCATCGCCGACACCGCGCCGGTGATCTCGTCGACCGTCTCGCCGCGCACGCGCAACGCCATCAGCAGGCCGCCCATCTGCGACGGCGTCGCCTCGCCCGACATCATGAGGTCGAACGCCAACGCGGCCTGCTCGCGCGTCAGCGTCGCGCCGGTCGCCGCCTGTCCGATCAGCGCCTTGAGATCCATGCGGGCTCCCCTCAATGCGCGGCGCGCGCGCGCGGCGGTGCGCGGCGGATGCGCGGTACGCAATGCGCCGACCTGCGCGGCGGAGCACGCCTGGTCCGGCGGCGGCGTTCGCATTCTCGCCGCGAGCTCGAGAAAATTCTTCAGAATCAGGTGTCCGTGCTCGGAGGCGATGCTCTCGGGATGGAACTGCACGCCGTGCACCGGCAGCGACGTGTGCGCGAGGCCCATCACCAGGCGGTCGGACGTTTCCGCCGTCACGGCGAGGTCGGGCGGCATGGTGGCGCGATCGACCACCAGCGAGTGGTAGCGCGTCGCCCGGAACGGCCCGTTGATGCCGCGAAAGATGCCTTGGCGCCGCATGCGTGATCTCGGAGAGCTTGCCGTGCACCGGCACGGGCGCGCGCACCACGTCGCCGCCGAACGCCTGGCCGATCGCCTGATGGCCGAGACAGACGCCGAGGATCGGGATGGTGTCCGGCGGCCTTGTCGATCAGGTCGAGGCAGATGCCGGCCTCGTTCGGGGTGCACGGGCCGGGCGACAGCACGATCGCGTCGGGATCGGCGCCGATCACCGCGTCCGCGGTAATCTTGTCGTTGCGATGCACGACCACCTCCGCGCCCAGGCCGCCCAGATAATGGACGAGGTTGAAGGTGAAGCTGTCGTAGTTGTCGATCAGGACGATCATGGCGTTTGGTTCGATTGCGCAGTTGTCGGCGAACCGGTGTCCACTTCGCGATGGTCTCAAGGTCTTAGACCGGGGGGCGAGGAGGGGTCAAGGCAGACCCGCGAGGCCGTCATTGCGAGGGCGCGAAGCGCGGCGAAGCAATCTCCGCCGCACGCAGCGAGGCGCAAGTGAAACGAGATTGCTTCGCTTCGCTCGCAATGACAAACCTTGGGAAGTCGTACGCATCAGGAGGCAACCATGAGTGTTGTCAGGTCTTGGTCCGTCGGCCGGTGCTCGTATCGATCATCGCCGGTCTGATCGTCATGAGCTTGTCGCCCGCCCGCGCCGACAGCGCGCTCGACTCGCGCCTATCGCGTGATCGCCGGCAAAGCGCTTCGTCGACCTCACGCACGGCTTCGGTCCCGACACGCCGGTCTGGTCCGGTTTCGGCCAGGCCAAGATGACGCCGGCCGCCGATCCGCAGGACACAGCGAGCCCTATACCATCGCGAAGGACGGCTTCCGCACGACCTACTTACGAGATGGTCGGGCAATACGGGACGCACGTCGATCCGCCGGCGCACTTTGCCGAGAACGGGATCACGCTGGACCAGATCCCGCTCAAGCAGATGATCCTGCGGCTCGTCGTGCTCGACGGCACGCCCTATCTGGCCAAGGATCCCAATCACGCTTTCTCGCTCGCCGACTTGAAGGTCTGGGAGAAGGCGCACGGGCGCGTCCCCAAGGGCGCGTTCGTGGCGCTGCGCACCGACATGTCGAAGGACTGGGACGCCAATCCCGAGCGCTTCAAGCGCAGCCCGTTTCCGGCCTGGGCGTTCGAGACCATCCGGTTCCTGTACGAGCAGCGCGGCGTCACCGCCACCGGCCACGAGGCGAATGGACACCGACACCACCGACAAGATGGAGTCGGAGACCTACATCCTTCAGCACGGCCACTATCAGATCGAGGTGATGGCCAATCTCGACAAGGTGCCGCCGACCGGCGCCCTCATCGTGGCGAGCTGGCCGAAGGTGCGCAAAGGCCTGGGCTTTCCGGCGCGCGCGTTTGCGATCCTGCCGTGAGGGGGGGAACGAACAGCGTCATTGCGAGCGAAGCGAAGCAATCTCGCGCGACGAGTCGTTTCTTCGGCCGGGATTGCTTCGCTTCGCTCGCAATGACAGCCGTTCACAATTCGCCTACCCCTTGTGGATCGGGTCGATCCAGTGCACCTGCTCGGGCTTCTCGACCGGCTCGATGTCGAGATTGACCACGACGGCCTCGTTGTCGCAGCGCACCAGCACGCATTCGAGCGGCTCGTCGGCGCTGGCGTTGATCTCCTGGTGCGGCACATAGGGCGGCACAAAGATGAAATCGCCCGGCCCGCGCTTCCGCCACGAATTCGAGCCGCTCGCCCCAGCGCATGCGGGCCTTGCCGCGCACCACATAGATGACGCTTTCGAGCGCACCGTGGTGATGCGCCCCGGTCTTGGCGTTGGGCTTTATCGCGACGGTGCCGGCCCAGATCTTCTGCGCGCCGACGCGCGGCATGATTGATGGCGGCCTTGCGGTCCATGCCGGGCGTCTGCGGCGGTATTCGGATCGAGCGCGTTGCCCGGGATGACGCGCACGCCGTCGTGCTTCCATTTCGGCTCGTGGTCGGCGCTCATGCGGGTTCCCGGACGGATCGAGTGGACACGCCGACAGTATAGCATTCCCATCGCAATTTCCGCAGCGGCGCGGACCCGCACGAGCCGACCGGCGTGCCGTCGTCCTTTTGGCGTATTGAGCGCAGGCGCGTGTCTCGTCTAACCTGTGCGGGTGCGCGAGACGGCGTGAGACTTGCCCGTCCGCTCCACCCCGGCTCCTGGATCATTCGTCGCTCTCCGGCCAGGCCGGCACGGGCATGGCGCGCCGGTCATTTATCGTGCGTCGGCTGCGGCAGGAGTGGGCTGTGACCAAAGGATCATCGGTGAGCACCGGGCATGGCCGCGACCAAGGGTCGGCGCTGTCGCGGACCTTGAGGCGGGCGCTGGCGCGGCTGCGGGGCGCCTACGCGCTGAATGTCTTTTTTCCCGGTTCGGCATTCGCCCGCCGGCTGCGCCAGCTCAGCCGAACCATCCGCGGCGTGCGCCGACCCGATCAACATGCCACCCGCCTGCCGCAAGCCGCCTGGCCCGAGCTGTTTGGCCGCAAGGCGATCTATCTGATCGAGACCGGCAAGCGCGACGGCAACGTGAACCTGGCGGAACTCGCGATCCTGGCGCAGGCCGCGGCCGCCACCAGGCCAGGCACGACCATCGTCGAGATCGGCACCTTCGACGGCCGCACCACCATGAACCTGGCCGTGAATGCATCGGCGCAGGTCCCGGTGATCACCCTCGACCTGCCGTCCGACCACATCGCGCTGCACCAGCTGGCCCCGGGCGAACGGCAATACGTCGACAAGCCCGCGCCGGGCGAGCGCATCCGCGCCTCGGGGTGGCCGTGGTCGGCGGATGCGCGCCGCATCACGCAGCTTCAGGGCAACTCGGCGACCTTCGACTGGTCGGCGCATCACGGCAAGGCGGGGCTGGTCTTCGTCGACGGCTCGCATGCCTATGAGTATGTGCGCAAGGATTCCGAGACGGCGTTGCGGCTGGTGGCCGCGGGCGGGATGGTGTTGTGGCACGATTACGGGGCCTGGGAGGGCGTGACCCGCGCGCTCGAAGAGCTGGAGGCGAGCCGCAAGCTCGGGCTGCGCCATGTGGGCGGTACGAGCCTGGTGTTCTGGCGCGCGAGCGATGCGGTTGCGGATCCGGCGCAGCCTGCGCCTGATAGTGACGCGGCGCGTCGGGATGCCGAGCAACGGCCACTGACGGTACCGCCGTGAGGCAGGATCTCGGTTTGGGAACTTAAGTCAGCCTCGCAATCGACGTCGCACCGAGCCTTGCCGATCTTTTGATCCACCGCAGCCTCGCGTCAACCGGGGAATTCCGGCGGCCTCGGCAGCGGCGGCGCATTGCGAATGAGCTCATGTCCCGGGTAGCGGCGCCGGACGGATGTCACCAGCTCATCGATAAATCGCTCGCCATAGGCCGCGAGAAAGCGCTGCGGGCTCCAGGCGGCGACCGCCCATCTTCCGATCGACGCCGCCCGGTGAACCAGCGGCACCGCGCGCACGCCTTCGCGCGGAATCCGAACCGGAGACGGCAGCACGGCGATTCCGAAGCCGGTCTTGGCCAGCTCGATCATCGCGTGCGGGACCGAGCTGTGCAAAAGCGCGCGCGGCCGGATATGGGCCGCGTGGCACGCGATCTCGAACCACATCAACGATGCGGCTCCCCGGCTCATCAAGACCACGGGCTCGTCGGCCAATTCGGCGATTTCCAGCGATTTCTTCTTTCCCAGCGGATGCGCTTCGGGAAACACGGCCAGCAGGTGCATGGGATAAAGCAGGCGGCCGCTGAAGCCTTCGTAACCCGCGGGCATGATGCTCAGATGGACGTCGCCGCGTTCCAGACGGCCGGGCAGCCGCGCGCCGCCATCCTCGATCAAGTGGACTTCGATCCCGGGATGCCGCTGGCGATGACCGGCCAAGAAGCCGGCGAGGAGATTCTCGATCACTTGCGGCGTGGCGCCAACTCGCAGCACCCCCGTCTGGCCGCGCTTCAGGGCTCGCGCGCGCTCGCCCAAGCCCTCGACATCTCCCAGCAAGCGTCGCGTCCGCTGGAGCAGATCTTCGCCCTCGGAAGTCAGGCGCACGCGGCGGCCGATGCGGTCGAAGAGCGGTACGCCGAGCTCGGATTCCAATGCGCTGATCTGCCGGGACGCAGCCGACTGCGTGAGGTTCAATCGCGTGGCGGCGCGCCCGAAGCCGCCTTGTTCGGCGATGGCGACGAAAGTGCGCAGCTGGCTGAGCTTCATCGATGTATTCCCAAATTTCATCATAGATGAAAGCATAAATGAATTGGACACATCAAGCCGCGGCCCTTAATTTTGCGACACGCCCCCCGACGGGGCACCATTGAGGACGAACCCCAATGAGGCATCTCACGCGCCGAAGCGTGCTCGGTGGCATCAGTGCGCTCGCGGCCATGCCTGCGGTCGCCAGGCAGGCCTGGCCTGATCGGCCGATCTCGCTGGTGCACGGCTTTCCGGCGGGCGGTCCGGTGGACACCGCCTCGCGTATCCTGGCCGACGGACTTTCAAGCCGTCTCGGTCAGCCGGTCACCGTCGACGCCAAGCCGGGCGCGACCGGCACGACCGCGGCGGCGCACGTGGCTCGGGCCGCACCCGATGGATACACGCTGATGAGCATTCCGGCGTCGTACACCGCCACTGCCGCCATGTATCGGACGTTGCCGTATCGCCCGATCGAAGACTTCTCGATGATCAGCATGACGGTCGAATATCCGATCGTGCTGGCGACGTATGCGGACCACGCGGTCAGAACGCTGTCCGACCTCGTGAGCCTCGCACGCGCGAACAGCACGCCCCCGCAATATGGCACGGCGGGCGTCGGCTCGTTGCAGCACCTGGCGATGGAGTTCTTCGCCAAGATCGCGAACATCCGGCTCCAACACATACCCTACCGCGGGGGCGCGCCCGCCATCATGGACCTGCTGGGCAAACGCGTGGATTTCGTTCCCGATCCGCCCACGGCGCTGGTCGAATACATCCGCGACGGTCGGTTGCGGGCCCTCGCGGTGACCAGCGCGAACCGCTTCTTTGGTCTCAGCGACGTTCCGACCGTTGCGGAGTTGGGGTTCCCCGGCTACGCGGTCGACGGATATCAGGGGATCGTCGGACCCGCCGGACTGCCCGGCTCGATTGCCGAGAGGCTCAATACCGAGATCGGGGCGGTGCTTGCCGATCCGGCAATTGCGGAACGGCTCAAGAAGCTCGGCAACGCGCCGAGGCATTCGAGCCCCGAGGAATTGAGGACCAGCGTCGCTGCCGATATCGCCCGGTGGAGCAAGGTCGTCGCGGACGCACATATCGAGCGCGTTTGAGTCGCCGAGTTTTTGCCCCCCTCGTCCTGCCCGCCGGCGCGGTGAAGGGCTCCAGCCTGCTTGGATGGCCGGCTATCGGGGGAAAATCCGGAAAATACAGGCACTTTCCAGCATTTACGGGTTTTGACCAGACCCGGCCAAGCGGCCATCCACTTGAATTTTGCCATGATTTAGTCAAAGCCTTCGAATATGGCTGCGACACAGGAGGGGTGGGTCAATTGTTCCGAACACACCGTTTTGCTGCCGTGGCGACAGCATCGTTGCTGATCGCAGGCGCATTTTTGCTCTTCCTTTTGTCGCCAGGCGACGCATGGGCCCAAGGTCCGTCCGGCGTCTGCGAGGACGCGGCCGACTTCGCGGTCCTGCCGTCGCCGGTCGCGCCCTGGACGGGCGCTCCCTTGCGCGTGGTCGTCGCCGCCGAGAAGCCGCTCGAGGGCGAGCTTTCCCTGATCGCGCCCGACGGACATGTCGCCGCCACGTCGCGTGAGCGGCACGGCGGGCCGCCGTATTCCTGGTTCGCCGAGGTCGCGTCGCCGGTCGCAGGGACATGGCACGTGAAGCTCGCGCGCGACCGCGCACCGTCGGGGTGCGGCATCACGCGCGAAGTCGCGGTGCTCGACCGCGAGCCGCCGCGGCCGCGCGCGACGGAAGGGAGCCTCTGGCCCTTGCGCGACACGTGGAACCGAGGAACGGAAAACCTCTATTCTGCATGGCTCGAAAAGCTCTTCGATGCGCCGCTTGACGAGGCGCCGTCGTGGCGGGCGCTGCACGAAGTGCTGCGCGACCGATCGCGCAATGTCCTGTTCGACCACCTGGGTCTGCGCGAAGACGAGATGGGGCTCATCATCCGCCCCGACTGCGCCGACCTTCCGTATTTTTTGCGCGCCTACTTCGCGTTCAAGATGGGACTGCCGTTTGGGTATTCGATCTGCACGCGCGGCGGCGGCGGCCAGCCGCCGAGGTGCGTCGCGTGGCGAAACATCCAGAAGTCGGAGGAGGCTCGTCCGGCGGCGCCCGACCCAAGAACCGCGTCCGCCATTCCGTTGGAGAAGTTCGGCCAGCCTGTCGCGGGTCCGGCGAGCGCACCTGCGGCGAAGCCGCTGGGGCTCGCGGCGTCGTTCGGCCATTATCTGAGCTCGACCGTCGCCGACGCGGTCCATTCCGGAACCGGGCGAACGCGGGCAAGCGACGACAACACGGATTACTATCCGGTGCCGCTGAGCCAGGAGACGCTGCGTCCGGGGACCGTGTATGCCGATCCGTACGGGCACCTGCTGGTGCTGGTGCGGCGCCTGCCGCAGTCGGACGACGCGGCGGGCGTCTTCCTCGCCGTCGACGGGCAGCCCGACGGGACAGTTGCGCGCAAGCGTTATTGGCGCGGCAATTTCCTGTTCGCGCAGGATCCCGCGCTCGGGAGCGCCGGATTCAAGCGCTTCCGGCCGATCGTGCGCGACAAGAGCGGCGCCTTGCGGCGGTTGACCAACAACGAAATTGCGAAAGACGCGCAATACGGCGATTTTTCGCTCGATCAGTCGCGGCTCGGGGTCGAAGCCTTTTACGATCGGATGGATGACGTGATGTCGCCATCGCCGCTCGATCCCATGCGGGCGATGAAGGAGGCGATCACGGCGCTCGAAGAGCAGGTGAAGACGCGCGTGACGTCGGTCGAAAACGGGCGAAAGTTCCAGGGCAGCGGGCGCGGCGACGCGGCCATGCCGGACGGCGCGGCGATCTTCGAGACGACCGGCGCATGGGAAGATTTCGCGACGCCGTCGCGCGATTTGCGTCTGTTGATCGCGATGGACGTGGTGCGAGGTTTCCCCGAGCGCGTCGCGCGGCGGCCCGAACGGTACGCGATGCCGAAGGAGAAAGGCGTCGCGGCCGTGAAGGCCGAATTGGAGAGCGTGCTCGCCTCGGAGCTTGCGGCGCGCAAGTTCTCGTATACGCGCAGCGACGGCTCCGCGTGGACGCTCGCGCTCAAGGACGTGATCGACCGCGCGGCCGATATCGAGATGGCGTACAACGTGAACGACTGCGTCGAGCTGCGCTGGGGTGCGCCGGAAAAGAGCGCCGAGGCGTCGACGTGCAAGCGCCATGCACCGGCGGCGCAGCGCGCGAAGATGACGCAGTACCGCAACTGGTTCCACGAGCGGCGCCGCCCGCCGCGCGCTTAGCCCTGCGACGTCATTGCCCGCGCAAGCGGGCAATCGAGTAGACACGGAGCGCCGTAAATGGCGCTATGTCGCCACCGCGTGCCGTCACGGGATACTGGATCGCCCGCTTGCGCGGGCGATGACAGCGTAGGGAAGCCGGGATGTCGTTCGATCGGATGAAACGACGCGAATTCGTCACGCTATTGGGCGGGGCAGCCGCCTGGCCGCTTGCGGCGCGCGCGCAGCAGCCGGCCGACGCCGCGGCGCCGGCAAGAAGCGGCGGATTCGACCCGCGGATCACGCCGGCGCGACGCGACATCGCCGCCAAGCATCTCGCCGGCACGGTCGAAGCCCAGCGCTTCGTCGAGGGAAAAGCCTACGAGATCGGCGCCGCGCAGGCCCCGGTGCGCGAAGCGCCCTCGCACCAGGCGGCGCTCCTGACCGAAGCGCTGAAGGGCGAGCGGGTTGCGATTTACGACATCGGCGACGAAGGCTGGGCGTGGGGACAGCTCGCCGGCGACGGCTATGTGGGATACCTGCCGGCCAGCGCGCTGGGCACGCCCGGACCGCCTGCGACCCACAAGGTGACGGCGTTGCGCACGTTCGTCTTCCCCGGCCCTTCGATCAAGCTTCCTCCCATCGAAGCGCTTTCGTTCGGCTGCCGGCTCGTCATCGCGCGCATGGACGGGCCGTTCGCGATCACCGCCTCGGGCGGTCATGTGCCGATGATCCATCTCGCGCCCGTGGCGACGATGGAAACCGATTTCGTCGCGGTGGCGGAGCGGTTCCTGGGAACACCCTATTTGTGGGGAGGAAAGACCAGTCTCGGCATCGACTGCTCGGGATTGGTGCAGCTTGCGCTCGCCGCCTGCGGCATTGCGTGTCCGCGCGACACCGACATGCAGGAGCAGGCACTGGGCGGCGCGCTCGCGCTGGTCGCATGAGCTCGATCAATTGCGCCGCGGCGATCTTCTGTTCTGGAAGGGCCATGTCGCCATCGTGCGGGACGAAGCGACGCTGGTGCATGCCAACGCTTATCGCATGGCGGTCGCCTTCGAGCCTACGGCGGCGGCGATCCCCCGCATTCGCCTTGAGGCCGGCGAGGTCACCAGCGTGCGCCGTCTGCCGTCGTCGGGGCCTTCAATCACGACGCGGTAGGCATCCGGTGTTCGCGTTGGAGACGTCGGTCGACGGTTATGAGCGCGTCGACCAAGATGTCAGCCGAAATCATCAGCTGCCGGCCGGCCGCTCCTTCACCATGAGCACCGCGGCAGCCGTCGGCGCAGCGTAGGCGCTGAATCCGGCGGCGACGGCGGCAGAGAGTCCGGCCGCGCCGAGATCGAACCAGCAGACGGCGATCAACGTGGATGCCCGCTTGCGATCAGGCGGACGGCGTCGGCCGTCACGGTGCCTAGTCCAGCACGCGAAAATCGACTAGAAATTGCATGCTTGTCGACTTGCAGATGCTGCGAACCGACGGCGGGGGACGAGAGGGAGGCGGCAATGGACATAGAAGAATTGGGCCTCAGCGCCTTCGTTGCCGGAACCGCGATCGGCTACCTGATCTGGTATTGGGCGCGCAACGGCGGCGAAAAGCCGCCGCGCGAAGAACCGACGTCAGGCGAAGCAGCGGGACCAGACCGAGGGTCGACACTGAGGAGGCCGCGATTTCAGGCGGCAGGGATCCTCGCCTGCGCGTTTCTCCTCGTGGCGCTTTTTATCGGGATGGCGTTCGAGGCCTCGCATCCGATGGGACCCCCGCGGTTCGCCGCCGTGAACCATTGGGCCATCGTCATTGCGGTGCTGGTCGTGATTGCCGGGCTTGGGATTTGCTGCGGTCGTCCGTGCGTCGGCATGGAACGACCGAAGCTTATACAAGCGTATTCAAGGCGACCCTTGCGGTCGTTTTCGGCTTCGTCCTCGTCATGTTTGTCGTCGTCCTGATTTGGGGGCCGCGATCGTTTTATCTGAATACGGCGGACCGGTGGATCGCTGCGGCGCCGCTCGGAGCCCTGCTGCTGGGAGTTCTGTTCGGAAGCATAGGAGCCGAATGGCTCAACTACATCATGCGCGAGGAAGGCTTGAAGACGGTTGCGATGGAATCGCAACACCGGCGCTGGGGCTTCGTCCTGCTGATATTGCTTTTTCTTGGCATCCTCTACCCTTTCTTTCCTCAGCTTCTAAGTCGGCTCAGCTCCGCGAATGTCACCACTCCGTTGGGGGGAGTTTCCTTCTCGAGCCAGCCTATCTCCACCATAAGGCAATCCGGAGGATCGCCAAAAATCGGCAACGAGACCAGCGAAACGCGAAGCTGGGACGCATT
Source organism: uncultured Pseudomonadota bacterium (assembly GCA_963791155.1). Taxonomy (GTDB): domain Bacteria; phylum Pseudomonadota; class Alphaproteobacteria; order Rhizobiales; family Xanthobacteraceae; genus JAVDCA01. The sequence continues at coordinate 13,278 of CAWBRI010000022.1, forward strand.
CGAGCACTTCGAGGACATGTGGGTTCGCGACAAGGACTACGCGAATTTGTTCTATCGCAACAAAGCCAAGAAACTCGCCGCGCTCAATCGGTTGCATGACGGCGCCAATGTTTTTGTCAAGAACGTTCTCGATCCGCTGGGCAAATGCCTGAACAAACACCTCGCGAAATTCAACAATCGGGGACTAGTTCAGCGGCGATTTAACGATGCGATCGTGTCATACACGAAACTTCTGCATCCGCCCGGGACCGGCGTGGCCGATGCGCAGGCTTTGTTGGCGGAACTCGCGAAGGCGGCGGCAGCGCTCAAGGACGACGTGAGCGGCCCGGGCTCGGACGAGGACGAGAAAGCTTGTCAGGACGCGCGGAACAGAATCGTTGACCAGGCCAAGGCCAATGCCTCGATGGTGACTTCCCTGCCATATGCAGCGATGGGATTGGCGTTTCTGCTCTACGATAGCGGCGAAACCGAGCAGGCCATGCGGGAGATCGCATCATGGATCGAGGATCACTACGTGCCAAAGACTGCTCAAGCGAAGATCGCGGAATGCAACAAAACCGAAAATGAACGCTGCGCATATTACGGCTACAAGCCGGACGTCGAGCCTGGTGAAACCGCCAAATGGGAGCAACTGCCGGCCTGGTATCGCATCCGCATCGAGTTCGAGCTCACCGAAATGCTGTCGCTCACGGTCAATCGGCGCGTCTCGTACTTGACCGCGTATGCGCTGGTTCACAGCATCGAGTTGCTGTTCGCCGACTCAGAGGTCAAATCGGCTTTCGACTGGGCGAGGTGCGATTTGGCGATCTCGAACGCGGCGAATAGGCCGAAGCCGGGGACGTCCGACGAAAAGCTCGAGAGCCGGATGGTGGCAGCCTATTTCAGCCTCGTGGACAAGATGCTGCGCAATTTGACCTATGCGGCGAACGAAGGTCTGCTGGATGAGGCCGTGGCGATCTCACCCGAGATGCTGAAATACGCCGAGAAGAACAGCGCCGTCGAGCTGCAATGCCTGTCGTACTATACAGATCGCTCGTCTGACCGCGAGACCTACGACGGAGAGTACAAGGCGACATACGGAGTCCTGCTCACGCAGGCGATCCGTCAACGCGAGCCGCACCAGACTTCAGATTTCGAGCGCGCGGGCCGCAGGGATACAATCAGAACCGCCGGCAGCGTGCTGCGTTATGCCATCTGGATACTGAAACGGCGCGTAGCCGAGCATGACCGCGAGCTCAACCGGAAGCCCCTCGACGAACGATTGTTTGCCCTGCCGGAAGAGCAGGATTATCTCCGCCGCGCCGAAGCCGCGCTGAAGAGTATCGAGGATCTGGAGCGGTGACGTCGCTCGCGATCGAACGGCCGATTACGGTCGTTCGCCCGCCCACGCCAGGATCGGCATGAGATCGACGACCAACGTTGCAACCATCATCCAAAGCGCAACGCGAAGGAGAGCAGCTTGGAACATAAGGTTACCTCTGGCGCGAACCAAGCTAAAAAATGGGTCCGGATGGCTCGATTGTCAAGCCGTGGAACCTGAAGGCTCCCGAACAAGCCACGCCCCGGTTTAGCTCGCGATAGGCGGCCGATGCTTCGTTCTACGGCGCCACGGCCGGTAGCGCGCGGTCACTGCCCGCGCTTGCCCGCGCTGGCGAACCGCCGCGCCTCTTCGGCGGCGCGAAACAGCGCCTTCGACTTGTTGATGCATTCCTGCTGCTCGGCGTCGGGATCGGAATCGGCGACGATTCCCGCGCCGGCCTGGACATACATGCGGCCGTCCTTGACCAGCGCGGTGCGCAGCACGATGCAGGAATCCATGTCTCCGGCGGCGGAGAAGTAGCCGACGCAGCCCGCATAGAGGCCGCGCTTCTCCTTTTCCAGCTCGTCGATGATCTGCATGGCGCGCACTTTCGGAGCGCCCGACACCGTGCCGGCCGGAAACCCGGCCGCCAGCGCGTCGAGCGCGTCGTGGCGCGGATCGAGCTTGCCCTCGACGTTGGATACGATGTGCATCACGTGGCTGTAGCGCTCGACGAAGAACTGGTCGGTCACCGTCACGGTGCCGATCCGGGCGACACGGCCGACGTCGTTGCGGCCGAGGTCGAGCAGCATGAGATGCTCGGCGCATTCCTTCGGATCGGCGAGCAGCTCGGCTTCGAGCGCCTTGTCCTCGTGCGGCGTCGCCCCGCGCGGCCGCGTGCCGGCGATCGGCCGGATCGTCACCGTGTCGCCGCGCGCCCGCACCAGGATTTCCGGGCTCGACCCCACGACCGAGAATTTTTCGTAGTCGAGGTAGAACAGGAACGGCGCCGGATTGATGCGCCGGATGGCGCGGTAGAGCGCGAAGGCCGGCAGGCCGAACGGCGCCTCGAAGCGCTGCGAGAGCACGACCTGGAAAATGTCGCCGGCCGCAATGTAGTCCTTGGCGGCGAGCACCATGCGCTTGAACTCGGCGGGCGTCGTGTTCGACCGGGGCTCGACCACCAGCGGGCCGTCGTGGCCCGCCGCCTGCGCCTTGTCGAGCGCGCGGTCGAGGTCGTCGACCACCGCGCCGATGCGCTCGGTCGCGCGCGCGAGCGCGGCCTTGGGGGAGACCGACTTTTCGGGGCGAACCGGCGACACGATGGTGATCGTGTCCTTCACGGCGTCGAATATGACCACGATGGTGGGCCGCACCAGGATCGCATCGGGCAGCCCGATGGGATCCGGATTGGGCGGGCCGATCTCCTCGATCAGCCGCACCGTGTCGTAGCCGAGATAGCCGAAAATGCCGGCCGCCATCGGCGGCAGCCCTTCCGGGATCTCGATGCGGCTCTCGGCGATGAAGGCGCGCAAGGCGGCGAGCGGGGGCTCTTCGCAAGGCGCGAACGCGTCATCCTGCCGGCGCGCCGTACGGTTGATCTCGGCATTCGCGCCGTTCGCCCGCCAGACGACGTCCGGGTCGAGCCCGATGACCGAATAGCGCCCGCGCGTCGCGCCGCCTTCGACCGATTCCAGCAGGAAGCTGAGCGGCCTGCGGGTCGCGACCTTGAGGAAGGCCGAGACCGGAGTCTCGAGGTCGGCGACCAGGGTGGTCCACACGACCTGCGGTCGCCCGGCCGCATAGGTCTGCGCGAAGGCGGCGGCCGCCGGCTCGATCTGCATTCGTGGCCTAGTTGGTCGGGTTTGCGCCGAGCGCCAGGCCGAGCGCGCCCTGGTTGACCGTGACCCCGAGGTCGGTTTCGATCCGTGCGACGAATTGCGAATACAGGTCGTTGGCCATCGCGTCGCGCACCGCATCATTGATCCGTTTGGCCTCGGGCGACGCCGGATCGAATTGCGGCACCGTCACCTCGGTCACGACGAATACGATACGCTCGGTCGGATCCTTGCCTTCGGCGGTCGTGGCCTCGCCCTTTGGCGTGCGAAACACGGCCGTGAGGGCATTCGACGACAGCGCACCGGACGTGGCGCCCCGCTTGAGCCATTTCGTGTTCTCGAGCTTGAGCTTGTCCGCCGCCGCGAGATCCGCGAGCTTGGCGCCGCCCTTGAGCTTGTCGACGATCTCGTTGGCCTTGGCGTTCAGGCGCGCCGCGACCTCGTCGTCGTGCCAGCGCGCCTCGACCTGGGACTTGACCTCGTCGAGCGTGCGATCGCGCGAGGGCGTGACAGCGACGAGGTCGTACCAGATGATGCCGCCGTCCGGGGTCTGCAGCGCGTCGTTCTCGAGCCCGACATCGGCCGAGAAAATTCCGTTGAGGACGTCGACGCCCTTCGGCAGATCGATCGGCTGCCCGTCGGGGCCGCGGCCCGAACGGTCGATCGCCTCGATGGTGCGGTAGGGAACGTTGAGCTTCTTGGCGACCTCGTCCAGCCGCGCGCCGCCGCCGATCTCCTCGTCGATCTTGTCGCGCAGCGTACGTGTCTCGGCCTTGGCGCGGTCGAGCGCGAGGCCTTTTTTGATCTCGGCTTCGACCTCGGCGAACGGCTTGGTGTTGCCGGGCTCGATCTTGACGATGCGCACGATCATGCTGCCGAACGCGCCGTCGATGGCGGCGCTCACCTCGCCCTGCTTGAGCGCGAAGGCGGCATCCGCCACCTTGCGGTCGACGAGCGCGGATTTCGCGATCAGGCCCAGATCGAGGTCGCTCTCGCCGATCTTGCGCTCCTTGGCGAGATCGTCGAACGACAGGCCGCGCGGCCAGCCGTTCGGCCGCCTTGTGCGCCTCGTCCTTGTCGTCGAATTTGATCTGCTGGATCTGCCGCCTTTCGGGCGTCGAGAACCGGTCGATGTTCTTGTCGTAGAAGGCTTTGACGTCGGGCGCGGCGATCTCGATGGTGCGCGCGACGTCGTCGGGCGTGAGCGACAGGATGGTCGCCTTGCGGTACTCGGGCGCGCGAAACAGCACTTTGCGTTCCTCGAAATACTTGACCAGAACGTCGGGCGCGGGCGCCGGGACATCGCCTGCCTGGCGCGGGACCGAGCGCCACATAGTCGATGTCGCGCTGCTCGTTCTCATAGCGGTTGACCGCTTCGGCCGCCGTCCGGGGCGGCTTGATGTCGCCGCTCGACCGTGGTGGTGATCTGCCGGCGCAGCGTTTCGCGGCGCTGCTCGGCGACGTAGCTCTGCTCGCTGTAGCCGATCTGCCTGGAGAATCTCGATGAAGCGCGCCTGGTCGAACTGGCCGGACGGGCCGCGGAAGCTCGGATCGTCGGTGATCCGCCGCACCACCTCGGCGTCCGAGATGCCGAGTCGCAGGCTGCGCGCGCGCTGGTCGAGGGCGGCGTCCTGCATCCACTGGCCCAGCACCTGCTGGTCGAGCCCGAAGGCGCGGGCCTGGTCGGGCGTGATCGGCCGGCGCAACTGGCGCCCGAGCGCCTGCACGCGGTCGGTGAACAGCGTACGGAACTGCTCGATGGAAATCTCGGCGCTCCCGACCGATGCGACGGAGCCGCGGCTGAAACCGCGGAAAATGTCGCCGATGCCCCAGATCGCGAAGCTGATGACCAGGAAACCGACCACGGCCGCCATGACGGTCTTGCCGAGCCAACCGGAAGAGGCGTTGCGTAAACCTCGAAGCATGAGCGGATCATTTGTTGCGTGGGTGGGGCGATCGCTCGCAGGGAGCAATGGCGCGGATCGGCGCATCATAAAGATCGCGGCGGCGGACCGCAACACGTTGAATTAACGGCGGGAAATTTGTCGCGCACCCCTTCCGCGGCGGCGGACCGTCTGCTAACGCCTGAGCGGTGGCGGGGGTCGAAGATGATCGCAATGGCGCGCCGCCCGCTGGTCGCGGGCAACTGGAAGATGAACGGCCTGACGGCCTCCCTGGCCGAGCTCGACCGCGTCATCGCGTCGGCTGTTCGGCTCGCGCCCGCGACCGGCCTCATGGTGTGTCCGCCGGCGACCCTGGTGGCCGCCTGCGCGGCCCGCGCGGCCGGCAGCCCGGTCGCGATCGGGGGCCAGGACTGCCACGCGGAGGCGGCCGGCGCCTTCACGGGCGACATCTCGGCCGAGATGCTCAAGGACGCGGGCGCATCCGCCGTCATCGTCGGCCATTCCGAGCGGCGGACATTTCACAAGGAAAGCGATGCCGATGTGCGGGCCAAGGCGCTCGCCGCCGGGCGCGCCGGGCTGGTGGCCGTCGTCTGCGTCGGCGAGAGCCGGGACGAACGCCTTGCCGGCAGGACGCTCGACGTGGTCGGCGTCCAGATCCAGGGATCGCTGCCCGACGCCGCGACGGCGCAAAGCGTGGTCGTCGCCTATGAGCCCGTATGGGCGATCGGCAGCGGGCTTACGCCGACCCCGGCCGATGTGGCCGAGGTGCACGTCTTCATCCGGGCAAGGCTCGTCAAGCGGTTCGGCGGGGCCGGGGAGGGGATGCGGATCCTCTATGGGGGCTCGGTCAAGCCTTCGAACGCCAGGGATCTGATGGCGGTCGCCGACGTGGACGGCGCGCTGGTCGGCGGCGCCAGCCTCAAGGCGGACGAGTTCTTGGCGATCGCGGGCGTGTACGGATAAACCGCAGCATCCCGATCCTGTTGACGCAAACCCGTGATGCCGGAGGGGACCTGAATGCGGATCTGCCGATTTGACAATGACCGGCTTGGCGTCGTGATCGGCGACCGGGTGCACGACGTGAGCGCCGCGCAGGACGAGATCAGGGCGCGCGCTCCCTACGCCATGAAAGGCGATGCCGTGGTCGCGGCGCTGCCGGCGTGGGGCGCCCGGCTCAAGCAGATGGCCGCCGCCGTCCCCGGCAAGCCGCTGGCCGATGTCGCATTGCTCGCCCCGGTGGCGCGGCCCGGCAAGGTGATGGCGGCGCCGACCAACTACAGGAAGCACATCGAGGAAATGCGGTCCGTGCGGGAGAGCCAGTCCGGCGGCGTCTCGCGGTTCTCCGCCGACATCGGCCAGGCCGGCATCTTCCTCAAGGCGAACACCGCGGTGGTCGGGCCGTCGGAAGGCATACCGATCCGCTTTCCCGACCGGCGCAACGACCACGAGGTCGAGCTCGTGCTCATCATCGGCCGCGAAGGCAGCCATATTCCGCCGGAACGGGCGCTCGATTACGTGGCGGGCTATTGTCTCGGTCTCGACATGACGGTGCGCGGACCGGAAGACCGCAGCTTCCGCAAATCGTGCGACGGCTATGCGGTGCTCGGACCGTGGATGGTGACGGCCGACGAGATCGCCAATCCCGACGACCTGCCGCTGAGGCTGCACCTCAATGACGAGCTGCGGCAGGATACCAACACCAGCAACCTGGTCTACGGCGTGCGCCGCCTGATCGAATTCGCCTCGTCGTTCTACACGCTCTACCCGGGCGACGTGTACTACACCGGCACGCCTGAAGGCGTCGGCCCGGTGAAGGCCGGCGACCTGCTGCGCGCAAGCTCGGCGGAGCCGCTCGGCGAGTTGCGGGTGCAGGTGAGGGCGTGAGATGGTGCGGCGGTTTGCGCGGGAGAATCCCGGATCGATAGGCGCCGTATACGAAATCATCACGGGCCGATAGAATTCGATCGGGGACATCCGTCTTGCAATCCGTCGAACTCACCATCGGTACCGACCCGGCCGACATGGCGGTCGTTCGAGCCGCATTGGATCGCTTCGGCGCCGAGCAGAGTATTCCCGGCAACGCATTGGTCGAGCTGCAAGTCGTTCTTGACGAGATCATCAGTAACGTCATCCAATATGCTTGGCCCGAAGGGGGCGTTCATGAATTGCGGGTTCGCCTGGCCATAAGCGACGCAGGCATGGAGGTGGAGGTCATGGATGACGGTCAAGCCTACGACCCGCGCGACACGCCCGCGCCGCCGAGGGCCGCTCCCGGCCGCAGACCGCAACCTGGAGGACTTGGTATTCATCTGGTGAAACAGCTCGTCGATAAGTTCGAATACGAACGCGTCGAGGACCACAATCGCGTGCGACTGACCAAGCTGTTCAAGAAAGAGACGCGGCCGCAGACAGGGGGGCCCGATGGCAAACAATGAGCTTAGTATCGCACACTCGCGCAGCGATCAGGTGTGCGTCGTCACATTGACCGGCCGGATCGACAACAGCAATGCGGGCCAAGTTCTGACGCAGTTCAATACCCTGCTCGAGGCGGGCGAGAAGAGCATTTTGATGGATTTTGGCGGTGTGGTGTACCTTACCAGCGCCGGTTTCCGTGTTCTCCTGGTCGCAACCGACCACGCCGAGCGCAAGGGAATCCGCTTTGCGCTGTGCGGCATCGTGGGTCACGTGCACGACCTCTTCGAAATGGGTGGCTTGCTGGATTCCTTCATGATCCTGGGTTCGCGCGATGAAGCCGTGGCGCGCCTCGCCTGACGAACCGGGGCGCCGGCCGCTCGGCCATGCGGCGGCGTGTCAACGCGCCTGGCAAACGAGGTCGCTCAAGATATGCGCTCGATGATTTTTCCGAAACGTCGGCGTGCTCGCTTGCGCGCACCCGGAAGCCTCAGCGACCAGGCCGTCGTGCGCCGCATGTGTAAATCCTCCGGATTGCCGCCGCCGTAAAGCGGCTGAGAGAATACCATGAAAAAACCCCCCACCCTCATCTACGGCGTCGAAGAGACGCCGCCTCCGCTCGTCACCGCGTTCAACGGCGTTCAACAGGTCGGGCTGATTGCGATCAACTTCATCTATCCCCTGCTGATCTTTCGCGCCTCCGGGGCTTCGCTGTCGGTCGTCGGCGGCCTGCTCTCCACCGGCATGCTGGTTCTCGGTATCGGCACGGTTCTGCAGGCCTATCGGCTGGGACCGATCGGTTCGGGGTACATGTGTCCGACCACGTTCTCGGCGGTCTACCTCGCCCCCTCGCTGCTCGCGGGAAGACTTGGCGGGCTTCCGCTCGTGTTCGGAATGACATTGTTCGCCGGGGTGTTGGAATCCGTCCTTGCGCCGCTCCTCAATCGATTGCGCGCGATCTTTCCCCAGGAAATTTCCGGCCTGGTGATCTTGTTCATCGGATTGTCCGCGGGAACCTCGGGACTGCGCTTGATGCTCGCGCCGGGCGCGGCGCCGGTGACCAACGCCGAGTGGCAGGTTGCGGGCCTCACTCTCGCGACCATGTGCGCGCTCAATGTCTGGGGCAAAGGGCCCCTGCGCATGTTGTGCGCGTTGGTCGGGTTGATCGCAGGCAGCGTCCTCGCCGGGTTCTTGGGCCTCCTGGACGGCGCGTTCGACACCGTGCGCGAAGCGCCCTGGGTCGCTCTGCCCCTGCCGCACGATTTATCATGGGCGTTCGACGCGACGCTCATTGTTCCGTTCGCGATCGCAGGGGTTGCGGCCGCGCTGAAGGCGGCCGGCACGATCGCCATCTGTCAGCGCATGAACGACGCCGAATGGGTGCGCCCCGAGATGGGGTCGACCATCCGCGGGGTGCTGGCCGACGGCGCTTCCACCGTGGTCGCGGGGCTCACGGGCGCGGTGGGGACCAACACGTCGACACCATCGGTGGGGCTGGCGGCCGCCATCGGAGACGGCAGCCGGGTGGTTGCCTATGCGGTTGCCGGCATCTTCGTGGTGCTGGCTTTCTTACCCAAGCTCACCGCGTTGCTGGCGATCATGCCGCGCGCCGTGATGGTGTCCGCGCTGCTGTTCGCCGGCACCTTCATCATCATCAATGGCATCCAGGTGATCAGTTCGCGCCTGCTCGACATCCGCAGATCGCTGGTGATCGGATTGTCGTTGGTTGCCGGAGCGTCCGTCGATATTTTTCCAAATCTCGCCGCAGGGGCCCCAAGGGCGATTGTGCCTTTGATCGGGTCCTCGCTCGTGTTCGGGACCGTGATCGCGCTTTCGCTCAACCTGCTTTTCCGGATCGGCGTGAAACGCAAAGCGAGCTTCACCATCGAGAACGCCCAATCCGGGCCGCAGGCGGTTGAGAATTTCTTTTCCAAGCAGGGCGGCGCATGGGGTGCACGGCCCGATATCGTCAAACGCGCGACTTTCGGCGTCATCCAGCTGGTGGAAGCGGTGGCGGAAAATTGCGAGCAGCATGGACCGATGTTCGTGTCGGCCAGCTTCGACGAGTTCAACCTCGACGTTCGCCTCGACTATGAGGGCACCCTGCTGGAATTTCCTGATCGGCGCCCAAGCGACCGCGAGATTCGCGAGAGCGACGAAGGCGTGCGGCGCCTTGCAGGGTTCATGCTGCGTCGAAATGCCGACCGGATCCGCTCGGAGGTGGCGAAAGGAAGATCCATCGCACACTTCCACTTCGATCATTGAATGATGACCACGAGCGCGAAGCTCTGCGGCGCGCAAAGCCGATGACCAGTCCCGCACGGTGAGGACGTCGCTCGGGAAGCTCTAGGAGGGGCGCCCTCGCGGCCTTCGCATTGCTCGCTTATCCGGACTTGCCTGGCCGCGAACTGGTAGTCTGCCCGCTGCGGTTCATCCAGGCCAAAGGAGCCCATCGATGCTGAACGTCAAGCGGCTTGGCCATGCGACCTTCACGACGCCGGACCTCGAGGCACAGGTCACGTATTATTCCGAGGTGCTCGGCCTGAACGTGATCGAGCGCGACAAGAATCGCGCCTTCCTGGCGACCCAAACCGGCCTCGAGGCCATCGGGCTCGAGCGCGGAGACACGGTGGCGTTGAAACGCCTGAGCTTCCAGGTCGCGCCCGGGAGCGATCTCGCGGCGCTCGCGCGCGACCTCGGAAAACTCGGCATCAAGACCGAGCGGCGCAGCGCAATCTCGCCCGGCGTCGCCGACGCGATCACGTTTCTCGACATCAAGGGGACGCTGATCGAGATCTACGCGGAATATACCTTCGTCAAGGACACCGGCAGGCAATCGGTCATCACGCCGCTGCGGCTCGGGCACGTCGCCTATCGGGTGACCGACGTGCAGCAGGTCGTGCGGTTCTACACCGACGTGCTCGGCTTCCGGGTCTCCGACTGGCGCGATACCACCTTTGCGTTCCTGCGCTGCAATACCGACCACCACACCGTCAATTTCGTGGTCGATGCGGTCCCGCAGCTCCATCACATCGCCTTCGAGGTCAAGGACTGGCCCGAGATCCACCGCGCGTGCGATTTCCTGGCGAAGAACAACATTCGCCTGGTCTGGGGGCCGGCCCGTCACATCATCGGCCATAACATCGCGGCCTATCACCGCAATTCGGACAACGTGCGGGTCGAGCTGTTCTGCGAGATGGACCAGATGAAGGACGAGGCGCTCGGCTATTTCGACCCGCGGCCATGGCACCAGGACCGTCCGCAGCGGCCGAAGACGTGGGACAAGGACACGCTGCGGAACTACTGGGGCTTCGGCTCCCATGGTACGTTCCCGGGATATCCGTGAGGGTCGGCCCGAAAGGGATCAGCCCGAAATGGCCAGGGAGGCTGTGTTGGGGCATTCGAGGATCGCTTGCTGCGCGCTGGCGTTGATCGGCGTGTCTGGTCGGGCCGGCCGCTCGGGCGCAAGGCGCGCAGCCGGCGGCGGGCGACGCCCATCCGTGGATCGATCCGTCGCTGCTGCAGGCCGCCAGGCAGGAAGGCGCGCTCGTCGTCTACTCTTCGGTCAACGAGCAGGAAGGGCTGCCGTTGTGGCAGATTTTCGAGGCCGCGACCGGACTCAAGGTCGCCTATGTGCGCGCCTCCGATACCGTCCTGATGTCGCGCGTCGCGATCGAATTTCGCGCCGACCAGAAATCCTACGACATCATCCAGACCACCACGGTCAACAAGCTGCCGCCGCAGCTGCTGGCGACCTTCGATCCGCCCGAGGCTAAGCGACGTCGCGCCGGCGGCGCGCGACCCGGGCCGCCGCTGGTACGGGGTCTACGCCAACTACAACGCGCCGGCCTACAACACCAACCACGTCAAGGCGGCCGAGCTGCCGCGCAGCTACGAGGAATTCCTCGACCGCAAGCAATGGGCCGGCAAGGTCGCGATCGACGCGACCGACAACGAATGGCTCAAGGCGATCTACGAGCATTTCGGCGAGGCGCGCGGCGCCAAGCTGGTCCAGGACCTCGTGGCGACGCTCAATCCGGTGGTCACCGACGGGCATTTGGCGCTCGCGCGCGCGGTCGGCGCCGGGGAGTATTGGGTGGCGCTCAACAATTATGTGAATCTCACCTTGAACGTGAAGCTTGCCGGCGGTCCGACCGACTACTGGCCGCTCGAGCCCGTGACCTTGTTTTTCGGACAGGTCGGGGTGAGCGCGAAGGCGCCGCATCCCAATGCGGCGCGGCTCGCCGCCAATTTCATGCTCAGCCGCGAATGCCAGGCGTTTCTCGCCCGCTTCGGCCGTCTGCCGACGCGCGCCGACGTGCAGAGCGTTCCGGCCGGCGTGGTCGACAACCTGGCGGCCAAGAAGGTCGTCACGGTTCTGTTGAGCCCCGACGAGGAGAAAAAGTGGCAGCGCGCGTTCGACGGGATCTTCCGGAAACGCTGACATGCAAAGATCCTAAAGATGCGGTTGGCCAAGCTCACGCCGATCCTCTGCGTGCTGGTCGCCGTCTGGCTGGTGATCGTTCCGCTCGCGGCGCTGCTTGTTCACGGCTTTCACCGAGGACGCGATCCTCGGCAACGGCACGGCGACATTGCAGAACTTCGTCGAGGCCTATTCGGGCTGGCACATCCTGCGCCTGCTCGGGAACTCGCTGGTCTACGCGGCCGGCACCGCGGTCGTCACGTTGCTGATGGGCGGGGCCGTCGCCTGGGTGGTCGAGCGCACCGACGCGCCCGGCGGCGCGCTGTTCCACGTGCTCGCGCTCATGACGTTTCGCCATCCCCGGACTGTTGATGGCGATGGCCTGGATCTTCATCTTCAGCCCGAATATCGGCTGGGGCAACGCCGCGCTCAAATCGCTGTTCGGACTCGCCCAGCCGCCGGTCAACATCTATTCGATGGGCGGGATGATCTGGACGCTGTCGAGCCACTATTTTCCCTTGGCGTATCTCGCGCTCGGGCCGGCCTTGCGGGCGCTCGACATGCGGATGGAGGAGGCGGGCCAGGTCTCGGGCGGCCGGGCGTGGCAGATCCTCACCAGGATCACCTTGCCGATGCTGCGGCCCGCGCTCTGGTCGACCGTGCTGCTCGTGTTCGTGATGGGGATCTCGTCCTACGAGGTGCCGCGCCTGATCGGCCGGCCGGCCCGCATCGACGTCTTCACCACCGAAATCCAGGTCGCGACGCAGGGCAGCCCGCCGGAGTTCGGCGTGGCGAGCGCGCTCAGTCTCGCCCTCCTGTCGATCTGCATGGTCGCGGTCTACGTCTACCGCAGCGGGGTGCGCAATACCGAGTCCTTCGCGACCGTGACCGGCAAGGGTTACGTGCCCGTCTCGATCGCGCTCGGGCGCTGGCGCTGGCCGGTCGCGCTCGCCGTCGCGCTGATGTTCGCGCTGCGCGCTCGGGCTGCCGCTCGTCACCCTGCTGTGGCAATCGTGCTTCCGCAACCTCGCCCCGCCGCTGCTGTCGTCGACCGCGGCGGCGAGCCTGGCGAATTACGAATTCATCCTCACCTATCCGATCTTTCTCGCCGCCGTGAAGACCAGCGTGCTGGTGGCCGCGATGGCGGCCTCGCTGGTGGTCGGCCTGACCCTTGTCATGGCGTGGATCGCGCAGCGCTCGCCGTCGCGCTTCGCCTGGCTGATCGACGCGCTGGCCTTCGCGCCGATCGCGATGCCGAGCGTGGTCGTGGGCGCCAGCATCCTGCTCGTCTACCTGATGCTGCCGACCCATATCTACAACACGATCTGGATCCTGCTCGTCGCCTATGTGACGCTCTATCTGCCCTACGGGATGCGGTTCGCGTCGAGCGGAATCACGCAGATACATCGCGAGCTGGAGGAGGCGGCCGAGGTCGCCGGCGCGCGGCTCCCGCAGATTTTCCGCCGGGTCCTGCTGCCGCTGCTGGCGCCGGTGCTGCTCGCGGCCTGGATCTACGTCTTCGTCCTGGCGGTTCGCGAGCTCGGCGCCTCGGTGTTCCTGGTCGGGCCGGGCACGCACGTGCTCGGGACTATCAGCCTCACCATGTGGGAGGAGGGCGGCAGCTACGGCGCGGTCAGCGCGCTCGGAATTCTGCAGATCGCACCGCTGTTCGTCATCGTGGCGGCGTTGCGCTGGCTCGAGACGCGGGTCCGTCGGCGCGCCTGGGCGGCCGGTGCGGCGAGCGCGGCACCGCGCATTCAGGCGGCGTGACATGTTCGCCATCGAGAATTTGCAGAAAACCTACCGCTCGCCGGGCCATGCCGAGGTCCGCGCCGTCGACGGGATCAGTCTCGGGATCGCGAGCGGCAAGTTCATCACGCTGCTCGGGCCCTCGGGCTGCGGAAAGACCACGACGCTGCGGTGTCTCGCCGGGCTCGAGCGCCCGGATGCGGGAAGGATCGTGCTGGACGACACGGTCGTCTTCGACTCCGATGCCGGCGTCTTCGTCCCGGCGAGCGAGCGCGGCATCGGCATGGTGTTCCAGTCCTACGCCATCTGGCCGCATATGACGGTGTTCGAGAACGTGGCGTTTCCGCTGCGGGTCGCGCGCCGGCGCCGTTACGGTGCGGCCGAGATCAAGGACAGGGTCATGCGGGCGCTCGGCCTTGTGCACCTTGCGGGCTACGAGAACCGGCCGTCGACCGCCCTGTCGGGCGGTCAGCAGCAGCGTCTCGCCTTGGCGCGCGGGATCGTCCACGAGCCGAAGATGCTCCTGCTCGACGAGCCGCTGTCCAATCTCGACGCCAAGCTGCGCGAGCAGATGCGGGTCGAGCTCAAGCGGCTGCAACGCAGGCTCGGCGTCACCACCGTCTATGTGACGCATGATCAGTCGGAGGCGCTGGCGTTGTCCGACGAGATCGCGGTGTTCGAGGCCGGCCGCATCGTGCAGCGCGGCAGCCCGCAGGAGATCTATCGCGCGCCCAATTCGCGCTTCGTCGCCGATTTCATCGGCTCGGCCAACTTCATCGCGGGAACGGTGAACGGGCCGGCGCGCGCTGACGCGTTGACGCCGGTGGCGACGCTGCACGGAACGCTGCTGTGCGCATTTGCGTCCGCGGTCGAGCGCGGCGCGCGGGTGCTGGTGACGGCGCGGCCGGAGGATTTCGCGCTCGCCGACCGGCATCCCGGCGGCGGTCTCAACGTGCTCGCCGGCAAGATCGCCTACCGGGTGTTTCTCGGCGAGGTGATCGAGTACATTGTGGACCACGGCGGCGGGGAAATCCGCGTGCGCGCGCGGCCCGGCAGCGAATTCGCCGTCGGCCAGGCGGTGCATCTCGCGATTTCGCCGGAGAAATGCATCGGGTTGCGAAGCTAGGGCCGCCATCAGAACAAAACACACAGGGGAGAACACCATGAGAATGGGTCGGTTGTGGGTTGCGGTCGCGAGCCTCGCCGTCATGTCGGCTTGCGCCGGCGCCGCCGGCGCGGCGGAGATCAAGGTCCTTTGCTCCAACGGCCTGCGCGCCGTGATGGAGGAGCTTGCGCCCCAGTTCGAGCGCGCGTCCGGCCACAAGGTCGCGGTGCGCTACGGGCTCGCCGCGGCGTTCAAGCAGCAGATCGAGGCCGGCGAGGTTTTCGACCTCGCGGTCCTCACGCCGCCTTTGCTCGACGAGGTGATCAAGCGCGGCCTCGTCGTGGGCGAGACCCGCACCGTGATCGGCCGCGCCGGCATCGGGCTGGCGATCCGGGCGGGCGCGCCACGGCCGGACATCGGCACCGCGGAGGCATTCAAGAGCACGCTGCTCGCCGCCAAGTCGGTCGGCTTCGCCAAGGAAGGCGCGAGCGGCGCGTACTTCGCGGGCCTCATCGGCCGCCTCGGCATCGCCGATGCGATGGGCGCGAGGCTCAAGCCGATGGCGACCGGCGTCGAGGTGGGGGAGGCGGTCGCCCATGGCGAGGTCGAGCTCGCGGTGCTGCCGATCAGCGAAATCCTCCCCATTCGCGGCGCCGAGCTGCTGGCGCCGTTTCCGGCGGATGTGCAGAGCTATGTGGTGATGACGGCAGGCGTCGCGTCCGCCGCCAAGGAGCGTGACGCGGCGGCGGAGCTCATCCGCTTCCTCAAATCCCCGGCCGCTCTTCCGGTGATCGCGAAAAAAGGCATGGAGCCGGGGTGATTCCGCACGCGGATCCGGGTCGACCGGAGACCGGCGCCTGACTGATGCCGACTTACGGGCGCGGCCGCCCGCGCGCCGTGCCCGCCGGCGCCTCGAGCGTCCAGATCGCGGCCGGACGAAATTCATAGTCGGCGGGCGTGTGTCCGGCGGCCGCCACATTCTGGCAATCGCGCGTGACCGGCACCGTCTGGCTGTTGATTTTCGTGAGGCGATCGGTCGGCAGATCGGCGCGGCCGGGGTCCCCGATGAGGACGTGGCAGCCCGCCGCACGGCATCGCTCGAGGAACGCGAAGGCGCGGCCGGCGAGATCGTGGTCGTAGAAGACGTCGCCGACCAGCACCACATCGACGCAGGTCGGGTCGAAGCCGCTGTCGGCGGCGAGCAGGTCGGCGGCGCTCGCCTCGAGCGCCACCCCGTTGTGGTCGGCGTTGAGCGAGATGGCGATGACCGCCAGCGGATCGACGTCGTTCGCGATCACGTGGGCGGCCCCGCTTTTCGCGGCCGCGATGCCGATGAGCCCGGAGCCGGACGCGAGGTCGAGGACGCGGCGTCCGGCCACCAGTCCGGGATGGTCGATGACATGGCGCGCGAGCGCGAGGCCGGCCGCCCAGGCGAACGCCCAATAGGGCGGTCCGCCGCGCAGCGCGCGGTCGCGCTCGATCTTCTCCCACAGCGGCACCGACTCGACGGCGAGCCGCAGCGCGATCTCCGGCACGTAGGGCAGCGGGGTCAGCGTGGTCTCGGCGAGGACGAACTCCGCCATGGCGAGCAGCCATGGGGCGAGGTCTCTGCGGGTCATCCGGGCTTCGGTCGCCTTGGAGCATGCGAATGCCACGCGGTGTGATTGCGTGGAGATTAGGCCGGGATTCCCGTCCGCGCCACTTTCTGCGAGCGCGGCGCGTGAGGCGCTGGGCCGTCGCGGCCTCTTCCGGCACCGGAATGGTGTCTCTACACTCGCCGCAAACGCGGGACCGCAAATGACCTTCGGGAAATTCGTTCCGGGCGCGATCCTGGCGCTCATCCTCGGCATGCCGTCGTGAGCCATGCCGCGGCCGAGCCCTATCCGTCGAAGCCGATCAAGATCGTCGTTCCCTACGCGGTGGGCGGCGCGACCGACCTCATCACGCGGCTGGTGGCGCAATATCTGTCGTCCAGCCTGGCGGTGAGCGTGATCGTCGAGAACCGCGCGGGCGGCGGCGGCACGATCGCCACCAAGGCGGTCGCGAGCGCGGAGCCGGACGGCTATACGCTGCTCACGGCCACGAACGGGCCGTTCGCCATCGGTCCCGCGATCTACAAGAACGTCGGCTACGATCCGATCAAGAGCTTCGCGCCGGTGGCGTATCTGGCGGGCGCGCCCGATCTGCTGGTGGTGCGCAGCGACCTGCCGGTGAGTTCGCTGGCGGAGCTCTTCGCCTACGCCAAGGCCAATCCGGGAAAATTGAACTACGGCGCCGGGTTGGGAACGCCCGCGCACTTGATCGTCGAATACCTCAAGGTGAAGACGGCGAGCGACATCGTGTACATTCCGCACAAGGGCGGCGCGCCCGCCGTCGCCGACCTGCTGGCCGGGGACACCCAGATCGGCATCGAGATCCTGTCGCCGCTGCTTCCCTACGTGCAGGACCACAAGCTCAAACCCCTCGCCGTCACCGGCGCCCGGCGCAGCCCGGAGCTTCCGAACGTTCCGACCCTGATCGAGAGCGGCTTCCCGGGCGCGTCGTTCATCGCCGCGTTCGGCATCGTGGCGCCGGCCGACACGCCGCCGGATATCGTTCGGACGCTCAACCGCGCGATCAACGGCAGCTTGAGCTCGGAGCCCATGCGGGCGACGCTCGCCAAGATCGGCTTTGCGGCGAATGTCGGCGCGCCGGAGGACTTTGCGGTCTTCATCGCCGACGAAATGGCCAAATGGGTCGACGTCGCCAGGATAACCCGGGTCAAGATCGACTGAGCGGGCGCGTTCAGTGCCTTTGCTCACGCGGCGCGTGCTGCTAGTCTGGACGCAACACCAAGGGCGCATGGCCCAGTCACGGGAGGCACATCATGGCGGATGAATCGCTGCCGCGCCGTCGGTTTCTGCTCGGAGCCGGCCTGGCGGGAGCCGGCGTGGCGGCCGGATTGACCGGCGGACTGCCGGCCCCGGCCGAAGCCCAGACGGCGCCGGCCGCGCCGAAACCGGCCACCAATGCGGAGCCGGAAACCTTTCTCACGCTGACCGCGAGCGAGGCCGCGTTCATCTCGGCGACGGCCGACACCATCATCCCGGCCGACGAGCTGTCGCCCTCGGGCACCGACTGCGGGGTCGTCGACCTTCATCGACCGCCAGCTCGCCAGCGCCTGGGGCGGCGGCGCCAAGATGTACCGCTCCGGACCGTTCCAGCAAGGGCAAGCCGGAGCAGGGCTACCAGCTCGCGCTCACGCCGCGCGAGTTCTTCGCAGGCCGGCATCGCCGCCGCCAACGCGTGGTCGCGCAAGACCTACGGCAAGGAGTTCGACCGCCTGTCCGTCGCCGACCGCGTCGACCGCGCTGAAGGCGATGCGAGGAGGGCAAGGCCGAGTTCGAGCACTTCTCGTCGCGCGCCTTCTTCGACCAGCTGCTCGCGCATCACCATGGAAGGCTTCTTCTCCGACCCGATCTATGGCGGCAACCGCAACAAGGTCGTCGTGGAAGATGCTCGGCTTCCCCGGCCTGCCGGCGACCTATGCCGACAAGGTCGACGCCTACCGCGACAAGCGCTATGTCGCGCCGCCGCAATCGATCGCGGACTTTTCGTGAAGGGAGGCAGGTCATGGCAACGCGGTTGAAGGAAGTCGATGCGGTCATGGTCGGCATGGGCTGGACCGGCGCGATCATGGCGCGCGAGCTCACCAAGGCCGGCCTCAACGTGGTCGGGCTCGAGCGCGGCGCCGACCGCAACCCCGGGAAGAGTTCATCCTGACCCGCGTGCGCGACGAGTTGCGCTATGTGCCAGCGTCTCGAGCTGATGCAGGACAATTCGATCGACACCATCACGTTCCGCAACGAGCGCCGCGCGAGATCGGCGCTGCCGATCCGCCGCTTCGGCGCGTTCCTGCCGGGCGAGGGCGTCGGCGGCACCGGCATCCATTGGGGCGGCGCTGCATTGGCGCTTCCTGCCGACCGATTTCCGCATCACGAGCGCGCTCGACCGAGAGGTACGGCGCCAAGGCGATTCCCGACGACATGACGATCCAGGATTGGCCGGTCAGCTATGACGAGCTCGAGCCGTACTACGATCGTTTCGACAAGCTGTGCGGCGTGTCCGGCCAGGCCGGCAATCTACGCGGCAAGATCGTCGCCGGGCGGCAATCCCTTCGAGGGGCCGCGCAGCGACCACTATCCCAACAAGCCGATCAAGACCGCGCTCGCGCCCGGCGATGTTCGGCGAGGCCGCGAAGAGCCTCGGCTATCATCCGTTCCCGGCTGCCGGTCGCGACGTCGAGCGCGCCCTATGTCAACACCGGAAGGCATCGACGCTCGGCGCCTGCGAATATTGCGGCTACTGCAACCGCACCGCCTGCGAGGCCAACGCCAAGGCGTCGGCCAACATCGACGGTCATGCCGGTGCTGCGCGACCGAGCCGAAATTCGAGCTGCGCACGCGCGCCTTCGTGACGCAGGCTCATCTACGACAAGCCGGCCAAGCAAGGTCACCGGCGTCGTCTACACCGACATGCGCACCGGCGAGGAATACGAGCAGCCGGCCGGCATCGTGGTGCTGTCGTCCTACGTGTTCGGCAACACCCAGCAGCTGCTGCTCGCCGGCATCGGCGAGCCCTACGATCCCGGCACCGGCAAGGGCGTGGTCGGCAAGAACTACGGCTACCAGTTCGAGGCGGGCGGCGACGGCGTTCTTCGAGGACAAGGAGATGAACCCGTTCATCGGCGCGCCCGGCATGTCGGTGTGCGATCGACGATTTCAACGGCGAGAACTTCGACCATTCCGGGCTCGGCTTCTTCGGCGGCGGCTACATCGCGTGCAGCAACGGCGGCGCGCCGCCGATCGGCGGGCGCGCGGTGCCGCACGGCACGCCGCGCTGGGGCTCGGAATGGAAGCGCGCGACGGTCAAGTGGTATCACCACTTCACGCGTTTCAACACGCAGGGCTCGGTCTACGCCAACGCGCAAGAACTTCATGGACCTCGACCCGACCTACAAGGATGCGCTCGGCCGGCCGCTGATCCGGCTGACCTACAACGGCACCGACAACGACCACAAGATGTCGCGCTATCTGGTCGGCAAGCTCGAGGGCATCATCAAGGCGATGAACCCGACCCACTACGAGATGCATCCAGCGGCCGAAGAACTTCACCATCGTGCCGTACCAGTCGACCCACAACACCGGCGGCACGATGATGGGCGCGGACCCGAAGTCGAGCGTGGTGAACCGCTATCTGCAGGCCTGGGACGCGCACAATCTCTTCGTCCTGGGCGCCTCGGTGTTCCCGCAGCAGCACGGCTACAATCCGACCGGCACGGTGGGCGCGCTCGCCTACTGGTCGGCCGACGCGATCACGACACAATACGTCAAGAACCCCGGACCGCTGGTGCACGCGTGATCCCGCAAGAAGGAAGGGCCATGAATTGTCATTCGTCGCGTCATCCGACTCGCCATCTGATCCGCCATTCGCGTCGGCGCCCGGCTCGCCATGTGGTCGGTGCCGGCCTGGCGGCCGTGGCGGCGAGCCTGATCGGCGCTCCCGCGGTGGCGGCCGACATTGCGCACGGGCAGGAGGTTTTTCGCGCCTGCGCGGCCTGCCACACCGACAAGCCCGATGCGCTCGGCCCGAGCCTCAAAGGGCGTGATCGGGCGCAAGTCGGCCGCGCTCGACGATTTTCGCTATTCGAACCCGATGCAGCGGGCGAACCTGGTGTGGGACGAGGCGACCCTGCGCCAGTTCCTGGCCGACCCGCAGGCGAAGGTGACCGGCAACCGCATGCCTTTCGGCGGCCTGGGCGATCCCAAGGATGTCGACGATGTCGTCGGATATCTGGCCACGCTGAAATAAGGCACCGGCAGCCCGTCATACCGGCTTTTCCCCGCCATCGTGGGGGGCCCAGGGCCGTTTCCTGCCGGGGTGGAAATGCCCCCCGGGATCGTGTAGACAGCCGGCCGGCACCCTATATGAAAAGATCTAGACCGGCCGGTGGCCGGTCCATTTGATTGTGAACGGACGGGCTCAATGCACACGGTTGTGATCGTGATCCATCTCATGCTGGTCCTCGCGATGATCGGGGCCGTGCTGCTGCAGAAATCCGAGGGCGGCGGGCTCGGCATCGGATCGAGCGGCGGATTCATGAGCAGCCGCGGCACCGCCAATGTGCTCACCCGCGCGACCGCCATCCTGGCGGGCGGGTTTTTCGCGACCAGCCTGATCCTGTCGATCATCGCGGGTCACGAGCGCAAGCCGACCACGATCATCCAGACGCCCGCGTCGCAGTCCGGCCCCGGAACGCCGGCGCCGCTCGGCCAGGGCGGCGGCGTGCTCGACCAGCTCCAGCGCCCACCCGGCCAGGAGCCGGGCGCTCCGTCCGGACCGCAGGTGCCGCGGTCGCAGTAATGACGACAACAGGGCCGGCGGAACCGGTCCTCTTTGGCGGGGCGCGAAATATCGCGGCGATGGCGCTCGAAGGAACTCTCAGGAAGTGTCGGCAGGTCCCGGTCGGGGCTGGATCTCCCGACGGCTGAATTGAACCCGGTGACGACCGAAAAATCTTTGCCCCAGGGCCTCGTCGAATTCGAGTTCGGCGGGCTAAACGTTGGTTCCCATGGCGCGGTACATCTTCATCACCGGCGGCGTGGTCTCCTCGCTCGGCAAGGGTCTCGCATCGGCGGCGCTCGGCGCGCTGCTGCAGGCGCGCGGCTACACGGTGCGGCTGCGCAAGCTCGATCCCTATCTCAACGTCGATCCCGGAACCATGTCGCCCTATCAGCACGGCGAGGTGTTCGTCACCGACGACGGCGCCGAGACCGACCTCGACCTCGGCCACTACGAGCGCTTCACCGGCCGGCCGGCGAGCCGGCAGGACAACATCACCACCGGCCGCATCTACCAGGAGATCCTCGCCAAGGAGCGGCGCGGCGACTATCTCGGCGCCACCATCCAGGTGATCCCGCACGTCACCAACGCGATCAAGGAATTCGTGCGCGACGGCAATGACGGCGTCGACTTCGTGCTGGTGCGAGATCGGCGGCACGGTCGGCGACATCGAGGGCCTGCCGTTCTTCGAGGCGATCCGCCAGCTCGGCAACGACCTGCCGCGCCGCCACGCGATCTACATCCACCTCACCCTGCTGCCGTTCATCCCGTCGGCCGGCGAGCTCAAGACCAAGCCGACCCAGCATTCGGTCAAGGAGCTGCGCTCGATCGGCATCCAGCCCGACATCCTGCTGTGCCGCACCGACCGGCCGATCCCGCCGGAGGAACGGCGCAAGCTCGGCCTGTTCTGCAATGTGCGCGAAAGCGCCGTGATCGAGGCGCGCGACGTCGACAACATCTATGCGGTGCCGGAGGCCTATCACGCGGCCGGGCTCGACACCGAGGTGCTCGCCGCCTTCGGCATCGAGCGCGGCGCGGCGCGCCGGATCTCGGCACGCTGGGCGACCATCAACGAGCGCATCCGCAATCCGGAAGGCGACGTCACGATCGCGATCGTCGGCAAGTACACCGGCACTCAAGGACGCCTACAAATCGCTGATCGAGGCGCTCTCGCATGGCGGCATCGCCAACAAGGTCAAGGTCAAGCTCGACTGGATCGAGAGCGAGGTGTTCGAGCGCGAGGATCCGGCGCCCTTCCTCGAGCACGTCAACGGCATCCTGGTGCCGGGCGGCTTCGGCCAGCGCGGCGCCGAGGGAAAGATCCGTGCCGCCCAGTTCGCGCGCGAGCGCCAGGTGCCCGTATTTCGGCATCTGCTTCGGCATGCAGATGGCGGTGATCGAGGCGGCGCGCAATCTGTGCGGCATCGCGGACGCCAACTCGACCGAGTTCGGCCCGACCTCCGAGCCGGTCGTCGGCCTGATGACCGAATGGCTCAAGGGCAACGAATTGCACAAGCGCGCGCAGGGCGGCGACCTCGGCGGCACCATGCGGCTCGGCGCCTATCAGGCGCTGCTCGGGCGCGGCAGCCGGGTGGCGGACATCTACGGCGCGACCGAGATCTCCGAGCGCCACCGCCACCGCTACGAGGTCAACACCAACTACAAGGGCCGGCTCGAGCAGCGCGGCATGCGCTTCTCCGGCATGTCGCCCGACGGCGTGCTGCCCGAGATCATCGAGTACGACGACCATCCGTGGTTCATCGGCGTGCAGTTCCACCCCGAGCTGAAATCGCGCCCGTTCGAGCCGCACCCGCTGTTCGCCTCCTTCATCGAGGCCGCGGTGGTGCAGAGCCGGCTGGTGTAGGGTTTTCGGCTCTCGGCCTTCGCTAATCCTGCTGCGTCATTGCCCGCGCAAGCGGGCAATCCAGTAAACGCGAGGGCTGGAAATCGGAGCGGTGCTGCCGATCCGACTGCTGAAGCCGGAAATCAAGAAAAGCTTACTCCCTTTTTTCAACGATTCCCGGGCGTACTGGATTGCCCGCTTGCGCGGGCAATGACGCCGGGGGACGGGTGTAGACGAACCTCTAAACGCACATCGCCCGGCGCCGTGAGGCGCCGGGCGATGCATTCTTTATTCAGGATTCAGGCTGCGCTCGATCCGTCAGTGCGCGAGCGGATCGGGGCGCATCTGCACCTTGTAGACCTTGGGCTGTTCCTGGGTGCCGCCTTCGTTGTGGAACACCGTGCGCGTGCCGGAGGTGGTCCACAGGCCGCGGCCCTTCCAGCCGGCGTTCGGATCGTCGATGCGGCCGTCCACGTTCTTGGTGAAGAAGCCCAGCGGATACGGAACGCGCAGGTCGACGAACTTGCCGTCCACCAGCGCGAGCAGCGACTTCGCCGCCATTGGTCGAGGCGATCGGCACGTTCGGCGCCGAGGCCCAGCGTGTTGTAGCGATCGACCCAGATGTAATAGGCGTGATCGGCGCTGCCCGGCGTCGGTCACGCCCTTGAACTGCGGGCCCGGGAACTGGTAGAGCGTCCAGCCTTCCGGGCAGTGCTTGCCGGTCGCCGCCGCCGGGCCGTTGAGCGGGCCCTTGCACTTGCGCCGGTCGAAGCTCGCCATGTGGCCGCTCGACAGCACCGTCCACACCACGCCGTTGCAGGTCGAGGTCGATGCCGCGCGAGCCGTAGCCGCCGTCCGGCGGCAGGTAGACTTCCGCCAGCGCGGTCTCGCGACGGATTCGGACCCGGCACCAGGCGGATGATGTAGCCGGGCTGATCGATGCGCGAGAAGCCGACGTCCATCGCCTGGCCCCAGATCGAATCGTCGACCGGGCTCGGCTGCACGCCGTAGAACGCCGCCATGATGCGCTTGTCCTTGGTCGGGATCGAGCGGCTGATTGGCCTCGACATAGTCGTCGCGCTTGCCGTTGCCGTTGGTGTCGATGATGAGCGGCGTCCAGCCCTGCGACTTCGCCTCGTCGCCGGTCTCCTCGTACATCTTGGTGTTGAGCCAGCCGACCACGCCGCTCTGCGGGCCGCCCGCGCTGGTCCACAGCGTGTTGTTGGCGTCGTGGGCGAAATAGAGGTGGTGGGTGGAGAAGCAGGTGTCGATCAGCGACCACTTGCCGGTCTTCGGGTCGTACATCGAGAGCTGGCGCGGCGGACTCGTTCAGCGGCGCGACCTTGGCCGACGGATGGTCCGAGCCCTGTCTTGCAGAAGTCCGGATTGGCGGCGGGCGGATGCGCGCGGTGAACCAGACGCGTCCCTTCTCGTCCATCATCGGGTTGTGGATGCTGGTGTGGCCGTCCCAGATCGGCTCGTCGCCCCAATAGGCCGACGGCCCCATGCGGCAGGTCGGTCGAGGACGGCGTCTTCGGGATCGCGATAGGGATGCTTGATCTGCGTGGCCGTGTTCTTGACCGGATCGAGCACCGGCACCATGTCGGTGCTCTCCTCGGGCGAGCCGTAGATCAGGCCGTTGGCGTTGACCGTCGGATTGCGCTTGTCGGTCGAGATCGCGTCGTGCAGATAGTCCTTGGGCGTCGACCAGTCCCACATGCTGATGACGACGTTGCGCTCGACGCCCTGCGGCCGCTCGCGGCTTGGCGAACGGCAGCTCGCCGGCCGCGATGCGGTCGGTCCAGTCGGCGAACAGCGCCAGGCCCTTGTCCGGGCCGAGCCGCCCGAGCGTCGAGCGCCATGTTGGCCATCGCCTGGCCGGATTGCAGCGCGCCGCGCCCAGGCCTCGCATCGAGTTCTTGAAGTCGCCGAGCTCGCTTCGGAATCGTGCGCACGCCCTTGGAGCCGAGCGCATGGCAGGACTGGCAGGAGTTCTTGACCGTGTCGATCCAGTAGTGCTGCGTCTTCATGCACGTCCGGAATGCCGTTGCCCTTCGGCGCCGGTGCCGGGGAATTCGCTCGTCGGCCGGGATCTTGAGCATCGAATACCAGTACATGCCCGGATAGTATTCGGCCGCCGCCGCGTCGTTCGGCGCCGGCACGGCCGTCAGGTTGAGCGTCTTGCCCGGCGTCGCTGCTGCACCTTGGGCGAATCGACCAGGCCGTAGCCGCGCACCCACACGCTGTAGTTGGCCTTCGGCAGATCGGGGATGAGGTAGCGGCCGCGGTCGTCGGTGACCACGATCTTGGCGAACTTGGTCGGCAGGTCGGTGGTCTCGGCGATCACCCAGACGCCGGCTTCCGGCCCGTTCGGCCCGGTGACGACGCCGCCGATGATCGGCGGCGCCGACCTGGACGGCGGCATTGGGCTGCTGCGCGCTCGCCGGCGCAGGCATGCCGGTCAACGCCACGGCGAGCGCAATGGCGGCGACGCTCGCGTACAAGCTTTTTCTGGCCATGAAAACCTCCCTTGGGTGTTGTTTGGCGCCATCCGGTCGGCGGGCGCGCGTTGTTTGTTGGGCCGAAATGTGCCGCAACTCGCTGCCCACCCGCAAGGGGAATCGGTGACATTGCGTCGTGGCGTTTTCGAGTAGAGTGGACGCCGGATTTCTGAAGACAACAGGGGAACATGGCGCCATGGCGCGCGGCCTCGACCATATCGTCCATGCGGTGCGCGATCTCGACGCGGCAGCGGCGTGCTACGCGCGCCTCGGCTTCGTCGTCGGTGCGCGCAACCGCCATCCCTGGGGCACGCACAACCGCATCATCCAGCTGCCCGGCTTCTTCATCGAGCTGTTGACGGTGGCGGAGCCCGAAAAGCTCGGCAACGAGGGGTTCGGGCTGCTGTTCGGGGTCTTCAACCGCGACTTCCTGGTGCGTCACCAGGGCTATTCGCTGCTGATGCTCGAAAGCCGCGACGCGGTGGGTGACGCCGCCCGGTTTCGCGACGCCGGCATCGCGGCCTCGCAAGCGTTGCGCTTCGAGCGCCAGGGGCAACGACCCGACGGCACAACGGTCACGGTCGGCTTCACGCTCGCCTTCGCGCGCGATGCCGCGGCACACGACGCCGGCTTCGCGGTCTGCCAGCAGCATTTTCCGGAGAATTTCTGGAACCCGGCAGTTTCAGGCGCATCCCAACACCGCGACCGGCGTCGCCGGCGTCGTGCTGGTCGCGGAAAATCCGAGCGACCACCACATCTTTCTTTCTGCCTTCACGGGCGAGCGCGAGCTGCTCGCCACGTCGAACGGCATCACCGTCACGACCCCGCGCGGCACCATCCAGATGATGGATCCGTCGGCCTTTGCGCGCCACTTCGGCGTCGCGGCGCCCGATATCGGGCGCGGCGCGCGGCTCGCGGCCCTGATCGTGTCGGTGGGTGACCTGCCGGCCCTGGCCGCCAGCCTGGCGCGGGCGAATGTCCCGGTCGCAACCCACATGGACCGCCTGGTCGTCGGCCCGCAGGACGCGATGGGAGCCACCATCGTGTTCGCGCCCGCCTAGAGCATGATCCCGAAAAGTGGGCCCCGGTTTTCGGAAAAGATCATGCGCCAACAATAGCTAGAGCGGGATGACGATTCGAAGAAAAGTCATCCCGCTCTAGCAATCCGCCGGAGCGCGTTCCGGCCGGATTGAATTGAGACGCGCAGGGCGGGCTTCATTCGGCGCCTGCCGCCGACTAACATCCGGCCAACAGTCGAATGAAGCCGGCAAGGTCGGGGGAGGAACATGGCGAAGTTCGGTATCGGACAAGCGGTGCGCAGGGTCGAGGACCAGCGCTTTCTCACCGGCGAGGG
Organism: uncultured Pseudomonadota bacterium; assembly: GCA_963791155.1. Classification (GTDB taxonomy): domain Bacteria; phylum Pseudomonadota; class Alphaproteobacteria; order Rhizobiales; family Xanthobacteraceae; genus JAVDCA01. Next base: position 40,088 of record CAWBRI010000022.1, read on the forward strand.
GCGCTATATCGACGACATCAACCTGCCCGGACAGGCCTACGGGGTGCCGGTCCTGTCGACCCATGCGCATGCCCGCATCCGGCGCATCGATGTCGCCAAGGCGAAGGCGGCGCCCGGCGTGCTGTGCGTCCTGACCGGCGCCGATGCGGCAGCCGACAAGCTCGGCAGCTTCACGGCGCACCTGATGCCGGAAGATGTCGGCGCCCCGAAAGGCTACCGGACTTTCCAGCCCGTTCTGGTCGCCGATCGCGTGCGCTTTGCGGGTGACCGGGTGGCCTTCGTGGTGGCGGAGAGCCTCACGCAGGCGCGCGACGCCGCCGAGCTTGTCGAGGTCGACTACGATCCGCTGCCGCCGGTGGTCGGCCTCGAGGACGCCGCCAAGCCGGGCGCGCCAAAAGTCTGGGACGATTGCCCGGACGGCAATGTGGCATTCCGGCTGATGTTCGGGAACAAGGACGCGACCGATGCGGCCTTCGCGGCCGCGAAGCACGTCGTGAAGCTGCGCGTGGAGAACAACCGGCTCTCTCCGGTCTCGATGGAGCCGCGGGTCGCCATCGGCGACTATCAGGCGGCGGACGAGACTCTCACGCTTCATGCGGCCTCGCAGAATCCGCACGGCGTCCGCATGGAGATGTCGCACATCTTTCATGTGCCGGAGAACCGCATCCGGGTGATCTCGCCCGACGTCGGCGGCGGCTTCGGATTGAAGGGCGGCTCGTTTCCCGACGAGGCGCTGGTGTTGTGGGCGGCGCGCCGGCTGCGCCGGCCGGTCAAATGGCTCGCGACCCGCTCCGAAAGCATGCTGACCGATCATGCGGGCCGCGACCACGTCCAGTACGGCGAGCTCGCGCTCGACGCGGACGGCCGGATTCTCGCGGTGCGGGCGCGCGGCGTGTTCAATGTCGGGGCCTATTTCGTCGGCGCCTGCATGGTGGTGGGCGCGTTCTCGCTGCGCTTCATTCCGGGCGCCTACGACATCCAGAACATCCTGGTCACCACCCAGGGCGTGTTCAGCAACACATCGCAGAACGGGCCCTATCGCGGCGCCGGACGGCCGGAGGCGGCCTATTTCATGGAGCGCCTGATCGAGCACGCCGCCCGCACGATCGGCATGGACCCCGCCGAGATCCGGCGGCGCAACCTGATCCCGCCCGCCAAGCTGCCTTACGCCACGCCGACCTTCTGGACCTACGACAGCGGCGAGTTCGGCCGCCTGCTCGACAAGTGCATCGAAGCGTCCGACTGGAACGGCTTTGCGGCGCGGCGCAAGGCGTCGGAGAAAGCCGGCAAATTGCGCGGGCGGGCGGTGAGCTACTACATCGAGTTCGGCGGCATCTTCAACGAGCGCATGGATTTGCGCTTCGATCCGGGCGGCTCGCTGACCATCTTCGCCGGGACCCATTCGCACGGGCAGGGGCACGCCACGGTGTTCGCCCAGATCGTGCACGAGGTGCTGGGCGTGCCGTTCGAGGAAATCCGCTTCGTGCAGGGCGACACCGCGCAGGTCGCGATCGGCCGGGGCACCTATGGGGCGCGCAGCGCGACGGTGGGCGGCAACGCCCTGAAGGCGGCGGCCGATATCATCGTCGACAAGGGCAAGCCAATGGCCTCGGCGCTGATGGAGGCGGACGTCGCCGACATCGAGTTCAAGGACGGCCGCTATCGGGTGGCCGGCACCGACAAGTCGATTGCCCTCACGGACGTCGCCAAGGCCTTCTACGCGCCGATGGGGCCGCTGACCGGAAAACTCGGCGTCGGGCTGGAAGCGAGCGGCAACTTCAGCGCCGAGCCGCCCAGCCATCCCAACGGCTCGCATGCGTGCGAGCTGGAGGTGGACCCGGAGACCGGCGAGGTGCGAATTGACCGTTACTGCGTGGTGGACGATCTCGGCCGCGTGTTGAATCCGCTGATCGTGCGTGGCCAGATCCACGGCGGCGTCGTGCAGGGCGTCGGGCAGGCGCTGCTCGAGCACCAGGTCTATGACCGCGGCTCCGGCCAGCTCCTCTCCGGCAGCTTCATGGACTACGGCATGCCGCGTGCCGACCTGATGCCGGAGATCGCCACCACGCTGGAAGAAGTGCCGTGCCGGACCAATCCGCTCGGCGTGAAGGGCATCGGCGAGTTCGGCACCATCGGGGCGCCGCCGACCGTCATCAACGCGATCCTCGATGCCTTGCGTCCGCTCGGGGTCGCGCACATCGACATGCCGGCGACGCCGTCGCGGGTATGGGAGGCGATCGCGCGGGCGCGGACGAAGCATTGAGCCGTGAGGGCGAGAGCGGGTGACTATCCGTTCGCATCGCCATACAATGAAACATAAACAAGCCAACCGGAGGAGACCCCGTCATGCGCGTGCCGTTTCTCGCTATCACGTTTCTTGCCGTCACCGCGGCTTCGAGCGCCCTGGCCCAGCAGCCCGCCGCGCCCATGACCCAGTTCATGAGCGAAAAGGCCATCATGGGGCTGATCGACAAGGCCAAGGCCGACCGCAAGGGCGACGCCCCGCTGGTGGCCGAGCCGATCCTGCTGCTCGCGCCCTACAAGGCTCAGCTCGAGTACCGTCCCGCCAAGGCGCCCGCGGCGCTGCATGAAAAGGATGCCGAGCTCTTCGTCGTGCTCCAAGGCACCGGCGACATCGTGACGGGCGGCAAGCTGGTCGAGGAGAAACGCGTCAACGCGAACAACCTGAGCGGCTCGTCGATCGCGGACGGCCATTCCCAGACCGTCGCCAAGGGCGACATGCTCATCGTGCCGCCGAACACGCCGCATCAGGTCATCCCGGGCGGCGGCGCGCCGATCGTGCTCATGACGATGCATGTGCCGATTCCGGCGCCGGCGAATTGGCCATAAACCAATTAGCGAAGGTCTTCGCCGTCAGCCGTCGATGAGCGCATTGGGTCGGGCGAACCGCTCCAGGGCCGACACGTCCTCGATGACGATGTCGCGCCCGGCGCTTTTCACCCCGTATTTCCCCAGGACGGCGAAGTTGCGCGAGAGGTTCTCGGGCGTCATTCCCAGGCTCGCCGCGAGCGTGCGCTTTCCGAAGGCCAACGCGACGGAACGCCGGTTGCCCTGCAGCGTGTTGGCCTGAAGAATCCAGTTCGCCAGGCGCTCCACGCCGGTGCGCAGCTTCTCGTTCTTGAGCGCACGCACGACGGCACGATAGCGCGCCGCGAGCTCATTCACGATGGCGCGCGCGAAGGCGGCATCGCGTCCGAACACGTCGCGCACGACCGGGGCGGGTATCATGAGGATTTGCGCCGCCGTGAGCGTCCGGGCGGATTTCAGATAGACTTCGTCGCGGATCACCGCGGCCAGGATGAACGTGGTGACCGGCCGCATGATGTCGAGCGTGGTTTCGTGCTCGCCGTGAGTGCAGAACATCTCGACCGACCCTTCCACCACGATGTGCAGGAAGTCGGGCAATCCGCCCTCGCTGATCAGCACCACGTGCGGCGGGAAGCGCTGCAGAAACGCGGCGCCGATCATGTCCTCGAAATTCGCTTCGCTCATGTCGCGGAAAAGCGGGAGCGCGCGAATGAGATTCCGGTCAGGTTCACGCACGGCTTTTCCTTCCGGCCAGGGCCTTCATTTTAGCAGTCTACCCTGGGCGCGACCGAACGAATTGATAATTATCAAGCCATTGTACATCTGAAGTCAAAACAAGATGTGACTAGTGTCAAGCCGAAGTATTCGGAGGTGAAGTCGGTTTGATTTGATCAATCTCAAGGCATTCGGCGCGAGTCCGGGCTTTTGTCGACCCGAACAGTTCTCAGCGGTCGACACGAGGGACTCACTATGGAAGGCCAGCCGGTTGCCGGGGTCGCGGGCCAAGGCCGCGCGCTCTGGATGTCCACCATCTCATTCACCGTCTGCTTCGCGGTGTGGACCATCTTCGCCATCATCGGGTTGCAGATCAGACAGGACCTTGGTCTCAACGAGACGCAGTTCGGCCTGCTGGTCGGCACCCCCATTCTGACCGGCTCGCTCGTGCGCATCCTGCTCGGAATCTGGACCGACCAGTATGGCGGGCGTCGCGTTTACACCGCCGTGATGCTGTCGGCCGCGCTCGCCACGTTCCTGCTCACCTATGCCCACACCTACACCCAGTTCCTGATCGCGGCGCTCGGCGTCGGCATCGCGGGCGGCTCCTTCGCGGTCGGCATCGCCTATGTGTCGCGCTGGTACCCGGCGGAACGGCAGGGCACGGCGCTCGGCATTTTCGGCGCCGGCAATGTCGGCGCGGCGGTAACCAAATTCTGCGCGCCGTTCGTGCTCGTCGCCTATGGGTGGCAGGTGACGGCGCAGGTCTGGGCCCTCGCCATCGCGCTGATGGGCATCGTGTTCTGGTTCACCACCCGCGAGGATCCGGTCGAGCTCGCGCGCCGCCTCAAGGGCGAGCGCCCGCGCAGCGCCTGGCTCGAGCTCGAGGCGCTCAAGAACGTCCAGGTCTGGCGCTTCGCGCTCTATTATTTCTTCGCGTTCGGCGCATTCGTGGCGCTGTCGCTGTGGCTGCCGCGCTACCTGATGGGGGTCTATGACCTCGACATCGAAACCGCCGGCATGCTGGGCGCCGCGTATTCGATTCCCGCCAGCCTGTTCCGCGCCTATGGGGGCCATCTGGCCGACCGGTACGGTGCACGCCGCATCATGTATTGGATGTTCGGCGTCTCGGTGCTGATCACCTTCATCCTGGCCTATCCGCCCACCGACTATGTGGTGCAGGGGATAAGGGGCCCGCTCCACTTCCACCTGTCGACCGGCGTGGTGACCTTCACCAGCCTGATCTTCGTGCTCGGCTTTTTCATGAGCCTGGGCAAGGCGGCGGTCTACAAGCACATCCCGGTCTACTACCCGGACCATGTCGGGTCGGTGGGGGGACTGGTCGGCATGATCGGCGGCCTCGGCGGCTTCATCCTGCCGATCGCCTTCGGGGTGCTCAACGATCTCACCGGCATCTGGACCAGCTGCTTCATGCTGCTGTTCCTGGTCGCGGGCGTGTCGTTGATCTGGATGCGTCTCGCCATCCTGCGGATGGAGCGCGAGGCGCTGGAGCCGGGGCTGGCCAGACTGCCCCAGTTCCCGGAAATGAAGCCGATCCACGAAGAGAAGCATGTCGGCGCGCTCGCCGGGCACGTGCTGGAGGAGTGGAAGCCGGAGGACCCGGCGTTCTGGAACCTCAAGGGCCGCGCCATTGCGCAGCGCAACCTGTGGATATCGATTCCCGCGCTGCTGCTGGCCTTCGCGGTCTGGATGGTGTGGTCGGTGGTGGTCGCCAAGCTGCCCGCGGTCGGCTTCAAGTTCAGCACCGATCAGCTGTTCTGGCTGGCCGCCATGCCCGGGCTGTCGGGCGCGACGCTGCGCATCTTCTATTCCTTCATGCCGCCGATCTTCGGCGGCCGGTTGTGGACATCGGCGGCGACCTGGTCGCTGTTGATTCCGGCGGTCGGGATCGGGCTTGCGGTGCAGAGCACCGACACGCCCTACATCATCTTCCTGTCGCTTGCGCTGCTGTGCGGCCTGGGCGGCGGCAACTTCGCCTCGTCGATGGCGAATATCAGCTTCTTCTTTCCGCGGGCGGAGAAGGGCAACGCGCTCGCGCTCAATGCGGGGCTCGGCAATCTCGGCGTCAGCGTGGTTCAGTTCGTCATTCCGCTCGTCATTACGACCGGCGTGTTCGGCTGGCTCGGCGGCGATCCGCAGGTTGCCGGCGGCGCGAGCGGCGCGACCAAGCTTTGGCTGCAGAATGCCGGATTCATCTGGGTGCCGTTCATCGCGGCGTCGGCCTTCGCGGCGTGGTTCGGCATGCACGACATCGCCGACATGCGGGCCTCGTTCGGCGATCAGGCGGTGATCTTCAAGCGCAAGCACAACTGGCTGATGTGCTGGCTCTACACCGGCACCTTCGGCTCCTTCATCGGCTATTCGGCGGGCTTCCCGCTGCTGGCCAGCACGCAGTTTCCGCAGGTCGATTCGCTCAAGTTCATCTTCCTCGGGCCACTGGTCGGGGCGCTGTCGCGCTCGGCGACCGGCTGGCTGTCGGATCGCTACGGCGGCGGCCGCGTCACCTTCTGGGTGTTTGCGCTGATGATCGCGGCGGTCGCGGGGGTTCTCTACTTCCTCGGCATCAAGGACCAGGCGAATGCGTTCTGGGGCTTCTTCGCGATGTTCATGATCCTGTTCTTCGCGACCGGCGTCGGCAACGCGTCCACCTTCCAGATGATCCCCACGATCATGCGCGTGGAACTTCCGCGGCTCGAGCCCGACATGGCGCCGGCCGTGCGGCAGAAGCAGGCCGAGATGGAGTCCGCGGCGATCATCGGCTTTACCTCGGCGATCGCGGCCTTCGGCGCCTTCTTCATCCCGAAGGCCTACGGCACGTCGATATCCCTGACCGGCGGGGTCGAAATGGCGCTGTGGGGCTTCATCGTCTTCTACGTCACCTGCATCGCCATCACCTGGGGCTTCTACACGCGCCGCGGCGGCCTGCTGTGCGACATCGAGCGTCGCCGCGCGCTGCCGCCCGCCGCCCCGCAACCGGCCGAATGAGGGAATCCCGACGATGAGCCACTTTCTCGATCGCCTGACCTTCTTCAATCGCGTCGCCGACCCGTTCTCGGACGGGCACGGCATCACCACGAACGAGGATCGCCGCTGGGAGGACGGCTACCGCAAGCGCTGGCAGCACGACAAGATCGTGCGGTCCACGCATGGCGTGAACTGCACCGGCTCGTGTTCGTGGAAGATCTACGTCAAAGGCGGGATCGTCACCTGGGAAACCCAGCAGACCGACTATCCGCGCACGCGTCCGGATTTGCCGAACCACGAGCCGCGCGGATGCGCGCGCGGCGCCAGCTACAGCTGGTATCTCTATTCGGGAAACCGGGTGAAATATCCGCTGGTGCGTTCGCGCTTGCTGAAATTATGGCGCGAGGCGCGGGTGCTGATGACGCCGGTCGCGGCCTGGAAGTCGATCGTCGAAAACCCGGCAAAGCGGAACGCCTACGTTCAGAAACGCGGCCTCGGCGGTTTCGTCCGCTCGACCTGGGACGAGGTCAACGAACTGATCGCCGCGGCGAATGCCTATACGGTCAAGACTTACGGACCTGACCGGGTGTTCGGTTTCTCGCCGATCCCGGCGATGTCGATGGTCAGCTACGCGGCCGGTTCGCGCTACCTGTCGCTGCTCGGCGGCGTGTGCATGTCGTTCTACGACTGGTATTGCGACCTGCCGCCGGCCAGTCCGCAGACCTGGGGCGAGCAGACCGACGTGCCGGAATCGGCCGATTGGTACAATTCCGGATTCCTGATCCTGTGGGGCTCGAACGTGCCGCAGACGCGCACGCCCGATGCCCACTTCTACACCGAGGCCCGCTACAAGGGCGCCAAGAGCGTCGTGATCTGCCCGGACTATTCCGAGGCCTCTAAATTCGCCGATCTCTGGATCTCGCCGAAGCAGGGCACCGATGCCGCGCTCGGCATGGCGATGGGCCACGTCATCCTGCGCGAATTCCACGTCGACCGGCAGGCCAAGTATTTCCAGGACTACGTGCGGCAATATACCGACATGCCGATGCTGGTGCGGCTGGTGAAGCAGGGCGCGCACTATGTGCCGGAGCGGTTCCTGCGCGCGTCGGACTTCGTGAAGGGATGCGGCGAAGCCAACAATCCGGAGTGGAAGACCGTCGCCTACGACGAGACGACCGGCGAGATCGTGGTGCCGCGCGGCTCGGTCGGGTTCCGATGGGGCGAGAAGGGCAAATGGAATCTCGAGGAGCGGACGTCGCAAGGGCAGGACGATCAAGCTCCGGCTCTCGCTTGCGGGCATCAAGGATCAGGTCGCCGCGGTCGGCTTCCCGTATTTCGGGAATCGCGAGCACGATCACTTCCTCGGCACCGATCATCCCAGCGTGCTGGTGCGCAATGTGCCGGCCAAGACGCTGCGGCTGGTCGAGGGCGAGACGCTGGTCGCCTCGGTCTACGATCTCTTCGTCGCCAACTACGGCGTCGATTGCGGGTTTGGCGGCGAGCATCTCGCCAAGAGCTACGACGACGTCGAGCCCTATACGCCCGCCTGGGCGGAAAAGATCACCGGCGTGCCGCGCGACCAGATCATCACGACGGCGCGCGAATTCGCGCTCAACGCGGAGAAGACCAAGGGACGGTCGATGGTGATCGTCGGTGCCGGTCTGAACCACTGGTACCACATGGACATGAACTACCGCGGCATCATCAACATGCTGGTGATGTGCGGATGTGTCGGCCAGTCGGGCGGCGGCTGGTCGCATTATGTCGGGCCAGGAAAAGCTGCGCCCGCAATCCGGCTGGCTGCCGCTGGCGTTCGGTCTCGACTGGGGCCGTCCGCCGCGGCAGATGAACTCGACCTCGGCGTTCTACGCGCACACCGACCAGTGGCGTTACGAGACGCTCGACGTGTCGGAAGTGCTGTCGCCCACCGCGCCGGCAGGTCCATGGGACGGCGCGCTGATCGACTACAATGTGCGGGCCGAGCGCATGGGCTGGCTGCCGTCCGCGCCGCAGCTTCAGACCAATCCGCTCGAGGTGTCGAAGCGTGCCGCCGCCGCGGGCGTGGAGGCGAAGGACTATGTCGCCAAGGCGCTGAAATCCGGCGAGCTGAAGCTGTCATGCGATGACCCGGACAATCCGGCCAACTGGCCGCGCAACATGTTCGTCTGGCGCTCCAACCTGCTCGGCGCATCGGGCAAGGGCCACGAGTATTTTCTCAAGCATCTGCTCGGCACCAAGCACGGCGTCATGGGCAAGGATCTCGGCGAGGACGGCAAGAAGAAGCCGTCCGACGTCGTGTGGCACGACAAGGCGCCGGAGGGAAAGCTCGACCTGCTGGTCACGCTCGACTTCCGGATGTCGACGACCTGCATGTACTCGGACATCGTTCTGCCGACCGCGAGCTGGTACGAGAAGAACGACCTCAACACGTCCGACATGCATCCCTTCATTCATCCGCTGACGGCGGCGGTCGATCCGGTGTGGGAGGCGCGCACCGACTGGGACATCTACAAGGGCATCGCCAAGGCGTTCTCGCGCGGTCGCGCCGGAAGTGCTCGGCGTCGAGAAGGACGTGGTGCTGACCCCGATCATGCACGACTCGCCCGGCGAGATCGCGCAGCCCTTCGACGTGAAGGACTGGAAGAAGGGCGAGATCGATCCGATCCCCGGCAAGACCATGCCGACGGTCACGGTGGTCGAGCGCGACTATCCCAACCTCTACAAGCGTTTCACCTCGCTCGGACCGCTGATGGCCAAGCTCGGCAATGGCGGCAAGGGCATGAGCTGGAACACCGAGCACGAGGTCGAGTTCCTCAAGAAGCTCAACGGCGTCGTGACGGAGGAGGGGCCGACCAAGGGCCTCGCACGTATCAATTCCGACATCGACGCCTGCGAAGTGATCCTGAGCCTGGCGCCCGAGACCAACGGCGAGGTCGCGGTGAAGGCCTGGACCTCGCTCGGCGGGTTCACCGGCCGCGAGCACACGCATCTCGCGCTTCCGAAAGAAGACGAGAAGATCCGCTTCCGCGACGTCGTCGCGCAGCCGCGCAAGATCATCTCGTCGCCGATCTGGTCGGGTCTGGAGTCGGAAAAGGTCTGCTACAACGCCGGCTACACCAACGTTCACGAACTGATCCCGTGGCGCACGCTGACCGGCCGGCAGCAGCTCTACCAGGATCACCTGTGGATGCGGGCGTTCGGCGAGGGCTTCTGCGTCTATCGCCCGCCGATCGACACCAAGTCGGTCAATCCGGTGATCGACCGCAAGCCGAACGGCAATGACGCGGTCGTCCTCAATTTCATCACGCCGCATCAGAAGTGGGGCATCCACTCCACCTACACCGACAACCTGCTGATGCTGACGCTGTCGCGCGGCGGACCGTGCGTGTGGATCAGCGAGATCGACGCCAGGAAGGCCGGCATCGTCGACAACGACTGGATCGAGGCGTTCAACACCAACGGCGCGCTGGTCGCGCGCGCCGTCGTCTCGCAGCGCGTGAAGCAGGGCATGTGCATGATGTATCATGCGCAGGAGAAGATCGTGAACGTGCCGGGCTCCGAGCAGACCGGCCAGCGCGGCGGCATCCACAATTCGGTGACGCGCACGGTGCTCAAGCCGACCCACATGATCGGCGGCTACGCCCAGCAATCCTACGGCTTCAACTATTACGGCACGGTCGGATCCAATCGCGACGAGTTCGTCATCGTCCGCAAGATGTCGAAGGTCGACTGGCTCGACAAACCCGCCGCCGATCAACCCGAACCACATGGCCGTCGCCAGCCCGACAGATGGAGGCCGCAGAATGAAAATCCGTGCGCAGATCGCCATGGTGCTGAACCTCGACAAGTGCATCGGGTGTCACACCTGTTCCGTCACCTGCAAGAACGTGTGGACCAACCGCGAGGGCATGGAATACGCGTGGTTCAACAACGTCGAGACCAAGCCCGGCATCGGCTATCCGAAGGACTGGGAGAACCAGAAGCGCTGGAAGGGCGGGTGGGTGAGAAAGAAGAACGGCAAGATCGAGCCCAGGATCGGCTCGAAGTGGCGCGTGCTGGCGAACATCTTCGCCAATCCGGATCTGCCGGAGATCGACGACTACTACGAGCCTTTCACCTTCGACTACGAGCATCTGCAGAATGCTCCGGAAATGGCGGCGATGCCGACGGCGCGTCCGCGTTCGCTGGTCAGCGGCGAGCGCATGGAGAAGATCGAGTGGGGCCCGAACTGGGAGGAAATTCTCGGCGGCGAATTCTCCAAGCGCTCGAAGGACTACAATTTCGAGGGCGTGCAGAAGGACATCTACGGGCAGTTCGAAAACACCTTCATGATGTATCTGCCGCGGCTGTGCGAGCATTGCCTCAATCCGGCCTGCGTCGCCGCGTGTCCGTCCGGCGCCATCTACAAGCGCGAGGAAGACGGCATCGTCCTGATCGACCAGGACAAGTGCCGCGGCTGGCGCATGTGCGTGTCCGGCTGTCCCTACAAGAAAATCTATTACAACTGGTCGAGCGGAAAATCCGAGAAGTGCATCTTCTGCTATCCGCGCATCGAGGCCGGTCAGCCGACCGTGTGCTCGGAGACCTGCGTCGGCCGCATCCGCTATCTCGGCGTCGTGCTCTACGACGCCGACCGCATCGAGGAGGCGGCGAGCGCGCCGAACGAGCAGGACCTCTACGAGGCGCAGCTCGCGATCTTCCTCGATCCGAACGATCCGGAGGTCATCGCCCAGGCGCGGGCCGACGGCATCGCCGAGAACTGGCTGGAAGGCGCGCGCCGTTCGCCGGTCTGGAAGATGGCGATGGAATGGAAGGTCGCCTTCCCGCTGCATCCCGAATACCGCACGCTGCCGATGGTGTGGTACGTGCCGCCGCTGTCGCCGATCCAGTCGGCGGCCGCGGCCGGCAAGATCGGCCATGACGGCGAGATGCCGGATGTGCGCTCGCTCCGCATCCCCCTCAAGTATCTCGCCAACCTGCTCACCGGCGGGCAAGGAAGAGCCGGTCGCGCTGGGCCTCGAGCGCATGCTCGCGATGCGCGCCTACATGCGGGCCAAGACGGTCGACGGCGTGATCGACGAGAACATCGCCAAGCGCGTCGGCCTCACCGGCGCGGCGATCGAGGACATGTACAAATACATGGCGATCGCCAACTACGAGGACCGCTTCGTCATCCCGACCGCGCACCGCGAGCTCGACGAGGATGCGTTCGATCTGCGCGGGTCGTGCGGGTTCTCGTTCGGCAACGGCTGCTCCGGCGGCACCACCGAGGCCAACCTGTTCGGCACGCCGAAGCGCGCCAAGAACCCGATGGAGGTCGTGTGATGGCCAAGACCTTCAAGGCCTTGTCGCATCTGCTGACCTATCCGACCGCCGAGCTCCAGCAGGCCGCCGACGAATTGCGCAGGGTGATCGAAACGGAAGGGCTGGTGCCGACGGCGACGCGACGGCAGCTCGATGGCCTGCTGACGGACATCGCGGGCGGCGATCTCTACGATCTGCAGGAGCGATATGTCCTGCTGTTCGACCGGACGCGCTCGCTCTCGCTCCACCTGTTCGAGCATGTGCACGGCGAAAGCCGCGACCGCGGCCAGGCGATGGTCGATCTTTTGGCCATGTACGAGGCGCGCGGCCTCTCGGCGGTGAAGAACGAGCTTCCGGATTTCATCCCGCTGTTCCTGGAATTCCTCGCCACACTGCCGCAGGCGGAAGCGTGCGATATGCTGGCACAGCCGGCGCATATCCTGGCGGCCATGGCCGAACGGCTGCGCAAGCGCGCGTCGCCCTACGAGGCGGTGTTCCGGGCGCTGATCGCGCTGTCCTCGGTCAAGCCGAAAGGCGAGGAGGTCTCCGCGCTGCTCGCATTGCCCGATCCCGATCCCCTCGACCTCGCGGCGCTCGATGCCGCCTGGGAGGACGAGCCGGTCAAGTTCGGACCTGGCGCCGACGAGCTGCAAGGACGGGCTGATCGCCCATGTCCGCGGGGCCATGCGCCCCGCGCCGGATTTGCCAATCTCCCGATCTGTCCTGCCGCGCCATTGAGGAAACGATCATGCGCGAAATGATCACCTACATCGTGTTCGGCTGGTATCCCTATCTCTGCCTGACCGTCTTCCTGCTCGGCAGCCTGGTCCGCTTCGACCGCGAGCAGTACACTTGGCGCAGCGGCTCGAGCCAGCTGCTGCGCCGGCGGCAGCTGACGTGGGGCTCGAACCTGTTCCATGTCGGCATCCTGGTCATCTTCCTCGGCCACCTGGTCGGGCTGCTGACGCCGATCTGGGTCTTCGACACCCTCGGCATCTCGCACACGTTCAAGCAGTGGCTGGCGATCATCGTCGGCGGCGTCGCGGGCGTGTTCTGCTTCGTCGGCATCACGCTGCTGGTGCATCGCCGGCTGTTCGACGCGCGCATCCGCACGACGTCGTCGTTCGGCGATATCGCGATCCTGCTGCTGCTCTATGCGCAGCTCACCCTCGGCCTGCTGACCATCGGCGTCTCGCTCGGTCATCTCGACGGCCACGAGATGGTGAAGTTCATGACCTGGGCGCAGGGCATCCTCACGCTTCAGCCCGGCGTCTCGGCGCTGATTGTCGACGCGCATCCGCTCTTCAAGCTGCATCTCTTCCTCGGCATGACCATCTTCCTGGTCTTCCCGTTCACCCGCCTGGTGCATGTCTGGAGCGCGCCGGTCTGGTATCTCGGCCGCCGCGGCTATCAGGTGGTGCGCACGCGGCAGGGGCAGCCGGTTCGGCTCGGGCAGCCGATGCGTCCACGACCGGCGCCGCGCGCCGTGCCGGCGGAGTGACCACCATGTCGTGCGCGGTTCACACCAATATTCCGGCCGGCAAGCCGATAGCGGTCCGCGTCAACGGCGTGACGGTCGCGCGCGACGCCATCGTGCGCGAAATGCAGCATCATCCGGCCGAGAAGCCGATCGCCGCCTGGCAGCAGGCCGCGCGCGCGCTGGTCATTCGCGAGCTTCTGCTGCAGGAAGCGCGGCGGCTGGCGGTCGAGCCGCGGCCCGCCAGCGACGGCGAGGGCCGGCGCGAGACCGACGAGGAAGGGACGATCCGCGCATTGATCGAGCGCGAGGTCGTGGTGCCCGAGCCGGACGATGAAACCTGCCGCCGCTATTACGCCCGCAACCAGGCGCGCTTTCGATCGCCCGACATCTACGAGGCGGCCCATATCCTGTTCGCGGCGGCGCCGGCGGACCGGGACGCCTTTGCGGCGGCGCGCGCCGATGCCGCGTCGGTGCTGGCCGAGCTGCGCTCGCGACCGGAACGGTTCGGCGATCTCGCGCGCGCGCATTCGCGCTGCACCTCGGCCGCGCAGGGCGGCAATCTCGGGCAGATCACGACCGGGCAGACCACGCCGGAGTTCGAGCAGGAGCTCACCGCGCTCGCTCCCGGTCAGATGAGCGCCGAGCCGGTGGCGACGCGCTACGGTTTCCATATCATCCGGCTCGATCGCCGGCACGAGGGCCGGACGTTGCCCTACGAGCTGGTCGCCGACCGCATTGCGGACTATCTGCGCGAGAGCGTGCGGCGCCGGGCCCATGCGCAATACATCGCACGGCTGGTATCGGCCGCGCTACTCGAGGGGATCGAGCTCGCCGGCGCGGATGCGCTGCGCGTGCATTAGCGCATGATCCCGAAAAGTTGACAGACTTTTCGGACAAGATCATGCGCAAAGACAAGAAGATGAGAGCAAGAGCGCTTCAATTTGAAGCGATCTTGCTCTAAGGGCTGACCGCGATGCTGCTCGGCGACATACTGGCTGCACTCGGCGATGAAACCGCCGCCACCGAGGCCATTCTGGGTCTCGACGACCTGCCGATGCTGGCGTCGATCCGGCAGCAGGCCGAAGCGGAGGGTCTCGAACTTCCGGCCTATGTGGCGGGAACGGTGCGGCGCTACGCGTCGGAAGCGTCGGACGAGGAATGGATCACCCTCATGGGGCTGCTGAATTGCTCGCAGGATCCCGGCGCCACATGCCTCAAGCGGGCCCTCGCGCACGCCCTGCGGACGTAGCCTGGAGCCGGCTCCGACC
>CAWBRI010000023.1:0-23115 GCA_963791155.1 uncultured Pseudomonadota bacterium
GGAAAAGCTCATCTTCACGGTCGACTTCGTCCCGATCCAGACCGTCCTGTTCCGCAACCTGCCCGACACCGCCTCGGTGGTCGATTGGGAGGCCGGGCTGAAAAAGGTGCTGGCGATGGACTGGGACCGCATGCTCACGGGTCATCCCTACGCGGGCGGGCGGTTCGGTACCAAGCAGGACGTGCAGGACCTGCTCGGCTACATGCAGGACCTCTCGGCGGCGGTGAAGAAGGCGGCCGACGAGGGCAAGTGCGCCGATCAGGCGATGAAGGAGATCAAGCTGCCGAAATACGAGAAGTGGGGCGGGTATAATGACTACCTGCCCATGAACATCGAACGTTATTGCTACTACTGGAGCCGCGGCTACTGAAAGCCCGCGGCCGGCCGATCACCGGCCCTCATGACCCGCTCCGTCGCGTGACGGAGCGGGTTTCACTTTATGCCGAGTCGAGCCCCGACACGCATCGCAACCCGCACATTGCGTTGATGGCTCGCCATCGCCTGATGCCCTGGGGGCGATCGACCCCTGCTTGGGCGCCGATGTCTTGATGTCCATCCAAGACGGGCGTCGTCGGCCAATCATTGTCTGGCTAGTGGTCGAACGGCACCAGACCTTCCTGCTCGAGCGGAAGCCCCACGGCCGCTGCGATTTCGGGCGCAAGCGCCTTTGCGGTCGTGTCGCGTTCGGAAGCAACGCAGACGTCAGCCGTGCCCTCGCGGCCGATGAGATAGACTTGCGCGAAAAGATAGCCCCCACTGCCTCCCGGGACGGGCCCGCTGTAAATCACGCGGACGGTCTTGAATTGGCCAAGCCGATATGTGCCGACCGGGCTCGGGATGCGCAGCGGGCCGAGCGCGCTCGGACCAATCACGACTGCATCGCGGTTGATCGATCCCTTGGCGAATCCAACAAAGGTTTTCATGTATTTGCTGGCGACCCAAGCGAGAAGCAAGGCAGCGAGCAGCAATGGGATGGCGGCCAACGGCCCATTTTTGACGAGCATTGCCAGGGCGAACAGCACCATCAATGCGCTGCCCCCAACCATTGCGCCCAGGATCTTCCTGGGCAGCGCGATGGTGTCGAAGTCATAGGGAAGCGTAACGGCCAACGGGCTCTCCTCAGTCTCTGGCCTGCTGCCGGCCTCGTGGGCAACATCCTGAGCCGGAATTCTCCAGACGACATTCAAACCGGCTTGAATACTCGGGGAATTCCCGCATTCCTGCAAGACAGCAGCGCCGTGCCGACGACTGCCGTCGCCGCGCCTTGGCAAAACAGACGCGCTGCCGATAATATGGCGGCAGCCGTCGGCACCGCGGGATAACGCGGATGCTTTTCAAATCGACGGCAAATCAATCACGGGGGGAATCATGGTCAGCCGCAGAACCTTCTTGTCGATCGCCGCCGGCAGCATCGCGGCGCCCCGCATGGCGTCCGCCCAGCCGGCGTCGGGCGGGTCGCGCTCTACGCAAATGTGGGACCCGACCTCACGCACTACGACGTCGATGTCGCGGGCGCGGCAGCTGATCAAGCGAGAAACCGTCACGCTGCCGGCGGGCGTGCAGTATGCCTGGCCGCATGCATCGCGACGTTATCTGTATGTCGCATCCAGCAGCAGCGCGTCCGGTTACGGCAAGGCCGGGACCGAGCATCACGTCACCGCGTTTCGCATCGATCCCGCGACCGGCGCGCTCAAGCCGCACGGCGCCCCGATACGGCTGCCGACGCGCCCCATCCACATCAGCACGGACATTCCGTCCGAGAACATCCTGGTGGCGTTCAACAATCCGAGCGCGCTGCGCGTCTATCGCATCAACAAGGACTTCACGCCGGGCGAGGAGGTGACCCAGCCGGGTCCGATCGACGCCGGCATCTTCGCGCACCAGGTGCGCGTGACGCCCGACAATCGGCTGGCGATCCTGGTCACCCGCGGCAACGAAGGCACCCCCACCAAGGCGGAGGACCCGGGCGCGCTGAAGGTGTTCGACTACAAGAACGGCGTGCTGACGAACGAAGTGTCGATCGCGCCCAACGGAGGCAAGGAATTCGGCCCGCGGCACCTCGACTTTCATCCGACCAAACCCTGGATGTACGTGTCGATCGAGACGCAGAACAAGATGTACATGTATCGGATGGAGAAGGGCCGGATCAACCCGGACATCGCCTACCGCGCCGAGACGCTGGCCGAACCGAACAACATCAGGGCGCGTCAGGCGGCCGGCACCGTCCACGTCCATCCCAACGGCCGTTTCCTCTACGGCGCCAATCGCGCCGAGGCCACGACCGAATATCAGGGCAAGCAGGTGTTCAAGGGCGGCGAGAACAGCATCGTCGTGTACGCGATCAACCCCACCACCGGCGAGCCGACGCCGATCCAGCACATCGAGACGCAAAAGATCCACCCGCGCACCTTTCACATTCACCCGAGCGGGCGCCTGATGGTGGCGCAACACAATCTGCCGGTGAACGTGCGCGACGGCGACTCGGTCAAGACAGTAGCCGCCGGCCTGTCGGTGTTCCGGATCGGAAATGACGGCAAGCTGACGTTCGCGCGTACCTACGATATCGACGTCGGCGACAAGACGATGTTCTGGATGGGGATGGTGCCGCTGTAGGCGGGCGACCGCCTGGCCCGCCACAAAGCGTATCCCTGGACCGCCGCCATCTGCTATCGTCGACGCCGTTCCAGGGCGCACCCGGGAACCGTCGCTGCAAGAAAGTTCGCGAGGTTTTGCATGAGCACCGCCGAAGCCGATTCCGCCAGGAGCCAATACGTCGATTTCTGGAACAATGTGCTGGTCCCGAAATTCGTCCGGTGGCGCCACATTCTTGTCGATGGATTGACGCTGCACAGCGCCAAGGTCTTTCCCTCGCTGGCGGTGCGACCGGGCGACAAGGTCCTCGATGCCGGTTGCGGCTTCGGCGACACCGCCATCCAGCTCGCCCGCCTGGTCGGACCGACGGGGTCGGTTCTCGGGATCGACTGTTGCGAGGGTTTTTTGCAGTACGGCCGCCAGGACGCCAAGGCCGCCGGCCTCACGAACGTCACCTTCCTGGAAGCGGACGTGCAGACCTATCCGTTCAAGCCCGAACACGATTTCTGCTTTTCGCGCTTCGGCACGCAATTCTTCGAGAACCCGGTGGCCGGCCTGCGCAACATGCGCGCCAGCCTCAAGCCCGGCGGCATCATGACGATGATCGTCTGGCGCGGCATCAACGATAATCCGTGGCTCGGATTTGCCAAGCAGATCGTGCTGCAATATCTGCCGCCGCCCGGCGACAACGCGCAGACCTGCGGACCAGGGCCGTTCTCGATGGCCGAACACCGGCGTGGTGACCAAGCAGCTCGAAATCGCCGGCTACCGGGACATCAAATTCGAGCAGGTCGACGCGCAGGTGTTCGTCGGCAAGGACCTGGACGATGCCGTCGCCTTCCAGCTCGCGATCGGCCCGGCGGGCGAGGTCTACCGCGAGGCCGGCAAGCTCGCCGAGCAACGCCACGACGAGATTGCGACTGCGCTCAAGACCGGACTTGCCAAGTATCAGCGACCGAACGGCGTCATGATGGATTCGAGCTCCTGGAAAGTGACGGCCAAAAACCCGGCATAGATCACAATCGCGGGGCGATGCGCCAACTACCCTGCCCCTTCTCGCGCGGCGGCGGGCCCTATTGGGTCGGGATCTTGGCGAGCTTCACCAGCTCGAGGTTCGCCGCGACGTCGTCCCGGAAGAACTTGGCGAATTGCTCCTGGTTCATCGCCATCGGCTCGACGCCGAGCTGCGCGAACTGCGCCTGCACGGCCGGCGCCCGCAGCGCCGCCGCGGTTTCGCGGTAGAGCTTGTCGACGATCTCGCGCGGCGTGTTGGCGGGGACGAACAGCGCGCTGTAGAACGGGTACACCGAGTTGGCGGGCAAGCCGGCTTCGATCGTCGTCGGCACCTGCGGCATCACGGAGGCGCGCTTGTCGGCGCTGACCGCGAGCCCGGTGAGCTGGCCATCGCGCAGCAGCGACAGCGTCGTCGCAAACAGCTGCACGCTGAAGTCCATGCGTCCCGCGACGACCTCCGTCACCGCTTCGGCGGCGCCCTTGAAGGGAATGTGCTGGGCCTCGAAGCCGGCGCTGGCGCGGATGCGCTCGGCGCCAAAATGCGACGCCGATCCGACCCCCGCCGTCGAATAATTGAGCGCGCCGGGCTTCTGCTTCGCGGCGGCGATCAGGTCGGCCAGCGTCTTCCAGCCGCGGGACGGCGGCGTCACCACCACGAGCGGTTGCTGACCCAAGGCGATCACCGGCACAAAATCATTCAGCGTGTCGTAGGGCAGCTTCTTGTAGAGCGCATTCGCGCTCGCCATCGCGCCGTAGACCAGAACCGTATAGCCGTCCGGCGGGGACTTCGCGACCATGTTGGCGCCGATCGTGCCGCCGGCCCCGGGGCGGTTTTCGACGACGATCGTCGCGCCCATCTGCTTTGCCACCTGATCCATGACGACGCGCGCGATCACGTCGCTGGCGCTGCCCGCGCCCAACGGAACGATGACCGAGATGTTCCGGGCGGGCCACTCCTGCGCCGCCACCGGATTGACGGCCGCAAGCACCGCCACGACGGCGATCAAATGAGCGGCATCCAGCATCTCACGTCGAACGCGGTCGCAAGTTGTCATTCCGGGTCTCCTCCGTAAGCTACCTTCGCGATCGCCCAACGTCTCAAATTGCCCATTCGCAAACATGGGCGACCGTAACACGATATGATACCCAAAACCGGTTGGTCCGAGCCATAGACCACAATGCCGCGGAGTGACCCGAGAAACCTGGACAGGGAGGCGGCTCCTCCGGCGTCATTGCCTGCATCTCATCGCGCGACCAGGCCCGAGAGCTTCCGGGTCAAGATTTCTTCCGCCTCCCTGGCGATGCGGGCGACGATCTCGGCGGCGGGCACGATGTCGTGAATCAGGCCGGCATCCTGTCCCATCGACAACGGGCCTTCGTCGACGTCGCCGGACTTGCGCGCCGCCTGGAGTCCTTCCAGCGCCGCCACGCGCGACTGGCGCAACGCCCATTCCCGCCCGGCCCACCGCTCGATGAAGCGATTGCGTCGCGATCGCGTCATCGCTCCCGGCCACACCAGGCCGGACGCGATGTCGGGTATCTCCGACAGCTGCGTGTCATGGCCGTCGCTGTCGACGATCGCCTGCTTGAAATTGGGATGCAGCGGGGATTCGTCGGTGGCGAGGAAGCGGGTGCCGAGCAGAATGCCGTCCGCCCCGAGCGCCAGCGCTGCGACGAGCCCGCGTCCGTCGGCAAAACCGCCGGCGGCGAGCACCGGGATCGGGCCGACCGCGTCCACGATCATCGGGATCAACGGCAGGCTCGCCATCCAGCCGACGTGACCGCCGCCTTCGGTGCCCTGCGCGATGATGATGTCGGCGCCGGCCTTGGCGGCGCGCACGGCTTCCGGCACGGCGCTCGCCATGTAGGTGACCTTGCAGCCCGCCTGGTGCGCGCGGCCGAAAAAGACGCTCAGGTCCTGCTCGGCGCGCGCCCAGGCGAACTGCATGACCGCCGGCCGCAGCTCGAGTGCGGCGGCGAAGCTGTCCTCCCGCATGTCGAACAGGAGAAAGTTGAGACCGAACGGCTTGTTGGTCTGCTGCCGAATGGCGGCGGTCCGCTCCCGAACCTGCTCGGGAGTCCTGATAATGGCAACCCAGAGCGCCGAGGCCCCCTGCCCGCGACACCGCCGATACGAGCTCGGGCGAGGTCGCCGATCCCATGCCGCCCAATGCGATCGGATGCTCGATGTCCAGCAACTTGCAGATCGGCGTTCGAAATCATGGCGCGCTCCGGTCTCTTTTTATCCTTGCGGATGATACCCGAAGCCCGCCGCCGCGCATCCCGTCAAATCTCGCCGTTCGTTCGGCGCTTGTTTCGATGTCTTTCAACTCCTCCTGCGTCCTTGCGCACGCAGTGACGCCGGGGATCAGGCGCCGCCGCCCTCTTCCTGGTCGCGCAGCGTCTTGAGCAGCGCGCCGCCCTGGTTGGCGGGCGCGAGCGCGCCGGTTGCCGAGGCGAGCTCCACCACCTTGTGGAGCTCCGGCCAGCTCGCGCCGGCGCGGCGCGCCGCGAGCGCATGCATGGCCGCGGCCGGATGATGCTCGACCAGCAGCATGCCGAACAGGATCAGGTTGGTCGTCTTGACGTCGAACACCTCGGAATGGAACGCGTGCGCGCGCAACCGCTCGAGCCAGCGCAGGGCCTCCGGGTCGACCTCGCCCGACAGCGCGAAGCGCGCCGCCGGCAGCGCGGACAGCGGAGCCGAACAGCGCCACATAGCTGTCGCGGAAGGCCGCGAGGTCGTCGGGCAGATCGTCCTTGTGGCTCACGCCTGATGCCTCACTCGACCTTGATCTTGGCGTCGCGGATCACCTTGCCCCATTTCTTCGCTTCCGACTCGAGATACGCCGCGAGGTCCTCGGGCGAGCCGCGCGAGCGAACTCGAAGAATTGCGGCGCCAGAAACGTCTTGCGGAATTCCGCATCCGCAAACACGCGGCGCACCTCGGCGTTGAGCTTGGCGACGACGTCGGGCGCAAGCCCGGCCGGACCGAACAGCCCGAACCAGGACACCGCCTCGAAGCCCGGCAGACCGCTCTCGGCCACCGTCGGTATCTCGGGCAAGGCCGCCAGGCGCGTGGCGGCGCCGACCGCCAGGATCCTGACCTTGTGGTCGCGCCATTGCGGCACCGCGCTGCCGACGCTGATGAACATCAGCTGGATATGGCCCGCGATGACGTCGGTCAGCGCCGGGGTCGCGCCCTTGTAATGCACCGGCACGAATTTTATGCCCGCCAGCCCCTGCAGCATCTCCATGTTGAGATGGCCGCTCGATCCGATGCCGAACGTGCCGTAGTTGAGCTCGCCCGGGCCGCTCGTTTGGCGAGATCGACGAGCTCCTTCACGCTCGCGGCCGGCACCGAAGGATTGACGATGAGCGCGTGATTGATGGTGACGAGGCCGGTGATCGGCGTGAAATCCTTGACCGGGTCGTAGGCGAGCTTGCCATAGATGCTCGGATTGACCACGAAGGTCACCTCAGGACCGACGAACAGCGTGTAGCCGTCGGGCGCCGACTTGGCGACATATTCGGCCGCGATCTGGTTGTTGGCGCCCGGCTTGTTCTCGACGATCACCTGCTGGCCCCACGTCTCGGTGAGGCGCTGCGCGAGCACGCGGCCGAGCATGTCGGTCACCCCGCCGGGCGCCGCCGGCACCACGATCGTGATCTGGCGCGCCGGCCAAGCCTGCGCCGCGGCGGCCGCCGCGCCGGCGCAAAGAGCCGCCGCCACGGTCAGACCACGCACCCCATCGTCATCACTCCATCCCGGTCCACGTCTTTATCAATCCGCTCAGATCGTCATTCCGGGGCGCCCGCGCAGCGGGCGAACCCGAAATCATAACCACAGTCCGGGACTATGGATTCCGGGTTCGCGGGCTTGCGCCCGCGCGAATGACGCGTGAACTGTGCGCATTGGCGGTATGCGCTCGCAGGAAGGCGGCAGAATTGCACGCGCGGCGGTGCCTGAGAACGCCAAAAAACCCGCTTGACCTCACAGATCAAAAGATACTATCTTTAGGACCTTTCAACGCCGCCTCCGCGTTCGCCCCCGGGAACCGGACCCATGAAGATGCCGCGCCGTCGCTTCGCTCGGCCGCTGCCGCCGTCGGCGGCGCGCTCGGGCTTCATCGTGGTCGGACGCTCGGCCTCGCTGTCCTCGCAGATCGTCGCCGACGTGCGCGAGGCGCTGTTCGACAAGCGGCTCAAGCCCGGGGACTTCCTCGGCACCGAGAAGGACCTCGCGGCCCGCCACGGCGTCAGCCGCATCGTGGCGCGCGACGCGCTGCGCACCCTCGAGGCGCTCGGCATCGTCGAGATCCGCATGGGCAAAGGCGGCGGCGCCCGCGTGGCGCGCGGCAATCCGCGGCTGTTCGCGGAGGCGCTCGCGGTCCAGCTCGACCTCACCGGCGTGAGCGCGGCCGAGATTCTCGACGCCCAGCGCGCGGTCGAGTGCATGGCGGCCGAGCTCGCCGCCGAGCACGCCACGCCGGCCGACCACGCGCGGCTGCAGGCGGCTGCTCGCCGACGCCGAGAGCAAGCTCGACGACATCGACGCCTACACGCTGTCGAGCCGCGAATTCCATCTCGCCATCGCCGAGGCCTCGCACAACCGCGTGCTGGTGGTGCAGTTCATCTCGCTCCAGAACGTGTCGTGGCCGTCGCGCAACCCGACGCTCACCCCGAAGGTGGCGCGCCGCGTCCTCGACGTGCACAAGGAGCTCGCCGCCCTGATCGAGATGCGCGATGCGCGCCGGCGCGCGCCGGCTGATGGACGACCACGTCAAGATGATCCGCGCCCGCCGCGTCTCCGAGCAACGCAAGCCGAATCGCCGAGAACGGGACTGTTGCTGACTGAGACCGCGCAAGCGTCCCGGCGCACCGGTCGACCATGACGAGACGCGCAACCAATGGAGGAACCATGAGCAAGTTCGTCATCGAGCCGCATTTCCGCCTGCAGGAATGGGTCGCCGAGGAGAAGGGCTACTTCAAGGACGAAGGCCTCGACTACGTCTTCCAGGAACTGGTCCAGAAGACCGACGGCAAGATCCACGACCAGGGCAACAAGGTCGGCGCCTATCCAGTCGTTCGAGAAGGGCCGCACGTCGGACATCAGCTGCGCCTGCCACTGGACCGTCAACGTCGCGGCCTCGACCGGCAAGGGCAAGCTCTATGCCGACGTCTATTCGGTGTCGCCCTCCGGCATTTTCGTGCCGCCCGAATTCGCCGGTGAAGAATCCGGCGGACCTCGCCGGCGTTCCGATCTCGGTCGGCTTCCAGTCCGGCAGCCACTATTCCACGATCCAGGCGCTCGAGCAGTATCTGCCGGCCGACAAGATCAACCTGTCGTTCAACGACGGCCTGCTGTTCAAGCGGATGGAGCTGCTTGCTCGACCGCAAGGTGCCGGCCGCGTCCCTGTTCAGCGGGCCGTATTACTTCGCCGAGCAGCTCGGCTTCCGCAAGGTGATCGACACCACCTTCATGATCGCCACCATCGTCACCGGCAATCCCGACCCGGAGGATCTGCGCAAATTCTTCCGCGCGCTCAAGCGCGCCCAGCGCGACATCGACCTGCGGCCGGATCTCTACACGCATTACTACAAGAACGAATTCCCGACGCGCTAGCACGACATGATGGATACGCGCCGCTGGGGCCCGGGCGAGCGGCTGGTGTTCGAGCCCTACACCAAGGAAGCCTACGAGCAATCGTTCGAGTGGATCGCGCGTCACCAGATCTTCGCGGGCGGCGACATGGGTATGCCGCAATACGAGAAGTCGGTCATCTCGCTGGCGTCGTAGCGTCTCGGCAGCGCGCCGCGCCGCTGTTACTGCGTCATTGCCCGCGCAAGCGGGCAATCCAGTACACCCAAGGGCTGGAGACGGAAGGGAGGAGGTCGTTCCAATTTGGATCTGAATGAGGCTGCAAGCCTCGAAAGTTCGCTCCCTGTTCATCATCGACTCCCAGGAGTACTGGATTGCCCGCTTGCGCGGGCAATGACGCCGTGGGAGTGGCACTTCGCCGCGTACGACTGGCGAACGCATGCAACCGAACACATGCGACTGACGAACAGTTGATTTTCTCGCCCGAAAGCGAGCATGCCATAACGTGACGCGCCGCAAGAACGCCGTGGCGCGCGCCAACCGGGTGAGGCATGACTGAGACGCCGCTGCTGCCGATCGACGGACCTGCCCTGGTGTTCGGCGGGCCCTACGGCAATCTGCAGGCGACGGCCGCCGTTCTGGCGCAAGCCGAGCGGCTGGGCATCCCGCCATCCCGCATCATCTGCACCGGCGATCTCGTCGCCTATTGCGGCGATCCGGTCGCCACCATCGCGCTGGTGCGGCGCTCCGGCATCCACGTCGTCATGGGCAATTGCGACGAGCAGCTCGCGCAGGGCGCGCCAGATTGCGGTTGCGGCTATCCGTCCGGCAGCGCCTGCGAGCGCCTCTCGTCGGCATGGTTCGCCCATGCGGATGCCCGGGTCGGCCGCGACGCGCGCCTTTGGCTCGCCGGCCTGCCGCGCCGCATCGATCTGCGCATCGGCGGGCGGCGACTCGCGGTCGTCCACGGCAGCGCGAGCCGGATCAACCAGTTCGTGTTCGCCTCGACCGCCGCCGCGATCAAGCGGCGCGAGCTCGATTGGCCGGCACCGACGGCATCATCGGCGGCCATTGCGGGCTGCCGTTCAGCCAGACCATCGACGGCCGGCTCTGGCACAATGCCGGGCGTGGTCGGCATGCCGGCCCACGACGGCACGCCGCGCGTCTGGTACAGCGTGCTCACGCCGGCGAGCGGCGGCCTCGCAGATCGAGCATTGCGCGCTCGCCTACGACCACGCCGCGGCCGCCGCCGCGATGCGCGCGCGCCGGCCTGCCGCCCGACTACCGCGACGGCACTCGCGAGCGGGCTGTGGCCGAGCTGCGACGTGCTGCCCTATCGCGAGATCGCGCGAAAGCGGGGTCGCGATCGCGCCGGGCTCGGTGCTGTGGGCGCCGGCCGGCCATGCGCCGCGGCGGCGTCGACAACGCGCGGCGCTGCGGCATTTGTGGCCGTCGAACGAGCGCCGCAACGCTCCGCCGCTCGACGCCGCCAAGTTCAAGGACCCGCTGCGCACCGCCAGCGGCGAGCCGCGCGCCAGCGTCGCCCTCAAGCGGCCTCGACACGCTGTGGTTCAACACCGGCACGCTGTGCAACATCACGTGCCGCAACTGCTACATCGAGTCGAGCCCGCGCAACGACCGGCTCGCCTATCTGACGGTCGCCGACATCCGGCCCTATCTCGACGAGATCGCGCGCGATCTCTGGGGCACGCAGCGAGATCGGGTTTACCGGCGGCGAGCCGTTCATGAATCCGCACATGTTCGAGATGCTGGACGAATGCCTTGCGCGCGGCTTCCGGACGCTGGTGCTCACCAACGCGATGCGGCCGATGCAGCGCCACACGAAAAAGCTCATCGACCTGCACCGGCGCCATGGCGACCGGCTGGTCATCCGGGTGTCGCTCGATCACTTCACCGCGGAGCGCCACGAGGACGAGCGCGGCCCCGGCACGTTCGCGCCGACGCCGCGACGGCCTTGTCTGGCTGGCGCGACACGGCTTCAACGTGGCGGTCGCCGGCCGCACCATGTGGGGCGAGGACGAGGCGGCCGAGCGCGCCGGCTATGCGCGACTGTTCGCCGAGCACGCGATTGCGGTCGACGCCGACGATCCGGGCGCGCTCGTGCTGTTTCCCGAGATGGACGCGCGCGTCGACGTGCCGGAGATCACGACGGCCTGCTGGGACATTCTCGGCAAGTCGCCCGAGCACGGTGATGTGCGCGTCCTCGCGCATGGTGGTGCGGCGCAAGGGCGCCGAGCGGCCGGCGGTTCTGTCCTGCACGCTGATCCCCTACGATCCGGCGTTCGAGATGGGCGCGACGCTCGCGGAAGCCGCGCGCGCCGTGCCGCTCAACCATCCGCATTGCGCGAAGTTCTGCGTGCTCGGCGGCGCCTCTTGCGCGCGGCAATCCGCTGCCACGGCCGAGCCGGCCTTCAGCCCGGCGATCGCCGCCGAGTAAGCATTCCGTACCGGCCATTGTGTTGGCGGCCCGCGTGTGGTCATTGTGCGGCCCGGCGCCGTTTCACGGGATGACCACATGCAGAACAAATTCCGCGGGGTGATGCAAAGCCCCGTCACGCCGCTCAAGGACGACTACAGCCTGGACCTGCCGACCTTCGAGCGGCTGCTCGATTTCCATGTCCGCAAGGGCGCGCCGGCGATCTCGTGGCCGCACCACAAGGCGGAATCGCTCAACCTCACGATTGCCGAGCGCAAGCTTTTTGCCGAGGCCGCCGTCAAGACCGTGGCGGGCCGGGTTCCGGTCACCATCCATGTCAGCGCGCTCGCGGTCGACGATACGTTCGCGCTCGCGCGCCACGCCCAGGAGATCGGCGCCGACGGCATCCTCGCCATCACGCCCTATTTCTGGAATCCGGCGCGCGAGGCGATCTACGATTATTTCGTGCGGCTCGCGCACCTCGATCGACCTGCCGGTCATTTCCTACAACTCGCCGAGCTATCTGGCGGGCGTCGAGATCACCGGCGAGCTGATGTCGCGCCTGATCGAGCGGCTGCCGAATTTCGTCGGCGTCAAGGAGGCGAGCTTCAACAGCGAGAAATTCTTGGAGATCTCGCGCGCCGCGCTGAAGCTGCGGCCGGACTTCGCCATGCTGACCGGCGTCGAGTACCTGCTGCCCTCGGTGCCGCTCGGCGGCGTCGGCTCCTATTCGGCGGCCGGCTCGATCGCTCCCAATTTGTGCGCCCAGACCTTCGACGCCTGCATGGCGGGCGACTGGGAGCGCGCGCGCGACCTGCAATACAAGCTCTCGTGGCTGTGGCTCTGTTCCGCGACCAGTACCCCTCCTCGCTCAAGGGCGGCATGGTGATGATGGGCCGCAACGTCGGCCCGACCCGGCCGCCGCTGCCGACCGCCACCAAGGAACGCCAGGCCTATATCCGCGGCCAGCTCGAGGAGCTCGGCATTCTCGACACCGAGCCGCACGGCTGGTGATCGTTTCGCGAATTTCAGGACATGCCATGACCGCCCTCCAGCCTCGGCCTCGTCCACACGCCGGTGATGCCGTTCAGTCGCGACGCACCGCATCGATTTCGACCGGCTCGCGCAGGCTGATCGATTTCCATCAGCGGCACGGCGCCGACGCGCTGGCGCTGCCCATGCATGCCGCCGAGTCGGTGAGCCTGCCCGATACCGAGAAGCGCGCCGTGGTCGAATTCGCGGTCAAGCACGCCGAAGGTGCCGGTGATCGCGCATGTGAGCGAAGCCGGCACCGCGCTCGCGGCCGCGCTCGCGCGCCACGCCGAGGCGGCCGGCGCCGCCGCGATCGTCGCCACCACGCCCTATTACTGGACGCCGCCGCCCGCCATGGTGCTGGAGCATTTCGCGCTGATCGGCGCGGCCGTGAAAATTCCGCTGTTCGTCCACAATGCGCCCGACGACATGAGCGGGCAGCAGGGTCACGGCGGACCTGATGGTCAAGCTGATCGGCCGGCTGCGACAATTTCGCCGGGCTGATCGACCAGAGCCTCGACTGGCAGTTCATGATCGAGCTGATGACGCTGGCGCGAAAGCTGCGGCCGGACTTCCAGTTGCTGGCCGGCAACGAGCTGATGGTCTCCGCCGCCGCGATCGGCGCGACCGGCTTGGTGGCGCCGCTGGCCTGCGTCGCGCCCACGCTGATCCGCCGGCTCTACGACGCCTGTCGGGCCGGCAAGCTGTTCGAGGCGCGCGCCGCCCAGGAGGAGGTCGCGAGCCTGCGCCAGGCGATGAAGCCGGGCGGCGCGCCGCACCTCAAGGCGGCGCTGCGCGCGCATGGGTCGCGACTGCGGCGATCCGCGCCCGCCGCTGCAGGCGCTGGATGCCGCCGCCGCGAAGGCGTTGGCGAATGCGCTCGCCGGCATGCTCGCCGATGAGCCACGCGGTTGGTGAAGGGTCCTTGCGCTACGGCTCGCGCGACGTCAGGTAGGCGGCGATCGCCACCATGTCGTCGGCGGTCAGCTTGGCGACCACCTGCTTCATCAGTTCGACGCCGTCGCCGGTGCGGTTGCCGACCTGCATGTCGTTGAGCTGGCGCACCAGATAGATGCCGGTGCTCCCCGCCAGCGGAGGAATCTCCGCAAGGCCCTTGAGGGTCGGGCCATGGCAGATGCCGCACGGGAGGGTCTTGCCATCGCCGCCGGTCGTGACCAGCGCCTCGCCGCGCTTGATGCTGCCGGTCGGCACATGGTCGATGAAGCCGGAGCGGGCGTCGCGGCTCGCCGCGCGCGCCGCGTCCTGCGGCACGTTGATGATGCGGTTGCCGATCGGCTCGCTGCCACCGCCCGGAACCGCAAAGCGCATGGCGCCCGGACCGATGAAAGTCTGCGGTACCGTGTCGGTCTCCACCACCTTGGTCCAGACGCTCGGCTTGAGCGAGGCGAAATACGCCGCCGCCGCCCGCGTGTCGTCATCGGAGATCGCCGCGGCGAAAGCGATCATGTTGCTGGCGCGCGCGCCCTTGCGGCGCCCGTTCTTGAAATCCGCCATCTGGCGGATGATGTAGGGGGCCGGCAGGCCGGCGAGCCCGGACGATTCCGGATGGCCGGCGCCGGTCGGGAGATGGCAAAGCGCGCAGGCGCGCACCGCCGGCTTCATGCCGTTGGCGACGATCGGCGGCATCGGCGGATGATCGCCCGGATACCAGTCGGGCGGGTTGAACCCGTCGTCGATCTGCGCCTGGGTGTACTGCTTCTCGCTGCCCGGCATCTGCTTGAGCACCACATTATCGAGCGGCTCGGGCTTGGGCGTGGCCGGATAGGCCCAGTCGAGCCCCTCGGCCGCAGCCGCCAGCGTGGGCAGCCACACCAGCATCAGAACGACGACGAGTTTTTTCATGGAAGTCCCCCGGCCCTCGCGCGCGCCCGACATCGCCGCGGACCTTCAGACTATCGGGGCTGCGAAACCACAACAAGGTACGATGGCGCCGATCCGGCTGCGGTCGGTTCGCCGCCTGGCGGCAGACGGGAAGACATATGTTCGATCGGAGACTTACCGGGTATGACCCGCGGACCTGTTTGGTTGGACGTGTGGCAGAACGCTTGCCGATGAGAGCAGGGACGAACGGATGATTTCCGACGCAGCTTGAAGTAGTCTTGCCGCGGCCACCCGCAGAGACACCCCGGTCTTTGGTGCCACGACTGAAGGGCCGTTCCGGCAAGCCGGTCGAGGCGCGCGCCGCTTAGGAAGATGTCGGATGCCTCGCCCTCAAGGGTGCAGGACCCGGACGACCCCTATGCAAGTTCTCGCTCGCCATGTTAAATGCTGCTGAGAAAAGGCTTTCCAGCGGAATGGAGATCGTCTCATGGCGCTCAGAACGCTCGTCGCGGCCACCGTGGCTGCCGTCCTCGCCGTTGCGACCCAGGTTTCGGCGCGCGTTCCCGCACCCCTGGTCCCGACCGCGCTGGTGGAGGATGTGAAAAGCGCCACCGCCGACGTCGAATTCATGGACTATGTCGGCAACGGCCAGGTGATCAAGCTCGAGCCCCGCGACGTCCTCGTTCTCAGCTATCTCAAGTCCTGCGAGCACGAGACCATCACCGGCGGCACGGTGATGGTGGGCGTGGAGCGCAGCGATGTCCAGGACGGCCAAATCGTCCGCGCCAAGGTCCCCTGTGATGGCGGCAAGATGCGGCTGAGCTCCCAGCAGGCGAGCAAAAGCGCCGCCAGCGCGTTCCGGCTTCAGAGTGCGGACATCCAACCGACGCTCTATGCGCGGACACCGATGGTCCAGCTCCCCAAGGTCCTGGCGAGCGAAGACCGCACTCTGCTGATCGAGCGAACCGATCGCCCGGGCGAACGCCACGAGTTCAAGATCGACGACACCATCGCGGCCGCTGGCTTCTACGATCTGGCCAAGATCAACGTCAGCCTTGCCCGAGGCGCAATCTATGATGCGAGCATCGGCGACCACAAAATGACGTTCCAGATCGACGCGAAGGCCAAGTCCGGCCCGGCGCCGGTCGTCAGCCGCCTGCTGCGCTTCCAATAGCACCGTCCGGCCGCCGGGCGTCCATGGATCCCGTTCGCCTGCGCGCGGCAGCAGCAGGCGTTCTGATCGCGCTCTCCGCCGGTCTCCTCGCCGCCTCGCCCGCACTCGACGGGTTGCGCGGCTTCTCGATCGACGTGCTGACCATGCTGCGCTGGCGCGCCTTCGGCGACGCGCACGCGCCGGCGTCCTCGCCCGCGGTCGTGGTCGCGCTCGACGAGGAAACCTTCAGGACCCCGCCGTTCGAAGGCAGTCCGAGCGTCACCTGGACGCCCGAGATCGGCCGGGTGCTGACCGCGATCATCGACGGCGGCGCCAAGGTCGTGGGTTTCGACATCGTATTCCCGACCTCGATCGAGCAATCGGCGGTGCCGTTCGGCGACGAAACGCTGGGCGCCCGCCTGCGCGGCTTCGACCGGGACTATCTGCGTGCGCTCGCGCTCGGCGCGCGCGCCGGCAAGGTCGTGCTCGGCGAGGTCCAGCATCAGGACAAGTCCGGTCCTGCCCTCGCCCGGCCAGCGCGCCGCGGTCGGGTTCGGACGCAACATCCGCGCACTGAACGTGTACGAGCGATCCCGACGGCGTGATCCGTCGCATGCCGCTCGCATTCACGGTCGATGGCGAGCCGGTCCCCTCGATGGCGGCGGAGCTTGCCGCGCGCGCAACCGGTGCACCGGCGTCCGCGAAGGTCGCCACCGCGGGCGCCGTGGCCGACACGATCACGCTCAACTTCGCGGGCGGCGCCGACGACATCCCGACCTTCTCGCTCGCCGATCTGCGCGCCTGCGTCGAGAAGGACGACAAGGACTTCTTCCGCCGCCATTTCGACGGCAAGGTCGTGCTGATCGGCACGGTGCTCGACGTCGAGGACCGCAAGATAACCTCCAAGCGCTTTGCCACCGCGCCCGAAGGTGCGCGCGCGGAGCGCTGCGCGCTGCCGACGCCGGCGGCCGGGCAGACGTTCACCCGCAACTCGATATCCGGCGTGTACGTCCACGCCACCGCGGTGAACAATCTGATCCGGGGCGACGCGCTGACCGAATTCGGCCGCATCGGCACCGGCATCGCATCGTTCGCGCTGGCGGCGCTTGCGGTCGCGGCCGCGCTGGCGCTCGGGCCGCACGGAGCCGCGCTCGACCTTCCTCGGCATTGCGGCGGTCTGGAGCGCGGGCGCGACGTTTGCGTTTCGCGACGCGCTGGCGCTGCCGCTGGTCGAGCCTCTGCTGACCGCGCTCGCCGCGCTCGGCGCCACGATCGGCTATCGCCTCGTCGTCGCCGACCGCATCATGGCCGCGCAGATCGCTCAGAAGCGCGCGCATGAGGCGGAGATGGCGAGCGCCGCAGCCATTCAGCGGGCCATGCTGCCGAGCATGCAGCCGAGCGACTTCGCCGAAGGCCAGCTCGATATCTTCGCGCACATGATACCGGCGCGCGAGGTCGGCGGCGATCTGTACGACATCGTCAAGCTGGACGAGAACCGGGTCGTGATCACGATCGGCGACGTTTGCGGCAAAGGCATTCCGGCCTCGCTGTTCATGGCGATCACGCAAACGGTCATGCGGCTGGTGGTCCGCTCCGGCCAGGATCTTCAGGCCGAGATCAACGCGGCCAACAAGCTGCTGGTCGCCAACAATCGCGAGGACATGTTCACGACGCTGTTCTGCGGCGTGATCGACGTGCCCTCCGGCACGATGACCTATTGCAACTGCGGTCACAATCCGCCCCTGGTGCTCCGCCGGGGCGAGAGCACATTCGAACCCCTGCGCAACTGCGGTCCTCCGCTCGGGGATCATCGACGACATCAGCTACGTGCCGCGATCGATCGCGCTCGCGCCCGGCGACATGCTGTTGCTCTACACCGATGGCGTGACCGAGGCCGAGAACTCGCAATCCGCCCAGTTCGGCATGGAGCGTCTCGAGCAGGCGATTCTCGAGATGCGCGGCCATCCGGCGCGCAGCGTGGTGGAGCACGTCATCAAGCGCGTGGACGGAGTTCGCCAAGGGCGCACCCCAGTCCGACGACATCACCTGCGTCGCGGTCGTTCGGAACGAAGGCCCGCCGACGTAGCCATTCGCAGGCCGTGTCCGGCACGTTGTGAGAGGCGATTTGCGCCTTACGCCGCCGTCAGCCCGCCGTCCATCACCAGCGTATGCCCGGTGATCGAGGCCGCCTCCGGGCTCGCGAGCCAGCACACCGCTGCGGCGACTTCCTCCGACGTGGTGAGCCGATGCAGCGGGATGCGTGCGAGCATCGCCGCCATATAGGCGGGATCGGACCCCGTCCCGGGCGCGACGGCGAGTCGGTCTGCATCCGTCCGGGCGCGATCGCGTTGACGCGGATCGCATGCTCGGCCCATTCGATCGCCAGCATTTGGGTCATGTGGATGATCGCCGCCTTGGAGATACCGTAGGTCGAGCGTTCGGAAGCGCCCACCAGCCCGTGCGCCGACGCGATATTGACGACGCAGCCGGGCCGCCCGCCCGCAATCCAATGCCGGCCGGCCCGCTGGGTGAGAAAGAACGCGCCGGTCAAGTTGGTGTCGATCACCGCGTCCCATTCCGCCGCCGTGACGTCGGCCGCGCGCCGCCGCAGGTTGACGCCCGCATTGTTCACCAGGACGTCGAGAGCCCGAGGGCCGCCAGGGCGTCGTCGACAGCGCGGTCGATGCTGTCGTTGCGAGCGCACGTCGAGGACGAGCGGCAGCGCGCGCGCATCCGTGGCGGCGAGCCGGGCGAGGGTTGCGCGCAGGTTCTCGCTGCGCGTGGCCGAGACGGCGACATCGTATCCCGCGCGCGCGAGCGCGAGCGCGGTCGCGGCCCCCACCCCGTAGGACGCCCCCGTCACCAGCGCGGCTTCTTCGTGCCATCCCGCCTCCCGGCGGCGCGCCAGATTCGAGCCCGTATCCAGGCCGCCGCAACGTGCTCTAATATCTATCAACAAGACCGCAAGACTCCGCGGCGCCAGACGGGAGGATACGATGTCACTGCGAACCACCACAGGCCTGGCTGCGGCTTCTCTGCCTTGCCGCGGCGTATGCGCCCGGCCGCCGCAGGCGCAGACCAAGGTGCGGGTCGGCCAGCCGCAGGCCGGCACGTTCCAGTTCGTGCCGCTGCAGGTCGGCATCGAGGCCGGCATCTTCCGCCAGCACGGCATCGACGTCGAGGTGATCAGCTTCGGCGGCGGCCCGCGGGTGCAGCAGGCGATCGACGGCGGGTTCGATCGACATCGCGCATCGGCTCGGGACCGGAGCTCGCCTTCATCGTCAAGGGCGCGCCCGAGATCGGCGTCGCCGCGATGGCGGACGCGCCCTACTCGGTCGTGCTCGCCGTGCTCAAGGACGGCCCGATCAAGACCGCCGACGACCTCAAGGGCAAGACCGATCAGCGTGTCGAGCAAGGGCTCGCTCACCGACTGGCTGGCGCAGGAGCTGTCGCGCCAGCAGGGCTGGGGGCCGGACGGCATCAAGGTCGCGCCGCTCGGCACCACGGCGGCGCAGATCGCGGCGCTGAAGACGCGCCAGATCGACGGCATGGTGGTCGAGGCCAATGCCGGCTACCGGCTGGAGGAGGACGGCAGCGGCCGCGTGCTCGTGCAGTTCGGCGATCGGCTCAAGATGTTCCACATCTACGTGCTCTATGCCCGCAAGGGAGTTCGCGGAGAAGAACCCGGACGCGGTGCGCGCCTTCCTCGCCGGCTGGTTCGACACCATCGCCTATATGCACGCCCATCGCGACCGAGACGATCGAGATCGTGCGCCGCACCGCCGACGTGTCGCAGGCGCGTGCGCGACGCGCGACTACGACGAGCTGATCGGCATGTTCAACCGCACCGGCCGGTTCGATCCGAAGGCGCTGGCGGTGCTGTCGCGCTCCTTCGTCGAGATGGGCATGCTGCCGCAGGAGCCCGACATGCGCACGCTCGTCACCGAGCAGTTCCTCCCGGCGGCGAAGTGATGCGCCGGACGGGGTCGTCGACCATGGACTCCGTTCGCTCGGCCGTCCGTGGCCTCGCGCTCGCCGGCGCCTGTCTGCTGATGCTCGTCGCGAACGCCGCGGCCGACAAGCTCGACGACATCAGGGCGCGCGGGCGCCTGCTGGTCGGCGTCACCGACGACCTCGCCGCCGTTCAGCTTCCGCGAGGGCGAGCACGGCGTGGTCGGCTACGACGTCGATCTCGCCGCCGAGGTGGCGACACGGCTCGGCGTCGGATCGATGAAGATCTCCGATCATCAACGCCGAGCGGCTGCCGGCGCTGCAGCAGGACCGGGTCGACCTCGTCGCCGCCGGGATGACCCGCTCGGCCGGACGCGCGCGCGACATCGATTTCAGCCTCGCCTATTTCGTCTCGCCGCACAAAGTGCTGGTGCGGCGCGACAGCGGCCTCACCGCGGTCGGCGCAGCTCGCCGGCAGAAGCTCGCGCTGGTGAAGTCGGCGAGCGTCGACGCCGAGCTCAAGGCCGCGGTGCCGACCATGGAGATCGTGTTCGTCGACGACTATCAGGCGGCGTTCGATGCGCTGCGCGAGCGGCGCGTCGAGGGCTTCCTGGCCGACGAATTGCTGCTGCTCGCCTTCGCGCAGCGCAGCGGCGCGCCGCAGGATTATCACGCTGCTCGCCGGCTACGAGCTGCCGCGCACCGCCGGCTTCGGCGTCAAGAAGAACGAGCCGCGCCTGATGGAGGCGGCGAACGCGACGCTGCTCGACCTGGAGGCGTCGGGCGAGGCCGCAGATCTTCGACGCTGGTTCGCGCCGCTGCCGCGGCCGTTCCGATTCGCGCCGACCGAACTGGAGACCCACATGCCGCTGATGAGCGGAGGCGACGCGGTCGTGAGGTCTCTCCTCGCGCATGGCGTGTCGCCCTGTATTGCCTGCCGGGGGTGCAGAGCGATCATCTGTTCAATGCCCTGTTCGACGCCGGCGATGCGATCCGGTCGTGCATACGCGCCACGAGCAGGGCGCGGCCTACATGGCGCTCGGCGCCTCGCTCGCGACCGGGCGGCCCGCCGGCCTCTTCGGTCGTGCCGGGCCCGGGCTTCCTCAACAGCAGCGCGGCGCTCGCCACCGCCTATTCGACCGGCGCCCAGGTGCTCGCGCTGATCGGCCAGATCCCGAGCCGCTCGATCGGCAAGGGCCTCGGCTTCCTGCACGAGATCCCGACCAGACCGCCATCCTGCGCACGCTGACCAAATGGGCCGACCGCGTCGAGACGCCCGCAGGCCGCCACCGGCCTGGCGCCAAGGCGTTCCAGGAGCTGCAGCCGGACGCCAGCGCCCGGTCGGGCTCGAGATGCCGCCGGATATACTCGGCGCCGAGGCTGATATCGCGCTGGCGGCCCGCTGCCGCCGGAGCGCGCGCGCGCTCGACGAGGACGCGATCGCGCGTGCCGCGGCCTGCTCGCGAAGGCCGAGTGCCCGGTGATCTTCGTCGGCGGCGGCGCTCTCGACGCAGCCGCGGAGGTGCGCGCGCTCGCCGAGCGTCTCGAGCGCGCCGGTCGTCGGCTATCGCCGCGGCAAGGGCGTGCTCGACATCGCCATGCGCTGGCCACGTGCTGACCGGCGGGCACGCGCTGTGGGCCAAGGCCGACGTGGTGCTGGCGGTCGGCACGCGGCTCCTGCCACCGTCGGCCTGGGCACGACGACAAGCTGACGATCATCAAGATCGACATCGATCCCGAGCCGAGTTCGATCGCGTCCGTACTCCGGTCACTGGCCTCGTCGGCGATGCCGCCGCGGTGCTGCGGCGCCTCGACCATCATCTGCGCGCATCTCCACCCCGAGGGACGCCGGGGTCGTGTCGGCGAGCCGCGCCCTTAACGAGCACGTCGCCGCCGACTTCTCGCGTGCTCGGCATCAACCTCGGGCACGTATCTCGAGCGCTCCGCGACGTGCTGCCCGACAATGGCGTGCTGGTCGACGAGCTCACGCAGATCGGCTATGCGGCGGGTACCGCCTACGAGGCGCGCGGCTCCCGCAGCTTCGTGACTCCGGCTATCAGGGCACGCTCGGCTGGGGAGTCGCCACCGCGCTTGGCGTCAAGCACGCGCTCGGCGACGTGCCGGTGGTCTCGCTCAATGGTGACGGCGGGTTCATGTTCAACGTGCAGGAACTCGTCGACCGCGGTCCGTCACCGCATCCCGCTCGTGACGGTGGTGTTCAACCACGGCGCCTACGGCAATGTCCGACGCATGCAGCGCAGGATCCACGGCAACCGGGTGATCGGGACGCGATCTCGCCAACCCGGATTTCGTGCGGCTCGGTGACGGCTTCGGGACGTCGGCCATCCGGCGCGAACCCGACGGGTTCCGCTCGGCGCTGGCGACCAGGCGCTCGCCTCGAACGAGCCCACGCTGATCGAGGTGCCGTGCGGCGACATGCCGGATCCGTGGCGGTTCATCGACATGCCGAAGCTCAGAGGCGCGTAGCGCCCACGGGCTATGCCGCCTGCGCGCCACCGCGCCGTTCCGCAACGCCCGTCGGCGCAAGCTCGTCGATGGCGGCGATCACCGTTTCGGGCGCAGCGTTGATGCGAGGAGACATATGTCCGACGCCATGGAGAAAAACCAGTTTTGCACGCGGCAACGTTGCGGCGAGCGCGCAGGCATTGATTGTCGGCGACACCATGGTGTCGCGGTCGCCGGTGATGATGACGATCGGCAAGTGCAGATCGGCGTAGCGCGGCACCTGGGCGACGATGAAATCCTTCAGCAGCGCCAGGTCGCGCGCATTGGCAAAGAATGTCTTCGGCCGGAGCACCAGCCGGATGGCGGCCCGGCGCACATAGTCCTGCGGCACCGCCTGGGGCTCGAACACGTTGCGCGAGACACCGCCGGCCATGAAATATCCCAACGGACAGACGAGCGTGCGCACAAACAGTTGGCCGACGCCGGGCAACGACGCCAGGTCTGTCTGGCCGCCGGGATCCGCGACCCACGGATGGGTCACGGCGGAGAGCAGCACCAGACCGGCGGTGCGCTCGGGAAACGACAGCGCATAGGCGGTCACAGAAGGCGCCGCCCCAGGAATGGCCGCACCAGGATCGCGCGCCTCGACGCCGAGACCGTCGAGCGCCTGCGCGACGAGCGCCGCCTGGCGTGCCGGCGACGCATAGGTGTCGCCGTCCGGCCGCGAACTCCACCCGTGGCCCGGGCGATCGATCAGGATCACGCGGTGCGACGCCGCGAGCTTCTCGCCGAGCGCCAGCCGCATGTCTTCCATATTGCCGCTCGCGCCGTGGACCAGGACAATGGCGGGTTCGGCGCCGGGCGTGCCGCGCAAGCCGAGCTCCGCCACGTGCAGCCGCGCGCCCTCGACGCTCGATGAAGCGCCCGGCGGGCGGATGCGCGGCCTCGACCCGGGCGACCCCGAACGCCGACATGGCAACGAGCACACCCAGCACGATGGCAAGCACGACGAGGAGAGCTGCGGGA
>CAWBRI010000024.1:0-73103 GCA_963791155.1 uncultured Pseudomonadota bacterium
ACGTGCTCTACCAACTGAGCTACCTGGGCGCCGACCTCGCGGAGAGCGAGGATCAAGGAGAGCGCGGGGGTTATAGAGGCTCGATTTCGCTCTGTCCAGGAAGCGGGCCGGTCCCGGACGGCGTGGCGTCGCGCCCGGCCTTGCGGCGGTTTTTCCCACAAGGTGGGGAACCGAACGCGGCCGCACGTGTTGTGTAAGTGATCTGCCAAGCACCCCCCGTGCGGCGGACCCAAAGCCCCGGCCTCCACCCCCCCCCCCCGCGAGGCCGGGGCTATTTTCTTTCAGCTCCGCACGATGACCGCCGGGTTCCCTCCCGGGCGGCCGATCCATGCTCCTTGTTTCGCACCCGAACCCACCCGGCGCACGTGCGTTGAGGCTGAAGCGGAACCGGACACAGCGGGGCGGAGCGCGCATGAGCGCGCCTGGCGCGCGGACGCAACACGATGATTACCGGTCGGCGTCCTCGCCCGCGCTCGGCTCGGAATCGTCGTCGCTTTCGACCACCGGGATGGCGTAACGGCCCGACAGCCAGCGATGCAGGTCGACGTCCGCGCAGCGCTTGGAGCAGAACGGCCGCCGCTGCGGATCGGCCGGCTTGCCGCAAATCGGGCAGGGTTTTTGTGTCGGGGCCGGATCGGACATGCGGTCTATCTAGGCGTCTTGCGCCGACGATGCGAGCCCTGCAGGCAAGGCGTCGGTGCCAGTCCGGCAACCCTCAATCAGGAACGACCGTCATCCTGAGGAGCTCGCCGAAGGCGAGCCTCGAAGGATGCGCGGCCGAGGAGGCTCAACAAGCGCGCAAGCGGCGCGGCACGGGCCGTCGTCCTTCGAGACGCGGCCCTTCGGGCCGCTCCTCAGGATGACGGAGAGAGTCAGAACTTCCATCACTCGTCCACCCGGATGCGCGCCTCGGTGATCACCGGCCCCCATTTGTCCATCTCCGACTTGAGGTGGCGGGCGAGCTCCTCGGGCGTGGAGCCGACCGCCGTGGTGGCGATCCGGTTGAGCCGCTCCACGAAGGAGGCTTCGCGCACGACCGTCGCGGCGTCGGCGCTGATCTTGGCGACGATCTCGGGCGGGGTCTTGGCCGGCGCGAACAAGCCGTACCAGGACGACACGTCGAAGCCCGGCAGGCCGGACTCGGAGATGGTCGGCAGGTCGGGCGCCCACGGCTGGCGCTTGAGCGCGGTCACGCGCCAGGGCGCGCAGCTTGCCGCCCTCGATCAGCGGCAGGGCCGAGCTCGCGGTCGCGAACATCACGTCGATGCGGCCCGGAATGACGTCGTTATAGGCCGGGCCCGCCCCGCGATAGGGAACGTGCGTCATCTCGATGCCGGCCATGCGCTTGAACAATTCGCCCGCGAGATGAACCGAGGTGCCGTTCGACGACGACGCGAAGGTGATGCGGCCCCGGTTGGCCTTGGCGTGGGCGATGAATTCCTGCACCGTGCGGGCGGGCGAGGACATCGGCACCACCATGATGTTGGGATAGGTGCACACCAGCGAGATCGGCGCGAAATCGGCGACCGGATCGTAGGTGAGCGACGGAAACAGGAAACGGTTGATGGCGTGACCGAGCGAGGGCATGAACAGCGTGTGGCCGTCCGGCTCGGAATGCGCCACCACCTCGGCCGCGATATTGCCGCCGGCGCCACCCTTGTTCTCCACCACCACCTGCTGGCCCCACATGTCGGACAGGCGGCCCGCCATGCATGCGGCCGATCGCGTCGGCCCCGCCGGCCGGCGCGAACGGCACGACCAGGCGCACGAAGCGCGTCGGAAAGATGATGGTCTGGGCGCGCGCCCGCGAGGCGCCGAGCGCAGGCGCGAGCGCGGAAGCGGCGAGGAGCGTGCAGGCAGCGGCGGCGGTCGATCACGATTCGCCCCGGTCGTTTCGTACGATTGTGATCAAGACTATGGATTTGACCAGCGGTCGGCAACACACGCCACGCGCACAGTGTCACACGCGCTCATGTCTCCACTGTCAGGTTGCCCGCGCAAGCGGGCAATCCAGTAATCCGTGTCGGCGCGGTGGACTCTCAACGCCCGTCCCACCGGTTAGTGGGTAGCTGGATTGCCCGCTTGCGCGGGCAATGACGACTACCCCTGGTCACGCCCCGCATCCATCTTGCGCAGCTCGGTCTTCAGGATCTTGCCGTAATTGTTCTTCGGCAGCGCGTCGACGAACACGTAGTCCTTCGGCCGCTTGAAGCGGGCGATGTGGTCGAGGCAGAGCGCGTCGAGCTCGCTCGGGCTCGCGCTCGCCGACCACATAGGCGACCACGACCTCGCCCCATTCGCGGTCGGGCCGGCCGATCACCGAGACCTCGCGCACCTGGCGGTGCCTGAGCAGCACCTCCTCGACCTCGCGCGGATAGATGTTCGAGCCGCCCGAGATGATCAGGTCCTTGGAGCGGTCCTTCAGCGTCAGGTAGCCGTCGGCGTCGAAGGCGCCGACGTCGCCGGTGTGCAGCCAGCCGCCGCGCAGCGTCGCGGCGCTCGCCTCCGCGTCGCGCCAGTAGCCCGCCATCACGACGTCGCCGCGGCAGAGGATCTCGCCGGTCTCGCCATCGCGGCAGCGA
Source organism: uncultured Pseudomonadota bacterium (assembly GCA_963791155.1). GTDB lineage: Bacteria > Pseudomonadota > Alphaproteobacteria > Rhizobiales > Xanthobacteraceae > JAVDCA01. Next base: position 2,583 of record CAWBRI010000024.1, read on the forward strand.
CCGGTCCGTCGGGTCCGCCACCATCACCTCGACGCAGGCGAACGGCCGGCCCGGCGGAGGCGAGCCGCTCGAGCCAGCGCGGATGGTCGCGGTCGGCGATGTCCTGGCGCGACAAGGTCGTGATCGTCATCGGGCTTTCGCCCTGGCCGTAGATCTGCGCGAGCCGCGGACCGAAGCGGTCGAGCGCCGCGCAGCGCGTCCTCGACATACATCGGCGCGCCGCCCCAGATCGATGGTGCGGATATTGTCGGGATCGCAGTCGCCGCCGTGCTCGACCAGGCGCTTGACCATGGTGGGCGCCGCGAACATCGACACGCGCGGCCACGCGCCGAGCAGGCGGAAGATCTCGTCCGGCTCGAAGGCGCCCGACTCCGGCACCACGTTGACGCCGAGCCGCATCACATGCGCCATGATGTAGAGGCCGGAGCCGTGGCTCATCGGCGCCGCGTGCAGGATCGCGTCGCCCGGCGCGACCGCGTCGACCTCGGCCGCATAGGCGTGGCTCACGCGTGCGAGCACGCGGTGGGTCAGCATCGCGCCCTTCGGCCGGCCGGTGGTGCCGGAGGTGTAGAACAGCCAGGCGAGATCGTCGCGGCGCGCGCCGCTCGACCGCGATCGGATCGGCGGAGAACAAGGTCGCATGGTCGTGCGCTGCCGATCGCGATCAGCCGCTCGAGGCTCGCGCGGCGCGTGCGGCGCGATCGTCGCCGGCGACCTCGGCCGAGGCGAAGCACACGCGCGCGCCGGAATGCTCCAGGATGTAGCCGAGCTCGGCGCCGTGCAGCTTGGCGTTCGCCGGCACCGCGGCGAGGCCGGCATGCCAGATGCCGTAGAGCACGTCGAGATAATCCGGCGAGTTCTTCGCCGCGATCGCGACGCGGTCGCCCGGCGCCAGACCGCAGCGCGCCGCGCAGCGCGCCGGCGAGCCGCGCCGCGCGGCCGGCGAACTCGCCGTAGGTCCGCAGAACGCGGCTCGCCGTGGCCGACCGCCGGACGGTCGGGATGCGCCAGCCCGGCGCGCACGAAGCCACAGCGCGATGTTCATGGTGATCGCACCCGCGCTGACCTCTCCGCCGTCATTGCCCGCGAAAGCGGGCAATCCAGTAAGCCGTGTCGGTGCAATGGAAACTCAGCGCCCATTCCACATGTCGGTGAATACTAGATTGCCCGCTTTCGCGGGCAATGACGACTGAGATTATTGGAGTGCACGGCTCGCGTATGCGTCCCGGCCCAATGACGAAGGAGAGGCGCGCCCCCTACCCCGCGTTCAGCCAGCCGAAATGGATCGGATAGCCCTCGCCCGAGAGCAGCGCGACGGTCTCGTACAGCGGCAGGCCGACCACGTTGGTGTAGGAGCCGACCATCTTGACCACGAAGGTGCCGGCGAGCCCCTGCATCGCGTAGCCGCCGGCCTTGCCGCGCCATTCGCCGGACGCGAGATAGGCCTCGATGTCCTGCTCCGAGAGCCGCTTGAAGCGCACCCGCGTCTCGACCAGCCGCTGGCGGAACGCCTCCTTCGGGGTCACCAGGCAGATCGCGGTGTAGACGCGATGATTGCGGCCCGACAGCAGGCGCAGGCACTGCGCCGCCTCGTCGAGCAGTTCGGCCTTGGGCAGGATGCGGCGGCCGACCGCCACCACCGTGTCGGCGGCGAGGATGTAGGCGCCCGCGAGCTCCTCGTCGGTGCGCACGCTCGCGAGCGCGGCCTCCGCCTTGGCGCGCGCCAGCCGGTTGGCGCAGGCGCGCGGCAGCTCGCCCTTGATCGGCGTCTCGTCGATGCTCGGCCGGGCGCAGCGCATCGGGCTCGATGCCGGCCTGATTGATCAGCGCCGAGCCGGCGCGGCGAGCCGGACGCGAGAACGAATTTGGGACGGCCGATCATCGGTTCTCGTTCTGCTGTGTCGGCTCAGCCTTGCGGGATCGGGCGCGGAACCTACCGGAAGCCGTATGCGTTCACAACTGCCGCCGCCATTTAGGTGGCCATGCGGGCCGCGACGGGTCTTTCATTCGTTTCCGGTCGCGGAACCATGAACCGCTCCTTGATGTGCGCCGCCAGCATGTCGCGCACCGCGCGGTAGGCCTCGAGCCGCTGCTCGCGGCTGCCCTCCGGCGCCGGTCGGGTCGGGCGTCGGCCAGTATTCGACCTCGGCCGCGATGGTGCGGGTCAGCTCGAGCGCCTTGTGATGCGCCTCCGGCGACAGCGTGACGATCAGGTCGAAATTGAGCCCTTCCCAATCCTCCAGCTCCTCGAAGGTCATCGGCCGGTGCTTCGGCGATGTCGAGGCCGATCTCGTCCATCACGGCGACCGCGAACGGATCGAGCTCGCCCTTGCGCACGCCGGCCGAGCCCACATAGGCGGTGCGGCCGAACATGTGCCGGAACAGCGCCGCCGCCATCGGCGAGCGCACGGAGTTGAGCCCGCAGGCGAACAGCACCGCGTGCGGCCGCGCGATGATCGGCGCGGCCATCCCCTGCCCTCACCCCTTCCAGTGCAGCACGCAGATCAGCGTGAACAGGCGCCGCGCGGTGTCGAAATCGATGTCGATCTTGTCCTTGAGCCGCTCCATCAGGAGCTCGGAGCCCTCGTTGTGCAGCCCGCGCCGGCCCATGTCGATCGCCTCGATCTGGCTCGGGCTCGCGGTGCGGATCGCCTCGTAGTAGCTGTCGCAGATCATGAAGTAGTCCTTCACGATGCGCCGGAGCGGCGTCAGCGACAGATGATGGGCGACGACCGGCGTGCTCGTCGGCGAGCGCGCACGTCGAACACCAGCCGGTTGCCCGCGACGGCGAGATGCAGGCAGTACGGCCCGCCGTCATGGCCGACGCGGCGCGAACGAGTTGTCCTCGAGCAGATCGTAGATCGCGACCGCGCGCTCGTGCTCGACGTCGGGGTTGGAGCGGCCGATCGAGTTCTCGTCGAGCGTGACCTTGACGAGGCGCTGGTCGCTCGCTGGCGAGGCCGCGCGCTCATCGCCGGTTGAGCCGGATCGCGACCGAGCGCGCATGGCGCCGCAGCCCCTCGGCCTCGCCGAGCGCGATCGCGGCCGGCCCGAGCGCGGCGAGCTGGTCGGGCCCGCAGCGGAGGATCGAGGTGCGCTTCATGAAATCGAGCACGCCGAGGCCGGACGAGAAGCGCGCCGAGCGCGCGGTCGGCAGCACGTGGTTGGAGCCCGCCACGTAGTCGCCGATCGCTTCCGGCGTATGCGGCGCCGAGGAAGATCGCGCCGGCGTTGCGGATCCGCGCCGCGAGCGCGCTCGGCGTCGCGCGCGACGATCTCGAGATGCTCGGGCGCGATCGCGTCGACCAGCGGCACCGCCTCGTCGAGGCTCTCGCACCAGGATGATGGCGCCGAAATCGCGCCACGACGCGCCGGCGACCGTCGGCGCGCGGCAAGGTCGCGAGCTGCGCCGTCGACCGCGGCCTCGACCTCGTCGGCCAGGCCGGCGTCGTCGGTGATCAGGATCGACTGCGCGGCGGCGTCGTGCTCGGCCTGCGCCAGCAGATCGGCGGCGATCCAGTCCGGATTGGCGTCGCGGTCGGCGAGGATCAGCACCTCGGACGGCCCGGCGATCATGTCGATGCCGACCTTGCCGAACACCAGGCGCTTGGCCGCCGCCACATAGGCGTTGCCGGGACCGACGATCTTGTCGACCGGGCGCGATCGTCGCCGTGCCGTAGGCGAGCGCCGCCACCGCCTGCGCGCCGCCGACGCGATAGATCTCGTCGACGCCGGCGAGCTGCGCCGCCGCCAGCACCAGCGGATTGAGCCTGCCGTCCGGCGCCGGCACCACCATCACGAGGCGCGCGACGCCGGCGACCTTGGCCGGCACCGCGTTCATCAGCACCGAGGACGGATAGGCGGCGGTGCCGCCCGGCACGTAGAGCCCGACCGCCGCGATCGCGGTCCAGCGATAGCCGAGCTCGACGCCGAGCGCGATCGGTGAAGCGCTCGTCCTGCGGCAGCTGGCGGCGGTGATAGGCCTCGATGCGCTCGCGCGCGAGCTTGAGCGCGTCGAGCGCGGCGCGATCGCACGCCGGCCGCGGCCGCCGCGATCTCCGCGGCGTCGACGCGCAGGCCGACCGCGTCGAGGTCGACGCGATCGAATTTCCGGCTGAGCTCGATCAGCGCCTCGTCGCCGCGCGCGACGACGTCGGCGATGATCGCGCGCACCGCCTGCTCGACGTCCTGCGAGGCCTCGCGCTTGGTCGCAAGGAAGGCGGAAAACCGCTGGCGAAATCGGCGTCGCGCGTATCGAGGCGGATCGGCATGGCGAACCCCTTGGGTCAGGGCTCAATGGCGCGCCAAAGGCGTCGCGTCAACCCTGTGTCAGTCATCGTGTCGTAGTCGTCATCGCGGCTTGGTCGCCATCGTATCCCAGGCGTCAACGCGTCTTTTTCGTCATCGTCCGCGCAAGCGGACGATCCAGTAGCCCCCGACCGACGGCTGGGGCAACCCTTGTGCCGCATTCGCGGGTCCGGCGAATACTGGATTGCCCGCGTTCGCGGGCAATGACGGGCGCGCGATTATGGGGACCCGGCTCTCACGCCGTCTGGATGTCGTCCGCCGCGTCCCCGTCCACGTGGGCCGGGCAAGCCGCGGTCGCCCACACCGGGCCGAGATCGGCGAGCTCGCACTTCCAGGCATTCGACGTCGAGCCGCAGCGCCGCGCCGCCCGAGAACGTCAGTGTCACCTGGCCGGCCGGCGCCTCGGTCGTGGCGAACTCGACGGCGAGCAGATTGAGCAGCGTGTGCTTGTCGGACGCCGCGACATTGCGTGCCTTGAAGGCATTGACGCGCTCGAAGCGCAGCGCCGCGCGCCGCCGGCGGTATTGCGGGGCGCCGCGTTGCGCGCTCTTCCCAGTCGAAGCGGTTGACCACGACGACCACCCGCTTCTCGGCCGGCCGCCACATGATGTCGCCGACCTTGACGATCGAATCCTGCACATGGGCCGAGACGACCTCGAGGTCGTCGTTGTCGAGCGCAACGAGCTTCAACAGGTCCATGGCTCGCCCTGAACTTGTCCGCCCATCGGTTTCCCGGTATTGCGGCTCCGCTTATCTGGGGAGGAGCGCGACGGAGCGCAATGCTCGATCGGAACAACTGTATCGGATTTCAAGAGGGTCCGCTCCGAAGCGGTCAGGCACGGCGCCGCCACGGCCTCGGCCAGCGCCGGCCGCAGCGCGAACGCGAGCGGCACGGTGATGAGCACGATCGCGGCGAGCGACCGAGCGTCGCCGGCACGCCCGAGGAGGTCGCCGACGCAGGCCGTACAGGATCGGCGCGGTCGCGCCCGCCCCGATCGTGCCGGTGTAGAAGATGCCGAACGCGCGCGCGCGCCGCTCCGGCGCGACCAGCGCCGGGACCGAGCCGTAGAGCACCGACGAGGTGCCGTTGAGCGCGACGCCGATCAGCGGCAGCAGCGCGTAGCAGGCCTCGAGCGGCGAGCGGCAGCAGCGCGACGATGCCGAGCGCGGTCAGGCCCTCGGTCAGCACCACGGTCGCGAACACGCCGATGCGCGCGCCGACGAAGGCGCACACCAGCTTGCCGCAGGCGCCGCCGGCGAACACCAGCGTGAGCGCGAGCCCGATGCCGTGCACGCTCGCGCCCTTGGCGGTGAGCAGGAACGGCAGGAAGGTGAGGAACGCCATGCGGGTCGCGCTGTCGATGCACGCCGATCGACAGCAGCAGCGGAAAACCGCGCCGCGGCGCGCCGCCGGCGGCTGCGGCCGCCGATGTCGTCGCCGCCTCTCGCCGTCGCCCGCCTGCCGCGGCATCAGCGCCACGATGGCGAGCGCGGCCGCAAAGCCGCAGGCGCCGAGCAGCCGCGACGCGTCGGCCGCCACGGCATCACGGTGAGCAGCAGCGCGGCCGCCGCCGGCACCGTCATCTTGCCGATGTCGCCGGCGAAATTGTAGGTGCCGAGCGCCTTGATCGAGCGCGCGCCGGCGAACGCGCGCGCGACCAGCGCGGAGGCGAGCGGATGCTGCGTGCTGGCGCCGAGCCCGCCGACGACCAGCGCGAGCCGCCAGCATGACGAGGCCGGCGCTCGCGCCGGCGAGCAGATAGCCGCAACCCGGCGAGCGCGGTGCCGACCGCCAGCACGCGCGCGGCGCCGAGCCTTTCGGCCAGCAGCCCGGACGGGAATCTGGAAGCGCCGCCATCGTGCCGGAGAACAGGCTGCGCAGGATGCCGATCGCCGCATAGGACAGGCCGAACTCGCGCCTGCCAGATCGGCAGCATCACGTAGACGAGGTCGGTGTAGCCGTCGTGCAGCGCATGCGCGCCGCAGGCGACGCCGAGCGCGCGGCGCTCTTCCTGCGTCCGCGGCATCGACCGACGAGCGATGCGGCGATCGACGGTCATGCGTCGCACTCTAACTCAGCTTATGTTGCGCCGCTCGGCGAACTTGGCGCCGACGAACGAGAGCACCAGCTCGCCGTTCTGATTGGTGCCGGTGTTGCAGCGCGACCATCAGGCCCCAGCCGGGCCGGCTGCGTGGTCTCGCGCAGCTCCGTCACCTCGCGCGCGAAGCTGATCGTGTCGCCGGCATAGACCGGCTTGAGCCAGCGCAGGTCGCGGATGCCGGGCGACGGACCGTCTCTCGCCGGCGTCTCGCCGCGCGCGCGCTGCTTGTCGGCCTCTTGCCGCTCGAACGCCACGAAGATAGCGCATGAACATCGCGGTCGGTGTGCCAGCCCGATGCGCACAGCGCGCCGAAATGCGAGCGCGCCGCCGCCTCCTCGTCGACATGGAACCGCTGCGGATCGTAGCGCCGCGCGAACGCCTTGATCTCCTCGGCCGTGAAGGTGTGGCTGCCGAGCTCGGTGCGCTCGCCGACCCGCATGTCCTCGAAGAATCTCATGGCGCGGCCGGCTCGCCGGCCGGCGCGGTCGGGCGGCGGCCGAACATCAGGCGGGGCGTCGAGCGTCATCACGCGCACGCCGTCCGCATTGAGCATGTCGAAGCGCGCATCGACGAAGCCCATGTCGGGCCGGCTGCGCGAGGCGCGCGTGTCGAGCACCCGCATGCGCACGCGCAGGCGGTCGCCCGGCCGCACCGGCGCGAGCCACTTGACCTCCTCGCAGCCGGTGGCGCCCATCGACGACGGAATCGAGGATGAACCCGTCGGCGATCGATACGCATCATGATCGCGCAGCTGTGCCAGCCCGACGCGCACAGCCCGCCGACCATGGTGGCGCGCGCCGCCTCCTCGTCGAGATGCATCGGTTGCGGATCGAACTCGGCCGCGAATTCCTTGATCTCCTCCGCGGTGACCGTGCTGCGGCCCGTATTCGGCGACCTGGCCGGCGGTGAAATCTTCCCAATGAGTTTCGGCACGGCGGACCCGGCGGAGCGAGGATCGTGCGCCATCCGTAGCCAGCGCGACCCGCCCGCGTCAATCGTCGCCGATTGCGTCGCCGGGAGGTAGCCGGGCGCGCCCGGACATCATTTCGCCGCCTGGCGTGCCCATTCGTTGACGCTTCGTAAACGGTTTGGTTACCGAAAGTTACGTACGAGTCGACCCTTCGGGACGTGGGTCGAGAGGAGGGCGGCATGTTCGAGTTTCGCGACCTGTTCCAGTGGGAACGCTTCATCACGCCGTCGATCATCAAGATCTTCTACTGGCTGGCGCTCGTCGATGGCGGTGCTGGCCGGGCTGCACGGCATATTTGCGGGCTTCATGGCGCATGATCGTCAAACCCGGTCAGCGGCGCTTTGAGCATCGTCGGCGCCGTGCTGATGGCGTTCATCGGCATCATCTTCGCCCGCATCGCGGCGGAGTTCGTGCTGATCGTGTTCCGCATCAACGAGCATCTCGGCGCCATCCGCAGCCAGGGCGAGCCGCACTAATTGTCATTGCGAGCGAAGCGAAGCAATCTCGGGCCAGATATGCCGAAGTGGTGGGATTGCTTCGGTGTGCACGCAAGTCGGGCCTGCCCGACTTGCGCATCTTTAATTGCCGATCTCGGGTAAACCCGAGATCGGTGCACACCTCGCAATGACCGATGAGGGTTTACGTCGCAAAGCGGAAATGCATCACGTCGCCGTCGGCGACGACGTAGTCCTTGCCTTCCAGCCGCAGCTTGCCGGCATCGCGCGCGCCGGCTTCGCCGCCGAGCGCTGACGTAGTCGTCGTAGCCGATGGTCTCGGCGCGGATGAAGCCGCGCTCGAAGTCGGTGTGGATGACGCCGGCCGCCTGCGGCGCCGCGCGCGCCGCGCGTCACCGTCCAGGCGCGCGCCTCCTTCGGACCGGCGGTGAAGAAGGTGACGAGATCGAGCAGCGCGTAGCCGGCGCGGATCAGCCGGTCGAGGCCCGGCTCCGACAAGCCCGATCGCGGCGAGATAGTCGGCGCGCTCCTCGGGCGGCAGCACCGCGATCTCGGCCTCGATCTTGGCCGAGATGACGACGCAGGCCGCGCCCTCCTGCTTGGCGCGCTCCTCGACCTTGCGCGAATAGGCGTTGCCGGTCGCGGCCGCGCTCTCGTCGACATTGCAGACATAGAGCACCGGCTTGGCGGTGAGCAGGCCGAGCATGCGGAAAGTGCGCTCCTCCTCGGGCTTGCGCTCGATCAGCCGCGCCGGCTTGCCGTCGCGCAGCAGCGCGAGCGCGCGATTGACGAGGTCGAGCGTCTCCTTCGCTTCCTTGTCGCCGCCGCGCGCCTTCTTCTCGAGCGCGTCGACGCGCCGCTCCAGGCTGTCGAGGTCGGCCAGCATCAGCTCGGTCTCGACCGTCTCGATGTCGGCGATCGGATCGATCCGGCCCTCCACATGGGTGACGTCGCTGTCCTCGAAGCAGCGCACCACGTGCACGATGGCGTCGACCTCGCGGATATTGCCGAGGAACTGGTTGCCGAGCCCCTCGCCTTTCGAGGCGCCGCGCACCAGGCCCGGCGATGTCGACGAAGGTCAGCCGCGTCGGCACGATCTGCGCCGACTTGGCGAGCTTCGCCAGCGCGTCGAGGCGCGGATCCGGCACCGCGACCTCGCCGACATTCGGCTCGATGGTGCAGAACGGATAGTTCGCCGCCTGCGCGGCCGCGGTCGCGGTCAGCGCATTGAAGAGCGTCGACTTGCCGACATTCGGCAGACCGACGATGCCGCACTTGAATCCCATGTTGGTTCTCTGATCCGTTCTTGCGTGGCGCTATTCTTCCGACTCGTCGGTCGATTTCCGCTCCAGGAAACCCTTCGCCTGCATGGCGAGATGCACCTTGTTCTGGAAACGTCGCGTCCTCGCCTTTCGCCAGCAGCTCGGCATTGTCGGCGATGACGTCGCACGAGCGCCTCGACCCAGGCGCGCTCCGCCTTGGCGAAATCCCGAGCACGTAGCCCGTGCACCAGCTCCTTGACGCCCGGATGACCGACGCCGATGCGCACGCGGCGATAGTCGTTGCCGATATGGGCGGTGATCGAGCGCAGCCCGTTATGGCCGGCGATGCCGCCGCCCGCCTTCACCCGCACCTTGGCGGGCGGCAGGTCGATCTCGTCGTGCAACACCACGATGTCCGAGAGCGCGAGCTTGTAGAAATGCGCCGCTTCGCCGACGGCGCGGCCGGACTCGTTCATGTAGGTGCCCGGCAGCAGCAGCAGCACGCGCTCGGCTCCGATCGGCCCTTCGGTCGCGACGCCCTGGAAGCGCCGCCGCCACGGCGCCGATGCCGTGGCGGCGGGCGATCTCCTCGACCACCATGAAGCCGATATTGTGCCGGTTGCCGACGTGCGCGTGCCCGGATTGCCGAGCCCGACCAGGAGGCGCATGGGTCAGCCTCCGCGGCGGCCTACTTCTTCTCCGCCTTCTTCGCCGGCCGCGGGCGCACCCGGCGCCCCCGGGGCGCCGGCCGGAGCCGCGCCCGGGGCTGCGCCCGGCGCACCCGTCGGCGGCGGCGGCGCTGCCGCCGCAGCTGCCGCGGCCGCTGCCGCCGCCGCCGCCGCTTCCGCCGCCGCCTTCATTTCTTCGGCGTAGCCGGACGGCGGCACGATGGTCACCAGGGTGGCATCGGCCCGTCACCAGCGCCCGCACGTTGGGCGGCAGCGTCACGTCGCTCAGATGCCTCGAATGGTTGATCTCGAGGCCGCTGATGTCGACGTCGATCGACTCGGGGATCGCGTCCGCCGAGCACACCACCTCGACATAGTGGGTCACGATGTTGACGGCGCCGCCGCGCTTCACGCCCGGCGACTGTTCGGCGTTCTTCACGTGGACCGGGATGCGCACCCGGATGGTGGCGCCTTCGCCGAGCCGCAGGAAATCGACATGGATCGGGTTGTCGCGCACCGGATCGAGCTGGAAGTCGCGCGGAATCACGCGATGCTTCTTGCCGTCGACCTCGACATTGCAGATGCTGGTGAGGAAGCGGCCCGGCAGTGGATGCGGTGCTTCAATTCGTCGAAGTCGAGCGAGATCGCGAGCGGGGGCTGGTTGTCGCCATAGATCACGCCGGGCACGCGGCCCTCGCGACGCACGGCCCGGGCGGCCCCCTTGCCGGCCCGCGGACGCGCCGTCGCCTTCAGGTCATTGACGGTCGCCATTGCTGAAATCCTTCGAGTTTTGCGCTGCTGGAATGCCCGCGGCGTGCCTCCAGGGGTGTCGGAGCCGCGGACCGCGGGCTTATAGCCCTGCCGGCGCGCGCTGACAAGAAAACCAGGCCGGCCCGCCACGGGGCCTCGAACAGCCCGCCGCGGATCAGATCAAGCATTTGAAAATAATATAGTTTCTAGGACGGCGGCGGGGCCGGCCCGGCGCCCGCGAGCTTGGCCTCGAGGGCGGCGACGCGCGCCTTGAGCGCCTCGTTCTCCTCGCGCGCCAGCCGCGCCATCTCCTTGACGGCCTCGAATTCCTCGCGCTGCACCAGGTCGAGCTCGCGCAGCATGCGTTCGGCCTGGGCGCGAAACAGCGTGTCGAACTCTCGTCGCACCCCTGAGGCGACACCGGCGGCGTCGTTCATCAGCCGCGCGATCTCGTCGAAGAACCGGTTGGAGGTCTGGGTCATCGTTTTCTCCGCAGGCCGTGAACGCATCGGCCCCAACAATGGCGCTCCCGGCGCGTCACCGCAAGGCGCCGCTTGGCGCCGAATGACGCTGATGGCGGCGCTCCCTTGACGCCACGGCGGCCTTACCGCATCACCGCAATGGCTGCTCCCGGGGATTGATTCCATGCCCCTCTCGGTCCTGCCGTTTCCCGCGTTCGATCCGGTGCTGGTCAGCTTCGGCCCGTTCGCCGTCCGCTGGTACGCGCTCGCCTATATCTGCGGCATTCTGCTCGGCTGGCTCTATGCCCGCGCGATCGTCGCCAACGAGCGCCTGTGGGGCGGACCGGCACCGCTTTAGCGTCGTCGACTTCGACGATTTCATTCTGTGGGTGACGCTCGGGATCATCCTGGGCGGACGCACCGGCTACGTGCTGTTCTACAATTTCGAGTTTTTCATCGCCCACCCGCTCGAGATCGTGCAGGTGTGGAAGGGCGGCATGTCGTTCCACGGCGGCTTCCTCGGCTGCGTGCTCGCCGTCGTCCTGTTCGGGCTGCAAACGCCACATCTCGATCCTGTCGCTCGGCGACGTCACCTGCGCGGTCGGGCCGATCGGCCTGTTCTTCGGGCGCCTCGCCAATTTCGTGAACGGCGAGCTGTGGGGACGGCCGAGCGACGTGCCCTGGGCCATGGTGTTCCCGAGCCGCGAGGCCGGGCAGCTTCCGCGCCATCCGAGCCAGCTCTACGAGGCGACGCTGGAGGGCGTGGTGCTGTTCGCCATCCTGACGCTGCTGGTCCGCGCCGGCGCCTGAAGCGGCCCGGACTCGTCATCGGCGCCTTCGCGATCGGCTATGCGGTCATGCGCTCGTTCTGCGAGCTGTTCCGCGAGCCCGACGTCCAGCTCGGCTTTCTGTGGGGCGGCATGACCATGGGGATGCTGCTTTCCGTGCCGCTGCTGATCGCAGGCATCGGCTTCGTCGCGTTCGCGCTGCGGCGCCAACCGTTGGGTGGCACCTGATGGCCGATCAAACCGCCCCGCTCGAAGCCGAGATCCGCCGGCTGATCGCACTCGCGGGACCGATGCCGGTGTCGGAATTCATGGCCCTGTGCCTCTCCCATCCAGCGCACGGCTACTACATCACCCACGATCCGCTCGGCCGCACCGGCGATTTCACCACCGCTCCCGAGATCAGCCAGATGTTCGGCGAGCTGATCGGGCTGTGGGCCGCGGCGGTCTGGCACCAGATGGGCGAGCCGCCCCTGGTCCGCCTGGTCGAGCTCGGGCCCGGTCGCGGCACCATGATGCTCGACATGCTGCGCGCCGCCCACGTGATGCCCGAATTTCGCAAGGCCGCCGCCGTGCATCTGGTCGAGACCAGCCCGGCGCTGCGGGCCCGCCAGAAAGAGACCTTCGGCAATATCGACGTCTCGATCGCGTGGCACGACGCGCTCGCCGATGTTCCCGACGGCCCGGCCATCATCGTGGCCAACGAATTTTTCGACGCGCTGCCGGTCAATCAGGCGATCAAGCAGGCCGACGGCTGGCACGAGCGCGTCGTCCGCGTCGACCAGGACGGCAATCTCGTCTTCGGGGTCGCCCGGAACCGTCGAAGTTTTTCGAGCTCACGTTGCCGCCGCAGGTGCGCATGGCCGAGGTCGGCTCGATCTACGAATGGCGGGCCGATTCGCATACGCTCGAGGTCGCGCGCCGCGTCGTGCATGGCGGCGGCGCCGCGCTCATCATCGACTATGGCCATCTCGAGAGCATGATCGGCGAGACGTTCCAGGCGCTGCGCGCGCAGCGCAAGTCCAGATCCGCTGGCCGCACCGGGCCTCGCCGATCTGACCGCCCATGTGGATTTCCAGGCGCTCGCACTTGCGGCCGAGGGCATCGGCGCCCGCGTCCACGGGCCGATCGATCAGGCGACGTTCCTGCGGCGGCTCGGCATCGACCAGCGCGCCGCGAATTTGAAGAGAGTCGCCCCGCCCGACAAGGCCGCGGCCGTCGACGTCGCGCTCGGCCGGCTCACGGCCGGCGGCAAGACCGGCATGGGCACGATGTTCAAGGCGATCGGCCTGTCGGCGCCGCAGCTCGTGACGCTGCCGGGATTCGACGTGTGATGCCGCCGGGAATTCTGGAAGCGAAATCCCTCGCCGCGCTGCCCGGCATTCGCCACGCCTTCTTCACCCGCGAAGGCGGCGTCTCGCACGGCATCTATGCGAGCCTCAACGGCGGCGTCGGCTCGAGCGACGACGCGCGAGCACGTGGCCGAGAACCGCGCCCGCATGGCGGCCGCGCTCGGCGTGGCGCCCCAGGCGCTGCTCACCGCCTACCAGATCCATTCCGCCGACGTGGTCGTGGCCGAGCGGCCTTGGACCCACGAGGCGCGCCCGCGCGCCGACGCGATCGTGACGCGCGTACCGGGCGCTCGCGATCGGCGTCTCGACCGCCGACTGCGGCCCGGTGCTGCTCGCCGACGCGCAGGCGCGCGTCATCGGCGCCGCCCATGCGGGCTGGCGCGGCGCGCTCGCGGGCGTCACCGACGCGACGATCGCCGCGATGGAGCGCCTGGGCGCCGAGCGCAAGCGCATCGTCGCGGCGCTCGGTCCGATGATCCGCCAGCCGAACTACGAGGTCGGCGCCGATCTGGTCGATCGCTTTCACGCCGCCGACCCGGCCAATGCCCGCTTCTTCCAGCCCTCGGCGCAGGGCCGGCCACGCGCTGTTCGACCTCGCCGGCTACATCGCGGCGCGGCTCGCCGGCGCCGGCATTTCGGGCGTCGAGGATCTCGCCCGCTGCACCTATGCGGATCCGGCGCGCTTCTTCAGCTTCCGGCGCACGACCCACCGGGGCGAGCCCGACTACGGCCGCCACGTCAATGCGATCGTCCTGGCCTAAGCACTAACCCGTTGGCATGGTTAACGATTCGTTTACGCGCTGGACCTCGGCGCAAATTGCGGATACGGAATCTGTGGCGCGTGAGCAACCGAATACCGCTGGTCTTGATGCACGTTCCAACACGAAGGGTTGCGCGCCGCGGGGGGTGTGGATGGGGATGGTCCGGTGCAGGCGCGCCGCCGGCGTGCCGCTCAAGTCGTTGCGTCGGACCCGGGTCGGCATCCTGGCGGTGGTCCTGCTCGGCCTGTGCGCAGGCGGCTGTTCCACCGCTCCGCAGACGCCGGTCGCGGCCGCGACGGTGCACGGCCCGACGGTCGCGTTCGAGTCGATCGACGGGCCGCCCGAAAGCATTTTCCGCAAGCTCGTGCAGGACCTGACCGACGAGGCCGAGGCGCGGCAGATGGCGGTGGTCTCGCGCGACGCGCCGGCGCAATACCGCATTCGCGGCTACCTGGCGGCGCTGGTCGAGAAGCGCCGCGCATACGGTCATCGCCTGGGTGTGGGACGTCTACGACGCCGACCAGCGGCGGGCCATGCGCATCACCGGCGAGGAGCCGGCGAGCAGCGCCGGCCGCGGCACCTGGGCGGCCGCCGACGACCAGGTGCTGCGCCGGATCGCGCAAGAACGGCATCGACCGGCTCGTCGCCTTCTTGGCGGCGCCCGACGTGCAGCCGCCGAGCGGCCCGGACGAGCGTGGCCCCAACGTGGCGGCCGGAGACGACGTCGCGCCCGATTCGGCCGGAATCGCCCGCATTCGCACGGCCGCGCGTATGGCCGCGCCGCCGACACCGCACCGGCCCCCGCGGTCGGCGAAGCCGGCGGTGCGCCGCGCTGGCCTTTTCGGACGACGGCCGCTAAGCGCAGATCGCTTCAGATTGACGCGATCCTGCGCTCGATCTTCTGGTTTTCGCCGATCCGGTCCGCAACGGCCGTCGACTTTCGGTCAGCGCCGGGTCAGAGCCGGCTTGGCGGCCGGGACGCGAAAAAGTCTCGGGACAAAGATTTCGCTCGTATTGCCAGCTCCCATGGGCTCCTTGATATCACGCCCGGCAGCGCGTCCGCCGCGGCGCTGGTTTCGTTGCGGTCGCATTTTCCACGGAAAACCGGGGTCCTTTTTCCGGAAAATGCTCAGGAGGTCGGAATGGCGGGCCAAGAACGGAGCGATCAAGCTCGTCGCCGGCAACTCGAATCCGCGCCTTGCCGAAGCCATGGCGGCACACCTGCGGATCCCGCTGGCCAAGGCGGTCGTGCGCCGCTTCGCCGACATGGAGATCTTCGTCGAAATTCTCGAAAACGTGCGCGGCGCCGACGTGTTCGTGGTCCAGTCGACGTCGTATCCGGCCAACGACCACCTGATGGAGCTGCTTGATCATCATCGATGCGCTGCGGCGCTCCTCGGCGCGGCGCATCACGGCGGTGGTGCCGTATTTCGGCTATGCCCGGCAGGACCGCAAGCCCGGGCCCGCGCACGCCGATCTCGGCCAAGCTGGTCGCCAATCTGATCACCAATGCGGGCGCCGACCGGGTGCTCACGCTCGATCTCCACGCCGGCCAGATCCAGGGCTTCTTCGATATTCCGACCGACAATCTCTACGCCTCTCCGGTCATGGTGCGCGACATCCGCGAGCGTTTCGATGTCGCCAAGGTGATGGTGGTGTCGCCCGACGTCGGCGGCGTGGTGCGCGCGCGCGGGCTGGCCAAGCGCATCAACGCCCCGCTCGCCATCATCGACAAGCGGCGCGAGCGGGCGGGCGAATTCGGAAGTGATGAACGTGATCGGCGAGGTCGAGGGCCGCACCTGCATCCTGGTCGACGACATCGTCGATTCCGGCGGCACCCTGGTGAATGCCGCCGATGCGCTGCTCGAGCAGGGCGCGACCGACGTCTCCGCCTATATCACCCACGGGGTGCTGTCGGGCGGCGCGGTCGCGCGGATCACCGCCTCCCGCCTCAAGGAGCTGGTCATCACCGATTCGATCCAGCCCACCGAGGCGGTGCGGGTCGCCGCCAATATCCGGGTGCTGTCGATCGCGACCCTGATCGGCGAGGCGATCGCCCGCACGGCGGCCGAAGAGTCGGTCTCGAGCCTGTTCGACTGACCGCCGGCGAATACCGCCAGCCAATAGGGAGTCGCGAATAGCGAATAGCGACTACTCGCTATTTGCTATTCGCCCCTCAAGCCGCCCCCGAGTCAACTTGTCGCAGGAATGCTTGTGGACGGCCGTACGCGGTACGTTGCGCGATTCACCCGAATCCTCGATCACTCACGAGTCAAGCGTTTTGGCGGCGGGAGTCCGGCGGGGTTATAGTCGGACGGCTAGGTGATTCGGCCCTTGCGGGTCAATCCACCGGCACGCGTGGGACCTGCGTCACAGGAGCCCGGCTTTCGTGCCTTCGCTCGAGGCGGCCGCGCCGTTGCGTCGCGTGAGCGTCGGATGCGTGCGCATCCCACTATCAGGCGGCAGCAGGGTGGAAAACGGCATGGCGCTGATCGATTTCTCGGATAACCAGGACCTCAACCCGGTCGACGTGGTCGAGGGCATGGCGGCGACCCATGACTGGTCGTTCGCGCGCGCGAGCGAGGACGAGGTTACGCTCGTCGTCGCCGGCAAGTGGACCGACTATCAGATCTCGTTCACCTGGATGAGCGACCTCGAGGCGCTGCATCTCGCCTGCGCTTTCGACCTCAAGGTGCCGCAGGCCGCGGCGCAACGAGGTGGTCGAGCTGGTCGGCAAGGTGAACGAGCAGCTCTGGATCGGCCATTTCGATCTGTGGTTCAAGGACGGCCTGGTGATGTTCCGCAATGCGCTGCTGCTCACCGGCGGGATCGCCGCCTCGCGCGCGCAATGCGAGTCGGCGCTCGGAACCGCGCTCGACGCCTGCGAACGCTACTTCCAGGCGTTCCAGTTCGTGGTCTGGGCCGGCAAGAGCGCGACCGAGGCACTCGATGCCACGATGTTCGAGACCTCGGGCGAGGCCTGAGCGGTTCTTTCCTCGTGCGACTTTCCGTTTTCCGTCTGCGAATGGCGACTAGCGAATAGCGAGTGGTAGGAACTACTATTCGCCACTCACCAATCGCTATTCGCACAGGCTCAACGGAAGGCAAGCGCGATGGAACACAAGACATCGCTCAGCGATTTCGACGGAACGCTCCTGCTGGTCGGCGCGGGAAAGATGGGCGGCGCCATGCTCGAGGGCTGGCACCGGCTCGGATTGCGTTTCGACAATGTCGTATTGATCGAGCCGCAGCCGGCGCCCGAGATCATCACCCTCGGGCAGCGCGGGTTGCGCATCAACCCGGCGCTCGACACGATCGCCGCGACCGCGATCGTGATCGCGGTGAAGCCGCAGGTCGCGCCCCAGTTGCGGACCACGCTCGCGCGGCTGATCGGCCCGGACACCGTCGTCATCTCGGTCATGGCCGGACGCACGCTCGCGTTTCTCGAAAAAACGCTGCCGGCGGGCAGCGCGCTCGTGCGCGCCATGCCCAACATGCCGGCCGCGATCGCCCGCGGCATCACGGTCGCGGTCCCGAACGCGCGCGTCAGCGGCGCGCAGCACGATCTCGCCCATAAGCTCCTTGCGGCCATCGGCGCGGTCGAATGGGTCGACGACGAGGCGCTGATGGACGCCGTGACGGCGGTGTCGGGCTCGGGTCCGGCCTATGTGTTTCTGCTCGCCGAAAGCCTCGCGCGCGCGGGCGCCGCGGCCGGCCTGCCGCCCGATCTCGCCCAGCGGCTCGCGCGCGCGACCGTCGCCGGTTCGGGCGAGCTCCTGCACCGCTCGGAGCTCGACCCGGCGGCGCTGCGCCAGAACGTCACCTCGCCGGGCGGCACCACCGCGGCGGCGCTCGACGTCTTGACCGCGAAGGACGGCCTCGACCCGTTGATGGAAAAGGCGATCGCGGCGGCGACCCGGCGCTCGCGCGAGCTGGCGGGCTGAGACGGCCGCCCTGGAACGGCCGCCTTCGGCGGATTACATTCAAGCCGGCTCTATCTTCTCCTCTTTGCGCCTGATCCCGAAAAGCCCGTCAACCCCGGATCAAGTCCGGGGCAGGCCTTTTCGGGATCAGGCGCGCGAGCGCACAGGAGGCCATCATGGCCAAGAAGCCCGCCCGTCGCAAAGCAAGCGCGCCCCCGCGTCCCTCGGGCAGCGATCGCGATCGCATCGTCGCGACCTTCATGGGGCTGCTCGCCGAGAGACCGTTCGAGGAGATCGACCTTTCCGACATCGCGGCGGGCGCCGGCGTGTCGCTCGGCGCGCTGCGGGGCGAATTTTCCTCGACCCTCGCGATCCTCGCCGCCCACACCAAGGCGATCGACCGCCAGGTGCTCGACGGGGGCGAAGGCGACATGGCCGACGAACCGCCGCGCGAGCGCCTGTTCGACGTGCTGATGCGCCGGATCGAGGCATTGGAGCCGCACAAGGAGGCGCTGCGCTCGCTCCTGCGCTCGGCGATGCGCAATCCCGGCCTCGCGCTCGCCCTCAACGCCATGGCGGTGCGCTCGCAGCAATGGATGCTGACCGCCGCCGATATCCACGCCTCGGGTCCGCGCGGCATGCTGCGGGCGCAGGGCCTCGCGCTCCTGTTCGCGCGCGTGCTGCGCACATTCGTCGACGACGACGACGAGGGCCACGCCCGCACCATGGCGATGCTCGACCGCGAGCTCGCGCGCGGCGCGCGCTGGGTCGGCCTGCTCGACGACCTGTGCCGGTTCGTGCCGCGCTGCCAACCGCGACGGCGGCGCTCGCGCGAGCGCGACGAAGGCGACGAGGTGGTGGCGGCGTGAGGTCGGTGGGTTGGGCTCGCGGCCTGATGCGAGCCTGAACCCGAAAACAATGCGAGACTTTCACGGCAAAATTCATGTGAGCGGCATGCGAGCCCTTCCGCTGCCCCAGGTCTACCGCCTGCTCGAGCCGGGCCCGGTGGTGCTGCTGACGACGGCCCGCAAGGGCCGCCCCAACGTCATGACGATGTCGTGGCACATGATGGTCGAGTTCGAGCCTCCGCTGGTCGCCTGTGTGGTCAGCGGCGCCAATCACAGCTTTTCGGCGCTGCGCGCCACCGGCGAATGCGTGATCGCAATTCCGGCGCGGAAGCTGGCGCCGCAGGTCGTGAAGGTCGGCAATTCATCCGGCCGCGACATCGACAAGTTCGAGGCGTTCGGTCTGACGCCGGCGCCGGCCGCGCGCGTGAGGCCGCCGCTGATCGCCGAGTGCTTCGCCAATCTCGAATGCAAGGTGACCGACACCCGTCTGGTGAACCGCTATAATCTTTTCATCCTCGAGGTGCTGAAGGCCTGGGTCGATCCGGCGCAGAAGAGGCCCAAGACGATCCATCATCAGGGATTTGGAACCTTCGCGGTCGACGGCCCGATCATCAAGCTGAAGTCGAGAATGCGGTAACGCCCGGGCGGCGTGGGTGCGGCGCGCAGCGGGATGACGTTTCTTCGAATCGTCATCCCGCTCTAGCTTATTTTTGGAGCATGATCTTTTCCGAAAACCGGTGCCCACTTTTCGGGATCATGCTCTAACGCGCGGCCTTGCGGGGCCGCACCTGCGTCGGCAGGACGTCGCCGCCGGGCCGATCGAACAAGGGACAGCTGGCGCCGACCTGCGCGCCTTCGATTGCCAGCAGGCGGAGCTTGGTGTCGACGCCGCCGGTCGCCGAGAAGCCGCCGGTCTTGGCACCGGCCGCCACCACGCGATGGCACGGCACCACGAGCAGGAACGGATTTTGCCCGAGCGCCTGTCCGACCGCCCGCGCCTGGTCCGGCGCATCGAGCCGCGCCGCGATCTCGCCATAGGTGAGTGTCTGGCCGGGCGGGATGGTGCGGGCGATCGCATAGACGCGACGGTTGAACGGCGGCACGCCATCGAGATCGAGCGCGATGGCGGAGAGATCCGCCGGCTCGCCACGCAGCAACCCAACGATGCCGTCGATCGCGTCCTGCACCGCGGGCGGCGGCGCGGCCTCGCGCGCCTGCGGACATCGCCGGAGCAGCCGCAGCCGCGTCGCGGGCTCGTCGGCCTCCGGCAGCTGGACCGCCGCCACCCCGCGCGGCCCCCACGCGATGCCGCAACGACCGATCGCCGTGTCGAAAAGAGCGAAGCCTTGGTCCGTCATGCGTACAGCCTAGCAAGCGTGATCGTCGGGCGCAGCGCCGCTCACAATGACTTGAGCAACACGGGGGGCGCTACCGCTACACCGGGACCCGCACCGTCGCCCGCAGTCCGCCGAGCGGGCTCTCGCCCAGCGTGATGTCGCCGCCGTGCGAGCGCGCGATGTCGCGCGCGATCGCAAGGCCCAGCCCGGTGCCGCCTTCGTCCTGATTGCGCGCGTCGTCGAGGCGCAGGAAGGGCTTGAACACGTCCTCGCGCAGCTGCGGCGGGATGCCGGGGCCGTCGTCGTCGACCGTGACGGTCAGCCAGCGGTGGTCGCGGTGTCCGGTGATCGCGATCGAGACGGCGTGGCGCGCGGCGTTCGACACCAGGTTGGCGAGGCAGCGCTTGAACGCGTTCGGCCGCACCGTCACCACCGGATAGCCGTGGAACACCACGGCGGTCTTGTGCCCGTGCCGCTCGGCGTCGGCCTTGAGCTCCTCGAGAAACGCCTCCATGTCGGTCGGCGCCGACTGCTCGCCGCCGTCGCCGCGCGCGAACGCCAGATAGGCCTCGAGCATGCGGCCCATCTCGTCGACGTCGCGCTTCATCGCCTCGGCCTCGGGCGCATCGTCGATCAGCGCGAGCTCGAGCTTGAAGCGGGTGAGCACCGTGCGCAGATCGTGCGAGACGCCGGCCAGCATGGTGGTGCGCTGGTCGATGGTGCGCTCGACCCGTGCCTTCATCTCGATGAAGGCCGATGCCGCGCGCCGCACCTCGCGCGCGCCGCGCGGACGGAAGTTCGGCACCTCGCGGCCCTTGCCGAAGCTCTCGACCGCCTCCGACAGCCGCAGGATCGGCCGGATCTGGTTGCGCAGGAACAGGATCGCGACGGTCAGCAGCACCAGCGAGGTGCCGACCATCCACAGCAGGAAGATTTCCGAGTTCGACGCATAGGCGGCGTTGCGGCGCGCGAACACCCGCATGACCGCATCGTCGAGCTGGATGCGGATCTCGACCAGCGCCGATCGGCCCACGGTATCGATCCAGAACGGCCGGCCGATCTGCTTGCGCAGCTCCTCCGACAGCGCCTGGTCGAGCAGCGAGAAGAACGGCTTCGGACCGATCGGCGGCATCTCGGTCACGGGAAGGAAATCGACCTGCAGGCCGAGCCGTTCGGCCGCGATGCGGCGGATCTGGGTCTTCTCCGCGTCCTGCGGATAGAACTTGTAGATCTCGATCAGCGCCGCGATGTCCTGCGTGACGGCGGCCGACAGGCGCCGCGTCACCGTGTTCCAGTGGCGCTCCATGAAGACGAATGCGACGACCGATTGCAGCATCACCATCGGCACGATGATGATGAGCAGCGAGCGGGCATAGAGGCCGGTCGGCATCAGGCTCTTGAACCAGCCGGTGACGCGGTCCCACGCGTCCGTGACCTGGCTGCGCCGCGACGCGCAGGCGCGCGAGCCCGACGTCGATCGTGGTCATGTCGCACCATCAGGCGATAGCCGATGCCGCGCACCGTCTGCACGAGCAGCGGATTGGCGGGGTCGACCTCGATCTTGCGGCGCAGGCGATTGACCTGCACGTCGACCGCACGCTCGCCCGGCGAGGCGCCGTTGCCGGCGAGCGCGAGCCGCGTCACCGTCTCGCCGGGCGCGGCCGCGAGCATGCGCAGCATGTCGCGCTCGCGGTCGGTGAGATGGACGGCTTCCTCGCCGCGGCGCAGTTCGCCGCGCCCGATATGGAACACGAACGGACCGAAGCGCAGCGATTCGGACGGCGGCGGCGGGCGGCGGGCTGGTGCGCTTGAGGATATTGGCGATGCGCAGCGACAGTTCGCGCGGCTCGAACGGCTTGGCCACGTAATCGTCGGCGCCGAGCTCCAGGCCGGCGATGCGGCTTTCCTTCTCGGCGCGCGCCGTGAGCATCAGGATCGGCACCGCGGAGAAGTTCGCGGATCGACTTGGCGAGATCGAAGCCGGTTTCGCCCGGCATCATCACGTCGAGGATCGAGCAGGTCGAATTGCAGCCCGTCGAGCTTGGCGCGCGCCTCCGCGGCGGTGTCGGCGGTGGTGACGCGATAGCCCTCGCCCGTGCAGGAAGCGCGACAGCAGATCGCGAATGCGGCGATCGTCGTCGACCACCAGGAGATGCGGCGCGTCGTCGGCAAGCGCGGCGGGGCGTGCCGTCATGGCGCTCTTACCCGCGCGGACTGGCGCGCGCGCTCGGCGCGGTCGATCAGCCGCAACACCCGCTCGCGTCCCTCGGCGTCGATCATCGCGGTGAGGAACTTGCGCGCCGCCTCGTGGGCGCCGGGCCCGAGCTCGGCGAGCGCGCGGCCGATGCGCGTGGTCTGCAGATGCGGCCAGCCGCAGCGCCAGCTCGGCGCCCTTCGGTGTCGCATAGAGCAGCCGCTGGCGGCGGTCGCTCTCGCCCTCCTTCTGCTCGACATAGCCCTGGTCGATGAGCTGCTTGAGCACGCGGCCGAGCGACTGCTTGGTGATCTTGAGGATGTCCAGCAGGTCCGCGACCTTCATGCCGGGATTGCGGTTGACGAAATGCAGCACCCGGTGGTGCGCCCGGCCGAAGCCGAACTTCGCGAGCACGTCGTCGGGATCGCCGACGAAGTCGCGATAGGCGAAGAACAGGAGCTCGATCAGGTCCCAGATCGGCTCCGCCGCGACGCCTGGCGTCGGGATCGGCCGCGGCGGGCGCCGGCGTGCAGCGGTCAAATTTATGTCAGCCATATTGACATATTTTGGTTTGTTTGTTACCCAATGCCGCGCTTTCGCGAAATGATCGTGCTCGCGACCCGGACGGTCCGCGACCGTTTGCGCCCGGCGAATGAGCATGTTCTCATAGACCGGGCAAACATATCGGGAGTTGCGACCCGACGCAAAAGCATCGGAAAGGCAATGCAGGGTGGCGGTCGGACCCGCCCCAAGGAGACGGCGATGACGGTGCCCTTCGACCAACTCGACGGCTTGATCTGGTTCGACGGCAAGCTCGTGCCCGGACCCGAGGCCAGGATTCACGTTCTCACCCATGGACTGCATTACGCGAGCTGCGTGTTCGAGGGCGAGCGCGCCTATGGGGGCGTGATCTTCAAGAGCACCGAGCACTCCGAGCGGCTGAAGAGTTCGGCCAGCGTGCTCGATTTCGAGATTCCCTACAGCGTCGCCGAGATCGACGCCGCCAAGCGCCTGGTGGTCGAGAAGAACGGCATGCCGAACGCCTATGTGCGGGCGATCGCGTGGCGCGGCTCGGAACAGCTCGGGGTCTCGGCCCAGACCAACACGATCCACCTCGCGATCGCGGACTGGGAATGGCCGAGCTATTTCGACCCGGCCCAACGGCTCAAGGGCATCCGGCTCGACCTCGCCGACTATCGCCGGCCGGACCCGAAGCACCGCGCCTTGCCTCGCCAAGGCGGCCGGCCTCTATATGATCTGCACCATCTCCAAGCACCGGGCCGAGCGTAAAGGCTACGCGGACGCGCTCATGCTCGACTGGCAAGGCCGCGTCGCGGAATGCACCGGCGCCAATATCTTCTTCGTGCGCGACGGCAAGATCCACACGCCGACGGCCGACTGTTTCCTCGACGGCCTCACCCGGCGCACCGTGATCGGGCTCGCCAAGAAGCGCGGCTACGAGGTGATCGAGCGCCGCATCATGCCGGACGAGCTCGACCGGATTCTCCGAATGCTTCATCACCGGCACCGCCGCCGAGGTGACGCCGGTGTCGGAGATCGCGCAGTGGCGCTTCACGCCGGGCGCTATCAGCAAGACGCTGATGGACGACTACACCGCCGAGGTGCAGCCGAAAGGCAAGGCGGCCGCGGCCTAAGGCCGCCGCGTAACGCCGCCGCTCAATCCCTGATCACCACCAAACGATTCGTCCCCGACTCCGCGCCCCAGGCCTCGCCCGGCCGGCCAAGCATCTGGCGCACATTGGCGCCGCGCTTGTCGCTCGGGAAGGCGGTAAAGCTCTCGCCCACCGGATCGAAGCGCTGGATCGTGTTGGCGGGCCAGTCGGTCGCCCATACGCGGTCCTTGTCGTCGACATAGACCGAATAGGTGCCGGAGGTGCTCTTCGGCATCGGGATAGACCTTCCAGCTCTTCGCGGCCGGATCGTAGCGGCCGATGCCGCCGCCGTACCAGAAGCTCACCCACAGCAGCCCTTGCAGTCCGACCAGATGCGACGCGGGCCGACGCCCCTGCGCGGCGGCTCGACCAGGTGACGGCGCCGGTCGCGCGATCGATCCGGCCGATGCGTCGCCTGCCAGCGACGCGAACCAGACCTCGCCCGCCGGCGTTGCGGTGATGCCGTAGGTGCCCGGCCGCGGCGACGTCCAGGCGTCGACCTTGCCGGTGGCCGGATCGACGCGGCCGTGCACGCCGCGCTGGCCGGTGAACCAGAGCTTTCCGTCCTGTCGAACGTCGCGGTGTTGAGATTGGCGTCGGCAAAGTTCTTCGGCAGCGGAAAGAGCTGTCACCTTGCGGGTCGCCGGATCGACGCGCGCGATCGCGTTCTGTCCGCCCTCGGTGATCCACGCCGCACCTTCGGGTCCGACGATGACGCCGTGCGGCGCCGCGTTCGGGCCGAGCGGAATTTCCTCGACCTTGCCGGATTTCGGATCGAGCCGGCCGAGCAGACCCCTGCCCTGGCCCGAGTACCAGACCGCTGCCGTCGACCGCGGGCGCGACATCGTGCGGATAGAGCGCCGCCGGCAGCTGGATAGAACGTCGTCTCGGCGGCGCACGCGCGGTCGGCGAAAAGCGACACGGCAATGACGAGCGCGACGATGATCCGGATCACGCCAGGTCCTCCCTGCGCGGCGCGCGCCACCGTCTTCACTCCGCGGCGTCGCGCTTGCTCGGCTGTTTCCCAACGCCCGGCCGCGGCGTCGTCCGCCTCCTTGGCGTCGACCCAGGCGTTGCCTTGCGGCGCGCTCTTCCTGCTTCCAGAACGGCGCCCGCGTCTTGAGGTAGTCCATCAGGAATTCGGCCGCCGAAAAGGCCGCCTCGCGGTGCGCCGACGCGGTCACCACCAGCACGATGTTGTCGCCCGGAACGATGCCGGCCGTAGCGATGAATGACGGTGACGCCGAGCAGCGGCCAGCGCTTCTTCGCCTCCTCGACGTGGCGGGCGATCTCCTCCTCGGCCATGCCGGGATAGTGCTCGAGCGTGAGCGCCGTGACGCCCGCGCCGGCTTCGTGGTCGCGGCAGATGCCGGCGAAAGTCACCACCGCGCCGATGTCGGTGCGCCCGCGCGCCATCTTGCGCCGCTTCGGCGGCGGCGTCGAAATCCTCGCGCTGCAGGCGGATGGTCATCGGCACGACCTCGTCTGGTTCTTAGCACCAATCGGCCGACGCCGCATCGACCCGGCGCAGGGCGCCTATCCGCCCGTCATCGGCGGAAAGAAGGCGATCTCGCGCGCCCCGGCGATCGCCGCGTCGGCTCGCACATGGGCGCGGTCGATCGCGGCGCGGACCACCTTCGGGTTCTCGAACGCATGGGCGTATTCCTCGCCGCGGCCGGCGAGCCAGGTCACCAGGTCGCCGACGGTGCGGACCGCCGGCCGGCAGGTCGACGACCTCCTCGGTGCTTGCCGATGCGTTCGCGCACCCAGGCGAAATAGCAGAAGCTTCACGCTCATTCTTCGATCAGATGCCGCACGCCGGCGCGAAAATAGTCCCAGCCGGTGTAGAGCGTCACCAGCGCCGAAATCCACAGCAGCCCGATGCCGATCTCGGTGATCGGCGGCGGTCGCCGCGCCCACACCATCGCGCTCACCACGGCGTCGCCCGCCTCGCCGGCGAGCAGAAAACCGATGGCGACGAGCTGCACCGTGGTCTTCCACTTGGCGAGCTGGGTCACCGGCACGCTGACGCGCAGTTCGGCCAGGTACTCGCGCAGGCCCGACACCAGGATCTCGCGGCACAGGATCACGATCGCGGCCCACAAGGTCCAGCCCTTGATGGTGTCGTCGGCCGCCAGCATCAGCAGGCAGGACGCGACCAGGAGCTTGTCGGCGATCGGGTCGAGCATGCGGCCGAAGGTCGACTGCTGGGCCCACATGCGGGCGAGATAGCCGTCGAGAAAGTCGGTGATGCCGGCCGCGATGAAGATGGCGAGCGCGACCCAGCGCAGCCACAGGCCGCCCTGCAGGATGCGCCTGCCAATACATGCAGGCGACCACCGCGGAACCGCGACGATCCGCGCGTAGGTCAGAATGTTCGGCAGCGCCAGCGGCCGCGCCGGGCCATGCCTCGAGGTGATCACTTCCATGAACGCACAATAGCCGCACCGTGCGGCGCGCAACAACCCCGCACATGGTCACACACGAAGTCTTGTCCCGGCCTGCGATCTTCTCCAAATTGGCCTTGCGATGCATCGCAAAGGGGTTCCGGCCATGAGGCGCGGACTGACGGGCGCCGCGCTCCTGATCGCCATGGCGATGTCCGGGCCGGCGGGGGCGCAGAACCTGATCACCCAGGACGGCTGGGAAGGCTTCGCGACGCGCGACGCCGACAACAAGTTCGATCGCTGCATCCTCTATAACCGCACCGTCGCGGCGCTCACCGCCTCGCCCTATGACATGCTCGGCATCACGCGCGACGCCGCGGGACGGATCGGCCTGCTCGTCTTCTATGGACCGGGCCTGTTGAGGCGCGGCGAAACGCCGTCCGCCTCAAGCTCGACGAGCGCGCGCCGGTGTCGGTTCCCGCGGACGTGCTGTCGGATTTTCACGTCCATGTGGCGGCCCTCGATCCCGCGACGCTCGCGGCGTTGCGCGACGCCAAGGCGATCGAAGCCACCATCGACGGCCGGACGATCCGCTTCGCTCGAGCGGGGTCGGAGCCGTGCTCGACCGGCTCGAGGCCTGCGTCAAGATGTACGGCCCGAAATCCTCGGCCAGGTAGCGCCGTTCGGCCGCCCTGCCCGGACCGAATCGCGGTCGAGCGGAATCGGAACGCGGTCTCGACTCGATAGTCGGGCAAAACCCACGGCGAACCGGCGGCCGTCGCGGATCAAGTCCGGGGCGGGCTTTCGCGAAAAATGCCGCCGACATCACCGCGCCGCGTCGTGGAAGAAATCGTAGATGCGGCGCGCGGTCTCCTCGTTGATGCCGGGCACCTGCGCGAGGTCCGAGAGGGAGGCGCGCTCGATCTGCCTTGAGGGTGCCGAAATGGCGCAGCAGCGCGCGCTTGCGGGTCGGGCCGATGCCGGGGATCTCCTGCAGGCCGGCCTCGCGGATGTCGCGCTTGCGCCGCGCCCGGTGCGAGCCGATCGCGAAGCGGTGCGCCTCGTCGCGCAGCCGCTGGACGAAATACAGCACCGGATCGCGCGGCGGCAGCTTGAAGCGACGGCTTGCCCGGCGCGTGGAACGTCTCGCGTCCGGCGTCGCGATCCGGGCCCTTGGCGATGGCGACGAGCGGCAGATCGACGACGCCGAGCGCGGCGAGCGTGTCGCGCGCCGCAGCGAGCTGGCCCTCGCCGCCGTCGATCAGCACGAGGTCGGGCCAGGGTTCGTCGGCGGGTTCGTCGGATGGCGCATCGACTTGCGCGTCGGGTTGCGGGCGCGCATCGACCGGCGCTGGGGTCGCGCCCTCGCGCTCGGCAAATCCCCGCGGCGCAGCCGGCTCCGCCGGGCCGGCGAGGCGCGGCATCTCCGCGATCAGCCGCTTGAACCGCCGGCGAGCACTTCGCGCATCATGCCGTAGTCGTCGCCGGGCGCGAGATCGGCCGACCGGATGTTGAACTTGCGGTACTGGTTCTTGCGCAAGCCCTCGGGGCCGGCGACGATCATCGCGCCGACCGCGTTCGTGCCCTGGATATGGCTGTTGTCGTAGACCTCGATCCGCCGCGGCGGCCGGGCAAGACCGAACGCGCTCGCCAGCGCCCGCCAGCAGGCGCTGCTGCGAGGCGGTGTCGGCGAGCTTGCGGCCGAGCGCCTCGCGCGCATTCGCCATGGCGTGGTCGACCAGGTCCTTCTTTTCGCCCCGCTGCGGCAGCGAGACCTCGACCTTGCGGGCGCTCTTGATCGAGAGCGCCTCGGCGAGCAGCGCGCGGTCGGGCATCTCGTGCGAAATGAAGATGCAGCGCGGGCACGGCTTGTCGTCATAGAACTGTGCCAGAAAAGCGCCCAGCACCTCTCCGGCGCCGAGCGTGCGGTCGGCTTTTGGGAAATAGGCGCGATTGCCCCAATTCTGCCCGGTGCGGAAGAAGAACACCTCGACGCAGGTGTAGCCGCCGTCCTGGTGCACCGCGAACACGTCCGCCTCCTCGACACCGCGCGGATTGATGCCCTGATGCGCCTGCACGGCCGCGAGCGCGGCCAGGCGGTCGCGCAGAACCGCGGCGCGCTCGAAATCGAGCGCCGCGCTCGCCGTCTCCATCTCGCGGGCGAGTTCCTCCTTCACGGCCCGGCTGCGGCCCGACAGGAACGCCTTCGCCTCGCGCACCAGCTCGGCGTAGTCGCCCTGCGCGATCTCGCCGGTGCACGGCGCCGAGCAGCGCTTGATCTGGTGCAGCAGGCAGGGCCGCGTGCGGCTCTCGAACACCGCGTCCGAGCATGAGCGGATCAGAAAGGCGCGCTCGAGCGCCGTGATGGTGCGATTGACCGCGTTGACGGCCGCGAACGGCCCGTAATAGTCGCCCTTGCGGTTGCGCGCGCCGCGATGTTTCAGGATCTGCGGCGCGGCCGCGTCGGCGGTGATCAGGATGTAGGGGAACGACTTGTCGTCGCGCAGCAGCACGTTGAAGCGCGGGCGCAGGCGCTTGATCAGGTTCGCCTCGAGCAGCAGCGCCTCGGTCTCGGTCGCGGTCGAGACGAACTCGAGGGCGGTCGTCGCCGCGATCATGCGGGCGATGCGGCTGTCGTGCCCGGTCGGGCGCGCATAGGCGAGCACCCGCTTCTTCAGGCTCTTGGCCTTGCCGACATAGAGCACCTCGCCGGCCGCGCCGATCATGCGATAGACGCCGGGCGAGGTCGGGGCGTGCTTGGCGTGGCGCGCGATCACGGCGCGGCCGGCGCCGAGCGAGCCCGGGACATGTTGCGGGCTGCCCGCCACATCCACGAAGTCCACAGTCCACAAGTCCTCTTGGGTCTCGGGCAGCGTCTGCTCGTCCTCCTCCTCGGGGAGGTCGAGCTCGGGCTCGATGTTCTTTTTCGGCTCGTCCATGGGACCACAAGTCGTGCGCTGGCGGCGCAAACGCAAGCGCCCTATTCGTCGACTTCGGCCGCATCCGCGGTGCGCCAGGCGACATGCTGGCCGCCGTCGACCGCGATGGTCACGCCGGTCACGCTCGCCGGCGGACGCGAGATAGAGCACCGCGTCGGCGATGTCTTGCGGGCCGGGACCGCGGTCGAGCGGGAGCGTGCGCACCTGTCGGGCGAACGACTGCGGCGTCCTGGCGCGGGCTCGGCAGTGTCGGCCCGGGCGCCACCGCATTCACCCGGATCTGCGGCGCCAGCGCCTGGGCCAGCGTCGTGGTGGCGGCGTGCAGCGCGCTTTTGGTGAGCCCGTAGGACAGGAACCGCGGCGTCGGCTTGTAGACCCGCTGGTCGAGCAGGTTGACGATGGCCGCGTCCGTGCCGGCGGGCGCCTGGGCCGCAAAGGCCTCGGCCAGAAAAATCGGCGCCCGCAGATTGACCGCGAAATGACGATCGAAACGGGCGCGGTCGAGGTGCCCGATCTCGTCGGGCTCGAACTCGGCCGCGTTGTTGACCAGAAGCGTCAGCGGCCCGACCGCCGCGGCCGCGGCCGGAACGAGGCGCAGCACCGCCTCATGGATCGGCGAGGTCGGCGGTGACCAGGGCCGCGCGACCGCCCGCCGCCGCGATCTCGGCGCACAGGCGCTCGGCCTCGTGGCGCGAGTGCCGCGTCTGGACCGCGACCGCGTAGCCGTGTTGCGCCAGCGCCAGCGCGATGGCGCGGCCGATGCGTTGCGCGCCGCCGGTGACGAGGGCCGCGCGGCGGGACGCGGCGGAAGGCTCAGGCATGGCGCAAGTGGGGTCCGGGGTTGCGTGGTGGCGGCCCGGCGCGCCCGAAGGCCGCAGGTCGCATCATAGTCTTACCACTTGGAGACGCAAACGCGACACGCCGGCCGGCCGCCATCGTCCAGATTATGGCCGACGGCCGACGATATGGAACAATCGGTTATAGTAAAGACTGTGTTTATCCCCTGCGATAGCGAACACGAATACTTAGGGTAAACAACGGATGACTTGGCCCTCTTCATGAACGTTTAACAACAAAATCGCCATAAGATTTACTGCATGACATGACCGATTTTTTGCCATGCGGCTGGGAGTTGCTCACCACTTTGGGCGACCAGACATCGGCAGGACATGCGCCAGCGGCGGCGGCCCGAATCTTCGGACCAACGGCGATCTGGAGGGGACCATGACGAAAAAGAACACGGCGTCGATTGCCGCCATTGCGGCGTTTGCGGTCACGCTGGGCGCCGCACGGGGCGCCGATCTGCCGCGCGTGCCGTATGCGAGAGTCGCGCCCTACCCGACCTACAATTGGGTCGGCCCCTATATCGGCGTCAATCTGGGTTACCAATGGGGTTCGGCCACCCACAGCGGCGCCAATCCGAGCGGCATCATGGGGGGCGTCCAGGGCGGCTACAACTGGCAGATCGGCGAGTTCGTGTTCGGGGCGGAGACCGACCTGCAGCTCACCGATGCGGACGACATGTTCGCGGTCTGGAAATTTTCCAACCCGTGGTTCGGCACGCTGCGGGGACGCGCCGGCTATGCGATGAACAACGTCATGCTCTACGCCACCTTCGGCCTCGCCTACGGGGGCGGCAGCGTCCAGACCGGCGGTCTCAAGGAATCCAACACGCATGTGGGCTGGGCTGCCGGCGCCGGCATGGAGGTCGGCCTGACGCCGAACTGGTCCGCCAAGGCGGAATACCTGTTCGTCGATCTGTCGGATCAGCGCTACGTGCTGTTCGCCAATACCGGGTTTAAATCCAGCATCCTGCGCCTGGGGGTGAACTATCGATTCTAGCGCCGGGATCGCAGGGAACCGCCCGGTTTGGCGCCCTTCCTCAGCGCCCGCCTCATTCCTCGGCGCGGGTCCCAGGCACCTCCAGGCCATTGTTGCGTTGCGGCGGAACGTTTTCCCGACCCGCGCGTTAGATTTTTCGGAAGCACCGGGGATCAGCCGTTCGTCACCCAAAGTATTAAATTTTGGCTAACGTGGTTTCACGCCGACACGCTGTCGGACTGTGAGATCACCGAGACCAAAATGGGGCAATAATTGGGCGGCATTCGGCCTGTAAACTAATCATCTACCATATGGATTTCAGTAGATGGGGTGTGTCTTCTGTGCACTAGACATCGACATCGGATGGAATACTTTGGGACACAGAGTGAAGGCAGGAGGACGGGACATGAAGCGGATTCTTTTCGCGAGCGCCGGCGTACTGGCGATGGTCGGGTTGATCGGATCGGCGAACGCGGCCGACCTTCCCCGGCAGATGGCGGTCAAGGCGCCGGTCTACGCGCCCTACTACAACTGGACGGGGTTTTACGTCGGTATCAACGGCGGCGGCGGCTGGGGCAACTCGCACTTTGACAGCACCGGCGGCTTCGACGTGTCGGGCGGCTTGATCGGCGGCACTGTCGGCTACAATTGGCAGTTCGGCACCTGGGTCGTGGGCCTGGAAGGCGATATCGACTGGGCCAACATCAAGGGGAGCACCAACGTGGCGTGCCCCGCGGGCTGCAGCACCAACAACACCTGGCTCGGCACGGCGCGCGGCCGCGTGGGCTATGCGTTCGACCGCTGGATGCCCTACATCACCGGCGGCGCCGCGTTCGGCGACGTGCAGGCGACCCATCCCGGCTTCACCGGCCTGACCAGCACGCAAGTCGGCTGGACGCTCGGCGCGGGCCTCGAGTTTGCGTTCGCCAACAACTGGACCGCCAAGGTCGAATATCTCCATTATGACCTCGGCAGCTTCAATTGCGGACTGAACTGCAACGGCTTCGTCAACGACAACGTGGCGTTCAATGCCAACGTGGTCCGCGGCGGCGTGAACTTCCGGTTCTGATCAGTCAGATCCGAACCAGAAAAAAGGCCCCGGACCTCACGGTCCGGGGCTTTTTCGTTTCGGAGCCTTGCCGGGCAAGCCCGGTCCGGGACTTGATCCGGCATGCGGCCCTCGCAAAAAGCCCGCCGTCCGACCGCCATGAAGAAGCGCGAAGACCGCGCTGTCAGGACGGCTTGGTGGCCGCGAAGGCCGGCACCGCCGCGGCAAATTCATCGATGAACGTCACCAGGCGCGGATGATGCGGGCGCCAGCTGCCGTCGAAGCGAAAATCCCGGTAGGCGAGCGCGCAGGCGACCGCGATCTGGCCGACATTCGGCGTCGCGTCGCGGCCGGGCGGCGCGGCCTCGAGCGCGACGAGCGCGCGGGCCACCTTGCCGGACTGATGCGCGACCCATTTCGGCTCGCGCTTGGCCGGATCGCGCCAGCGCCCCTCATAGACCTGCAGGATCGAGGCATCCATGATGCCGTCGGCGAGCGCCTGCAGACGCAACGCCGCAAAGCGCGCCTTCGGCTCGACCGGGATGATGCGACCGCCGCCGGCGAGATGATCGAGATATTCGAGGATGACCCGCGAGTCGAACAGCACCAGCCCGTCGTCGAGGACGAGCGTCGGAATTTTTCCGAGCGGGTTCTGCTGGCGCACCGTGTCGCCGGGATCGCTGGTGTCGGCGGGCTGGACCGCGATGCGGCCATCGAGGCCGAGCATGATCGCCGCCATCCTGACCTTGCGGCCGAATGGCGATGCCGGAGAAGATCGCAAGATCATGGGCTGTTCGTCCTGAGTGGGGAAAAAATCGACGCGCCCTGGCCGCAATGCGTCCAGGACCGATCACCGTTGCTTGTCGGCCGAGCGATACGAGGGCGGCGAATCGCCGTCGTCAGCCGGTGACGACGAGGTTCACGGCCTTCGGTCCCTTGCCCTTCTTGTCGGGCTCCACGTCGAAGGTGATGCGCTGGCCCTCGTTGAGCAATTTCAGGCCTGCGCGCTCCACCGCCGTGATGTGAACGAACACGTCGCGTCCGCCATCGTCCGGCTTGATGAAGCCATAGCCGCGTTCGCCATTGAAGAACTTGACCGTACCGGTCATTGCCATCGGGAAACTCCTCCCCGTGGTTGCCCGCCGTCGGCCCCCACGGCACGACGGCTCGGCTGGACATTCACCGACGGGACAAGCTTCGGCCAAGACCGGCCTCCGACATACCGCCGCCTCCCGCGGGAGGAGGAACGTCAAAGCCCCGCTCAAGACTAACATACAAGTCGGCGCGGTAAAAAGGCCCGCCGCAGCTTTTAGCCTGCGCGGGCGATCCAATCGATCGTGGACCGGCCGCCCGCCTCGGGGCGAAAAATCATCCGCAGCCCGTTCAGCAGTTGCGCAAGCTCATCGGCCAGCCGCCAGGGCGGATTGACGATGATCAGGCCGGCGCCGTGGAGGCGGGCGGGTTCGCCGGCGGGCGGCAGCTCGAGCTCGGCGCGCAGGACTTTTGCGATGCCGCTGCGTGCGAGCGCGCCGGCCAGCAGGTCGGGTCCATCGCGATCCTTGATCGGGTACCACAGCAGAAACACCCCGGTCGCCCATTTGCGGTGCGCCGACGCGACCGCGTCGGCGAGGCGCGCGAACTCGTTCTTGTCTTCGTAGGGCGGATCGACGAGGACGACGCCTCGGCGCTCCTTGGGCGGCACATAGGCGTTGAGCGCCACCCAGCCATCGATCGGGACCGCACGCGCGCGCGCGTCGTGGCGCAAATTCGCGGCGAGCGCCGTCGCGGCGTTGGGCTCCAATTCGCAAGCCACGAGCCGGTCCTGCGGTCGCATCAGGCTCAAGGCAATCAATGGCGAGCCCGGATAGCGGCGCAGATCGCCGCCGCCATTGAGGGCCGCAATGGCGGCGAGATACGGCGCGAGCAGCGCCTGGACTTCGGGTGAGAGCGGCGTCGCGACCAGCCGGCCGACGCCCTCGCGCCATTCGCCGGTGCGGCTCGCCTCGTCGGACGCAAGGTCGTAGAGGCCGGCGCCCGCATGGGTATCGACCACCCGGAAGGCCTGCGCCTTTTCGCGCAGATGCACGAGGATGCGGGTGAGCGCCGCATGCTTGATCACGTCGGCAAAGTTGCCCGCGTGAAAGGCGTGACGATAGTTCATCGCGTCTTCCTACGCCCGACGCTGCGGGCGGAGAAGGGCGCAAAAAAGCGGCTGCCGCCTCGGCGAAAGCGGCAACCGCCCTGTCTATTGCGTTGCGGAACTTTCTGCGGCGACCCGCAGCCGATCCGGATCGGGTCGCGCGTTTGCGGCAAAAAGCTCTACCCGCCGCTCGGTCCGCCGCTCTGTGGACCGCGGACCCGCGGCATCACCAGTTGCTCGCGCCGGCACGCGCGCCGGTCGACCTCGGCGCAATCGCGGAATTTGAGATCCTTCGAGAGGCAAATCCGCACCTCGTTGAGGCGCTTGCTGTCGCACCCGATCGCGATGGCCTCATGGGTCAGTCCCGGATTGGCGGCCACGAAGGCGTCCTCGACCTCGTTCGGCGACACGGTCTTGGGCTGCGCCAGGTCGAGATAGTCCGGCGGTATCTTCACCATCGCGCGGGCCTTCCGGACGGTCTCGAAATAGCCGCGCGCCGGCAGGCCGGAGCACACGCCATGGCGGTCCCACTCGCGGAAGATCAGGCGCGGGCTCGGCATCATGTCGAGCATGGAGGAGACGATATTGCGATCGAGCCGCGGCGCCGGGTTCTGGCAGAATTCCGGAAATCCGCTTTCGTATTGCGGCCATAACCCGTGGACGACGAACGAGAACGGCCGTTCGCCGCATTGCGCGTCGCGCGCCGCGCGCTCGGGCGAGCGCTCGGTGGCGGCGTCGCAGAACGACGGCGACCATGAGAGCGAGAGAACATAGAAGTCGAACTGGCCCGGCTCGTTCTGCCGCCGGTCCTGGGCTGTGCCCGACACCACACTGAGGGTCAGGAAAAGCGCGGCGAATGCCGCAATCCGCGTCGCGATCTGTGCCATGATAGGCCCCCTTTACGCTACGGTAAGGACCCTCACCCCATAACCGATCTTTGAGAACATTTCAAGAACAAAAAGCAAATAAACCGAGGCCGACCCGAGCCGCGATCACGGCTTGGCCATCCTGCACGCCGGATTGTAGGCCCAGTTGCGGTCGAGACCGACCACGCACCACTCCACCCCGTAGGTCATGCCGATCAACCCCGCGTCCTCGATGATCGAATAGTAGACCGGCCGCTTGACGCCATCGGAGATGAGGGCGTCGGCGCGGCAGAACCGGCGCGGAATGGCGCCCGGCGTCCATGGCCGGAACGCGACCTCGCGCACATTGGCGAAGTCGAGGATCTTGAGGTCGGAGTTCCAGAAGCGGCCCTCCTTGGTGCCGAAACGGGAGCGGATCCTGCTCAGCGGCCCGGACTCCTCGCAGAGCGGCACGTTCGCCGAGTAGCGCGGGCCCGACAGGTAAAAATTCATCTCGAAAAAACCGGCGGTGCGGCCGGCGCCGGCCGTGCCCAACACGGCGAGCGCCGCCAGCATCAATGCCCAAATGCGCGTCGACATCGACCCGACCTCCCCAAAGCCGCAGGACCGCCCGCAACCGACACGCTCAACGGTGCCGCGCGCACCTTCTCAGGTCAAGAGACCAGCGCCGTTTCGCACCATTTCGGTCGGCCGGCGTTGCCGTTCCGCCATAGTGGCGGCGCGGTGCGAGCGGGGGGCGGTCCACGGGTTTTCGCCGGTCGGACCGGCTTGGCCCCAACGCCTTCGCGCTGCGCGCGCCGCGCGCCGATGATGGCGGTTCCGCGCGGGACCGAAGCCCGATCTACGAAGCTGCGCGCCAATCGCCGAGCACGGCCTGGACCAGCGCGAGCGCCGCGACCGCGGCGGTATCGGCGCGCAAGATGCGAGGGCCGAGCGCGAGACGCACGATGTGCCGGCGCGCCAGCAGCATGGTGCGCTCGTCTTCCGCAAAGCCGCCTTCCGGCCCCACCAGCACGGCGAGCGACGAAGCGGCGGACACGGACGCGAGCGCGGCCGTGGGATCGGCGATCGGCGCGTCCTCGTCGCAGAACACCAGCAGGCGCGCCGGCTCGAGGCCGGCGAGCGCGCGGGCGAGCGGCGCCGGCTCGTCGATATCCGGCAACCGCAGGACCCCGCATTGCTCGGCCGCCTCGATCGCATTGGCCCGCATGCGCTCGACGTTGACGCGCTCGGCCTGGGTATGGCGCGTCATGACCGGAAGGAGCCGCCCGACACCCATCTCGACCGCCTTCTGGACCATATAGTCGAGGCGGGCGCGCTTGAGCGGCGCAAACAGGTAATGCAGATCGCCGGCCGCGGTCTGCGGCCGCGTCTGTGCCTCGAGGATCAGCGTCACGGCGCGTTTTCCGGCCGGCTCCAGCCGGCCGCGCCATTCCCCGTCGCGGCCGTTGAACAGGAGCACCGGATCGCCTGGACCGAGCCGCAGCACGTCCTTGAGATAGTGGGCCTGCGGCTTGGCGAGCGCGATCGCCGCGCCCGCCTGGAGCGCCTGGTCGACATAAAGGCGGGGGCTGCGGAAATCGTAGCGGGCCATCGGTTTGGGCTCCGAAAAGCCCGGTTTACCGGCCAATCCGGGGCGGCGCCAGCGGGCCTTGCCGCGGTATCGCCGGATTCCGAGGATTGTTAATGATTCGAAATAATGATCCGGTGGGGAAAAGGAACGGGAGATGACGACCATCACGTCCGCACGCGTCCTGGGCCTGGCGCTTGCCATGCTGGCGGGTTGCGCCGCCGCGCATGCGCAAACCATGCCCTGGCCGACCGACGCCCCGCGGGCGCCGGGGCAGGCCCCGTGGCCCGGCGAAGCGCAGCCCGCACAGCCCGCGCAGCCGATGGCGATGCCGGTGCCAACCGGCCCGATGATGGGCGCCGGCCCGCCCCCCAACGCCGACCAGCAGGCCTGCATCCGGGAATTCACCGGTTATCGCGACGAGGTCGAGAAGCGCGCGATCGCCGCAAAGGCCGGTAGCGAGAAGAAGGTCGCCCGCGAGGAAATGTGCAATCTGGTTTCGGCCTATTCGGCCGCCGAGGCCAAGTGGCTCAAGTTTTCCGAAACCAACATGACGAAATGCGGCATTCCCAAGCAGGCCGTGGAGCAGATCAAGGGTGTCCATGTCCGCACCGCCGATGCCCGCAAGAAGATCTGTGCGAGCGGGCCCCAGGCCGGCGGGCCGGCCGCCGCGCCCAGCCTTTCCGACGCGCTCGGCACCACCCGGCTGCCCACCCCCGTGACCGAAAAGCCGAAGGCCGGCGGCACGCTCGACACCCTGACGGGGAACGCGCTCGCCAGATGAGCGCAACGCCGGGCCGGGTCGCCGATTCGACCGGGAACTGGGTCGACGGCCTCGCGCCCGCGTGGGCGCGCCCCTATCTGCGCCTCGCTCGCTTCGACCGGCCGATCGGCGCCTGGTTGCTGCTGCTGCCGTGCTGGTGGTCGGCGGGTCTTGCGGCGATAGCCGCCGGCGCCGCACGGCCGAATCTCGTCGCACGTCGCCCTGTTCTTCGTCGGCGCCTTCGTGATGCGCGGGGCGGGCTGCACGTGGAACGACATCGTCGACCGCGACCTCGACGGCCGCGTCGAGCGCACCCGTTCGCGGCCGATTCCCTCCGGACAGGTCAGCGTCCCGCAGGCCGCGGGTTTCCTGATCGCACAGGCGCTGATCGGCCTGCTGGTGCTGCTGCGGTTCAATCGCTTCGCCATCATGACCGGCATCGCGTCGCTTGCGATCGTCGCGGTCTATCCATTCATGAAGCGGATCACGCATTGGCCGCAGATCGTGCTCGGGCTCGCCTTCTCGTGGGGCGCCCTGATGGGCTGGGCCGGCTGGTTCGGCCGGCTCGATCTTCCGGCCTACCTGCTCTATGCGGGCGCGATCGCCTGGGTGATCGGCTACGACACCATTTACGCGCATCAGGACCGCGAGGACGACGCGCTCGTCGGCGTCAAGTCGACCGCGCTGTTGTTCGGCCCCCGCACCAAGCCGATGCTGGCGCTGTTCTACGCGCTCGCCGTGGCGTTGATCGGCGCGGCCGGGGCCGCGGCCGGCGCCGGGCTCGTGTTCTGGCTCGGCGTTCTCGCCTTCGCGGCCCATCTGGCCTGGCAGATCGTGCGCCTCGACACGGCCGATCCGGATCTCTGCCTCGCGGTGTTCAAGTCGAACCGCGACGCCGGGTTGATCCTGTTCGCCGGCATGGCGCTCGATTGCGTCGCGCGTTCGATCTCGGCCTGACGCGCCCGACACAAAACCGCAAGCCGACCCGCAGAATCGCTGGCCGGAACGGCGCTCAGAACCGCCAGGAGAAGCTTCCCTTGACGGAGTGGTCCTGCGCGCTGTTGGCGAGCTGCCCGAAATACGACAGCCCCACCGTGACCTGCGGCGTGACGCGCAGGTCGAGGCCGGCATCGACCACCGCGGCGTCGCGCGCGAGCGGCACGCCCGCGATCGTGAAGGCGGTGCCGAGGCTCTGGAACGCCAGCGACGCGGCCGGCACGACGTTGTCGAAGGCGTGCTCCCAGGCCGCCGAGGCGCGCGGCGTGAGCAGCATGCCGTTGCTCAGTCGATAGCTGGTGGCGAACCGCGCGCCGAGCGTCGAGTAGCCGACGTCCTGATTGGCGCTCGCCACGTTGAGGGCCGCAAGGCCGCCGGTCTCGGCGAAGCCGTCGGTGGCGAGATGCACCCAGGC
This sequence comes from uncultured Pseudomonadota bacterium, assembly GCA_963791155.1. Taxonomy (GTDB): domain Bacteria; phylum Pseudomonadota; class Alphaproteobacteria; order Rhizobiales; family Xanthobacteraceae; genus JAVDCA01. The sequence goes on from CAWBRI010000024.1 coordinate 41,377, forward strand.
CAGCCCCGCGAACGGCTCGACCGCCACGTTCCCGAACACCAGGCCGTAGCCGAGCTCGCCGAACACCTGCGCGGTGGTGGCGCCGTAATGCGCATTCGCGGTGTCGCTGAAGCCCGGGAAGACGATCAGCCGGTTGCTCGAGACCGTGCTGAAGCCGGCGTCCACCCCGGTGCGCAGGTTCCAGGACCCGAAGCTCCTGCCCGCATAGGCGCCGACATGGCCGGTGTCGATCTTGGCCGAGCTCGCCCGCGCGCTCACGCTGAGATTCGAATTGGTGTAGCCGGCCGCCAAGCCGGCGCGCCAGTCGCCGAAGCGGCGATCGAGGCCGGTGAAGAAGCCGGCGAGGTCGCGGTGCAGCCCGGCCGCGTTGCCGTCGCCGTCGATGCGGCCCCACGCGCCCAGCCCCTGCGCCCAGAACACCAGATCGGGCACAGGCGCGACGGGAAGCGGCGCCGCCTTGACCGGAAGATTGGCCGCGTAGGCGCCCTTCGGAATCCCCGCATAGGCGAGCGCCGGATCCGCATAGGACAGCGCCGGCCCGCCGCCGCCGAGCGCCGCCATGGCGCCCGCGTCCGGCCCATACGGCATCTGGCGCAGCCGAGCGAGCATCGCCTGGCGGGCGTAGCGCGCATCGTCGATGATCTCCGCCTGCGTGCTGGCATGAACTTCGCCCGACAGCGCGTCGAAAGCCTGCTGCGCGCCCGCGTTGGTCAGCAGCAACACCGCGCCGACCAGCCCGCCGCCCGGGGCGGCGTCGAGCGCGCCGGCGACCGCCTTCTGGTTCGGCGTTTGGCGCCACGCTCGAGAACTGCGTCGCGTTGCGGGTCAGCGTAAGGAAGACGTCGTTCGGATCGTAGCTCAGCGTCGGCGTGAGGAACGCCAGGTTGCTCGTCACATTGGCGAAGGTGCCGGCGACGCCGCCGGCCGCCGTGAGGATCGTGTACTTGGTCGAGGGCGCATAGCCGCCGAGCTGCGCCAACACCTGAACGGTGCCGCCCGCGAGCGCCGCCGCGCCGGTCGCAGCGATCTTGTCGGACTGGCCGGCCGCGTTGGCTTCGACCTGGTAGATCGAGCCGCCCGCGAAGCTCACGGCGCCGGCGACACTCAAGGTCCCGATCGAATGGCCGGGCGCGACCGTCGCGCCGCTGCCGACCACGAGGCCGCCCACCGTGCCGATCCCGCCGAGGGTGGCGCCGCTTTGAACCGTGACGTTCCCCACCGTTCCGTCCACCAGCAGCGTGCCGGCCTGCACGGTCCAGGCCTGGGCGCCGGTTCCGGTCAAGGTCCAGGTCGAGGCGTCGACTGATGCGCCCGACGCAAGACCGCAAGCCGACCCGCAGAATTGCTGGCCGGAACGGCGCTCAGAACCGCCAGGAGAAGCTTCCCTTGACGGAGTGGTCCTGCGCGCTGTTGGCGAGCTGCCCGAAATACGACAGTCCCACCGTGACCTGCGGCGTCACCCGCAGGTCGAGGCCGGCATCGACCACCGCGGCATCGCGCGCGAGCGGCACGCCCGCGATCGTGAAGGCGGTGCCGAGGCTCTGGAACGCCAGCGACGCGGCCGGCACGACGTTGTCGAAGGCGTGCTCCCAGGCCGCCGAGGCACGCGGCGTGAGCAGCATGCCGTTGCTCAGTCGATAGCTGGTGGCGAACCGCGCGCCGAGCGTCGAGTAGCCGACGTCCTGATTGGCGCTCGCCACGTTGAGGGCCGCAAGGCCGCCGGTCTCGGCGAAGCCGTCGGTGGCGAGATGCACCCAGGCCAGCCCCGCGAACGGCTCGACCGCCACGTTCCCGAACACCAGGCCGTAGCCGAGCTCGCCGAACAGCTGCGCGGTGGTGGCGCCGTAATGCGCATTCGCGGTGTCGCTGAAGCCCGGGAAGACGATCAGCCGGTTGCTCGAGACCGTGCTGAAGCCGGCGTCCACCCCGGTGCGCAGGTTCCAGGACCCGAAGCTCCTGCCCGCATAGGCGCCGACATGGCCGGTGTCGATCTTGGCCGAGCTCGCCCGCGCGCTCACGCTGAGATTTCGAATTGGTGTAGCCGGCCGCCAAGCCGGCGCGCCAGTCGCCGAAGCGGCGATCGAGGCCGGTGAAGAAGCCGGCGAGGTCGCGGTGCAGCCCGGCCGCGTTGCCGTCGCCGTCGATGCGGCCCCACGCGCCCAGCCCCTGCGCCCAGAACACCAGATCGGGCACAGGCGCCACGGGAAGCGGCGCCGCCTTGACCGGAAGATTGGCCGCGTAGGCGCCCTTCGGAATCCCCGCATAGGCGAGCGCCGGATCCGCATAGGACAGCGCCGGCCCGCCACCGCCGAGCGCCGCCATGGCGCCCGCGTCCGGCCCATACGGCATCTGGCGCAGCCGAGCGAGCATCGCCTGGCGGGCGTAGCGCGCGTCGTCGATGATCTCCGCCTGCGTGCTGGCATGAACTTCGCCCGACAGCGCGTCGAAAGCCTGCTGCGCGCCCGCGTTGGTCAGCAGCAACACCGCGCCGACCAGCCCGCCGCCCGGGGCGGCGTCGAGCGCGCCGGCGACCGCCTTCTGGTTCGGCGTTTGCGCCACGCTCGAGAACTGCGTCGCGTTGCGGGTCAGCGTAAGGAAGACGTCGTTCGGATCGTAGCTCAGCGTCGGCGTGAGGAACGCCAGGTTGCTCGTCACATTGGCGAAGGTGCCGGCGACGCCGCCGGCCGCCGTGAGGATCGTGTACTTGGTCGAGGGCGCATAGCCGCCGAGCTGCGCCAACACCTGAACGGTGCCGCCCGCGAGCGCCGCCGCGCCGGTCGCGGCGATCTTGTCGGACTGGCCGGCCGCGTTGGCTTCGACCTGGTAGATCGAGCCGCCCGCGAAGCTCACGGCGCCGGCGACACTCAAGGTCCCGATCGAATGGCCGGGCGCGACCGTCGCGCCGCTGCCGACCACGAGGCCGCCCACCGTGCCGATCCCGCCGAGGGTGGCGCCGCTTTGAACCGTGACGTTCCCCACCGTTCCGTCCACCAGCAGCGTGCCGGCCTGCACGGTCCAGGCCTGGGCGCCGTTTCCGGTCAAGGTCCAGGTCGAGGCGTCGATCTTGTTGAAGGTCACAAAGCCCTGGTACTGCTGCGCCGCGCCGATATTGCTCACATTGAACGTGCCGGTGCCGGTCCCGCCGAGCTGCAGGATGTCGGAGCCGGCTCCGATCACATTGCCGTTGATGGCGAAGCCGGGGCCGAGCGTGAGCGTGTTGCCGACCGATCCGGTCGAGAACTGGATCGCCGTGCCGCCGGTCCCGGTGACGGTGCCGGAATTGAACACCGTGGATGCGCCGTTGCCGGGCCGGAAGAAGATGCCGGTGAGGCCCGACACCGTGCCGTTGTTCGTAATAGTTGCCGTGTCGACGCGAATGCCCGCGTCTGTCGTGCCGGTGATATTACCCGTGGCCGCATTGGTGATGGCGGTGCCCGGACCCAAGGTATTGATGCCGTCGAAGCTGCCCGAGATTGCCCCCGCATTGGTGATCGTCCCGCCGGCGGTGCCGAAGACGCCGACGCCAATGGTGCCCGTCGCCTGAATCACACCGCCGGCATTGTTCGTGACATTGAGCGTGCCGGTCGAGAGGACGCCGATGGCCTCGACCGCACCGCCGGTATCGTCGACCGCGATGGTGCCGGAATTCACGACGGTCGTGGAATTGATGCCAAAGACGCCGAACGACCCCGAGCCCAAACCGCCCGAAACCGTGATGGTCCCCGCATTGTTCACCGTAACAGCATTGCCCTGCACGCCCACCGCCTCGCCGCCGCCGGCCGTCACGGTGATCGAGGCGCCGCTCGCATTCGTCAAATTGGCCGAATTATTCCCGATGATGCCGAGAGCGGTCCCGCCCACCGCCGTCGTGACGGCTACGATGCTGCCGCCGGTGTTGTTCACGACCGTCACGTCGCCGGCGGCGCCAGTGTTGATTCCAGTCACGAGGCCAACGGCGCCGATGCCGCCTTGAATGAGGCCGCTGTTGTTGATGGTGTTGGCGGTGCCGAGTCCGAAGCCGACGACCGTGCCGGTCACCGACGCGCCTGATTGGACGTTGATGATCAATCCGTTCTGCAGACCGGTGCCGTATCCAACGAGAGGATCCTGGTTGGTGGTCGTGCCGCTGCAGGTCACGGTCGTGCCCGGCGCGGGCACCGGCGACGTCGACGCGGGCGTACATATGGCCCAGGCGCCGGTCGCGGTCAGAAGCGAGGCCGGTGCTGTCGCCGCCGCGGCAAGCAGCGTTCCCGTCATTGTGCGTCGCGCGCGAAACAGCACGACGGACCGGTGATGACTCTTTCGGCATCCGGAACTTGGACAAAGCACACCCCCCACCTTGATACGCGACGCTAACGTTTGGTCGCTACCTTGCCGGCGCATTCACGACGCTTGTTCTTCTTCAGCAGACGGCGCTTACTTGACACTCACGTGACATTGATTTGCGTGAGCGTGGAATAATGAAAAGAATGCAGCGCAATAAGGTATGTTCAAGAACATATCTTAATATGTTGGAGAACATATCTTACGCTGTGTTATAGGCGCCACACGAGGGAGCACCTGGAATGCCCTACCCAGCCGCGCATCGCGAGCAGGTCAAAGAAAAAATCCTCCACAGCGCGCAGCGACTGTTCAACCGTCACGGCTTCGCCGCGGTGTCGATCGATCAGGTCATGTCCGATGCCGGCCTGACACGCGGCAGCTTCTATACTTACTTCGAGACCAAGAGCGATCTGTATGCGCAGTCGGTCGCGCGGGTCGTGTGCGAAAAGCAGGAAGGCGCCGCCAACGCCAAAACGCGCTACCAGGCCGACCAGATCATCCGCGACTATCTTTCGCATCGTCACTTCGAGGACGTCGACGGCGGTTGTCCGATGGTGGGCCTGCCGAGCGACATTTCGCGCAACGATCGATCGGTCAGGCTGGCGTTCGAATCCGCGTTGCGGTTGATGGTCGAGGTTTTCGAGCGCGACATGCAAAGTCTCGGTCACGCCGCGCGCACTCGCGCGCTCGCCACCGCCGCGCTTTGCGTCGGCGGCATGGTGCTGGCCCGTTCGATCGACGACCAGACTTTCGCCGACGAAATGCTCGAGGCCGCGAAGGCGGTCGCGCTGACGCTCGGACAGTAGCGGAAAATCAAAGCGCGGGGCGGCAAGCCGCCGCGGCCGCCGCAAGTGCCGTCAATTGCGCGCGATGATCTCGCGCTCGCCGCGATGGACCCGCGGGTCGGGCACCGCATGGCCGGGCTTGCGCCGCCTCAGGATCGACGGCCGGCGGCGCCACAGGATGCAGCGCGAGCGGCGGCGCGGCGTCGGCGCGCGGACCCGCACCGCGCCGATGCGCTCGAACGGCTCGCGGAACGAGCCTTCGCCATCCGGGATCAGCAGCGGCAGGCCGAGCACGCGCGCCCAGCGCTGCCACTCCGCCACCACGTCGTCGCCGTCGTCGGTCGCGACACACAGCGGCACCGAGAGGCTCTGATCGCGATGTTCCAGGGTGATGGCGACGGCGCCCTGCTGGGTCGCGTCGGGCGGGATCACGTGGATCGCCACGCCGAGAAACTCGCACACCTTGAGCGACAGCCGCATGGGGATGCCGCGCACGGCGCGCCGCACGACCACCCGCTCGCGGTCGATCTCGACGTGCCGCAACCGCTCGTCGGCCCGCGCGTCGCTCGCCGCAAAGCTGACGGGCAGCGCAGCCGGGTCGAGCCGCAACGCGCGGCTCGACCCGGCCGGCATGGACCTGCCGGCACTCATTCGACGCCTCACCGAATTCGAGGTCCCTGTCGTCGGGCTCTGATGGTCCGATCGTTGCCAGGGAGCTTAACCGCGAGCGCTGGGAATTCGGCTTAAGATGCCTGGTTAACCTTCGGTTTTCGCCCGGGCTTGCGGCCATATGATTGACGAGCCGTTGCGGTCGTCCTTCGAATCCGCGCCGCCCAGGCAGACAACAGGCCCGAGCCTTGTGGGCGCGGTTGACCCATACCATCTCTGCGTCACCTGGCAGGTTCGCCTTGCCAGCCCCTCCGGCCCCGCCTAAACGGTTCATGAACCGATGAATTCCCTGTTGGACCAATCCACCCTGACGACCCTCGCCGAACGGCTGGTCGCGGCCGCCCGCCGCGCCGGCGCGGACGCGGCCGACGCGATCGCCGAGCGCGGGATGTCGCTGTCGGTCGAGGTGCGCGACGGCACGGTGGAGGCCTCGGAGCGCTCGGAAGGCGACAATATGGGCCTGCGCGCCTTCGTGGGGCGCCGCCAGGCGGTGGTATCGACCAACGATCTCACCGGCAATCTCGACGCGCTGGCGGAGCGCGCGGTCGCCATGGCGCGCGTCGCGCCGGAGGACAAGTTCGCCGGTCTCGCCGAGCCCGACCAGCTCGCGAAGACACATCCCCGATCTCGATCTGCTCGATCCCGACCTCCCATCGGTCACGCAACTCGAAGCGACGGCGCGCGCCGCCGAGGCCGCGGCGCTCGCCGTCAAGGGCGTGAGCAAGTCGGGCGGCGCCTCCGCATCGGCCGGCATCGGCGGCATGGTGCTGGTGACGAGCAGCGGCTTCACCGGTTCCTATCTCGGCTCGCGCCACGGCGTGTCGATGCAGGCGATCGCCGGCGAAGGCACCGGAATGGAGCAAGACTACGATTTTTCCTCGGCGATCCATGCGGCCGACCTCGCGGCGCCGGACGAGATCGGCCGCTCGGCCGGCGAGCGCGCGGTGCGGCGGCTCAATCCGAGGAAGGTTTCGACCAGGCGCGTGCCGGTCGTCTTCGACCCGCGCATCGCCGGCTCGCTCGTCGGCCATCTCGCGTCCGCCATCAACGGCAGCGCGATCGCGCGCAAGACCAGCTTCCTCAAGGACCGGCTGGGCGAGCGCCTGTTCGCGCCCGGAATCGCGATCATCGACGATCCGCTCCGGCGGCGCGGTTTGCGCTCGCATCCCTTCGACGCCGAAGGCGTCGCGGGCGAGCGCCGCGCGCTCGTCGAGGACGGCGTGCTCACCACGTGGATCCTCGATTGCGCCACCGCGCGCGAGCTCGGCCTCAAGACCACGGGCCATGCCCAGCGCGGCGTGTCCTCGACGCCGTCGCCCGGCGCGTCAAATCTCCATCTCGAGCCCGGCGCTTCGAGCGCGGCCGAACTGATCGCCGACATCGCGGACGGCTTCTACGTCACCGAGCCTGATCGGCATGGGCGCCAACATGGTGACGGGCGACTACAGCCGCGGCGCGTCGGGCTTCTGGATCGAGAACGGCGAGCTCACCTATCCGGTCAGCGAGGTGACCATCGCGGGACATCTCAACGATATCTTCCGCGCGCTGACGCCGGCGAACGACCTGGTCTTCCGCTACGGCACCAACGCGCCGACGGTGCGGCTGGAGGGCCTGACCGTTGCGGGCCTCTGACGCGCTCGACCGCGAGGCGCTCGGCCGCCATCTCGCGGCGGCGGTCCGCGAAGCGGGCGCGCTGGCGCTCAAGTCGTTCAAGGTGCCGGTCAAGAGCTGGCTCAAGGGCGGCAATTCTCCGGTCTCCGAAGCCGACCTCGCGGTCGACGCACTGCTCAAGCGAGCGCCTCGATGCGGCGGGGCTCGATTGCGGCTGGCTGTCGGAGGAGACCGAGGACGATCCGGCCCGCCTGGCCGCCAAGCTGGTGTGGATCGTCGATCCGATCGACGGAACCCGCGCCTTCCTGGCCGGCCTGCCCGATTGGACGATCTCGGTCGCGCTTGCGCAAGCCGGACGCCCGATCCTGGCGGCGATCTTCGCGCCGGTAACCGACGATTTGTACCTCGCGAGCGCGGGCCGCGGGGCGACCCACAACGGCCGTCCCATCAAGGCGACCGTCGGCGCGTCGCTGTCGGCCACCCGCGTCGCCGGACCCAAGCGGTATATCGACCGGCTGTCGGCGATCGAGCCGACGCTGGTCGCGGAGCCGAAGGTCCATTCGCTCGCGCTGCGTCTCGTCTGGGTCGCGCATGGCCGCCTCGACATCGCGCTTCGCGGGAACCGACAGCCACGATTGGGACCTTGCGGCGGCCGATCTTTTGGTGCACGAAGCCCACGGGGCGCTGACGACGTTGGCGGGGGATATCCTGACCTATAATCGGCCCACGCCGAGGCATGACGCTCTTCTGGCCGCCGGGCGCGCGCGCCATCAGGCGCTGAGCGAATTGATGGGCGACGGACGGGTCGCATTCCGCTGAGGAGCCGCGTCCGCGTCAAACCGAGGGCACCCCGATGTCGAGCGAGCGGGCTCCCGACAGCAAACAGCTCCCTCACCTCGTGTTCGGCGGCGAGTTGACCAACCTGGACGTCGTCGAATTCAAGGATCTTGGCAAGCTCGACATCGTGGGCATCTTTCCGAGCTACGCGGCGGCCTATGCGGCCTGGAAGGCGAAGGCGCAGGGGAGCGTCGACAACGCCCATATGCGCTACTTCATCGTCCACCTGCACCGGCTGCTCGACCCGGACGAAGCCGCCCATCGGCGCAAGCGCTGACGGTCGGAACGCAATGGCATTCCTGAAGCGTTTCGCACGTTCGCGCCCGGTGCAGACGACCATCGGCGTCGTCGCGGCGGAATACCTGCGCTTCGTTTGGAACACCAGCCGATGCGTCCTCGAGCCCGCCGACATCTACGAGCGGATGATTCCCGAATCTGCCGGTCATCATCGCCATGTGGCACGGGCAGCATTTCATGGTGCCGTTCATCCGCCGCAACTACCCCGCCAAGGTGCTGATCTCGCGCCATCGCGACGGCGAGATCAATGCGATCGCGGCGGCGCGGCTCGGCGTCGGCACCATCCGCGGCTCCGGCGACACCGGCGGCCGCTTCGATCTCAAGGGCGGCGTCGGAGCGTTCCAGGCCATGCTCGCGACGCTGCAAGAGGGATGCTCGGTCGCGCTCACGGCCGACGTGCCGAAGGTCGCACGCGTCGCCGGCATCGGCATCGTCAAGCTGGCACAGCTCTCCGGCCGCCCGATCCTGCCCGCGGCGGTCGTGACCAGCCGGCGCAAGGTGCTCGACAATTGGGACCGCACGTCCATCAATCTTCCGTTCAGCCGGCTCGCCATCGTGGCCGGCGATACCGTCACGGTGCCTGCCGACGCCGATAGTGCTACGCTCGAAAGCAGCCGCCAGGCGCTCGAGACGCAGCCTCAATCGGGCGAGCGCGCGCGCCTACGAGCTCGCCGATCGCAGGCCGGGAGAAACGACACTTGGCTGAACGCCTGCCGCTGACGCTTCGCGCCTACGCGCTGCTGACGGCGGCGGCGACGCCGCTCGCGCCGCATGTGCTCAATCGCCGTCTGAACCGCGGCAAGGAGCATCCGCTACGGATGGCCGAACGGCGCGGCGAGACCGCCGTGACACGGCCGGCGGGCGCGCTCGTGTGGGTGCATGGCGCAAGCGTCGGCGAGCTGGTCGCCGTGATCCCCTTGGTCGAGCGCATCCGGGCGCGCGCGTTCAACGTCCTGGTCACGACCGGAACCGTGACGTCGGCCGCGCTCGCCGAAAAACGTCTTCCGCCCGGCGTCATCCACCAGTTCGTGCCGCTCGACGCGCCCGCGTTCGTCGCGAAATTCCTCGACCATTGGCGGCCGAACCTCGCATTGCTCGTCGAATCCGATCTGTGGCCGAACATCATCATGGCCGGCGCGCGACGCCGCATTCCGCTGATCGTCGTCAACGGCCGGCTGTCGGCGCGCTCGTTCGATCGCTGGCGCTATTTCCCCGACACCATCGCGGCGCTGCTCGAGCGCCTCGACCTTTGCCTTGTGCGTACCGCCGCCGACGCCGAACGCTTCGGCACGCTCGGCGCGCCGCGCGTCACGACCACCGGCAATCTCAAGCTCGATGTGCCGCGGCTGCCGGTCGACGAGAACAAGCTCGCAGGACTCACCGCGGCGATCGGCGCGCGGCCGGTGATCGCCGCGGCTTCCACCCATCTGGGCGAGGAGGCCGCGATCATCGACACGCAGCGCCGGCTCAAGTCGACCTTCCGCGGATTGCTCACGATCCTGGTGCCACGTCATCCCGAGCGCGGGCCGAGCATCGCGAATGCGATCGCGGCGGCGGGGCTCACCTCGGCGCTGCGGTCGCGCGATCTGCTCCCTCACGCCGGCACCGATATCTACATCGCCGACACGGTCGGAGAGCTCGGGCTCGTCTACCGGGTCGCGCCCATCGTGTTCATGGGCGGCTCGCTGGTCCCGCACGGCGGACAAAACCCGATCGAGCCCGCCAAATTCGGTGCCGCGATCCTGCACGGGCCGCATGTGTCGAACTTCGCCGACATCTACGCCGCCCTCGACCGGGCGCAAGGCGCCGAAATGGTGCCCGATGCCGGACGGCTGCCGGTGCGCGTCGGCGCCTGGCTCAAGGACGGCGAGGAGCGCGCCCGGGTGGCGGCGGCCGGCAAGAAAGCCGTCGATCTCCTGGGCGGCGCGCTCGAGCGCACACTCGCCGCGCTCGAACCCTATTTGATGCAGCTTCGTCTCGAACAGCGCGATGCGTGACCCCTCCTTCTGGTGGCGCGAGGCCGGGCCTCTGGCGAGGCTGCTCGCCCCGTTGGGCGCGCTCTATGGCGCGGTCGCGGCCCGTCGGCTGGCGCAACCGGGAGAGCGCGCGCGCGTACCGGTCGTCTGCATCGGCAACCTGACGGTCGGCGGCGCCGGAAAGACCCCGACCGCGATCGCGGTCGCGCGCCTGCTGCAGGCGTCCGGCGCACGGCCGATATTCCTGACGCGCGGATATGGCGGGCGGCTGGGCGGACCGGTCGCGGTCGCGCCGACGCATGGCGCCGCCGACGTCGGCGACGAGCCGCTGCTGCTCGCACGGGTCGCGCCCACGATCGTGGCGCGTGACCGCCCCGCGGGCGCGCGCGCCGCGGTCGCGGCCGGGGCCGATGTCATCGTCATGGACGACGGTTTCCAGAACCCGACGCTCGCCAAGGATCTCTCCGTGATCGTGGTCGACGGCCGGCGCGGCCTCGGCAACCGCAAGGTGCTCCCGGCCGGACCCTTGCGGGCGCCGCTCCTGCCCCAGGTGGCGCGCGCCCAGGCGCTCCTGGTCGTGGGCGATGCCGGCCCGCTGGCGCGCCCCGCCATCGATGCGGCGCGCGCCGCCGGACTGCCGGTGATGACCGGGCGGCTCGTTCCCGATCCGGCCGTGGCCGCGACGCTCGCGGGGCGCGCGGCGCTCGCCTTCGCGGGCATCGCCGATCCGGAAAAATTCTTCGCCACCCTGCGCGGCGCCGGCATCGCGGTGACGGCGACGCAGGGTTTTCCGGACCATCACCGCTTCAGCGCCGCGGAGGCGGCCGATCTCGTGGCCCGCGCCGATCGCGCCGGGCTTGCGCTGGTGACGACGGAAAAAGATCTGGCGCGCATGCAGGGCGACGAGGCGGCGGCCGAGCTCGCGCGGCGCGCCACCGCCCTGCCGGTCGCGCTTGCATTCGACGACGCGGATTCGATCGGGCGATTGCTGCGGACGGCCCGGGCGGCCGGGCCGGCCTGAACGGCCCTCACCCGCCGTCCGGCTTGGGCTTGGGCTCGGTTTGGGTCCGGTTCAGGCGAGATTCGGGTGTCAGGTGGCTCGGCCGGGATAGAGGCGCCGCAGGACGGCCTCGGGGGCCGCATAGGGCTCCTGGCGCTCGACGCTCCAATATTTCAGCTCCTCGAGCGGAATCGCCACGCCGGTGACCGCGCAGCGCACGAATGCGCCGGGCCGCAGCACGCGGAAATCACCGTCGAGGTAGCGGATTTCGGCCTCCCCCGGCACCGAGCGACTATCGAAGCGATTAAGCACCTGCGGATTCCTCTCATACCGGCCGATGGGCGCGCGGCGCACGCGACGCGGATCAACATAATGCCTCCGGCCGGCCAGCGAAACCCTCGGACCCGCGACCCGCCGGGTCGTCCGATATCACCAAAATTGCGCGCACTTTCCAGCTTTTCCTGGTGGTATGATTTCGGGTGTATTCATCCTCACCCGCGGGTCGCATGCGAAACGCTCTGGCCATCGTCGTCTCGGTAGCGGTCGCGGCAGGCCTTGCGGCGGCTGTCGCCGCGGCGGCGTTCGCCGCGGTTGCGTCCGCCGCGCCGGCGGCCGTCACCCCCGAGCCGGTCGAAATTCCGCAGGGCGACGGCGTGCTCAAGGGTGTCGTATTCCGGCCGGCGGGCGCCGGTCCGTTCCCGGCGGTGGTCGGCATGCACGGTTGCGCCGGCCTGTTGAGCAGCGGCGCGGTGGCGGACCGCTATCGCGACTGGGCCCAGCATCTGACCGCAGGCCGGCTTCGTGGTGCTTTATCCCGACTCCTACGGGTCGCGCGGGCTCGGCTCGCAATGCACCGTGCGCAATCGCTCGGTGCGCACCGACCGCGAACGCGTCGGCGACGCCAACGCGGCCCGCCACTGGCTGCAAAACCAACCCTATGTCGAGGCCGACAAGGTCGCGCTGCTGGGCTGGTCGAATGGCGGCAACAGCGTGCTGTGGGCCGTGCGCCGGCGTTCCGCCGTCCCCAAGGACGACACCTCCGATTTCCGCTCGGCCGTCGCGCTTTATCCGGGCTGTCGCCGGCTCGACAATGCGGCGTGGAGCGCCCGCATCCCGACCCTGATCCTGATCGGCGCGGCCGACGACTGGACCTCGGCCCAGGCCTGCCAGCAGATGGTCGCAGGCGCACGCGGCCGCAGCGCCGGCACGTCCATCGTGGTCTATCCGGGCGCCTACCACGATTTCGACCACCCGAACCGGCCCCTGCAGGTGCGTAGCGGCTACGCATTCACGATCCGACGGCGCCGGCAGGGTCCACACCGGCACCAATCCGGCCGCACGCGCCGACGCGCTCAAGCGCGTCCCGCGATGGCTCGCGCGGTAAGCCATGGCGCCGCCGTTTCGGGCCGAGCATATCGGCAGCCTGCTGCGCCCGGCGGCGCTGCTCGACCGCCGGCGCCAATATGAACGCCGACGAGATCACCCGCGAGCAATTGCAGTCGACCGAGAACCAGGCGATCGCCGAGGCGATCGACCTCCAGGCGCGCCTCGGGCTCGGCATGGCGACCGACGGGGAGTTCCGCCGCCGCTCCTACCACAGCTATTTCTACCGCCAGCTCGGCGACATCACGCTCGGACGCGGTGCGGCGGAGAGGCCGCAGGCCGCGGCGGACGCGGCGCCCAGCCGACCGCCGTCATCAAGCAGCCGAAGTCGCCTGGACGCAGCCGATCCATGTCGACGATTTCAAGCTCCTGCGCGTCGCTCACCGGCGCGGTGCCCAAGATCACCATTCCGGGTCCCTGCGCGCTGCATTTTCGCGGCGGCGACGCCGCCGTCACGGCGCAGCGCCTATCGCGACGTCGATGCATTCTGGGACGACACCGTCGCGGCCTTCCGGCCGAGCTGCACGCGCTCGCGGCGGCCGGCTGCACCTACGTGCAGATCGACGAGACCGCGTTCGCCAAATTCGGCGACCCCGACGTGCAGGCCGCGCTCGCGGCGCGCGGCGACGACTGGTCGCGTCTGATCGACACCTATATCGACATCACCAACCGGGTGCTGCGCGACCTGCCGGCGTCGCTCCACATCGGCATGCATCTGTGCCGCGGCAATCGCGGCGGCCACTGGCACGCCGAGGGAGGCTACGACGCGGTCGCCGAGCGGCTGTTCAACCGGCTCGCCATCGCGTTCTATCTTCCTCGAATACGACAGCCCGCGCGCCGGCGATTTCACGCCGCTGCGGCACGTGCCGAAACACAAGCGCATCGTGCTCGGACTGGTGTCGACCAAGACGGCGGCGCTCGAAGACAAGGACGACCTGAAGCGGCGCCTCGATGCGGCAAGCCGCTTCGTGGACATCGATCGCCTCTCGGTGAGCCCGCAATGCGGCTTCGCCAGCGTCGCCGAGGGAAATCCGATTCCGCCGCGCGCGCAGGAGGCTAAGCTGCGATTGATCGTCGAGCTGGCGCAGGAAGTCTGGGGCACCAACTGACGGGCGGTCCATCGGGACAAACCGCCGCCAAGGAGGGACATCGTGATGAAGCGAACCGGATACATTCTTGCCGCCGTGGTCCTGTCTGCCATGACGCATGTCGCGAGCGCGCGGGCCGACGATCAGCTCCGGCTCGCGATCGGCCAGCGCGGCTTGTGGGATTCGTCGATCGCGGAGCTCGGGCAGGCGGCCGGCATCTTCAAGCGGCACGGGCTGGAGCTGCAGGTGGTCTACACCTCGGGCGGCGGCGAGACCCAACAGGCGGTGATTTCCGGCAGCGTCGACATCGGCGTGGCGGCCGGCTCGCTCGGCGTGCTGAGCGTCTTCGCCAAGGGCGCGCCGGTGCGCATCATCGCGGGCGAGGCGACCGGGACCGCGGAGTACTACTTCGTGAAATCGGACTCGCCCGTGCAGAAGGATTTCAAGGGCGTCACGCCGAGCATGACGCTCGCCTACTCGACCAACGGGTCGGGCACGCATATCACGGCGCTGCGCTTCATGAAGCAATACGGGTTCGCCGCCAAGCTGGTGTCGACCGGCAGCGTGCCGGCGACCTTCACGCAGGTCATGTCCGGACAGATCGATATCGGCTTCTCGACCCCGCCGTTCGGGCTCGACGCCATGGAGCAGGGAAAGATCCGCCTGGTCGCGCTCGCCAACGATCTCGACAGCGTGCGCACGCAGACCGTCCGGCTCATCATCGCGAATGCGGCCGACCTCGCGCGCCGGCGCCCCGTCTACGACCGCTTCATCGCCGCCTATCGCGAGACCATCGACTGGATGTATGCGGGCGACGCCGCGATCCCGGCCTACGCGACATATGCCGGCATCTCCGACGCGACGGCGAAGACGGTGCGCGACCGGTTCTATCCCAAGGCGATGCTGCAGCTCGACGCGGTCGCGGGTCTGCCCGAGCTCATGCAGGACGCGATCGCGTTCAAGTATATTGCGCAGGAGCTGTCGCGCACGCAGGTCGACGAATTGGTGCAGACGAAGGTGAGGCCGAAATAAGGTTCGTCATTGCGAGCCCTCGGGTCTTGCCTTCGGCAAGCCCAAGGACAGGCTACGCGAAGCAATCTCTGCCCGGGGCGCAAGCGGCGAGATTGCGTCGTCGCGCACCGATCTCGGGTTTACCCGAGATCGGCAACTATCGATGCGCAAGTCGGGCATGCCCGACTTGCGTGCGCTCCTCGCAATGACGGCGGGAGGCGCCAAAGCCCGCCCGTTTCACGCCCCGAACAGGCTGCCCTGCCCTTCGCCGCCCGGGCGGCGCTTGGGCTTCGGTTTGGCGGCATCGCCCGGCGGCGTCACGTCTCGGCGGTTGCCCGCCACGGCGTCCACGTGCCCGTCGTGGAACTCGATGTCGAGCCGCATGCCCGCCGCCACCGCCGCGGCGGCGCGCAGCGGGCTTCCCTCCGGTCCGCGCACCAGCGCGAAGCCGCGCGCCAGCACGCCGTGATAGGACAGCGCCACCAGAAGCTGGCCGGCGCGCTCGATCCGGGCGGCGCGGTGGTCGATCAGCGTCTGCACCGCGCGGGCAGCGCGCTCCATGAGCACCTTAAGCTTGTCTCGACTGTTCTTGATCAGTGTAAGCCGTGCCTCGGCATTATACCGCAGGCTCGCGGCTAACCGCCCGGATGCCGCCATGAAGCGCTCGCGCCGACGCTCGACCTGCATCCGCAGCAGTTGGGGATTGAGCCGTCCGGCGATGCGCGAGAACGCGGTGTGGTGGACCTGCGCGTTCGCCCGTAGCGCCCGCGGCAGCCGGTCGGCGCAGGCGTCGAGCCGCTGGCGCGGGATGCCGAGCAGCGCTTCCGCCGTCGGCAGGGCGCGGGCGGCGGCGCGCAATTCGGTGCGGCGATGCTCCTGCGCCCGGGTCCAGCAGGCGAGCGCCTGCCGCGCAAAACCGTTGATGCGCGCGATCAATTCGCTTTTCACCGGCACCGCGATCTCGGCCGCCGCGGTCGGCGTCGGGGCGCGCCGGTCGGAGGCGAAATCGATCAGCGTCACGTCGGTCTCGTGGCCGACCGCGGAGATCAGCGGGATCATGCTGTCGGCGGCGGCGCGCACCACGATCTCCTCGTTGAACGACCACAGGTCCTCGATCGAGCCGCCGCCGCGCGCCACGATGAGCAGATCGGGCCGCGGGATCGGGCCGCCGTCGGGCAGCGCGTTGAAGCCGCGGATCGCGGCCGCCACCTCCTCGGCCGAGCCCTCGCCCTGCACGCGCACCGGCCATACCAGCACGTGGCGCGGAAAACGGTCGGCGAGCCGGTGCAGGATGTCGCGGATCACCGCGCCGGTCGGCGAGGTGACGACGCCGATCACGTCCGGCAGATACGGCAGCAGCTGCTTGCGCGCCTCGTCGAACAGGCCTTCGGCGGCGAGCTTCTTCTTGCGCTCCTCCAGCAGCGCCATCAGGGCGCCGATGCCGGCGGGCTCCAGGCTGTCGATGATGATCTGATAGGACGAGCGGCCCGGATAGGTGGTGAGCCGCCCGGTGGCGATGACCTCGAGCCCCTCCTCGGGCTTGAACCTGATGCGGCCGAACACGCCCTTCCAGATCACCGCGTCGATGCGCGCGCCCTCGTCCTTGAGGGCGAAATAGCAGTGGCCGGAGGCGTGCGGCCCGCGATAGCCGGAGATCTCGCCGCGCACGCGCACGAATCCGAACGCGTCCTCGACGGTGCGCTTGAGCGCCGCCGAGAGCTCGGAGACCGACCATTCGGGGATGTTGATTCGGGCTTCTTCCGACATGGGCCTTAAGGTAGTTGCGATTGCGGCGTTTGTCTGCCCGGCCGCGAAGGCCCGAGCGTGATTCCGGTGTCATTGCGAGCGAAGCGAAGCAATCTCGCGTGACCGGGGATGGCTTCGCCTTCGCTCGCAATGACGGAGAAACCTGCTACGATGCCGGCCCAACCCCTTGCATTCTCCAACCCGCCATCAACGCAACTTCCGGGGACACATGAAAGTCGGACTTTTCGACCACGTGGAGTGGGCTGACCGCCCGCTCGCGACGCTCTTCGACGAGCGCCTGCAATTCGCCGCCGCCGCCGACGAGGCCGGCATCTACTGCCTGCATGTCGCCGAGCACCACGCCACCCCGCTCAACATGGTGCCGGTGCCGGGCGTCTATATGGGCGCGCTCGCGCGCGCCACCAGGCGGATGCGGCTCGGACCCCTGGTCTACCTGCTGCCGCTCTATTCGCCGCTGCGGCTGATCGAGGAAATCTGCATGCTCGACCACCTGAGCCACGGGCGGCTCGAGGTCGGGGTCGGGCGCGGCGTCTCGCCCTTCGAGCTCAAATACCACAAGGTCGAGCACGACCAGTCGCGCGACATCTTCATCGACGCTTTCGATTGCGTCAGTGCTGGCCTCGTCACCGACATGCTGACCTATTCGGGCCCGCACTATTCCTACGCCAACGTGCCGATCGCGCTGCGGCCGCTGCAGCAGCCGCATCCGGCGTTCTGGTACGGCTCCTCCAACGCGATCGGCTCGACCTGGGCGGGCGAGCGCGGCATGCATTTCCTGAGCCTGGGGCCGACCGGCTTCGCCAAGAAGAACATCGAGGCGTTCAAGGAAGCGCTCGCAAAGCGCGGCGGCGCCGCGAACCCGAAACCCGAGTTCTCGGGCGGCGCCGCGATCGGCGTGCTGCGTCACATCTTCGTGGCCGAGACCGACGCGGAAGCGCGGCGCTTCGCCAAGCCCGCGATGGAGTATCATCTCGCCAATCTCAATTGGCTGCGCGTGAAGCACGGCGTGGGCGCGGCGGACGCGCGCCTCGGCGTGCCGCGCGGCGCGACCTTCGAGGACGGCGTGGCGGACGGCTCGGTCATCGCCGGCAGCCCGCAGACCGTGTGGGCGGAACTCGAGCGCCAGAGCGCCGAGCTCGGCATCAATTATCTGCTCGCTTATCTCTTCCTCGGCACCATGACGCTCGCCGACGCGCTGCGCTCGCTCGAGCTGTTCAGCACCGAGGTGATGCCGAAGATCGCCAGGCTGTGAGCGGGGGCGTGGCGACAACGCCCCACGACCATATTCCCGGACGGCTGTTTTTGCGCTAGGCTGGCCGCAAGAGGAGAACCGCCTTGCAGTTCGCCGTCGGTTTCAAGCTGGACGGGAAATCGGGCCACGCGAGCGTGGAAGCCGAGGACGCGCTGATCGCCGCCCTCAAGGTCAAGGCGCGGCATCCCGCCGCGATGATCACCTATGCGCGCCGGCAGAACAAGCGCGGCGACACGCGTCACCCGGCGCACCGGCCGCAAGGCGAGAGCCGCTGACGGCGATCATTCCCGATCATCGGGGTTCACCGGCGCGCCCCCGCCCTGGTCCTTTGGATGGAATCCTTCCACTTCAGCATCGTCGCGATGAGTTGGTCCGACGTATGTGTATACTCTCCGTCGCTCGCCATCAGCGCATCCGCCTCCGCCTTCTTTCCCTCGGACAATAATTGCACGACCTGTCCTGCGCGTTCGTGAAACTTGTAGTGCAGAAACCGGACGATGATGTAATTCGGATCGTAACGCGCGACCTCCGGGATGGTCGAGCCATTGAGCCATCGCCCGAAGGCGCAAATGTCGTCCTTCCCGACATCGGCGACGTCGGCGCTCACGGTGCCGTTCGCGATCGACGCGCCGAGCTTCGCTTTCCATCGCTCATGGCTGAGAATGGACGTTGCAATCTCATCCTCGAGCGACATTGCGGCGTGCCCTTCCGTTTCGTACGGCGCACAGGAACATACTCGATCAGCGGGCGGACGCAACGTTGCGTGCGGCATCCTCACGCGTCGGCGTGCGCCCGCTCGGCGGCGGTGCAGTCACAAGATGACGGAGCTTAATTGACCGTCGACCTCGCGGCGAATCGCTCGCACGCGATCTCGTGGGCAGCCAGGACGTCGTTATCGATCGTCGGCGCGAATCCCGGCGCAAGCACCATTTCGCCCGCAGCGAATTGCAATGGATCGGCGAAAAGACGCACCTTCGGCCTCAGGAAACCGTTGAATTCGCCGGCATTGCGGATGATGCGGCTGGCAACGCAGCCTTCCATCCAGCATGAAATTTCGCTCGAAAGCCCGTCGCCGAGAACCGGCTCCATGCCGAGCTCTCGAACCTTCGCGAGGGCCTGGTGGAGCGCGTCGAGACTGCCGAACCGCTTGAGCTTGAGCTTGCAGAAACCGACGTTGGGAATTTCGGCCGCGCGCGCGATGTCGCCGATCCCACAGATCGGCTCATCCAACATGATGGGAACGGTCGACACCTTCGCGACATTTGCATTGGCGTCCCAATCGTCGGCGTGACAGGGCTGCTCGAACAGCTCGATGCCGGCGGGGTCGAGGGCGGCCGCAAAGCGGCAGGCGTCGGCCTCGGCGTAGGCACGATTGGCGTCGATGCCGCAGGGTTGCACGGCCGGCGATCGCATGCTGGATCGCCTCGCACGCGGGCAAGGTCGGCGGTCGGCGTCCTTGCCAACCTTGATCTTGAAGGTGCGGAAGCCGTCCGCGAGTTGCTGCTCGACCTCCGTCTCGATGTCGTTCGGAGCGGAGCTGTTGAAGGCTGTCAGGAGCGGCAGCCTCGCCTCGCCCGCAATCTTCAGAAGCGGATGACCCTCCAGCATTTCGATCGCGGTGAGCAGCGCCGTCGCCGCGACCTTGCTGCCGCTCGTGTGGGCGGCAATCATCGCCTTGGCAACATCGGTGTCCTTGCCGACGACGGCGGCGGCGTGCTCCAGGCAGAACGCCCAGCCGCCGGCGCGCGTCTCGCTGCTGGAGCCGGGCGAAATGTGCCCTTCGCCCCAGCCGATCCGGCCGTCGTCGTCGCGCACCTCGACGATGATCGGCTCGAACTCGTTGAAGGTGCGATAGGAGAGGACATAAGGCCGGATCAGCGGGAGGCGAACTCTGCGCAGCGTTATTTCTTGCAGCTTCATTTTTCTGTTGGTCCTACGACCGCCACTCAAGCGATCCGCTCGTTGCCCTTGATCTGGCTGCGATGCATGACGCGCCGCGAATTGGGATCGAACGGATCGCGCCGGTGAAGCACCGAGAGATTGTTCCACATCAGCAAGTCGCCGACCTTCCATTCGTGACACATCGCAAATCGCGGCTGCGTCGCGTGCGCCCACAGCGCGTCGAGCAGCGCCTCGCTCTCGGCCACCTCGAGGCCGAGCACATAGCTGTTCGGCCGGCGGCCCAGAAACAGCGCTTTGCGCCCGGTTTTCGGTTCGGTGCGGACCAACGGATGATGCGCGCCGACCACCTCCCGCACGTCGGTGACTTTCTTGTAGCCCTTGCGCAGCATGCCGGCGCTGTTGCGTCGAGGCATCGTGCACCGCGATCTTGCCCGCGGCCGCCTTCTTCAGGTCCGCCGGCAAGCGTCTCGTAGGCCGCGAACATATTCGCAAAATAGGTGTTGCCGCCCGTCGGGGCTGGAATCTTCCAGAGCGTGCAGCATTGCGGCCTTGGGCGGCACGTCGACATAGGTCATGTCGGCATGCCAGACCGCCTCGCCGTCGCCGAGATTGCCGATCGGCTTGCCGTTCTCGACCACGTTGGAGATGACGTTGAGCTCCGGATGTTCCTTGAGGAACGGCTCACCGTAGGGATTCGGCCCCGGCGGATCGAGATCGCCGAAGTTCCTGCTGAACGCGATGAGCTGCGGGTCCGAGAGCTTTTGCCCGTGGAAGACGACCACGAGGCGTTCGCTCCACACGTCCTCGATCGCCATGACGTCCTCCCGGGACGCCGGCTTCGAAAGATCGACGCCGCGCACTTCCGCGCCCAGCGCGGCATCCAGGTTTCTGATCGATATCGTCATCGGTCCTTCTCGCTGTCTCGTCGGCGTTCGCATCGACTCTCACATTATTGCCCTTGCGGCTCAATCGATCTGGACGCCGCTCGCCTTGATCGCAACCGACCATTTCGCGATCTCGCTGGCGACGAACTTGGCGAGATACTCCGGCGACCTGCGCTCGGGCGCGACCAGATCGGAGCCGATCTTTCGCAGCCGCTCGTGCATGGCCGGCGTATCCATGGCAGCGACCGTGGCGTCATGAAGCTTCTGCACGATCGCAGCCGGCGTGCCTTTCGGCAAGAAGAGAGCGTACCAGCTCGGGACATCGAAGTCGGTCAGCCCTTGCTCATGCGCGGACGGCAAGTCCGGCATGCTGGGCGACCGATTCTTGCTCAGGATTGCGATCGGCTTGACCAGCTTCCCGGCGATCTGCGGCATCGCAACCGGAAGGCTCGGACACTGATAATCCACCTGTCCCGCCAAGAGGTCCTGCATGGCCTGTCCGCCGCTGCGATAGGGAACATGCGTGACCTCGACGCCGATCGCGGCATTCAGGAGCACGCAGGCGAGATGATTCGATCCTCCTGTCCCGGCCGAGCTGAACTGCATTTTCGACTGGTTGGCTTTGGCGTAGGCGATGAACTCCCGCAGATTGTTTGCCGGGAAATCCTTGCGCACGACCAATACCAGCGACTGGTCGGTGATAAGCGCGACGGGAGCGAAATCGGTCGCCGCGTTGTAGGCCGGCTTTTTGTAGAGCGTCTGGTTCTGGGCGTGAGTCCCGACATTGCCGAGCAAGAATTGATACCCGTCCGGCGCGGCCCTCGCGACGCGATTCGCGCCCGTCATGCCTCCGGCCCCGCCCATGTTTTCGACGATGACAGGTTGGCCGAGCCGGCTGCTCAGCCCATCCGCGACGATGCGCGCGATCGCGTCGGTCGAACCACCGGCCGCGAAAGGCGACACCATGGTCATCGGTCGCGTCGGCCAATCCTGCGCCGACGCAGGGCCGGTGAAAGAAAATCCAAGCGCCGCCGCGATGTTCATCGAAGCTGCGGCAAGCATGGCTATCGATTGCGCTTTCATTGGACTTCCCCATGCTGGACATTTCGAAGCGTGGAGGCTGGGCCGGCTTATACGCGCCGCCTCGGCTTGATCTGGACGCGAACGTCGGTTCGCGTCCGCTTGATTCATATTACAGGAAGCCGTCCGGGCGCAGCAATCCTGCCGAACCAGCGCGACCAAGCGCAAGCGGAGCTCATCCAGAAGGAGCTGAAGATCGATCCGCGAAACGATCGGCGCGGGTCGCCCGCGCGCCGTCCTCACGCATCGGCCAGCGCGCGCTCGGCGGCGATTTCCTTCTGCCGGTCGCGCGCCGAATAGAACGACGCGTTCTGCTCGCCGCGCAGCGCCTCGCGCGAAAACTGGATCAGGTGGTGGGCCGCGAAGCCCATGCCGAGCACGGCCTCGATCTGCCCGCGCTTGAGCGCGGGCCGTGCCGCCCGCCAGAACTCGCCCCGATAGTCCGACTTGAGGCCGACGCGGGTCGCGACGTTGAAGGCGAGCGTCGCGCCGAGCCGCAGATTGGACAGCGTGAGCCGGCCGCGCGCCGGCGGGTGGAAGCGGTTCGGATAGGTCGCGTCGACCTGGTGGCGGTAGCGCGCGAACAGCCGCTCCGGCGCATAGGCGTGGGCGATGCAGCGCCGCCACGACGCCACCACGTCGTCGTGCGGGCGCAGGAAGCGCACGTTGGATTCGAGGTCGCGGATCGTCGACCAGCCGACCGTCGCGCGCCAGCCGGTCCCACAGCGGCGTCTTCGGCAGCGCCTGCAGCAGGTTGAGGGTGAGGATCGGGATGTTGCGACTTGTCGATGAAGGCGATGACGCCCGGCGTCGGTATCGGGCGTGTCGGTGTCGAGCCCGATGATCATGCCGGCCGTGACCTCGAGGCCGTAGCTGTTGAGCGTGCCGATCAACTCGAGCAGCGGGACCATCAGGTTCTGGTCCTTTTTCATGCCCTTCAGCGCGTCGGCGTCCGGCGTCTCGATGCCGACGAAGACCTCGACGAAGCCGGCCTCGTGCATCAGCGCGAGGATCTCGGTCTGCTTGGCGAGATTGAGCGTCGCCTCGCACGCGAAGGCGAACGGGTAGTGTGCCGCTTCTGCCACGCGATCAGGTGGTGCAGCATGTCGCGCGCGGCCTTCTTGTTGCCGATGAAATTGTCGTCGACGAAATAGATCACGGTCGGATGCGCCGGCTGGCGCAGCATGGCCTCGAGCTCGGCGGTGAGCTGCTCGGCCGTCTTGAGGCGCGGCTGGCGACCGTAGAGCCCCGGGATGTCGCAGAATTCGCAGCGATACGGGCAGCCGCTGGAGAACTGCAGGCTGCCGATCAGATAGCGGTCGAGCGGAACCATGTCGTAGGCGGGAAGCGGGAACCGGTCGAGGGCGACGCGCTCGTTGGTCTTGAGCCGCATCTGCGCGGACGGGCGCGCCACGCTGGCGTCGAGCATGCCGATCAGCTCGTCGGTCGCGTCGCCGATCTCGCCGATATGGAGATAGTCGAACTCCGGATACATCTCGGGCGCGCTCGAGACCGACGGCCCGCCGAGCACCGTCACCTTGCCGGCGGCGTGCGCGCGCGACTGGATGTCCTTGATCTGCGGCGCCTGGATATGCATGCCGCTGACCAGGACGACGTCGGCCCAGGCGAAGTCGGCGTCGGTCGCCCGGCGCGATGTTCTCGTCGACGAAGCGCACCGGCCAGGACTCCGGCAGATAGGCGGCGATCAGCAGCAGGCCCTGCGGCGGCATGAAGGCGCGCACCCGCCCCATCAGCGCGATAGGCGTGCTGGAACGTGCCGAAGGACGGCGTGTAGGCGGGAAACACGCAGAGAATGCGGCGCTGGCGCCGGACCGCAATGGACGTTCGCAATGCTTCTTCCCAATCGCCCCGATGTCGAATCCCCGACCCATAGTAGCGCATGATTGCAACGGCGGAATGGGGCGGCTTTGTGCCCGGGCCGCCCGCCCGGCGACAATATTTGAGCCCCCTCTCCGGTTCGACCGGCCCGCCACCCCGGCTCAATCGAGCCTGATGCCGATGTCCTTGACCAACCGGCCGTATTTCTCGTCGTCGCGGCGGATGAGGGCGGAAAAGTCGGCCCGCGCCAGGATCAGGGGCTCGAGGCTGCCGGACACGTTGAGCTTCTCGGCGAAGTCTGCCCGCGCCAGTATCTTGTGGACCTCCGCGCGCAGCCGCTCGATCACCGGCTCGGGCGTGCCGGCCGGCGCGAACAGGCCGAGCCAGATGTCGATCTCATAGCCCGGATAGAATTCGCCGATGGTGGGCAGCTCTGGAAAGCGCTGGGAGCGCCTCTTCCCGCTCACCGCGAGCGCGCGCAACCGTCCGGCCTCGAACTGGCCGCTGCTCGCGGCGCCGGCAAAGAACACCTGCGTCTCTCCGGCGATCGTCGCGGTCGCGGCCGGCGCGCCGCCGCGGTAGGGCACGTGCAGCAGGTTGATGCCGGCGCGGCGTTTGAGCATCTCCATCGCGAGCTGATGCTGGCTGCCGTTGCCGCCCGACGCATAGGCGAGCGGCGGATCGGCGCGGCGCGCATAGTCGACGAAGGCGCGGAAAGTCCTTGGCCGGCACCGCCGGATTGACCGACAGGATGAACTGGTTGGCGGCGACGCTCGCGACCGGAACGAGGTCCCGCAACGGATCGAACGGGAGCTTGCGGTAGACATGCGGATTGATGACGATGCCGAAATCCGCACCGAGCAGCAGCGTGTAGCCGTCCGGATCGCTTTTCGCCACCGCGTCCGCCGCGATATTGCCGTTCGCGCCGGTGCGGTTCTCGATCACCACGGCCTGGCCGAATGCCTCGGACAAATATTGCCCGATCAGCCGCGCCGCGATGTCGGGCGCCCGCCGGGCGGGATCGGCACAGCAGCTTGAGTGCGGTCGGATGCGGTCCGGACGCGGCCGGCGGCACAGCGCCGACACCGGAAGCGAGCGCCCATCGCCTATACGCTGCGCAGCAGCTAGTGCGAACGACAAATGACTCGCCATCGTCAGCGTCACTTCGCCGCGCGCTCTTGCCGGCGGCGAAGCCCGAACATCCGCTCGGCGTTGCCGTGGCAGATTTTCTCCATGTCGGTGCGCGGCAGATCGAGCGATTCCATCACCGCGATGGTGTCGCGGATATAGCCGCGGCCCTTCTCGGGATCGAACGGGCAATCGGACGCGAACAGCACGTGGTCGGGCGTGAAGAACGAGATACCGCAGATGGTCGGCGCGCGCGCGCCGGCGAGCGCGGTGTCGCCGTAGAAGCCCTTGAAGTAGTCGAACGGCCGCTTCTTCAGCCGCTTGAGCAGCGACGCGTAGTCCTCGTCGGAGGTGCGCACGCCGAGCTGGTCCCAGGAATGCGCGACCCGCCCTTCGAAATACGGGATGATGCCGCCGAGATGATGGGTGATGACCTTGAGGTCGGGGTAGCGGTCCATGATGCCGGAGAACACCAGGCGGGCGAGCGCCGCGCCGGTCTCGAACGGCCAGCCGATCACGCTGCAGATCTCGTATTTAGACTTGGTCTCGGTGCGGTAGTCGGCCATCTCGCGGGTGCGGATCGGGTGCAGCAGGATCGGCTTGCCGGACTTCTCGATGATCTCGTAGATCGGCCAGAAATGCTCCTCGTCGATCGGCGCGCCGTCGACATTGGTGTGGAGCTGGATCGCGTTGGCGCCGTTGCGCGAGCGCGCGCTCGGCCTCGCGGGCGGCCGCCGCGGGCGCGTTCATCGGCAGCGAGGCGGCGTAGCCCGGGAAAGCGCTCGGGATATTTCGCGACCAGCTCGGCGAGCTCGTCGTTGCCGATCTGCGCCCATTCGGGCGCCGCCGCGGCGTCCCACAGCCGATCGATCGCCGGCATGGCGAGCGACAGGATCTGCGAATAGTCCGGAAAGGAATCGACGACGCGGAAGCCGCTCGTCGAGATCGAACAGCGCCGGGATGCCGCGGATGCGCTTGCCCATGTCCTTGCGGGCGGCCGGCGTCTCCAGCACGCCCGCGAAGAAGCGCTTGCGGAAAGAAATGATTGAAGGCGTCGATGTAGCGCATGCGAGGACCTCTCGGCGGAATGGCGTCGGGCGGGCGGCCAGGCCCTACCATATATCCTTGTTGAACCGGACGCCCACAGGTCCTAAAGAGGCGCGCGACCGCCCTGGGGGCGCGCGGCCGATCATCCGTCGAGGACCGGCCGCGCCGGGCGCCCCGCACGACGGTCGTTGTTCACTGCCTCCGGAATCGATCCCCAGATGAGCGATCCCATCATCGTCGTCGGCGCGTCGCAGGCCGGATTGCAGGTCGCCGAATCGCTGCGCGCCGAGGGCTACGACGGCCCGCTCACGATGATCGGCGACGAGCCGCACCCGCCCTATCAGCGCCCGCCGCTGTCGAAGGCGCTGCTCACCGGCGAGACCACCGAGGACCGGCTGATCCTGCGCGGGCCCGATCTGCTCGCGCAGCGAAACATCGAGCTGGTCACCGGCATGCGGGTCGAGGCGATCGATCGCGCCGGCCCGCAGCGTGCGGCTGGCCGACGGGCGCAGCCTGCCCTATCGCGGCCTCGCGCTGACCACCGGCGGGCGGGCGCGCGCGCTGCCGATCCCCGGCGCCGAGCTCGACGGCGTCGTGACGCTGCGCACGATCGAGGATTCGCGCCGCATCGCGCGCCGGCATCGCGCAGGCCGCGTCGGTCGCGGTGGTGGGCGGCGGCTTCATCGGTCTCGAGATCGCGGCGGCGGCGCGCAAGGCCGGAAAGCCCGTCGTCGTGTTCGAGGCGCTCGACCGCCTGCTGGCGCGCACGCTCGGCGCCGTTCGTCTCGGACTTCTTCCTCGACCTGCACACGGATGCACGGCGTCGACATCCGGCTCGGCACGCAGGTCACCGCGCTGGCGGGCGAGCGGCCGCGTCGCCGGCGGTGACCACGCCGGACGGCCGCAGCTATCCGGCCGACCTCGTCGTGGTCGGCGTCGGCATCGTTCCCAACGCCGAGCTCGCCCAACAGGCCGGCATCGCCTGCGATCGCGGCATCATCGTCGACGACTGCTCGCGCACCAGCGATCCCGCCGTCGTGGCGGCCGGCGACTGCACGGCGCGGCGGATGCCGGACGGCTCGCTGCTGCGGCTGGAGTCGGTGCAGAACGCCATCGAGCAGGGCAAGTCGGCGGCGGCCGCGCTCCTCGGTCGCGCACGTCCCTTCGTCGCCGCGCCCTGGTTCTGGTCGGATCAATATGACGTACGGCTGCAGATGGCGGGCCTTTCGGCCGGCCACGACCGCGTCGTGGTGCGCGGCGCGCCGGACACGCGGAAGTTCTCGGTGTTCTACTTTCGCGAGGGGCGGCTGATCGCGGTCGATTCCATCAATCGCGCGCCCGATCACATCGCGGCGCGCAAGCTCCTGGACGCCGGCCGCTCGCCGAGCTTCGCGCAGGCTGGCGACGAGGCATTTGGTCTGGCCGGGTTGTTGAAGTGATCGCGACGCGTGAAAGACGGGCCGATACCGGACACCTTTCCGGCGCTCGGCGATTTGATCAGCGCGCAATCTCATCGACACGAAAACTGGCCGGCCCCTGTCCCTGTTGGGCGCGGCGCCACATCTCCACATACGCGGCTTCGAGATGCCGCGTGTAACGCGGCGTATCGAAAAGAAGATGACTTCTCGCGGTTGCGTTGAAGCTTGCGCTTGAGATCGGCCAGGAGTTTGGCGTCCTTCCCGATCGCCACCGCCAGCCTTTCGTATTCGTCCACTGACCGCGTCACCAGCTCCTCGAGGCCGATGGCGCGAAGCAGGCCATCCGCCACGCGTCCGGCAAATGTCGAACCTCGGCACGTCAAGACCGGAACACCCGACCACAGCGCGTCGCTCGCCGTCGTGTGCGCGTTGTATGGCAGCGTATCAAGGAACAGGTCCGCCAGCCGGAGGCGCGACAGGTGCTCCGGAAGCGGCATGCCCCGAGCAAAAATGAGCCGTTCCTGCCCGACGCCACGGCGCTCCGCTTCGCGCTTCAAATTTCCTTCCACGGTCGCGTTGGTTTCAAGAAGCCACAGCACGCTGCCGTCGACCCCGCGCAGAGCTCGCATCCAGACATCGAAGACATCCGGCGTGAACTTGTAGGTGTTGTTGAAACAGCAATAGACGAAGCCGCTCTCGGGGAGGCCCATCTCGCCGCGGGTATACCGACGCGTTGAAATCGGCCGCTGGCGATCATTCGGCTGGTAGCTTCCCGGCAGGTAAACGACTTTCTCCGAGAAGAAGGCGTGTTCGTCCTCGTCGACGAGCGCCGCGTCTGCGATGATGTAGTCCATCCACGCCGCGCCCATCGTGCCTGGGAACGCAAGATAGTTGACTTGGACAGGAGCCGGCCTCAACAGGAACACGTCCGTTCGATCGTGTCCGGAATACCCGTTGACGTCGATCAGAACATCTATTTCCTTTTGCCTGATCCAGTCCGCGATGGCGTTGCTCGAAAGTTTTCCTGCATCGAAAAACTCGTCGAATGCCTTGACGAGCCTCCTGCGCATCGGGCCGTCGTCGTCGGCTCCCGTCGAGATCGCAAATACGTCGAATTTTTCTTTGTCGTGGCATTCAAAAAGGCCCGCGCTCAAATAGGCGATCGGGTGATCGTGAAATTCTCCCGACACGTAGCCGATACGTATCTTGTCGTGATGGTAGACCGGTCCTGACCAGGTCGAGACAGTGCTCGCCGGAAATGAAGTCCTGACATAGGCCCGGGCACAGAGGAACTGTTCCGACGGCGAGGGTGAAACGGCCAGCATTGCGAATGGGGTCGCTGCGGGCTTCCCTTCGCGAACTTTTTTTCGCAGGCGACCGAGTTCGTTGCCGAGATTGGACCAATCGCAGATATACAATTTTGTGTGAAGCCGGAATCCTTCCACGAAGTCGAGATCCGGCTGGAGCGCATATGCCCTGTCGAATGCGTCGAATGCCTCTCGATAGTGCCGCAGCCCGGCCAGCAATTTGCCGCGCCCGAACCACGCGGCGGCGTAGTTCTTGTTCGCCGCGATCGCCTCGTCGTAATTGGTCGCGGCTTCGTCGAGCCGATTTAGTGTGAAGTTGACGTTTCCCAGCAAGGTCAGAACGGCGGCGGAACGCGGTTGAGTCTCCAGGGATTTCTTGTACGCAGCCGTCGCGTCCTGGTAGCGATGGAGCGCCGCGAAGGCCCTGCCGCGTTTGGACCATGCATCGGCGTCCGCGGGATTGCGCGACAAGATCTTCTCGGTCGCGACGATGACTTCGTCATGGCGGCCCAGGTCGAGAAGCGCGATGCAGCGGTTATGCAACGCGATCGGCAATGATGGATCGTGCGCGATGAGCCGATCGAGGATCGGGAGTGCCTTTTCGGGCAGATGGAGAGTCAGAAGAGTGCCGGCATAATTCATGAGCGCGGCGGGATGATCGGGACTGATCGCCAGCGCTTTTTCGTAACACTCCAGGGCGTCCTGGTGCCTGTTCAGGAGGTTGAGGATGCGGCCCAAATTGGCATGGACGTCCGGCGACTCGGCGCCGAACCGGACGGCCTGCCGCAACAGTTCGGCGGCGTCCTCCAGATGCTCATTCTCGGCCTGCAGCAAACCGAAATAATGCAGCGCATCCGTATTGCGCTTCTCTTTCGACAATACCTGCCGGTAAAGGCTTTCAGCCCGGACGCGATCGCCATGCTGATGAGCGGCGATCGCGCGGCCGAGCAAATCGCCGGTGAGAGCCGCCACGGTGACATCTCCTGGATCTGTGCCGCAACCGGGCCCAAAGATGAAACCGGTACCGACCACTCAACAATCAAACGAATTTTGCATGCGGTCCGGCGGATGGCAATTGTCCGGTCATGCGCAGGAAGTGACGGCGTGGGTCATTGCGAGCGAAGCGAAGCAATCTCCGCCGCTTGTGCCTGGCCCTGAGATTGCTTCGCTTCGCTCGCAATGACAAAAATGGCGGACGCAGGCCCGTCCTCAAATCCGATCCGGGAACCGGATGATGAAGTTGTCGCGGTTCGGCATCTTCACCTTCGGCAGCGTCTGGGCGTTCATGACGTCGGTCTCGCCGATCAGCTTGTTCTGCGGCGAGGATGTAGGCGATCAGCGCATAGACCTCGTCGTGGTTGAGCGTGCGCGGCTGCGTGCGCACGGCATCGCGCGCCGGATGAAGTCGAACACGGTGGTGGGATAGCCCCAGAAATTGGCGATCGTCTTCGCCGCATCGATGCGGTCGAGCGGCGGGCTGCCGACCACCGCAGCCCAGCGATTCCGCCCTTGCCGTTGTCGCCGTGGCAGGCGGCGCATTTCTCCGCGTAGATCGTCGCGCCCTGGGCGGCGGTGCCGCTGCCCGGCCGGCAGGCCGCTGCCGTCGGGCAGGATGCTGATGTCCCAGGCCGCGATGTCGGCCTCGCTGATCGGCTGGCCGAGACCGGGGGTCTCGGCGCGGGCCGCGCTCGCGCCGAGCACGAGCGCAAGCGTGGCGGCGCACAGCGCGGTCCTACGCATAGACATGCTTGACCTCCCCTTTGGCGGTCGATGCCCCAGCTGGTGATGCTGTTGTAGTGCTGGTTCGGGAATCCGAGCGCGCTCGGCACCGGCGTCTTGGTCTCGCCGCGCTGCGGCCACGAACTCGGCGCGGGTCGGCTGCACGTTGCCGCTCTCGTCCCAGGCGCGGCTCTGCAGCACCGCGGGACCGCCGTCCCAGCGCCACGGCATGCGGAAGCGGGTGAAGGCCTTGGGCAGCACCGGCGTCCTGCAGCGCGGCCTCGCGCCCAGCTCTTGCCGCCGTCGGCCGAGACCATCACCTTGGCGATGCGGCCGGCGCCCGAATAGGCGATGCCGGAAATCTCGTAATAGCCGGGCCCCTTCAGCGCCATGCCCGTACGAGGGCTGGGTGATGAAGGATTTGACCTCCTGCAGGAAGTAGAACCGGTAGGCCTTGCCGTTCGGGCAGCAGCTGCGAGTAGGTCCTGGTCTCGTAGTAGCTCATGCCGGGCTGGTCGACGAGCTTGATGCGGCGCAGGAACTTGACGTTCATGTTGCCTTCGTAGCCGGGCAGCAGCAGGCGCATCGGATAGCCGTTGCCCGGCATCAGCCGCTCGCCGTTCTGGTAGAGCGCGATCATGGCGTCGTCCAGCGCCTTCTTGAGCGGCACGCTGCGGCTCAGGCGCCGGCGACGTCGGCGCCTTCGGCGATCAGCCATTTCGCGTTCGGGTCGACGCCGGTTTCCTCGAGCAGCGTGGACAGCTTGCACGCCGGTCCATTCGGCGCAGGACGACCAGGCCGTGCAGCGCCTGCACGGTCGCCTGGATCGGCTCGTTGGAGAACATCGGCGCGCTGTTGCCGCCGCATTCGACGAAGGCGATGCGCGACACCATCGGATAGCGCGACAGCGCGTCGAGCGTGAAGACCAGCGGCCGCTTCACCAGGCCGTGGATCACCAGGCGGTGCTTGTCCGGATCGATGTCGGGGATGCCGGCATGTGACGATGGTGAAGTGCAGGCCGTTCGGGCGTGATCGTGCCGTTGAGCAGATGATGCGGCGTGCGCGCGTGCGAGGTGCGCGGCTCGCCGTTGGGATTGCTCAGCGTGCGCACGACGCTTTTCTCGAAGCGCGACGGCACCTGGTAGCGGCGGCGATCGGTCGCCCTGCTCGAGACTCCACGGCTCATCGGTGAGCGGCTCGGCCGCCGCGCCGGTGAGCGAGCCCGGCCGGTCCCCAGGCGCCGGCGAACGCGACGCCGCGCCCGAGCAGGGCGCGGCGGTCGAGCAGGCCGTTGCCGGCGACGATTGGCGCATCCTCCACGCCACGCCCGGCGCGTTTGCTTCCCATGATGTCCTCCTCGACGTTCAAGATCATCGCAACGTCGTTCGACGATCGGATTGCGGT
>CAWBRI010000025.1:0-26875 GCA_963791155.1 uncultured Pseudomonadota bacterium
AGCCGGCTCCGACAACCAGCTGTTCCGATTTGCGCCGACGCGAACCGCATGGAGATAGGATGAACGCAATGTCTCGCCCCGAGGCCTACCGGGGGCCGGCGCTTCTGAGTTACGGATTCCGGCCATTCTTCCTGTTCGGCGCGATTTATGCGGGGCTCGCCGTTTTGGCGTGGCTGCCCATTTTCTACGGCGAGCTGGAACTGTGGACGACTTTTGCACCGATCGACTGGCACGTCCACGAAATGCTCTACGGCTATCTGCCGGCGGTGATGACCGGATTCCTGCTCACCGCGATTCCGAACTGGACGGGTCGGTTGCCGATCCGCGGCCTGCCATTGCTCGTTTTGGTCGCCGTATGGGTGGCGGGCCGCGTCGCCGTCACAGTCTCGGCCGGGATCGGCTGGCTGCCGGCGGCGATCATCGACGTGAGCTTCCTGGTGCTGGTCATCGCGGCGACCGGGCGGGAGATCGTGGCCGGCAAGAATTGGCGCAATCTCAAGGTGGTCGGCATGGTGACGCTGCTGCTCGCCGGCAATATTGCGTTTCACCTCGAGGCCCATACACAGGGCAGCGCCCGATATGGGGTTCGCATCGGCATTGCCACGATGGTGTTGCTCATCATGGTGATCGGCGGCCGGATCATCCCGAGCTTTACCCGCAACTGGCTGGTGCGGCAAAACCCGGGCCGCCTGCCGGCGCCGTTCGGACGCTTCGACGTCGCGGCGATCGCACTGAGTGCCGCGGCCCTGGCGCTGTGGGTGGCGCAGCCCGCCGGACAGTTGAGTGCTCTCGCGCTCGCGGCCGCGGGCGTCCTGAACATCGTGCGATTGGGCCGGTGGGCCGGGGATCGGACCTGGCGCGACCGGTTGGTGCTCATTCTGCACGTGGGTTACGCGTTCGTGCCAGTCGGATTTCTGCTCGCCGGCGCGGCGGCGGCCGACGTCGTGGCGGCGGACGCCGGGATCCATGCCTGGACGGTCGGAGCAGCGGGCACCATGACGCTCGCGGTGATGAGCCGCGCCAGCCTTGGTCATACCGGCAAGGCGCTTGTGGCGTCGGCGGTCACGCAGGCGATCTATGCGGCCATCGTCATCGCGGCACTCGCACGCATCTGCTCCTCCCTGGAGCCGGCGCGGAGCGAGCCGCTGCTTTACGTCACGGCGCTCGGCTGGATTTTCGCGTTTTTTGTTTTCGCCGGATCGTTCGGCCCGTTGTTCGTCAGAAAGCAGCCGTGATCGGACCCGTGTCATGAGCGGCGCCGAGACCTGACCGACGCCAAGCGCCACGGCGACCTGGCGTGTCGGCGGCCTGGGCCTCGCTCGTCGGAAACTTCCGCGGTCGCATCTTCACAGAATGCGGGATATCGCGACCACAATGCGCCAGGCGAACACAAGCTTCACTGCAGTCGCGTGATAATGAGCACGCAGCTACCAAGTGTGATCGGTTCAAGGCCAACGTTCTTGAATACAGCGGTCGTGCTGAGACAATCACCTGCACGAGATTGTCGCCGACAAGCGTGCCTTTCCAGCGGTTGTTGAAGAAGATCGACGAGAATGGGAGTACCCTCCCAAGTCGCGGCCGGCGCCGCCGACCCGTTCAAAAACAACTGTAAAAAAAAGTTAGCGGGTGGTAGGCCGTTTTGTGGGTGTAGGTCCATGTTATTAAGGTCAAAATGGACCTGATAGATGCCGGGGTCCAGGACGATGGAGGTGAATGGGAAAGTGCCGGTTGTTCTGATCCCAGACCCGAAGCTGAGGCCGCTGGGAAGCAAACGAAAACCGAACCGTTTTGAGTAACCGTAGCGCCATTGCAGGTGTACGCGCTTGCGGCGAGAGACTCCTCCTCCTGTTCCTCCTCCTGCCACACCTTGAGGACCTTGAGGTCCTGCGGGGCCTTGCGGGCCGGCCGGTCCCTGCGGGCCCGCCGGACCCTGCGCGCCCGCAGGCCCGATGGACCCCTGCGGACCTTGCGCCCCGGCGGGACCTTGCGGGCCGGCCGGGCCTTGCAGGCCCTGCGGACCGCAATCGGACACGACGACCGGATCGGCGTTCGTCCCCGTCCGCAGCTGGATGACGCAACTTGCCGGCAGGTAGAGCAGCGAGAATCGGAAGCGGTCGCCGGTGGCCGTCACCGTGAACTGTCCATCGAGGGTGACCGACATGCCCGGGCTCGGGGTCCTGCCCTCGACGACGAGGCGCCCGGCCTCGATCGCGACCGTGTCGACCGTAATGCCGGTGTTCGGCAGACGAGTCCGCTGGGCGTTCTGTGCGATGTGAGGCTGTGGGCCAACCCGCAAGCGCGCCGACAAGCGCCCCACACACGGCCATGAAACGCAAGGCGGCGCCGATGCGACGCAGTGTGTGGCCCGGCTTTGGCACCTGTTGCGAAAACCACGCCGGCCCCATTTGCGATGAAGACGGCTGGGTGGCGTAAACCAGAGCTGATGCCTGGAATAATCTCGACGACTCTTCGCGTGAAATAGTCCAAACGCGCGCGACCATCGGAGCCCCCGTTGCGTCTGCAATAAAAGGTATGAGCGAACCGGCTGGGGCCGCAGTTTATTGAAAAAACCAGAACAGCAGCAACGCAATTTGTGCGAGGGTTAAAGCCGTACGACGTATGAGTGACAGGCCACGTCGGTTACCTATTCATATTCTGATGTTTTAATATGTTGTTTTATTCCACTTCAGAAAACAACTTGAGAAAAAGATGATGTTTCGTTCAGTCGTTGAATTTCGAATGAGCGCACACCACGGTGTGTACTCAGTAACGCGCAGATGTCGGGTCTTGGGGGCTAAGCGGAAATGTTCTGCTCGACCAGAGCATTATCGGTTTTGACCGCATCCGGACATCCGGCCCTGAAACTTGACGTCAGTTCAACTTCGCGCGTCGGGTTGTGAAAAAAAGTTCCATTGCACTTATTCGGAGTGTTACGCTGTCGATCTCGGGGATGAACCCTGGGGCAAACATGCGGCGGGGCATGATCTTGGCTTCATCGCCGCGACGGAAAACAGAATTGAAATTAGCTACGGAGATAAGCTTATGAAGACGCACTACACGATCGCCTTGTCGTTATTTGCGGGTGCTGCTCTTGGTGCCGGCGCCATTCAAGCCTTGTATGCTCAAGCGAAGCCACCGATCTACTACGTTGCTGAAATCGACGTGAAGGACGTCGAGGGCTATACGAAGGAATATGCTCCTCTTGCGCAGGCTTCGATTAAGGCCAACGGGGGACGTTTTCTGGCCGTAGGACAAAAGGTAACGTCGATCGAGGGCGATCCACCGAAGCCCCGCGTCGCTATTCAGGTTTGGGACAGCATGGACCAAATCCAGAAATGGCGTAATTCACCCGAATACAAGAAGGCTCGGGAGATCGGCGAAAAGTACGCGAAGTTCCGCGCCTTCACCATCGAAGGCCTCCCGCAATAGTCTTCAATCATGCGAATGTTGATTCGAGGCCGCCTCAAGTGGCGGCCTCGTCTTTTTTGTTTGCTGTCTAGCCCGTCGCCCGAGTTCTGCTCACGCGCAACCCGGGCGGCGCCCTCGATGCATCACAGTTCCACGACGCAGACCATCGAACTGGGGATGGCGTCGACCGGAATGCGCGCCGAGACCCCACCCGCGCGCCAGCGGCGTCATATGATGGCGTGCCGTACCTTGGCCGAGACCCATTCGCCCGCCACCACGGCCGCGACGATGACGAGCAGGATGAGCGACACCTGCGTCCAGGCCAGCGTGGTGATGGCACTGTTGAGCGGCAGCCCGATGCCGCCGGCCCCGACCAGGCCGAGCACGGTCAATTCGCGGATGTTGATGTCCCAGCGGAACACCGAGATGCCGGCGAAGGCCGGCAGCACCTGCGGAACGATGCCGTAAGCCGTGACCTGCGCACGGCTCGCCCCGGTGGCGCGCACCGCCTCGACCTGGCTCTGGTCGATCTCCTCGATCGCCTCGTACAGCAGCTTGGCGCAAAATCCGATCGACCGCAGCCCGATCGCGAGGATGCCGGCGAACACGCCGGGCCCGACGATCGTCACCAGCATCAGCGCCCAGATCAGCGAATTGATCGAGCGCGACGACACGATGACGAACAGCGCCACCGGCCGGACCAGGGCGACGCTGGGCGTGGTGTTGCGCGCCGCGCCATAGGCCACCGGGACCGCGATGACGATCGCCATGGCGGTGCCCAGCGTCGCCATGTTGATGGTATCCCACAGCGGCCGCCCCAGCATTTTGATGAAGCCCCAGTCGGGCGGCACCATGCGGGCGCCGAGGTCGGCGGCCTGCGTCGGCGCGTCGGCGACGAAGGCCCAGATCGTCCGGTCGGAAATCTCGCCCCAGCAATAGACGAAGACGGCGGTCGCCAGGAGCCACGCGACCCAGACCGCGAACTGCGCGGCCCGCTGGCGCCGCTGCCAGACTTTCATGCCGTGGTGGGTCGTCACCGCCATCACTGCACCCAGCGGCGCATATGGCCGGACGAATATTCCACCAGCATCACGATGGCGATGATGACCAGCAGGATCGCGGCCGCGGAGTTCGAACTCGTAGCGGTCGAACGCGGTATTGAGCGTCGCCCCGATGCCGCCGCCCCCCACGATGCCGACCACGGCAAATTCGCGGAAATTGATGTCGAGGCGGTAGAGGCTGAGCCCGATCATGCGCGGCATCACCTGCGGCTGGATGCCGTAATTGATCCATTGTGGCCAGCTGGCGCCGGTGGCGCGCACCGCCTCGGCCGGCGCCGGCACCATGTCCTCGATGTCTTCGGCGAGAAGCTTTCCGTAGAAGCCGACGGTGGCGACCACCAGGGTCATGCAACCCGCGAATGGGCCGAACCCGAACAGCTTGACGAAAAAGATGGCGAGGATCACCTCCTGAAAGCTGCGCGAGACCGCCAGGGTGGCGCGGCAAAAGTAGTAGACCGGGGCCGGCACGATGTTGCGAGCCGCGCCGATTCCGACCGGAATCGAGATCGCGATGCCGATCACGGTGGAAACCGCCGTCATCCAGAGGCTCTCGGAGATGCCTTCGACGATCTCGCTCCATCGGGTCTTGAAGTCGGGCGGAAAGAACGCGGCGAAGAACTGCAGGCCGCGCGGCAGGCCATCCCAGACGCGACTCCAATTCACGTCCGTTGTCCCGAGCGCGAGCGCGAGATAGACGGCGGCGCCGACGCCGAGCATCCAGCGCAGCCATGCACGCCGGATGAACGGCGGCTTTTTCCAGCGGCGGGGCGCCTCGGCGGCGACGCTCACGGCAGGCATGGCCGGCGCCGTGGCGGCGAAATCCCGCTGCGGGTCGCGTTCATCTCAGGTGAGCCCGGCCAGGCGGTCGCGCGGCGGCTGAATCATTTCGCGCGCCATCACGGCGTCCGCCGTTTCGTCTTCCTCGTCCTCGCCCGCGTCCGCCTTTCGGATCGTGGCCGACCAGTCCTCCTCGCCGTAGATCTGCGTCAGCGTCTCGGCGGTGAGGCCGTCCGGCGGTCCGTCATAGACGATCTCGCCCAGCCGGAGGCCGACGATTCGCTCGGCGAACATCTGCGCCAGCATCACGTCATGGATATTGATGATGGCCGAGAGCCTGCGTTCCGCGCACAGCTCCTTGATGAGCCGCATGATCTGCCGCGATGTTTTCGGATCCAGCGACGCGGTCGGCTCGTCCACCAGCAGGAGCTCCGGATCCTGGATCAGCGCCCGGCAAACTCCGACGCGCTGGCGCTGTCCGCCCGAAAGTTCATCGGCGCGCTTGTCCGCCATGTCGTCGAGGCCGACGCGCGCCAGCAGCCGGAACGCCTCGTCGATGTCGGCTTGCGGGAAGCGCCGAAACCAGCTCCGCCAGAATCCCACATAGCCGAGCCTGCCGCTCAGCACGTTCTCCATCACGCTGAGCCGCTCGACCAGCGCGAACTCCTGAAAGATCATGCCCATGCGCCGGCGCGCGCGCCGCAGCTCGCCGGGCCCGAGCCCGGTGATCACGGTATCGTTGAGCGCGATGGTCCCGGCGGTCGGCTCCACCAGCCGGTTGACACAGCGGATCACGGTCGATTTTCCGGCGCCCGACGGGCCGATCAGCGCCATCACCTGGCCGTCCGGCACGTCGAAATCGATTCCTTTCAGCGCCAGGTCGCCGCTCTGGTAGCGCTTCACGAGACCCTTGATTCGAAGCATGCGCGCCGCCCCAATACGTGCACGTGTCATTGCGAGCGAAGCGAAGCAATCTCACGCCGCACGAGATTGCTTCGTCGGCCTGCGGCCTCCTCGCAATGACCGCATTCGAATGGCGTCACTTGCAAGTGTATTTGACGCCGGTCGCGGCGTCGATCTTGCGGATCACGCTCCAGTCCTTCTTGTACGTGATCGGGACGAAGCGGTCCTCCGCCTTGAATTCGGCTTTGAGCGCCGAGCCCTCCCAGGGGAAGGTGAAGAATGCCTGCTTGACCTTTTCGACCAGCTTGGGATCGAGGTTGTGGGCGTAGCCGTAGCCCGTGGTCGGGAACGTCTCCGACTTGTAGATCGTGCGGATCTTGGCCGGGTCCACGACCTTGCGTTCGACCATGCGCTTCATCACTTCATTGGCGATCGACGCGGCGTCGTAGTCCTTGTTGGCGACGCCGAGCACGGAATTGTCGTGCTTGCCGGAGAACACCGGCGTGAAGTCGCGATCGGCCTCGAGATTGAAGTCGGCCTTGAGGATGGCCGACGGCGCCTTGAAGCCGGAGTTCGAGGTCGGCGCCGTGAACGCGAGCTTCTTGCCCTTGAGGTCGGCCGGCGTCTTGATCGGGCTGTCGGCCGGCACGATGATCTCCATCTCGTAGCCGAACTGGCCGTTTTGCGTGCCCATGATGGCGAACGGCACGAAGCCCGCGCAGTTGACCGCGATCGGGTTCGAGCCGGTGTTGAAACCGGCCACGTGCAGGCGGCCGGAGCGCATGGCCTCGATCTGGGCGGCGTTCGACTGCACGGGGAAGAACACCACTTTCTTGGCCGTGACTTTTTCCATGTGCTTGATGAAGCCATCCCACGTCTTGGCATAGACCGCGGGGTCTTCGACGGGCGTATAGGCGAAGATGATGGTCGACGGATCGACAAACTGCTTGGGGTCGGTCGGCGCGTCGGCGACGAGATCGCCGTCGCGGTCGCAATAGGCCTTGTCGAGGTCGCCGCGCGGGCAATCCTGCGCCAAGGCCGCGCCGCCCAGCGCGGTGGCGAGTACCGCCCACCCGGCGACGCAACCGGCGATGATCCTGATCGATGACGACATTTGGCCCTCTCTGCGCCCCCGTCGCCCGCATAAGGCTTGCGGACGACATCCACGCAACAGTCCCGATGATAGCGCAAATCGCCGGGGCCGCTACGGCGTCTTCGGCTGAAATTGGCATATGGCGGTTCGCGGACGACGAGGATAAGCCGAACGGCGGACCATGCGCATGCCGCGGGATCCGCAAGCCTTGTCCGGCTTGCTCGCGCTCTTTGATAAGGCGTACCTTGGGAACCATGGAACGCGTGGGCTTGCGGGTGCCGGCGACACCGGCCATCGGTCGGAACTGCCGGCGCATCGGCGCGGCGCTTGTCGTTCTGGCGGGATTGGGATCGGGCGCCGCCGCCAAGGACACCGGTCTCATTTTCGTGAGCAACGAGAAGACCAACAACCTCATTGTGATCGATCCCAAGACTTATGCTGTCGTCAAGGACATCAAGACATCGCGGCGGCCGCGCGACATGCATTTCAACCTCGACCACAGCAAGCTCTATGTGGCCTGCGGTGACGACGACGTCATCGACATTCTGGACGTCGCTTCGCTCGAGCTGGTGGGCAAGCTCACGACCGGATCGAGCCCCGAGACCTTCGCGCTGGACGAGGCGCGGCGGCGCATCTACGTCACCAACGAGGAGGGCTCGTCGCTCTCCATCATCGACATGGACCAGAACGTCATCGTGAAGGAGGTGCCGACCGGCGGCGAGCCGGAAGGCGTGTTCGTGAGCCAGGACGGCAAGACCGTCTATGTGACGTCCGAGGTGGGCGACCTCGTGCATGTGATCGATGCCGATGCGGGATACGTGACGGACGACGTGGTGGTCGGCACCCGCCCGCGCCGCTTCGCGGCGACGCCGGACGGCCGGGAGTTATGGGTGTCGGCGGAGCTCTCCGGCGACGTCTACATCATCGATCGCGGTAAATTCGCGGTCGCCGCCAGGATCGAGTTCCTGCCGCCCGGCATGCGCAAGACCGACGTGACGCCGGTCGGCCTGACGATGACCCGGGACGGCAAGACCGCCTATGTGACGCTCGGCCACGCGCCCTTCGTGGCCGTGGTGGACGTGGCGACCCGCAAGACGCAGGGCTACATCCTGGTCGGCAAGCGCGCGTGGGGCATCACGCTTTCGCGCGACGAGAAGACGCTGTTCGTGGCCAATGGGTTCGGCGACGACATCACGATCGTCGACGTCGAGAGCCGCAGAGCGATCGTCTCGATCGCGGTCGGCCGGACCCCGTGGGGCGTGGTGGTCGATGACTAGGGGCGGTGGCGGGAGGCATGCGGCAGCCGGGCTGATGGCGCTCTGGCTCGCGCTTGCCGGTACGGCCGGGCCCGCCCGGTCGCAAGACGCGCCGCCGCGGCAAGCGCTGGTTATCGGATTTGTCGAGATAGCGGGCGATGCGCGCTACGAGCCGGTCAAGGCGGGCGACCGCATCATCCTGAAGACCCGTGATCATCCGTTCGCGGCGGCCGAGGTCGCGATCGACGAAGCGCAGGCGCTGCGCCGCGTGCTCGCGGTCGACTTCGCGCTCGAGCGCATCCGTGTCCCATCCGCCGATCGACTAGCGTCGGCGATGCTGCACGCCCTGGACGAGCGCAACGTTCATTTCTTCGTGGTCGATGCGCCGGCCGAAGCCTTCGGGCCGCTGGCCGCGGCGCTGCGCGGCCGCGACGTGCTCGCTGTTCAACGCGACAGCCGAGGAGGATTCGCTGCGGCGCGAGCTGTGCGCACCCGAGCTCGTCCATACGTTTCCGAGCCTCGCCATGAAAATGGACGGGCTGGCGCAGTATCTCGTTTCGCGCAAATGGCGCGACATCCTGGTTCTCGAGGGGCCCCTTGGGGCGGATGCGGTGATGGCGACCGCCTTCGAGCGCTCGGCGAAAAAATTCGGCGCGCGCATCGTCGCCCGCCGGCATTTCAAGCCGGGCACCGATCCGCGCGAGCGCGACCAGAACGATCCGCGGCTGCTCACCGCCATCAACCGCGACTATGACGCGGTCTTCGTCGCCGACGGCGCGTTCGACTTCGCACGCCAGGTTCCCTACCGCACCGTGCGGCCGCGTCCGGTCGTCGGCAGCATCGACCTCGAGCCGGTAGCCTGGCATTGGACCTGGGAGCACAATGGCGCGCCGCAGGTCCATTCCCGCTTCCGGGCGCGCGCGTCCGGCCGGCCCATGGAAGGAACCGATTGGGCGGCCTGGATCGCAGTCAGAATGGTGGTGCAGGCGGCGCTGCGGACGCGTTCAATGGATTTCCGTACGCAGCGGGACTTCATCCTGACGGGTGCATTCGACGGCAACAAGGGCCTCACGGTCAGCGTGCGGCGCTGGGACCATCAGCTGCGGCAGGCGATCCTGCTCGCGAGCCCCTTATGCGGTGGTCGCGAGCGCGCCCATCGAGGGCTTTCTCCACCGCACCAGCGAGCTCGATACGCTCGGCGACGACGAACCGGATTCGCCTTGCCGGCTCGGCAGATAGGCGAGGCGCAAAGCGCGGATCGGTCGGGACGGCCGCGCTCCGATCGCGTCCCTGCCGATTGCCGCCGCCGAATCGCCTGGATAGACTTGCGCCCTGCGGGCTTCCATGAGGGGTCTCGGGCGGCCGCCAGACACGAAAGCCACCAGGGGGGCCTACATGCTGCACTGCGCCAGGATTTCCCGCCGGCACGTCGTCGCGGCGCTGGTCGGCGCCATCGGGCTTGCGGGAACGCTGTCCGCCGCCGAATACAAGATCACGGTCAACCGTGACCGGCTGATCAACGCGCAGAACGAGCCGCAGAACTGGCTGATGATGAACGGCGATTACGGCTCGACGCGCTATTCCAGGCTTACGCAGATCAACCGGGACAACGTCAAGAACCTGCGGCTGGTGTGGGCGCTCGCGCTCGGCGGCATGCAGGATGTCGGACAGAACGGTCCCGAAAACGAGGTCAACCCGCTCATCGACAACGGTTTCATGTACACGACCGACGGCTGGGGCACGGTCTACAAGATCGATGCGCGCAATCCCAACAAGGGCGAGTTCGTCTGGATCTGCGATCCCGGCGTCCGTCACGAAGGAAACGTCTCCCGCACGCGCGGCATCGCGCTGTGGGATGACCGCGTGATCGCCAATCTGCCCGATGGGCGCGTCATCGCGATCGACCGCGACAGCGGCGAGATCATCTGGGACAAGAAGGTCGCCGTCCCGAACGAGTTCGGCGGCAAGGAAAAGTTTTATGCCGCACCGCTCGTTGCCGAAGGAAGGGTCATCGTGGCGAATGGCGCGGGCGACGGCGCCACGCGCGGCTGGGTCGCCGCGCTCGACGTCAAGACCGGCAATGAGCTTTGGCGCTGGTACGCCGTGCCGAAGCCCGGGGACCCTGGCAGCGATACCTGGAGAGACAAGACCAATGCCTGGAAAACCGGCGGCGGCGGACTGTGGCAGACCGGCTCGTACGATCCCGCCACCAAGCTGACCATCTGGGGCACCGGCAACCCGTATCCGCTCTATGATCCCCAGGCCCGTCCGGGCGACAATCTCTATACCGATTCAGTCGTGGCGCTCGACGTCACGACCGGAAAGCTCGTCTGGCATTTCCAATACACGCCGAACGACTCGTGGGACTATGACGAGGTCGGCATCCACATGTTGTACGATGCCGCGATCAACGGGCAGAACCGCAAGGTCGTCAGCCATTTCGGCCGCAACGGCTTCTTTTATTCGCTCGATCGCACGAACGGCAGCTTCATCACGAGCGGCCAATACGTGAACGACCTGAATTGGACCAAGGGGCTCGATCCGAAAACCGGCAAGCCGCTCGAATACGATCCCGAGCTCGACGTGCAGAGATACGTTCCCGACGCACGCGCGTTGCGCGGCGACGGAATGAAACGCGCTTGTCCGACCTGGCATGGCGGCGTCGCGCACCAGCCGGTCGCCTATAATCCGGTCAAGCACATCGCCTATGGGGTGGGCACCGAGGGCTGCTTCTCGCAGAACGGTGCCGTCGTCGCCTACAAGTCGCCCGAAGGCGGCATCGATCTCAAGGCGAGCGAGAAGCGGACCTTCACCAGCGATCTTTACTACGGCGCCGTCACCGCGTTCGACACGGTCAACCACAAGGTCGTGGCGAAGGCGGTGACCGAAATCGAGATCCGTTCGGGCGCGACCGTCACGGCCGGCGGCGTGGTCTTCACCGCCCTGCAGGACGGCTGGCTGGTGGCCTATCGACGACGACCGGCTGGAGGAGCTCTGGCGGGTCACCGTTCGGAACGCCGCTCAAGGGAGCGCCGGTGACCTTCGCGGTCGGCTCGAAGCAATATGTCGCGGTGCAGAGTAGCGGCCGCCATGTCCATCCGGTCAAGTACGACAAGCTGGAGAGCTCGAGCTATCTCTTCGTCTTCGCGCTCAATTGAGACCGGAAACGCACTCGTTGGCCGGGCGCCGGGCATCCGCGCCTCGATGGCAAGTCACGGCAAGACGGGACGGCCGGTGACGAGCCCGGTCATGACGACGCGACGATCCGTCATTTCGGAAACTCGCCGCACGCCTCGACATCCGAGCCCCAGAATTCGACGCACTTGGCGTGATCCATGGCGCCCTTGCGGACGACCTTTGCGAGCAGGAAGTCGGCGAGCAGCTCGATCTCGCGCGGCTGCAACGGGGCCGGTGGATCCGGCAGCGTCAATTCGCGCGATTTCAGATCGGCCTGCTTCATGCCGTAGCATCGGCCGTCGCTGTAGGCGAACTTGTCGAATGCCGGCATCCCGCGTCCCGGGCGCCCGCATTTGATCGCCATGATCAAGTCGGCCCGGTCGAGGACGCTCTCGCGCAGGTTCGGCGCCGTCCGGCATCTGGCTGTCCATCTTGCGGCCGTCGCCGGCCCAGCCGTGGCAGGCCTGGCAGTTTCCCTTCTGGCGGAAAGAGACGCATGCCGTCGGCAAGATCCTGCGCATCCGGCGTCTGTGCCGCAGGCCGCCGTGGCGAGCCAGAGCATCGCCGCCGGCAAGCCGGCCGAACGAAAAAACAATCGACGAAAATTCGTCCGCATGCCTCTCGCTCTCATGTCGGCGCCCGCGAACCATAATGGCAGGTTCGCTCCGCCGTCCAAGCCAAATTCCGTGTCGCATTCCGATCGGTTCCTTGGCCCCGACCCGGTGGCGCCCGGTGGTGGACATGAGCGCGGTCCGCGCGCAAAATCGAACCCGCATGGCGAACCGAATGGCCGCAACCCTCCTGGCCGCGCTGATCTGCTGGCCGTCGTCGCCAGGCTTTGCGGACGAGCTGCGACGCGCGAGCGTCTGGGACCTCAAGATCG
The DNA here is from genome assembly GCA_963791155.1 of uncultured Pseudomonadota bacterium. Classification (GTDB taxonomy): domain Bacteria; phylum Pseudomonadota; class Alphaproteobacteria; order Rhizobiales; family Xanthobacteraceae; genus JAVDCA01. The sequence goes on from CAWBRI010000025.1 coordinate 12,559, forward strand.
GCCAGCCAATCTCCGCGCAACCCGTGCCGGATGAATTCCGTGGTTTCGCCTGCGGCTCCAATGGCGGACCGCCGCGCCGGCGCCTCGCCGGGTGGAGCGACTACGTGGGCTGCCGGCCGGAAGCAAACGGGCTCCACGAGGTCTATTTCGAATATGACGACGAGTATGAATACGTGGCGCGCGCCCGCGATCTGCCGCGCGAGATCGCGCGTTGGTCCGGCACGACCGAAACCGGCTTTCCGGTGGTGGTGTCGGCCTTGTTCGACGATACCGGGGTGCTCGCCGCCATCCGCATCGTGACCAACTCGCGTCCCGACTATCGCAACGAGGTGGCCGACGCCGATGTGCGAAAGCGCGCGGATGCCCATCTGTTCGGCCAGCTCATGGCGGCCCGCTTCGACATCGATCCGGCGACGCAATGCCGGGCGCTGCCGGCAGCCGAAGGCGAAGTCCGCGATCGGGTCCATTTTCGTCAAACAATCCTGCGAAGCGACGGATTTGCCGCATGGGCGCAAGGTGACGGTGGCGGCGAATTTCTTTCGCAAGCGCGGCCAGAGCGGAACCAACCCGCGACTGTCGACGCAATTGACGCAAGGCCAGTTCGAGAGCTCGGCGCGGGTGGAAATCCACCGGCTTGATCCGTAGCATTACTCCGTCATTGTTCGCGCAAGCGGGCAATCACGCGGCAGGACCACGGCGCGTTGCGAGCGGGATCAAGGGCGCATCGTGCCGTCGGACATGGTGGTCCCGCCGAACACGGCGCCGTCGAGCCGCGTCGCGTTCATCTTGCTCTTCAGAAAATTCGCGCCGGTCAGATTGGCGCCCGTGAGATCGACCTCGCGCAACGTGGCGCCGAGCAGGTTGGCGCCGGTGAGATCCGCGCCCGCCATGCTGGTATCGATGAGTTGCGTTCCGATCAGCCGCGCCCGCCTCAAGACGGCGGCATCGAAGCGGGCGCCGCGCACAAACGCGAGATCGAGCGCGGCTGCGGACAAGTCCGCGCCGGTCAGGATCGTTTCGGCGAACCGCGCCTTGCGCAGATCGGCATCGCGCAAGCTCGCGTGGGCAAGATTGCTGCGCACCATGCGCGCGGTGCCCATGAGCGCGCCGGTGAGCTCGGCGCCCGAGAGGTTCGCATCGTCGAGGGTCGCCGCATAGAGCATGGCGTCGTGGAGGGTCGCGCCATGCAGGTCGGCGCGGGCGAGGTTCGCCTTGTTGAGATTGGCACGCGTGAGGTCGGCGCCGGCAAGGCGCGCGCCGCCGAGCTGTGCGTCGTGAAAATTGGCTTCCGCGAGATTGGCTCCCGTCAGATCGGCGCCGGTGAGATCGCGTCGCTTGAAATTGACGCCGGCGAGATCGCAAGCGCGGCACGTGTCGGTACGGCCTGATATGAAATCATCGCGCGGGTCGGCCCGCGCCACATGCGCCGACAGCGCGACCGCAAGGAACGCGGTGAGACCGGCGCGCCGGAGAGCCTGAACGATGCGCGAAAAGCACGATTCTCGGCAACGCACCTATCCGGCCCCGAGCGCGACCGCGACGTGGTAGGTGATGAACGACGCCGACATAGGCGAGCGCCAGCATGTAGGCGAAGGTGACCGCCATCCATCGCCAGCTGCCGGTTTCGCGCTTGATCACCGCGAGCGTCGAGGCGCATTGCGGCGCGAAGATGTACCAGACCAGCAGCGCCAGCGCGGTGGCGAGGCTCCATTTGTCGGCGAGCGCCTGGCCGATCTGCGTCGGCCGCGTCCTTGCCGCCCTCGATGGCGTAGACGGTGCCGAGCGCCGCGACCGCGACCTCGCGCGCCGCCATGCCGGGGATCAGCGCGACGTTGATCTGCCAGTTGAAGCCGACCGGCGCGAGCACCGGCTCGAGCGCGTGGCCGATCATGGCGGCGAGGCTGTAGTCGATCGCCGGGTCGGTCGCGCCCTCGGGCGGGCGCGGGAAACGAGGCCAGGAACCAGATCAGCACCATCATCGAGAAGATCGTGGTGCCGGCGCGACTGCAGGAACATCTTCGCGCGCATGTACAGCCCGATCGCGACGCTGCGCGGGCGCGGCAGCTTGTAGTCGGGCAGTTCGAGCATGAAGGGCGGCGTCTGGTGCTCCTGCCAGAAGAAGTGCTTGGCGAGGAACGACACGCCGAGCGCGCTGACGATGCCGGCCGCGTAGAGGCCGAACATCACCAGCCCCTGCAGGCTGACGAAGCCCCAGACGTGCGTCGCCGGGATGAAGGCCGAGATGATCAGCGTGTAGACCGGAATGCGCGCCGAGCAGGTCATCAGCGGCGCGACCAGGATGGTGGTCAGCCGGTCGCGCCGGTTGTCGATCACCCGGGTCGCCATGATGCCGGGAATCGCGCAGGCGAAGCTCGACAGCAGCGGGATGAAGGCGCGGCCGTGCAGGCCGGCGCTGCCCATGATGCGGTCCATCAGGAAGGCGGCGCGCGCCATGTAGCCGAGGTCTTCCAGCAGCAGGATGAACAGGAACAGGATCAGGATCTGCGGCAGGAACACGAGCACGCTGCCGACACCGGAGATCACGCCGTTCTGGATGAAGCTCTGCAGCAGCCCGTCCGGCAGCAGGTCATGGGCGAGCCAGCGCCGAGCGCGTCGAAGCCGGACGAGATCAGGTCCATCAGCGGCTGCGCCCAGCGAGAACACCGCCTGGAACATGACGAACAGGAGGGCGAGCAGAATGACGAGGCCGGCGACCGGATGCAGCAGCACGGCGTCGAGCGCGCGTCGTCAGCGTGTCGGGCTTCGCCGGCATGCGCGACCGCGGTCGCGATGATGCGGTCGGCCTCGCGCTGGGCGGCGCGCAGGTCGGCCGGAGACGGCGGCTGCCAGGTGTTTTCGCCCGGCGCGCCCATGGTGGGACGCCGCGATCTCGTCCATGCGGCGCAGCAGCTCGCTCGGTGCCCTCGCGGCGGCGCACCGCGACCGCGGTGACGACCGGAACGCCGAGCTCGGCCGACAGCCGGTCGAGATCGATCTTGATGCCGCGCCGCTGCGCGATGTCGAACATGTTGAGCACCAGCACCAGCGGCCGGCCGACGCGCTTGAGCTCGATCACCAGGCGCAGCGACAGCCGCAGGTTGGTGGCGTCCGCCACGCAGAGCAGCAGATCGGGCGTGGTCTCGCTGGCGATCCGGCCGAGCACGACGTCGCGGGTGATCTCCTCGTCGGGGCTGCGGCCGCGCAGCGAATAGGTGCCCGGCAGATCGATCAGGTTCACGCTGCGCCCGCCGGGCGTCTGCAGCAGGCCGGCCTTGCGCTCGACGGTGACGCCCGGATAGTTCGCGACCTTCTGCCGGCTGCCGGTGAGCGCATTGAACAGGGCGGTCTTGCCGCTGTTCGGCGTGCCGACCAGCGCGAAATGCCAGGGGCTTCGCAGCCGTCGTGACGCTCATGCGGGGAGGTCCGCGGTCGCGAGGATCGCCATCGCCTCGCGCCGGCGCAACGCGATCGTCGCATGGTTGACGCGCACCGCGATCGGGTCGCGGCCGAACGCGCCTTCGTGCAGGATCTCGACATGCGCGCCCTCGACGAAGCCGAGCTCGATCAGGCGGCTCTCGATTTCGCGGGCCGACAGGTTGGCCGTATCGTCGCGCACCTTGATGGCGTCGACCCGGCCGCGGAATCCGCACGGCGCCTGACCCAGGGGCAGACTCGATCGCCCATTCACCGGCTGACGGCTGTCAGACATGGCCCGTATTGGCCTATCTTGTGTGTTGCAAATGGTTCTCATTCTATGTGTGGCAGGCGGGGCCGCAGGTCAAGCCAAAGAGCGTGAAAGAACAATATCTTAGAACCTTTATAAAGAGGCCATTCGCAACTGGCGCCGGCGCGGCCGTGCGCGGGCGCCGGGCCATGCAGGCAAGGCTCAAGTCAGTTGACCCTGCGGCCGCGGACCGCCATGGTCCGCCCGCCAGAGCGTGATCCGATCGGGTCGAATCGGAACACGCTCTAAATTCGATACTTGGTCGCATTTTCTACGGCGAACCGGTGGCCACTTCGCCGGAAAATGCTCCAGAGGACCCCCGTGACCGTCAAAGTCGATCCTGCTCCCCATTCGGTCGTCGCCGTCGGCCAGGTGCGCTTCGGCAACCGGCTGCCGCTCGCGCTGATCGCCGGTCCGTGCGCGCTCGAGAGCCGGGCGCATGCGCTCGAGATGGCGGGCGCGCTCAAGGAGATCGCCGCGCCGGGTCGGGATCGGGCTCGTCTACAAGACATCGTTCGACAAGGCGAACCGCACCAGCGCTCAGGAGCGCGCGCGGCATCGGGCTCGACGCAGGCGCTGCCGATCTTCGCCGAGATTCGCGAGAAGCTCGGGCCTGCCGGTGCTCACCGACGTGCACGAGGCGCGACGCAGTGCGCGCGCCGTCGCCGAGGTGGTCGACATCCTGCAGATTCCCGGCGTTCCTGTGCCGCCAGACCGATCTCCTGATCGCCGCGGCCAAGACCGGACGCGTCGTCAACGTCAAGAAGGGCCAGTTCCTCGCGCCCTGGGACATGGCGAACGTGGTCGCCAAGATCACCGGCGCCGGCAATGCGAACGTGCTGGTCACCGAGCGCGGCGTGTCGTTCGGCTACAACACGCTGGTGTCCGACATGCGCGCGCTGCCGATCCTGGCGCGCGACCGGCGCGCCGGTGATCTTCGACGCCACCCATTCGGTGCAGCAGCCGGGCGGGCAGGGCACCGCCTCGGGCGGCGAGCGCGAGTTCGTGCCGGTGCTGGCGCGCGCCGCGGTCGCGGTCGGGCGTCGCCGGCGTCTTCATCGAGACCCACCAGGACCCCGACAAGGCGCCCTCCGACGGCCCCAACATGATGCCGCTCGCCGGAGATGGAAGCGCTGCTGCGCCGGCTGCATGGCGTTCGATCGCACTCGCGAAACTGTCGGAAACTCCCGCAGGGTGAGTCGCCGGACGAGCAGCGCCGTCGGCCGCCCAGGATGGCATCGGGGAGGGGCACTATGCTCTTGCAGTCGCTGGCGGGCGTTGCCGGCGTTCTTGGCCTATTTCTGCATCGCGCTTCGTCATCGTGGTTCTCTATCTTTTCGTCTACACGCGGGTCACGCCGCACGACGAGTTCGAGCTGATCCGCAAGAACGTGCCGGGCGCCGCCATCGCGCTCGGCCTGAGCCTGCTGGGATTTGCGCTGCCGGTCGCGAGCGCGATCGCGCACGCCGCCAACATCGCTCGATTGCGTGATCTGGAGCGTGATCGCGCTCGTGGTCCAGATCGTCGTCTATTTCGTCGTCCGCATACCGGTGCCGGACCTGTCGCGAGCGGATCGCCGCCGGCGAGATCGCGCCGGCGATCTGGCTCGGTCTCGCGTCGCTCGCCGCCGGCGTGCTCAACGCAGCCTCGATGACGTACTGATCGAGGCGACGATGAAGCGATCCGCAGGTCGCACTGGTGGTGATGACGGCGGCCGACGGTCGGCGCGGCCGGCTATGCGCTGATGCCGCGCGACGACTGCGCGACGACCGCGGCCGCCGTCGGCGTCGAGCCAGTCCGTCGCCGGCGTGCCCGCTCGCGGCTCGGCGTCGCTCGTCGGGCGTCAGCGGCGGCTCCTACGGTTCGCGCTCGTGGTCTTCGGCCTCGCGTCCGGCAACAGCGATGCGGCGTCGGGCGGCGCATCGGGCAATGCGGCCGGCACCCAGCGCGGCGGCTTCGGCCCGTCGCCCGGTCGGCTCGGCGCGCATTCGGCTTCCGTCGGCGGCTGACGCGGATGCAGCGCATCGCTGTGCGAGGAGCGCGCCGACTGGCGCGAGACGGCCGAGCGGGTCGGCTTCGTGTTCCACACCCTCGATGGCGAGCCCTACTGGGACGAGAGCGCCTATTACGCGTTCACGCTCGAACAGATCGAGCGCGACCTCGAGGCGCCGACCGCCGAGCTCGACGCGCATGTGCCGCGAGCTGGTCGGCGCGCGCGGTCGCCGACGAGCGCATCATGCGTGCGCTGCAAATTCCGCGAGCGCTACTGGGACTGCGATCGCGGCGAGCTGGCAAGCGCGGCGATCCGAGCCTCTACGGCCGCTTCGATCTCGCGCTACGACGGGCAGGGTCCGGCCAAGCTGCTCGAATACAACGCCGACACGCCGACCGCGGTGTTCGAGACCGCGGTGTTCCAGTGGATGTGGCTCGAGGACGCGATCGCGCGCCAGATCGTCCCGCGCGACGCCGACCAGTACAATTCGCTGCACGAGCGGCTGATCGCGGGCTGGAAGGCGATCGGCACGGGCCGGCACGCTGCATCTCGCCGGCATGACCGACGAGCGCCGAGGATCGCGGCACGCTCGCCTATCTGGAGGACTGCGCGCGCCAGGCCGGGCTTGCGACCACCATGCTGGCGATGGACGACATCGGGCGGGACGCCGCGACGGCGAGTTCGTCGACTCAGGACGACCGTCCGATCGAGCTCGCGTTCAAGCTCTATCCCTGGGAATGGATGTTGCGCGAGACGTTCGGCGCCTCCCTCGCCGGGCGCGTCGACCCACTGGGTCGAGCCGCCCTGGAAGGCGATCCTGTCGAACAAAGGCATCCTGCCGCTGCTGTGGGCGATGTTCCCGCGCCATCCCAACCTGCTGCCGGCCTATTTCGACGACGATCCGGAGGCTGCCCGGCTCGGCGAGCTCGTATCGTCCGCAAGCCGCTCTATTCGCGCGAAGGCGCCAATGTCGAGATCGTGGTCGGCGGCGAGGCGATCGATGCCGACGGCGGGCCCTACGGCGCGGAGGGCTTCGTCCGGCAGGCGGTCGCGCCGCTGCCGCAGTTCGACGGCAACTATGCGGTGCTGGGCTCCTGGATCGCGGCGGGCGTGCCGTGCGGCCTTTCGGTGCGCGAGGATGCGAGCCCGATCACCAAGAACACCTCGCGCTTTCTGCCGCATGCGATTATCGACTAGTCCTACTGCGTCATTGCCCGTCCCCGGGTCCGATCTTCGGTCGGCCCGAGGACAGGCTCCAGCGGGCAATCCAGTACTCCGGGACACCGATGGTGCGCTCTGAAGAAATGAAATCCGACTTGAAAATTCAGCTCGTTGCGCACTCAAGTCCAAATCGGGACGAACTCTTTGCTTCCATTTCTGGACCTTGAGTTTACTGGATTGCCCGCTGCCGCGGGCAATGACACAGTAATGCAGACAGGTAAGCGCGCTTTGCGGACGCGCGGCGCTCTTGTACAAGCGGCCCCGGCATGAGCGCGTCGTCTCCGCAAAATCCCGATCCGCCCACCGCGCCCGCACCGTCGGCCAGGCGCGTGCTCGGCCTCTCGATGCTCGCGGTCTTCGCCACCACCTTGTTCTTTCGCGCGGTCGATCCGGTGGTGCCGCAGATCGCGGATTATTTCGTCATCGACTCCAACACCGTCGCGCTGCTGGCGACCGCCTTCTCGCTTCCATACGCCGTCATGCAGCCGGTGCTCGGCGGGCTCGCGGATGCGTTCGGCAAGACCCGGTTGATGACCTGGTCGCTCCTGCTCCTGGTGATCTCCGCGGTGATCGGCGCGGCGGCTCCGAGCTTCTCGGTCCTGTTCGCGTCGCGCATGGTCTCGGGCATCGTGGCGGGCGGCGTGTTTCCGATCTCGGTCGCGATCGCGGCCGATCTGGTCGCGGTCGAGCACCGGCAAGTCGCGGTCGGACGGATGCTCGGCGCCGCCATGGTGGGCAACCTCCTGGGCTCGCCGGCGGCCGGAATTGCGGCCGACCTGATCGGCTGGCGCGGCGTGTTCGTCGGCATGGGGGTGCTGGCCGCCATCGCGCTCGCCGCCGCGGCGATCGGATTTCGCGGCGTGTCGTCCACGGCGGTCGCCCGGGTCCGCCTCAGGGCGCTGCCGGCGATGTACGGCACGATCTTCCGCAATCCGCAGGCCAAGTTCTGCTACGTCGCCGTCATGGTGGAGGCGATCTGCCTGTTCGGCCTGTTTCCCTACGTGGCCAGCATGCTGGCGGCCGGCGGAGAATCGCGCGCCGCCATCGCCGGCCTCGTGATCGCGGGGTTCGGCGCCGGCGGCATCATCTATGCGTCATCGATCTCGCTGCTGCTCGCACATCTGGGCGAGCGCGGCCTGATGCTCGGCGGCGGCACCCTGATGGGGATCGCGCTCGCGAGCGTCGCGCTTCGCCTGCCGTGGCAGCTTCAGTCCCTTGATTTCCTTTTCCTCGGCCTCGGCTTCTACATGCTGCACGGCGTGATCCAGATCTATGCGAGCGAGCTTGCCCCCAAGGCGCGCGGCTCGGCGATGGCGATGCATTCGTCGTTCTTCTTTTTCGGCAATGCGCTCGGGCCCGTGGTCTATGGGCTGGCGCTTCCGTCGGTCGGCCTGACGGCGACCGTCGTCCCGGCGGGCGCGATCCTGATCGGCGTCGGCGTCGTCTGCGCGCGCGCGTTGCGGCGCGATCGGCCGGCCGCCAAGGCGGGGTAGGCGGTGGCTGGCCGGCCGCGGTGAACCTCGAGGCACGCCGCTCGCCAAGCAAGGCGAGGCGCTTGCGGCGTCGCGGCGCAATTGATAATCCCGAAGTCTCGCATCGTTTGCCAGGAGAGACCCATGCGTCGACGCAATATGCTGACGGCGGCGCTCGCCGCGGCGGGCGCGCTATTCGGGGCCGGCCAAAAGTCCGCGCGCGCGGACGCACCCGGCCGTGACGCCAGTAAGGTGGTTTATCATCTGAGCGACCCCGACAAGGCCGCGTTCGTGCTGGGCAACATCGATCATCACCTCGCGGGCGCCGGCGGGCCCGAAAAGGTGACGATCGCGCTCGTCGTGCACGGCCCGGCGTTGCGGGCGTTTCATGCCGCCGCGGCCAGCCCCGAGACGGCGCGCAAGGTCGCAGGCTTCGCGAAAGACGACGTCAAACTCAACGCCTGCGTCCACTCGATGCGCCGGCAGAACGTCACGCTCAAGGATCTGCTGCCGGGCTTCGCGGTGGCCGAAAAGGGCGGCGTCGTTCTCCTCGCCGAGCTGCAAGCGCAGGGCTACGTCTATTTGCGGCCGTGACGCGGCATTCGGCCTAGCCTAGCGCGCCGCGCAGGGATCGGGCGCGACGGCGCACGGGCGCGCGAGAACGGCTTGCCGTTGCGATCATGGATCCACCGTGGGTGCCAGAAACCGCCATTGGCGCCGCTGCGCAACGGCATGATCGACATCTTGAGCGCGTCACCCGGCCTGAGCGTGGCGCGCGACCATCCTTCGCGCGCCAGACTGGCCGGAGCGGGGCCCTCCAGGCTCCAGATGGTCGCTTGGCTGCCGGGCCCATGCGCCTTGAGCAAAATGGTGGCGTGCGGATTGGCGTATCGGTACTCCACCACGGTTCCTTCGAGGCTGAGCCAGCTGTTGTCGTAGATGGCGGAGGAATGGTGAGCCGTCGCAGCCCCGGCGGTCGCGATCAGGACGGCACACGTCACCCCGGCCATCCGCAGTCTGCGCACGCGTGGTCCCCGTTCCGGACTACTTCATCGCCTTGAGCAGATAGGCGATCAGGTCGGCGCGCGCGCCGGCGTCCGGCATGCCCGGCATATGGCATGCGGTTGGCGGGCACCAGCTTTTGCGGATCGTCCACGAAACTATCGAGCGTCTGCGGCGACCATGCGATGCCGCTGCGCTTCATGGCGGGCGAGTAGCGGAAATCGGGAAGCTCGCCGGCCTTGCGGGAGAAGAGTCCGGCGAGGCTCGGACCGACGCCGTTGAGGCCGCGCTCGAGCGAATGGCATGCCGCGCATTCCTCGAAGCGCTTTTCTCCGCGCGCCGCGTCGCCGTCGGCGCGCGCGGCGCCGCTCGTGACCGCGATGGCCAGCGCGCAAATCCACCGTGCGATCCGCATGGAGATGCGTCTCACGACGGCACCAGCGGGCCGGGGTTCTTGACGTAGCGGTTCTTGATCGCGTCCGCGGTCCAGTAGGCCAGCGCGCCCACCGGCCCGGTCGGATTGTACGACGCGTTGTGCGGAAACACGTTGGCGCCGACCACGAACAGATTGTGACAATCCCAGTTCTGCAGATATTTGTTGAGGGCGCTCGCGCGCGGGTTGGTGCCCATGATGGTGCCGCCCGTATTATGCGTGCTCTGGTACGGCACCACGGTCCACGGGTCGGTGCGCGCCGTCGCCGCATTGAGGGCCGTCGGGTTCATCGATTTGGCGATATCGTTGACGACCTTGGCGGCGTGCTGTCCCATCTTGTGCTCGTTGTCCTTGTAGTCGAACGTCATGCGCATCAAGGGCTGGCCGAACGCATTGCGATAGGTCGGGTCGAGATCATAGTAGTTGTAGCGGTTCGCCATGACGCTGCCGCTGGCGGAGATGTTCATCGCGGTCTGGTACCATTTGGCGGTCGCGGCCTTCCACTCCTTGCCCCATTGCGGCGTGCCGCGCGGCACCGGGCGGTAGCCGATCGGCAGCACCGTATTGAAGCCGCCCGCGACGTTGTAGCCGCCGACAAAGCCGAGCGGTCCGCGGTCGAAGTTCCAGTTGATGTTGAAGTCGTCGATGGTGTCGTTCGATCCGCCCGCATTCATGAACGGATTGAAGCGCCGGCCTTCGAAGAACAGCGTCGCGCCCGCGCCGGTCTGATAGCAGTAGTTCTTGCCGACGACGCCCTTCTGGGCGACCGGATCGTACGGCTCGCCGATGCCGGACAGCAGCATGAGGTGAACATTGTTGATCGCGTAGGCGCACAGCAGCACCATGCCGGCGGGCTGCTCGAACTCCTCGCCGTTGAGCACGTTGGTGTAGGTCACGCCGGTGACGCGCTTGCCGTCGGAATCCTTGAGCACCTTGGTGACCCAGGAATGGGTGCGGAGCTCGAAGTTAGGATTGCGCATGGCGATCGGGATCACGGTGAGGTGCGGCGAGCCTTTCGCGTTCGCCTCGCAGCCGAAGCGCTGGCAATAGCCGCAATACTGGCAGGCGCCGAACTTCGATCCGTCCGGATTGGTGTAGGCGCGCGACGCGTTGGCGGATGGCCGTGGGAACGGATGATAGCCATTGCGGCGGGCCGCCTCGTTGAACATCTGGCTCGCCAGGATCGGGGTGAGCGGCGGCAGCGGATATTCGCGCGCGCGCGGCGCCTCGAAAGGATTGCCGCCCGGCTGGATCTCGCCGCGCAGGTTGCCGGCCTTGCCGGAGATCGCCGCCGTGTATTCGAACTTGTCGTAATAGGGCTCGAGCTCCGCGTAGGTGATGCCCCAGTCCTGGATCGTCATGTCGGACGGAATGAACGCCTTGCCGTAGCGCTCCTCGTACATGGAGCGCACCTTGAACTCCATGTCGGTCCATCGCCAGGTGTGGCCGCTCCAGTGCACCGCCGCGCCGCCCACCACCTCACCCGGCAGGAACGAGCCGAGCCGCCGCATCGGCAGCGCTTCCTGCGACGGATTGTTGCGGACCGTGAGCGTGTCGCGCGCGGTGTTCTGCATGAGATCGTGGCGCACCACGTAGCGCAGCTCGTCGCGAATGTTGGGCAGCGAGTAGTCGTTGGCGGGCGACCGCATGGCGCCGCGTTCCAGCGCCACCACCTTCAGGCCGGCTTCGGTGAGCTCCTTCGCCAGGATCCCGCCGGTCCAGCCCAGGCCCACGATGACGGCGTCGACTTCCTTGAGTTTCGTTGCCATGGCGCGCCCCTCAGCTCATGTCCGCGATACCGACGGGGTCGGTGGGAAATTCCTTGTCGCGGTATTTTTCGATATGCTCGCGGTGCACCGCGATCGCGCCCGGGAATCCGATCAGGCGCCAGCCCGCCTTGTTGCGGTTTCCCCCGTAGATCGGATCGGAGAACATGCCTTCCATCACGGTCTGGTAGACCGTCGTCCAGAACACCCGCGCCGGCAGGCCGCTGTCGAACGTCACCTTGCCGGTCGACAGGCCGAGCAGCACCTCCTGCCGTTGCGTTTCGTCCAGGCGATCGAAGGACTTGCCGTAGGTTTTGCGGCAATGCGCGTTGGTGGCCTCGATGCCGGCGCGATAGAGCTGGGCGGGCGTGAGCGGCAGCTGATAGCCCTGGCTCGGCGCGCCCTGCTTCCACGGTCCCTGCATGTAGAGGCGATCGCCCTTGCCCCAGGCACCCGCGAGCGCGCGGTCGATATAGACGGCGATGCCGAGGTCGGTGCCCTTTTGCGTGAGATTGTCGGCCGGCACCATGTGATCGACCAGGGCCTCGACGAAGGCGGCTTCCTCGATATTCAGGAATTCATAGCCCTCCGGGCTCGCTGCGGCGCTCGACGGCGCGACCGCCGGTGCGGCCGGCTGCTGGGCCTGTGCGCTCTGCGGTTGCTGGATGCCGGTCGCGGCGGCGGCGCCACCCACCACCGCGCCCTTGAGAAAGTCGCGCCGGCCAAAGCCTTGATCGGTCATGTGCTCCTCCCGGTCTCCGGTTTTTTGGCCACCGGATGAAATACGTGCCTCCGATCAGGATGCGCCTCCCGGGGCGCCGCCACAAGGCCGGTCTGGACGGAGCGCAGCCGGCGGCGCGCCGGCTCCGCGTGATCCTTCGTCCCATGCGGATTGTGCAAAACGTTCTGGCGCAAGGGCCACCGGTCGCGTCATGATCGCGCCTCGGGGACTTGCTGCCCGCCCGGGAGGCGAACGTTGAGAATCATCATCGCGCTTTGTGCGCTGGGTGCGTTGGTCGCAGCTCCGCTTTGTGCGACCGCCGAGGTGGGCGAACTCAAGATCCCGCTCGGCGCCGGCGGGTTCGGCTTCCTGCCGCTGCATATGATGAAGACATACGGACTGGTCGAGAAGCACGCCGCCAGGGCCGGCGTCCCGGTCACGGTCAACTGGTCGGATATCGGCGGCCCGTCGATCATGAACGAGGCGCTGCTGTCGGGCTCGGCGGATTTCATCTCGGCCGGCCCGCCGGCATTCCTCACGCTGTGGGACCGCACCAAAGGCAATATCGACGTGAAGGGGGTCGCCGCCATGAGCTCGATCCCGATGTACCTCAATACGCGGGCCGAGCATCTGCGCACGCTCGACGACCTCAAGCCGGGAGACAAGATGGCGGTGACCTCGGTCAAGGTCTCGATCCCGTCCATCATCATGCAGATGTACGCCCGCACCAAATACGGCGCGGCCGGGACTTTTCGTTTTGATCCCTACACCGTGACCATGACGCATCCGGATGCCGTGATCGCGCTGCTGTCGGGGCGCACCGAGATCGTGGCGCACTACGCGTCCGCGCCTTTCCATCAGCGCGAGCGCAAGGACCCGGCGGTGCGCACCATCATGACCACGACCGACATCATGGGCGGGGCGACCACCTTCACGATGATCTCCACCACCGCCAAGTTTCGCAGCCAGAACCCGAAACTCTATGCCGCCTTCGTGGGCGCCCTGAAGGAAGCGATGGAGATGATCCGCGCCGACCGCCGCAATGCCGCCGAGGTGCTGCTGGAGTCGATGGGCGGAAAAGGCTGGAGCGTGGCGGAGCTCGTCGGCATGCTGGACGAACCCGGCACCCGCTACACCACCGAGCCCGAGAACGTGATGAGCTATGCCGCGTTCATGCACGCCATCGGGAGCCTCAAGAACCGGCCGGCGTCGATCGACGATCTGTTTTTCGGCGGGCCGTGAGGTTGCCAGATCATTCGACCGCCGAGCCGGCCCAGGAAAACGTGTGGCCCCAACGCTGCCGCAGCATCAGCAGAAATTGGTGGGCCGGCGGTGTGAGCGCTGCATCGCGGATGCGCACGATGGAAAACGTTCTGCGCACTTTCCATGGCACGAATGGGATGACAACCAGCGTCCCGGCCTCCAGCTCTTCGGCGACCGAGAGCCGGCTGCACGCCGCGATACCCGAGCCCCGCCTCACGGCGAGCTTGATGGCTTCCCAGGAGGGCAGATCGAGCCGCCGTTGCGGCACGATCCCGAGATCCGCCATGGCGTCGTCGGCGATGACGCGCGTGGCCGATCCCTCTTCGCGCGCGATCCACATCATCCGCTCGAGATCGTCGCGGGATAAACGTTTCCCTTCAAAGCTTCGTGGGCCCACAATGACAATTTCGTCCTCGAGCAAGGGCTCGGCCTCGATCTCGGGCGCCGCCACATAGCCGCCGACGACGCCGATTTCGGCGCGGTGCGAACGGACGGCCTTCACCACCTCCGCCGACGTGCCGAGCTCGAAGCTGACGCGCACGGCCGGATGCGCCTGTTGGAAACCGGCGACGACCTCGGGCAGCAGGTAAGTGCCCGGCGTTCCCGATGCCCGGATGGACAGAGAGCCCGACCCGGGTTCGCGCAAGGCGGCGACGCCAAGCGCCGCCTGGGCGAGGATCGCCTCGGCCCGCAATACGTGACTGGCGACGAACTCGCCCGCG
>CAWBRI010000026.1:0-24439 GCA_963791155.1 uncultured Pseudomonadota bacterium
CGGAGTCCTCGACTGTGGCTGATCGAACCGAGATGGTGAGGATCTATGGAGAGGGAGGCATCCCTGTCTACTAGTTCGTGAATCTCATCGAACAACAGCTCGAGGTCTACACGGATTCACGCGGCGGGTCATACCAGGCTCCCTTGATCCTCGGAGCGACGCAATTCGTCGACCTCGCGATCCGAGGTCAGGTCGCCGGGCATATCGCCGTGGCGGATCTGCTCCCAAGCGGCCGTAACTGCCGGACACTCATCACACGTTGGGGATTTGTCCTCTTATGATGGGTCGGGCGATTCAACTCAATCTCCGGCCTCATTCATCGCAACGCCTGATCGAAATCCGCCCAGAGGTCCTCGACGTCTTCGAGGCCCACCGAGAGGCGGATCAGGCCGGGGGTGATGCCCAGGCGTTTCAGCGTCTCCGGGTCCTGGCCGCGGTGGCTGGTGGAGCAGGGATGGCTGAGGGTGGTCTGGACGTCGCCGAGGCTGGGGGCGAAGGGGATGTGATGGAGCGAGCGGATCAGGCGATTGGCCTGGTCTCGGCCGCCGACGTCGAAGGTCACCATGGCGCCGAAGCCGCCCTTGAGCAGGCGGCGGGCCAGCTCGAAATCGGGATGCGAGGGGAGACCCGGGTAGATACACCCGGGCGACCCGCGGATGGCGCTCGAGGCGAGTCGCCAGCTCGAGCGCGGTGGCGCTGGCGCGGTCCGATCGCAGGCTCAAGGTCGCCAGGCCGCGGAGGGCCAGCCAGCTTTCGAAGGGGTTGCCGGTCTGACCGAAGGTCGAGGCGACGGCCCGGATCCGGTCGATCCGGTCGCGCGGGCCGGCGACCACGCCCAGGGTCAGGTCGCTGTGGCCGCCGATCAGCTTGGTCACGGAGTGCATGACGAACGTGGCCCCCAGCGCCAGGGGCCGGCAGAGGAGCGGAGCGAAGGTCTGGTCGACCAGGATGGGCACGTCCGCCTCGCGGCAGACCCGCGCGATCGCTTCGAGGTCGGCGACGCGGAGCAAGGGATTGGAGATCGTCTCGACCAGGACGAGCCGGGTGTGCGGCGTGATCAGGCTTGCGAGCTGCTCGGGATGGGCGGGATCGAAGCTGTCGTGGGTGACGCCGAACCGGACCATTTCCCGGGCGACGAGCGTGGTCGTCTTGCCGTAGAGTCCCTCCGAGAGGACCACGTGGTCGCCCTGGCCGACCAGGGCGAGCACGGTCGACGCGATGGCGGCCATCCCGGAGGCGCAGACCAGGGCGGCCTCCGCGCCCTCGATCTCGGCCATCTTGGCGGCGAGCTGGACCGCGTTGGGATGTCCGTCGCGGGCGTAGAAGAAGCCGGTGAGCCGGCCGTCGTAGAGGCCGTCCATCTGGTCCAGGTCGGCGATCTCGTAGACGGAGCTCAGCTCGAGCGAAGGGGCCAGGGGCCGGCTGACGGAAGCCGCCCGCGGGGCGGCTGCGGGCACAGCGAGTGGCATCACCGGGAGGGGGATCCAGGGACATCGCGGCCTCATTCTTCAGACTTCAGCATCAGCGCGTTGGCCGCGCCGGTGCTCTTGCGATGAAAGCGGGCGGCCTGGCCGAGCATGGCGATGATCTCGCCGAGTTCGCGGAGGGTCGACCAGTCGTTGTGGTTCTCGCGTGCCCCGGCGAGCTTCTTGCGCCGCTCCGCCAGCTCGGTCCAGTCGACCGACCAGGCCTGCTCGATGGCGACTTCCCTGGCCCGATCGGTCAGATCGGAGAGCCGCTCGATCAGAGCCTCGTTGATCGGACAGTCCGTCGACCGGTAGCGATGTTCCTCTTCCGGGGCGAGGGGCGCGGGGGCTTCTTCTGGGGCTTGAAGATCCCGGCCAGGCGATCCCGCCACGATGGGGCGCGATGGCCGTTTCCCTCATGTCTGGCCGAGCTGTTCTGGTTCGCGGATTCGGCCGAGTCGGGATCGACCCAGGGACCGATGCGGACGATCAGGACGGTGATGTTGTCCAGCCCGCCTCGCAGATTGGCCAGGTGAACGAGGTAACGGCAGGCATCGCGAGGATGGAAATTGCCGGCGAACGCACCGATCTCCTGGTCGTTCACCGGCCCGGAGAGACCGTCGGAGCAGAGCAGGTAGACGTCGGCGAGCTGGACGGCCAGCGGGCCCTCGAGATCGACCTCGATGTTCGGCTCGGGCCCGAGGCTGCGGGTGATGACGTTCTTGGGGACCGAGAGATTGGCCTGCTCGGGCGTCAGGTGGTTGCGCCGCACCAGCTCCCAGACCAGGCTGTGATCGAACGAGAGCTGGTCGATCCTCCGCTCGCGAACCCGGTAAACCCGCGAATCGCCGACATGAGCCACCAGGGCCCCTTCGGGCAAGAGGACCAGCGAGGAGCAGGTCGTCCCCATGCCCTGGAAGTCGCGATTGGCCGTGGCCCGGCTGTGAATCAGGGAGCTGACCTCGCGGAAGGCCTTGACGATCGCCTCCGAGGGGGTGCCTTGCCTGGTCTTCATGTAGGTGTGCGGGATCAGGTCGCAGGCCATCTTGCTGGCCAGCTCGCCGACCGCGTGCGCACCCATGCCGTCGGCGACCACGAAGACATGGCCGCGGCCTGCGCCAGACCTCGGAATTCGGGGCCCGGACCGCCGTGTGACTGTCCTGATTATTCGAACGCCGCATCCCCGTGTCGGTTGCCGCTGCGTCGATGATGATATCGTCCCAGTTCACGGCCTGACCTTAGCATCTGAAGCTGCAAGACAGCCATCCCCTGATCGCTGCACCGGAGTGCTGCGACCAACGCCCCCAACTCTTGACCGGTCAATCCCTGGTGACTAAGGTCACGCAATGCTCCTCGACCCGTCCTCGAGGGAATTCATTGTACTCCCCGGGCAGGAGCTTGCGCAGCTTTTCTTCCGATCCATTCAAAATTGGTTGACACGGGAGCCTTTGACCCCCGAATCGCAGCAGAGTATAAGCTGGTACGCCTGGCATTCAATACTACTTGACCGGCTTTCGGATTGTGACCCGGCGATCAGCCACGTGCGACATTCAAGCCATTTTTCCGAAATGCTCTATCCTATGCAATTACCAAGCCTTGACTTCTCGAAAGTGACCCTGGACAACGGCCTCGACGTGATCCTCAGACGCCAGCACAGGCCTCCCGCTCGTCGCCGTAAATCTCTGGTACCACGTGGGTTCCAAGAACGAAGAGCGGAACCAGCGGGGGTTCGCCCACCTCTTCGAGCACCTGATGTTCGAGGGTTCGGAGCATTACCCCGGCGACTTCTTCAAGCATCTTCAGCGCCTGGGTGCGAACATCAACGGCTCGACCTCGAGCGATCGCACCAATTACTTCGTCGACATTCCCACGGCGCATCGTCGAGATCGTCCTGGCGATGGAGTCGGATCGGATGGCCAACCTCCTGCCCGCCATCGACGAGTCGCAAGCTGAGGATCCAGAAGGAGGTGGTCAAGAACGAGTACCGCCAGAACTACGCCAATCGCCCCTACGGCATGGTCTGGCCGCTGATTGCCGAGGCGATGTATCCTCCCCAGCATCCTTACAACTGGCTGACGATCGGCGTGATGGAGGACCTCGAGGCGGCCTCGCTGGATGATGTCTCGGCGTTCTTCCACCGCTTCTATGTGCCCGCCAACGCCAGCCTGGCGCTGGTCGGCGAGATCGACCTCGACGAGACCATGCGCTCGGTCGAGCGCTATTTCGGATCGATCCCCGGAGGGACCAAGGCGCTCGCGCCCTGGGTTCCCCCTCAGGAGCCGGGCGGCGGCCGCGACATCGTCCTCCAGGACCGCGTCGAGCTGGATCGCCTGTACATGAACTGGCATTCGGTCCCCCACTTCCACGACGACGACGCTCCGCTCGGCTTGCTCGGAGCGGCGCCGGCCGCTGTGTCCATGCGCATAACGTTCTCCTGCCAACATCACCACGGTAGCCGGATTCATTCGGCCTTGATGTTGGCCGCGTGGATGACCTTACCCCACTTCTCCGTTTCCTCCGCGACGAGCTTGCCGAAGTCGGAAGGCGAGCCCACAAGCTCTATGCCGCCAAGGTCGGCGAGCCGTGCCTTCATCTTGGGGTCGGCGAGAGCGGCGTTGATTTCCTTGCTGAGGGTTTCGACGATTTCGGCGGGGGTGCCCTTGGGCAAGCCGACGCCGTACCATTGGCTCGCCTCGTAGCCTGGCACAGACTCGTCCACGGTCGGGATGTCCGGCAGCGCGCCCAACCGCGCGGCGGCGGTCACCGCCAGCGGGCGAAGCTTGCCGGATCTGATATGCTCAATCGACGAGGCCGTGGAGGTGAAAATGACTTGCACCTGCCCACCGAGCAGATCGGTCAGCGCGGGCGCCACGCCGCGATAGGGCACGTGAACCAGGTCGACGCCGGTCATCATCTTGAACAGCTCACCGGCCAGGTGGCTCGGGGTTCCAATGCCGGCCGACGCCATGTTGACCTTGCCCGGGTTCGCTTTGGCGTAGGCAATGAACTCGGGAACTGACTTGGCCGGAAACGACGGATGCACCTCCATGACAACGGGCATGCGCACGATGCCCGCGACGGGGACGATGTCGCGGATGAAACTAAATTTCAGGTTGCCGAAGAGCGTCGCATTGATCGCGTTCGCCGGGGTGACTAGAAGAAGCGTATATCCGTCCGGTGCCGCATTCACGACCGCCTCGGTGGCAATATTGCTGCCCGCGCCCAGCCGGTTTTCGATGACGAATTGCTGACCGAGCCGCTCCGACAACCACTGACCCATCAGGCGCGCGACGATGTCGACGCCGCCGCCGGCGGAATAGCCGACGACGACGCGCACCGGTCGCGACGGATAGGTCTGCGCCCAGGCGTTACCGACGTTTGCGAATGCGGCCGCGAAGGCGAACGACGCCAGTAGCATTTTGCGTATTTGCATGGTGGCGGTCCTCGACCGGAGTGAGATCGCACGATCTGCAAGCGGCTGATGCATGCTCGATTGCGATAATAGGCAATGCCTGATACAGGAGAACTACCTATTTATCTTGATCGATATAGCAGAAATCCTATGGTCAGAAAGATAGACTGGGAAAGCCAGATCGGCCGGCGCCTGCGGTTCCGCGACCTCTATGTGCTTTTCACCGTCGTGCAGTGCGGCAGTATGGCCAAGGCGGCTGTACAGCTTGGCGTGTCCCAACCCTCGGTGTCGGAAGTGATGGCCGACCTCGAGCATGCGCTCGGTGTGCGACTGCTGGATCGTAGTCCGCAGGGCATCGAGCCGACCATTTACGCCAGCGCGCTGCTCAAGCGCAGCCGTGTCGCTTTCGATGAGCTGAAACAGGGAATCAGAGACATCGAGTTCTTGGCCGATCCCACAGTCGGGGAACTGAGGATCGGATGCCCAGAGTCCATATCATCCTCGATACTTCCGGCGATCATTGAACGGTTGTCCCAGCAGTATCCGCGCGTGGTTCCGAATGTGGATGCTGGGCCTACCGACACGATGATAAGAGATCTACTCGATCGCAACCTCGATCTCGTCATTGCGCGCGGCGGGCAGACGCTTGCAGACAACAGCGTCATCGATCGATTGAACGTGGAAGTCCTATTCGACGATGAGTTGGTCGTGGCGGCTGGAACGCAAAGCAAATGGGCGCGACGTCGCAAGATCGATCTTGCTGAACTGGTGAACGAGCGTTGGATTCTGTCGGCTCCCGGCACTTGGAATCATATGGTCGCGGCGGAAGCCTTTCGCGCACGGGGGCTGGAAATGCCGAATATCAGCCTGAAAACCCTTTCGATTCACCTGCGTGCCAACTTGGTCGCCACCGGCCCTTGCATCGCGGCGTTTCCACATTCGGTCCTGCGCCTCTATGGCGACCGGTTCTCCTTGAAGGTCTTGCCGGTCGATTTTCCGGTCCGGCCATGGCCAGTCACGATCGTGACGCTGAAAAATCGGACATTGAGTCCGGTGGTCGAGCGCTTCATCGAATGCGCGCGCGAGGTCGCAAAATCTTTCGCCGTCCGGCCGCAATCCCGCAAGGCATGAGCCATCCGGCAGCCCCGATTGCGGACAACTCTACCCACACCAAGGTCCGGTCAGGGTCAAAATGTGGCAAACGACGGGCTTTAAGGCCGCGTCCGCTTTGACGCCGACTTCGGGCCTGCGCAACTCGGCTTTGCGTTCCCTGCGATGCTTCACCTTCGCGCGGCAAAAAACTCCCGCAGCAGGCTCGCGGCCTCGCGCTCGCGGATGCCGCCATAGAGTTCCGGCCGGTGATGACAGGTGGCGGCGGAAAAGAACTTGACGCCGTTCTCGACCGCTCCGCCCTTGGGGTCGGGGGCGCCGAAATAGAGCCGGCGGATGCGCCCGAACGAGATCGCGGCCGCGCACATGGCGCAGGGCTCGAGCGTCACATAGAGGTCGCAGTCGCCCAGGCGCTCGGAACCGAGCGCCGAAGCTACCTGACGGATGGCCAGGATCTCCGCATGGGCGGTCGGATCGCGGTCGCGCAGGGTGCGGTTGTGGGCGCGCCCCACGACCTCGCCGTCGCGCACGATCGCGCAGCCGACCGGCACCTCGCCGGCCGCGGCGGCGGCGCGGGCCTCCGCGAACGCGATATCCATGAATGACGGCTGGGGCAATGGCGCGAACTCTGCTATCAGGCGTCCTTATCGATGAAATGAGCCATGACCCGCAAGCGCAATGACGGCAAGGATCGAGACCGCCCCCGGCACCGCGACCGTGAGGCGGAACGGGAGCGCCCGCGCTTCGGGGATGGCCCCCGCCCGAAAGGCAAGCCGTTCCGGCCCGCGCGAGTGCCGGGCGGCCCCGCGGCTGCGCCGCCGCCCCCGAAGGAAGCCGATCGCATCGCCAAGGTGATCGCCCGCGCCGGGCTCACGTCGCGGCGCGAAGCCGAGGCCTGGATCGCGGCCGGCCGGGTCGCCGTCAACGACCGCGTGATCGTGTCGCCCGCGCTGAACGTGACGGCCGCCGACCGGATCATGGTCGACGGGGCGCCGCTGCCGGCGCGCGAGCGCACGCGGCTGTTCCTCTACCACAAGCCGCGCGGGCTCGTGACCACCAATGTCGACCCGGAAGGACGCCCGACCATTTTCGATTCGCTGCCCGCCCACCTGCCGCGCCTGCTCACGGTCGGCCGGCTCGACATCGGCACCGAAGGGCTCCTGCTTCTCACCAATGACGGCGGGCTGGCGCGCGTGCTGGAGCTGCCCGAAACCGGCTGGCTGCGCCGCTATCGGGTGCGCGCGCTCGGCCGGGTCACGCAAGGCGACCTCGACGCCCTGCGCCACGGGGTGACGGTCGACGGGAATCCATTACGGACCGATCGAGGCGACGCTCGACCGCGAGCAGGGATCCAATGTGTGGCTCACCTTCGCGATCCGCGAAGGCAAGAACCGCGAAGTGCGCAACGTGCTCGACCATATCGGGTTGCAGGTGAACCGGCTGATCCGCCTCTCGTTCGGTCCGTTCCAATTGGGCGAGCTGGCCGAGGGCGCGGTCGAAGAGGTCAAGACGCGGGCGCTGCGCGACCAGCTCGGCGAGCGGATCACGGCCCAGGCCAATTGCGATTTTTCCGCGCCGATCGTCGAGCGTCCGGAAGAGCCGGCACCGAAGCTGCGACGGCTCGAGCGCGGCGCGCCCCGCACGCGCGAGGAGCGCGCCGCGCAGGAGCGCCCCGCGGATGCGCGCGGCGAACGCCGCCCGCAGGGCGGCGACAAGGCGCGCGAGCGCCCGCGCCACGGCGACACCCGGCACGGCGACCGGCGCGACGGCCGGCGGAATGCCGAGAGCAGCGACAAGCCGCTCGGCCGGCCGCGCCGCGGCCATGCGTGGCGCCAGGACGACGCGCCGCTGCGCCGGCATTATCGCGGCGGACCGGATGAACCGCGGCACCCGAAAGCGGAAGCGTCCGCGCCGAAGCGCGCCGGCCTCCTCACCGACCGCAAGGGCCGCCGCGTGCTGGTCGAACGTTTCGGCGAGAAGAAGCCTGCCGCCGACTCCGAGACCCGGCGGCGCGACCAGCGTCCGCCCCGGCAAGGCAAATCGCGCCGTCCCGACCGCGCCCGCGGACCGCGGCCGGCGCGGCCGAAGGGTCGCTAGCGCATGGTCTTGAGGGCGAACCGGCGTCCGTCCCGGAGCGAGTCCGGGACCGGCTTGCGCCGGAACATGCGCTGATGCGCGTCGTCGGGGGGCGCTTGCGCGGCCGCAATCTGGCCGCCCCCAAGGGCCAGGCCATCCGCCCGACCAGCGATCGTCTGCGCGAATCCCTGTTCAACATCCTGGTCCATGCCTATGGCGATCCGGTCAGCGGAGCGCGCGTGCTCGATCTCTTTGCCGGCACCGGCGCGCTCGCCATCGAGGCGCTTTCGCGCGGGGCGGCGTTCGCCCTCCTCATCGACGACGGCACGCAGGCGCGCGCGCTCATCCGGCAGAATGTCGATGCGCTCGGGCTCGGCGCCGTCACCCGCGTGTTTCGCCGCGACGCCACCAGGCTCGGACCGGCGCACCCGGTCGAGCCGTTCGGGCTCGTCTTCCTCGATCCGCCCTACCGCAAGGGCCTGGCCGAATTGGCGCTCACGTCGCTGGCGGCGGGCGGATGGCTCACGGAGGGCGCGCTGGTGGTGGTCGAGGAATCGACGGACTCAGGGTTTGTCGCGCCCGCGGGTTTCACAGAGCTCGAGCGGCGGACTTATGACGATACGGTCCTGGTTTTTCTCAATCCGCGCTCACGCCGCTCGCCTTGATCGGGCCCGCCCATTTCTCGATCTCGCTCAGCACGAACTTGCCGAGATAGTCGGGCGAGCGTTCGTCCGGCGCCGCGACCGTCGCGCCGAGGCTCTCGAACCGCTCCCGCACGGACAGCGTGTTCAAAGCCGCAACGGCGGCGGCGTTGAGCTTCGTGACGACGTCGGCCGGCGCGCCTTTGGGCAAGAAGATCGCGCTCCAGGTATAGGCCTGCACGTCGGTTCCCTGCTCGCGCGCGGTCGGCAGGTTGGGCAGCACCGGCGAGCGCTCCCGGGTCAACATCGCAATGCCCTTCACGGTGCCGCCGTCGATCTGCGCCTTGGCGGTGGCGATGATGTCGCACAGATAGTCGATGCGGCCGCCCTGCAGGTCCTGCATGGCCGGACCGGTGCCGCGGTAGGGAACATGCGTGATGGAAACCCCGATCGTCGAGTTGAGGACCACGCAGCCGAGATGCGTCGCCGAACCGGCGCCGGCCGAGCCGTATTGCATCTTGGCCTGGTTCTGCCTCGCATAGGCGACGAATCCCTTGAAATCGCTCACCGGCAGATCCTTGCGCACGATCAGGGCGGCCGGGGTCTGGGCGATGAATGCGACCGGGGTGAAGTCGGTTGCGGCGTTGTAGAGCGGCTTCTTGTAGAGCGTCTGGTTCTGCGCATGGGTGCCCACGCTGCCGAGCACGAACGTGTAGCCGTCGGGCGCCGACTGGGCGACCCGCAGCGAGCCTGTCATGCCGCCGGCGCCGCCCACGTTCTCGATCACGATCTGCTGGCCCAGGACCTCGCCCATGCGCTGGGCGAGGATGCGGCCGAGCGTATCCTGCGGTCCGCCGGCCGCGAACGGAATGATCATGGTCATCGGCCGGTTGGGGAACCCCTGCGCGCCCGCGCTCGCGGCGCCCGCCATGAGGGCGACCACCATGGCCATCAAACGACGGATGAGCATTCTGCGTCTCCCACGGCTGGTTGTACCAAGGCAAGCTCGCCTGTCGGCGCCGCGCAGGTCAATGCGGCATTTGCGGCAATCGCGCGACTCAATCCGCGCTCGCCCCGCTCGCCTTGATCGGGGCCGCCCATTTTGCGAGCTCGTTGCTCACCAGTTGCGCAAGGTAGCCGGAGCCCCGCCGCTCCGGCGACACCACGCTGACGCCGAGGCCTTGCAGGCGCTCGCGCACGGCCGGCGAATCCATCGCCGCGACGGTCGCGTCGTGCAGCTTCGCCACGATCGGTGCCGGGGTGTTCCTGGGCAGGAAGAAGCCGAGCCACGACGAGGCATCGAAACCGGCGAGGCCCTGCTCCTGCGCGGTCGGAAGGTCGGGCAGCACCGTGGCGCGCGTGCGCGAAAGCGTCGCGATCGCCTTGACGGTATGGCCCTCGATCTGGGGCAGCGCGGTCGACACGAAGTCGCACAGGAAATCGATCCGGCCGCCTTGCAGATCCTGCGTCGCCGGTGCGCCGCCCCGATACGGGACGTGGGTGATGGTCGTGCCCATCGCAAGATTAAGCAGAACGCAGGCCAAATGGATGGTCGAGCCCGCGCCGGCCGAACCGTAAGTCATCGTGGCCTGGTTGCGCCTCGCATAGGCGATGAACTCGGCGAGATCGAGGGCCGGAAAGTCCTTGCGCGTGACCAGCACCAGGGGCTGCTCGGCGATCAGCGCCACCGGCGCGAAGTCGGCCGTCGCGTTGAACAGCGGCTTCTTGTAGAGGAACTGGTTGTAGACCAGCGCGCCCGAGCCGCCGAGCAGGAACTGGTAGCCGTCGGGCGCGGCTCGCGCGACGCGGCTCGCTCCCGTCATGCCGCCGGCGCCGCCGACGTTCTCGACCACGATCTGCTGGCCGAGACGCTCGCCGAGGCTCGCCGCCATCACGCGCCCGAGCAGGTCGGTCGGTCCGCCGGCCGCGAACGGAACCACCATGGTGACGGGCCGGGTCGGCCACTCCTGTGCGGACGCGCCCGACATGAGGGCGAGCAGCACGATCGCGGCCGCGAACGGGGGTCTCGTCGCAATGCTCGGCCTGCGGGCCGCCGACATCGCGCGATCGCCTGCGCCGCCGATCACCGTCAATCCGCGCTGATCCCGGCGGCTTTGATCACCTTGCCCCAACGCGCGATCTCCTCCGGCAGGAACCTGGCGAGATATTCGGGCGTGCGCTGCTCCGGCGGCACGATCTCGAGCCCGAAGGCCTCCAGGCGCTTGCGCGTCGCCGGATCGTCGAGCGTGTCGCTCATCGCCTTGTTGAGCCGGCGCACGATCGGCTCCGGCGTTCCCTTCGGCAGGAAAAAGGCGTTCCACACCGTCGCCTCGACGCCCGCCAGGCCCTGCTCGCCCGTGGTCGCCAGGTCGGCGATGATCGGCACGCGCTTGGCCGACATCACCGCGATGCCCTTCACGGTGCTCGACTTGGCCTGCGTGGCCCCGGTCTGGATGGTGTCGCACATGTAATCGATACGCTCACCGATCAGGTCCTGCATCACCGCGCTGGCGCCCCGATAGGGGATATGGGTGATATCGACGCCGATCGCCATGTTGAGGAGCGCACAGGGAAGATGCGTGCCCGACCCGACCCCGGCCGAGCCGTACTGCATCTTGCTCTGGTTCTGTTTCGCATAGGCGATGAATTCTCGCAGCCCGTTCACCGGCAGACTCTTGCGCGCGATCAGGATGCGCGGCGACTCGGTCATCAGGCCGACCGGCTGGAAATCGGTCGCCGCGTTGTAGAGCGGCTTCTTGTAGAGCGTCTGGTTATAGGCGTGGGTTCCGGTATTGCCGATCAGGAACGTGTAGCCGTCCGGCGCCGCATTGGCGACGCGCTGGCCGCCCGCCATGCCGGCCGCCGCGCCGATGTTCTCGACCACGATCGGCTGGCCCAGGAGCTCGCTCATGCGCTGCGCCTGCACGCGCGCGCTGGCGTCGATGCCGCCGCCGGGCGAGAACGGCACCACCAGGGTCAGCGGACGGGTGGGCCAGTCCTGCGCCCGGGCCGGGCATGCGGCCAACAGGCCGGCGACGACGGCCGCCGCAACCGAAGGCCGGAAAGACCTCTTTACGAACATTCCTCGAATTCCCTCTCGCGCGGCGAGTCTCGTTCCGGGCCGGGAAGCGGTCAAGCCGCCTCACCTGCGACCGAACAGCCGCTCGATATCGGCGAGCTTGAGCTCCACATAGGTGGGCCGGCCGTGATTGCATTGGCCCGAATTGGGCGTCGCCTCCATCTCGCGCAGCAGCGCGTTCATCTCCTCCGGCTTGAGCCGGCGGCCGGCGCGCACCGAGCCATGGCACGCCATGGTGGCCGACACATGCAGCACGCGCCGCTCCAGCGGCAAGGCCTCGTCCCATTCCGCCATATGCTCGGCGAGATCGCGCAGCAGCGCGCCGGCGTCGATCTCGCCCAGCATGCCCGGCGTCTCGCGCACCGCGATCGCGCCCGGCCCGAACGACTCGATGACGAGCCCGTAACGCGCGAGCTCGCTGGTCCGCGCCAGCAGCCGCTCGACGTCGGCCTCGTCGAGCTCGACGATGTCGGGGATGAGCAGGATCTGGCGGGCGACTCCGGTCTGCGCGAGCGCCGCCTTCATGCGCTCATAGACCAGGCGCTCGTGCGCCGCATGCTGGTCGACGATGACCACGCCGTCGCGGGTCTGCGTCACGATATAGGTCTCGTGCACCTGGGCGCGCGCGGCGCCGAGCGGACGATCGATCAGATCGGGCGCGGCCTCGACCGGGACCGCGCGCGCGTCGGCCGACGGCCCGCCCACCTCGAACGCGCGCTGCGCCGCCTGCGCGAAGCCCGCCGGCGCGCCGGCGAACGCGGTCGCGCCGATGCTCGCCGGCGCCGACGGCGAACGCCGCCAGTCCCAACCGCGCGGCGGGGCGTTGGGCCGCAACGCCGCGATGGTGGCGGCCCCTCCGGTGGTGGCGGCGCGCTGCGCCTCGCGTCCGAGCGCCTCCTGCAGGGTGCGCACGATCGAGGCGCGCACCAGGCCCGGATCGCGGAAGCGAACCTCGGTCTTGGCCGGATGCACGTTGACGTCGACCTCGCGCGCGTCGAGGGTGACGAACAGCGCCACCACTGGATGGCGGTCGCGCGGCAGGTGATCCGCATAGGCGCCGCGCACCGCGCCGTGCAGGAGCTTGTCGCGCACCGGGCGGCCGTTCACGAAAAGATATTGCCCGAGCGTATTGGCGCGGCTGAAGGTCGGCAGCCCGGCGAAGCCTTCGACCATGAGACCCTCGCGTCCGCCCCGCACCTCGGCCGCATTGGCGCGGAAATCGGGGCCGAGCACGTCGCCGAGCCGGGCGAGCCGCCCGGGCGCGCCGGGCAGCGTCGCCCCCCAGGTCACCGGGGCGCGCTCCTCGCCGGCCAGCGTGAAGGCGACGTCCGGCCGGCTCATGGCGAGCCGGCGCACCACGTCGCGGATCGCCTCGGCCTCGGTGCGGTCGGTCTTGAGGAATTTGAGCCGCGCCGGCGTGGCGAAGAACAGGTCGCGCACCTCGAACCCGCGTCCCCTCCCCGAGCGCCGCCGGCCGGACCGGCGATTTGACGCCGGCCTCGACCGCAATCGCCCAGGCATGCGGCTCGCCGGCGTGGCGGGTCGCGATCGCGAGCCGGGCGACCGCGCCGATCGAGGGCAGCGCCTCGCCGCGAAAGCCGAGCGTGCGGATGGCGAGGAGATCGTCGCCGTGGGCGAGCTTCGAGGTCGCATGGCGCTCCACCGCGAGCACGAGATCGTCCCGGGTCATGCCTTCGCCGTCGTCGGAAACGCGAATGAGCCGCCGGCCGCCCCCCTCGGTCATGACCTCGATGCGCCGGGCGCCGGCGTCGAGCGCATTCTCCACCAGCTCCTTGACCACGCTCGCCGGGCGCTCGACCACCTCGCCGGCGGCGATGCGGTTGATCAGGGCGGTATCGAGCTGGCGGACCGGCATGGGGCGACTCGGGGTGGAAGACCCCGATCATATAGCGGTTCGGCAACGCCGGTGGGAGCGGCGGACAGGCAGGGCTCAGCCCCGCATGACGGCAGTCGTGGGGCTGGTCCGACCAAGCACGCGCCGCGAGGCTCGCCGCGTCGCTCGGCATCGCGCCCGGCCTAGTCCTCGTACGGCGAGCCGCCGCGCAATGCCTTGACGCCGGCGCGCCGCTTCTTCGAACTCCAGGCGGCGTCGGCGCGACGCCTTGGTGGGCCGGGTCGGCCGGCGGGGCACCGGCCGCACCGCGGCCTGGCGGATCAGCTCGACCAGGCGCGCCAGCGCGTCCGCGCGGTTGCGCTCCTGGGTGCGGTGGCTTTGCGCCGTGATGATCACGACGCCGTCACGCGTGAGCCGCCTGCCGGCCAGGCGCTCCAGCCGGGCCCGCACCTCGTCCGGCAGCGACGGCGAGCGCCGCGCGTCGAAGCGCAGCTGCACCGCGGTCGAGAGCTTGTTGACGTTCTGCCCGCCCGGACCGGACGAACGGATGAAGCTTTCGTCGAGCTCGCTCTCGTCGATCGCGATATGGTCGGTGATGCGGATCATGGGCGCCATGCTAGTCCAGCGCATGATCCCGAAACAGCCTGCCGGACTTGATCCGTGCCGGCCAGGCGGGGACGCCTCGCGGCGGCTGTTCTCTCAGCGCGCGCCCGCGACAACCTTCAACGGTGTAAAAGCGCCGCCCGCCGCATGGGCGGCCGCCGAATTGGGCACATAGAGTCCGCGCCGCTCCGCGAGCGGCTTGAACACGTCGGTGAGCCCGACCACGGTCTCGGCCGCGCCGAGCACGAGGTATCCGTCCGCCTCGGTGACGCGCGCAAGCCGATGGAACACGCTGATCTTGGTGTCCTGATCGAAATAGATCAGCACGTTGCGGCAGAACACCACGTCGAACTTGCCGAGGTGGCCGAAATCGGCAAGCAGATTGAGCGGCCGGAACTGCACCATGGCCTTGATCTCGGACGAGATCTGCCAGGTCTCGCCGGACTGGCTGAAATACTTCATCAGCATTTGGATCGGCAATCCGCGCTGCACCTCGAACTGGCTGTAAAGCCCGGCGCGCGCCTTCTCCAGCACCTCGTTGGAAAGGTCGGTCGCGAGGATTTCGGTCCGCCAGCCGACGAGCTGCGCCGCCATCTCCTTGAGGGTCATGGCGAGCGAATAGGGTTCCTGCCCGGTCGAGGCCGCCGCGCACCAGATGCGGATCCGGCGCTGAGCCGCGCGCGCCTTGACGAGGGTCGGAACGATGACGTCGCGGAAATGATCGAACGGAACCTTGTCGCGGTAGAAAAACGATTCGTTCGTCGTCATCGCCTCGACGACGTCGACGACGAGGGGCTCCGCGCCGGGCGCCTTGAGCTTGGTCACCAGATCGGCGAGGTGCGGCGCGCCGATCCTGCGCGCGATCGGCAGCAGCCGGCTTTCGACCAGGTAATGTTTGTCGGCGGAAAGCATGAGCCCCGAGCGCTCCTTCAGGAGCTTGCGCAGGTAGTCGTAATCCACTGGTGTCACTGACGCTCTCCGGAGAACACGCGCAGGATTTTTGGCGCGATTTGGTCGAGTGGAAGTACGGCCGAGCAGATTCCCGCGTGCGCCGCCGCGCCCGGCATGCCCCAGACCACGCTGGTGGTCTCGTCCTGCGCGATCACGCTGCCGCCATGGGCAATGATGTCGGCGCCGCCCTTGGCGCCGTCCGAGCCCATGCCGGTGAGGATCAACGCAAGCGCGGCAGGCCCCCAGACCGCCGCGGCGGAGAAGAACAGCGGATCGACCGCGGGCTTGCAGTAATTGACGAGCGGACCGTCGTCGAGCGCGATGAATATTCCGCCGTCGCGCTTCACCACCTGCATGTGACGGCCTCCGGGCGCCACATAGATGGTGCCGGGAAGAACCGGCTCGCCGTTGACGCCTTCATGCGCCGGACACCCCGCGGCGCGCGCGATGTGCTCGGCCAGAATCGTGGTGAAGGTGGGCGGCATGTGCTGGGTGATCAGCACCGGCACGCGCGCGAAGAGGGCGCGCAAGCTCGTGACGATCACGGACAGGGCCTGCGGCCCGCCGGTCGAGGACCCGATCAAAAGGACGCGCGGCGGCGCCGACGCGAAGGTACGCAGCTTGACCGGAACGGCGGGCTCGGCCGGCTGCGCCGGAACCGCCGCAACGGGAAGCCCGCGCAGCGCCGGGCTGCGTCGCTTCTGGCGGGCGCCGAGCTGGCGGATCTTCTCGATCAGATCGCGACGGAAGGTCTGCGACGTGGTGACGCCGCGATTGGTCTCCGGCTTGGGAATGTAGTCGGCCGCGCCGAGCGAGAGCGCCTTGAGACTCACTTCCGCATTATGACGGGTGAGCGTCGACGCCATGATGACGACGAGATCGCGCTTTTTGGCGAGCAGCAGGGGCAGCGCCGAGATGCCGTCGAGCACGGGCATCTCGATGTCCAGGATCACCACGTCGGGATTGACGCGTTCGATCTGGTCTACCGCCTCGCGCCCGTTGCGCAGGGACGCCGCGAGCGTCAGCCCCGGCTCCTCCTCGACCCAGCGCGATACGAGACCACGCACCACCACGGCGTCATCAACCACCATCACCCTGATCGCGTGATCCGCTGACGCGATGGCGGAAGGCGCTGTGGGAACTGCAAAACCCATTGAACTACTATTCGGACCCTACGCTACCGGAACGCACTCGAGGACGGCATCGTTCAGAGCAACCCGACCTCCTGGAACTTGGCTTCGACGATGTCCTTGTCGAACGGCTTCATGATGTACTCGTTCGCGCCCGCATGAAGCGCGCGCGCGATATGAGCCACGTCGTTCTCGGTGGTGCAGAACACCACCTTCGGACCGTCGCCGCCGGGCAGCCGTCGCAGCGCTCGCAAGAACTCGTAGCCGTCCATCTTCGGCATGTTCCAATCGAGCAGCACTGCGTCCGGCAACTGGCGCTGGCATGCCGCCAGAGCCTCCTCGCCGTCCTCGGCCTCGGAGATCTCGAACTCGAGTCCTTCGAGTATGCGTCGAGCCACCTTGCGGATCACGCTTGAGTCGTCGACGACCAAACAGGTCTTCATCGCACTACGTCCTCTGTTGAACGGTCGAGCGCACCCGACCTGGTCACGTCATCAGTTCTCTTCGTCGTTCAGGCCGCGATCGATTCGTTGCTGGTTTCAAAAATACGTTCGACGTCCAGGACCACGAGCAACTGCTTTTCCAGCCGATGCACGCCCGCCGACACGCGCGCCAAATGGGGGTCGAGATTGACCGGATTTGCCTCACGGCCGCTTTCGGCGAGCTTGAGCACCTCGCCGACCGAATTGATCAGCAGTCCGTAGGATTCGCTGCGATACTCGATGCCGACCGCCATTGCGGGACGATCCTTCTCGCGCTGGCCCAAGCCGAGCCGGCAATGCATGTCGATCGCGGTCACGATCCGCCCGCGCAGATTGAGCACGCCGGCGATTTCCGCCGATGCGAGCGGCACGCGCGCCAGCCGATCGAGCATGAACACGTCCTGCACCTTCGAGATCGGCAGGCCGAACAACTGACCGCCGATCATCACGGTCACATATTCGATGAAGCTGCCGTTGTGATTGTCGTTGGTGGTCGTCATCTCGGTTTCCATCGCGCTCCCCATCATGCCGCCTCGCCCATGTTGGCGGCCTGTTCCTTGAGCGCCGCGATCAGGCCCGGACGGTCAAACTTGGCGATGTAGTCATGGAAACCGACCTGCCGTCCGCGTTCGATAGCCTCGGCCGAGGTCAGCGCCGAGAGCGCAATGATCGGGAGATTGGCGGTGCGCGCGTCCGCGTGCACGGCCTCCGCGAGCTCGAAGCCGTTCATTTCGGGCATCTCGAGATCGGTGACGATCAGGTCGATCGGGTCGCCGTTCTTGAGGACGGCGAGCGCATCGTGCGCGCCCCCGACCGTGGTGACCGCGTAGCCGGCCGAACGCAGCACCGGTGTGAGCATGTTGCGGAAGAAGGCGGAGTCCTCGACGAACAGGATGGTGCGCGACTTCGCCTTCATCTTCTTCTCGGTGCGGATCAGCCAGTCCTCGAACGCCAGCGGCAGATAGTGGCCGATGTCGAGAATCTCGGTCGCCTGGCCCTTGATCACCGCCGAGCCGAGCACGCCCGGCGTCTCGCTCGGGACCTCGATATTGAGCCGGTCCTCGACGATATCCATGATCTGGTCGACGACGAGGCCCATCGAGCGGCCCTCGTCCGAGAACACCAGCAGCGGCTGGGTCCCCTCGGTCCTGATCTTGACGTCTTCGCTGACGCGGATAAGCGGCATGAGCTGGCCGCGGTACTGGATAAGCGGGCGACCGTTCGAAATCTCGATTTTCTTGGTGTCGAGCTCCTCGAGGCGGGTGACGAGGGAGAGCGGCACCGCCTTGGGCTGCGCCGAGCCGGCGCGGAAGATCAGGAGCGAGGTCGCTTCTTCGGCCGTGCTGCGATTTTGCGCTTCGGCGTCCTCGACCGTGGTCTGGCCGCCCGTGCCGCCGACCGTCTTGGCGATGCCGTTCGGGTCGATGATCATGATCACCGAGCCGTCGCCGAGAATAGTGTTCCCGGAGAACATGCTGATGTGACGCAGCCGCGTAGCCATCGGCTTGACGACGATTTCTTCGGTGTGAAAGACGGCGTCGACGACGATGCCGAAGGTCTGGTTGCCGACCTGGGTCACCACGATGAAACCGTTTTCCGGATCGTTCGCGGCGCCGTTGTCCATCTTCAAGAGGCTCTGGAGATGGATCAATGGCAATAGCTTGTCGCGCAGGCGGAGTACCGGCGCGTCCTTGATTCGCTCGATCTTGTGCTCGGAATTGCTCTGCGCGCGCACGAGCTCGACCACCGCGAGCTGGGGGATGGCGAACCGGTCGTTGGCCACTTCCACGATCAGCGCCGAGACGATCGCCAGCGTGAGCGGGATCCTGATGGTGAAGCTCGAGCCCTCGCCCGGCGTCGATTTGACCTCGATGGTGCCGCCGATTTGATCGATATTGGTGCGCACGACGTCCATGCCGACGCCGCGGCCCGATACGCTGGTCACGCTGGCGGCGGTGGAGAAGCCGGGCGCAAAGATGAATTTGTGGATCTGCGCCTCGGTCAACTTCGCGGCCGCGGCTTCCGTGATGAGCCGGCTCGCGATCGCCTTGGCCTTGATCCTCGCGGTGTTGAGGCCGCGTCCGTCGTCCGTGATCTCGATGATGATATGGCCGCCCTCGTGGTAGGCGGCAAGACGGATCGTGCCCTTCTCGGGTTTGCCGAGCGCGCGGCGTTCGACCGGCGTCTCCAATCCGTGGTCCGCCGAGTTGCGAACCATGTGGGTGAGCGGGTCCTTGATCAGCTCCAGCACCTGGCGGTCGAGCTCGGTGTCGGCGCCGCGCATGTCGAGCTCGATCTGCTTGCCGAGCTCGCCCGACAGATCGCGCACGATGCGCGGCAGCTTCTGCCAGGCATTGCCGATCGGCTGCATGCGCGTCTTCATCACGCCTTCCTGCAGCTCGGCGGTCACGCTCGACAGGCGCTGGAGCGGTACCTTGAATTCCGAATCCTCATGGCGCCGGACGATATCCAACAGCTGGTTGCGCGTGAGCACCAGCTCCGAGACCATCGTCATCAGGCGTTCGAGCGTCTCGACGTTCACGCGCAGCGTCTGGTTGGCGATCTTGGACTTCGGACTTGTCTTCGTCGCCGGCAGGCGCCTTGTCGGCTTCCAGCTTCGCTAAGCTGGCTTCCAGCGCCGCCGCCGCGTCCGCCTCGGCGTCAGGGCCGGCGGTCTCGCGGAAAGCGCGCTCGAGCTCGTCGAGGCCCACCTCGCCGACACGCAACGGGCGTTCGAGCCGCTGGAAAGCGAGCGATCCCGCCGGTGCCGGCGAAGCCGGCTCAGCGACCGCGGCCGGCGCGGGGCCCGAAGCCTCCACGACCAGGCGCTCAAGCTCGCCGATGAGATCGGAATCCACGCCGGCCGGCTCGTGCTGCTGCTTCTCGAGCTCCTCGAGGATCTGCTTGATCCGGTCGATCGTCGACAGAATGAGCGTGACCGCATTGCCGGTCACCGGCATCCCATCGCGGAACTTGCCCATGAGCGTCTCGGCAGCGTGCGCGAGCGCTTCGAGCCGCGGCAATCCGAGAAAGCCGCAGGTGCCCTTTATGGTGTGGACAAGCCGGAAGATGTTGTCGAGAATCTTGGCGTTGTTCGGTTCCTGCTCGAAGTGGACGAGCTCGACGTCGACCGTGTCGAGGCTTTCGCCTGTTTCTGTCAGAAACTCGCGCAGCAGATCGTCCATAACGCAAACCTTCGCAAACAGACGCGAGCCGGTGGGCGCGTGCCGTACTGGAGCGGACGTAGTGTGTTGGTAAAGAGTTTAAGTTTCGTTGCGAGGCTGCCGAGTAGCTAACCGCAAGGGCGTGATTTGAATAAATTTTTTGGCGGGGCTCAATTTGCGGCACAAGCCTGCCCCGGACTTGATCCCGCGCGGACACTGGTCCGCCGCAGAAGCCCGATGGCGCGGCGCGACGAAGCGCGTTTACCTTTGATTAACGATGACGACGCATCGACATGGCGACCCCGCCATGCCGATCGCGCCGCGCCATGATGCGGCCCGCCTGCTTCAGTTCGCCGCGACCACGATGGTCTCGCCCTCGGCCGAAATCGTCGCCGTAAGGCCGCAGGCACGCGCCAGCAGTCCGGTGTAATACGGCTGGATCGCATGGGCATCGATCGTCTCGCCGTCCGCTCCGCCCGCCAGCAGCCCCGGGACGGCCGGTGGGATGCGGCCGTTGAGGCCGACAGCGGTGATGCGGAAGCTCGTGGTCTCGCCCGTACCGACGGGGTCGAGCGTCAGCGTGCCGCCGCGCGGGATCGCCTGGCCCGCGACCACCAGCATATTGAGCAGAAGCTTGACCCGGTTCTTCGGCAGCAGGGCACGCGGGAAGATTCCAGACGAGCTTGACCTTCTCGTCCTCGATGAAGCCGCGCGTGATCTGCTCGGCATCGCCGGTGTCGACCTGCGCCTTGATGGAGCCGGCGGCGCCGAAGGCGATGCGGCAGAACTGCAGGCGCGCAGTCGCCGTCCTGGCGCTCTTCTTGATCAGGGTGAGGGCGAAGGTCTTGGTTTCCTCGTCCTTCGATTCCTCCAGCACCTCGAGGCCATTGACGATCGCGCCCGCAGGGCTGATCAGATCATGACAGACGCGCGAGCACAGGAGTGCCGCAAGGTCGAGAGCTTCGAGCGTGACGGCCATGAATGACTTCTCCGCAACGGCTGGGAGGTGACGCGTGGTGCCGACTCGGCGAGATTTCCGGCCCGGCGCGGTGATACACCGGGCGGCACGGGCCTGCCAAGGCGAGAAGGAGCGGCATGTGACGCAAAAATCCCCCCTCCTCCGTACGGTCGGCGCCGACCTCGTCGGCGAACTGACCGATCTGGTCGCACGGGCGTCCGCCGCCATCCTGGCGGTCGCGCCGGATGCGCTGGAGGCCCGTGTCAAGGTGGACCGGACGCCCGTCACGGCCGCCGACGAGGCCGCCGACGCCGTTATCTGCCAGGGCCTTGCCCGTCTCCTTCCGGGCATCGCGGTCGTATCGGAGGAGGGCCCGGCATGCGCGGAAGCGCTCGGCGAGACCTTTGCGCTCGTCGACCCGCTGGACGGAACGAAGGAATTCGTGGCCGGCCGCGACGAGTATACGGTCAATATCGCTATCGTGACGGAGGGCCGTCCGATCGCCGGGTTCATCGCGGCGCCCGCGCTCGGGCTCGTCTTCAGAGGGGTGGAGGGTCATGGCGCGGAGCGCCTCGCCCTTGCGGGGCCCGCCAATCCGGTCGCCATCCGCTGCCGCCAGAATCCCGCAGGCCGGCTTGTGGCGGCCGTCAGCCGCTCGCATCTCGACGCCGCGACCAGCGTGTTTCTCGATCGCCTCGCGGTCACCGACCGAATCGCCTGCGGTTCGGCGCTGAAATTCTGCAAGATCGCCGAAGGGGTGGTGGACGTCTATCCGCGCCTGTCTCCCACGTCGGAGTGGGACAACGCGGCCGGCCACGCCATCATCACGGCGGCCGGCGGCCTGGTGACGACGCCGACCGGGCAGCCCCTGCGTTACGGCGGCTGGCAGCACCGGTTCAAGGTGCCGGGATTCGTCGCTTGGGGCGATTCGACGCGCCGCGCCAATGTGTTTGCGGACTAGCCGCGTGGATGCGCTTGCGGGCTGGCGCATGATCCGAAAGAGCCTGCCCCGGACATAGCCGTTCGAAGAACGGCGTCGCTTCGCTCGCCTATGATCAGGGGTTGCGCGACGTTTCGGAACTGATCATGCGCAGAAACAAGAACATCTCGCGCAAGATCGCTTCAATCCGAAGCGATCCTGCTCTAGTTGACGAGGGTGCCGACAATCGCCGGCCATTTGCTGTCCGCAAGGAGGATCGCGTCGTCCGGCTTGGCCATGAACCGCGCCCGCGCCTCGTCGCTGTAGAACAGATAGAGCCGCTCTCCGACGATCACCCACAGGAGCGGATTTCCCGGCAACGCCACGTCGCGGCCGATCGCAACCGCATCATAGCCGCCGAAGCGCGGCATGTAGACTTCCGGGTTCGCGACGAACGCCGCCATGTTGCCTTCGTTGCGAAAGCGCCAGACCACGCCGGCATATCGGTATTCGTAATTGCCAAGCCCGACGAGGGGAGCCGCATCGGTGAAGTAGGCGACCGGGTCGACGCCGTCGATGGCGAGGCCGGTATGCGCGTCGTGAACGACCCGTTCGGTCGTCGCCGCCCCGACCGGAGGCGGGGCCGGCATGGCCAGGACCAACATGACGGCCAGGCCCAGGACGCCGGAGAGACCCGGCGAGAGACCCCAGGAAAGACAAGATGCCAGACAAGACGCCAGGCAAGACGACACACCCGTTGCCATGCGAGCCAACTGCGACTTCCGTTGCCGCCGCGCTGAGGTCATAGTTTTACCCAATGGTGTTCCGATTTGGAGGCGATCCGGCTACCGGTCGGTGTCCCGGCGGCGGAACTGCTTCCAGTGCCGCGGCCAAGCAGTCCGCCGGGATCGTCTGGTATCTCGTGGTGGAATCCCTGATCACGAATTTCGGTTACCAACCGCTCGCTACGGTGAACTCGTTTACGAAACCCTAAGGCATCTTGGTGTCCAACGGGTTAAGCCAATCCGTACGAATCTGTAGGAGCCACACGATGCGCCCTATCCTGCGAACCCTGGTCCTCCTGCTTGCACTCACGGGCCTCGCCCCGAGCGTGTCGTGGGCGCAGCCGCGGCCGGTCGAGCGCTTCGAGACAGGCGAGCTGCTTGACGCCGGCCACCGCTTCTTCGGCGGCGTGTCGCGCGGGCTCGCCACGATCATCGAGAAGGCGGTAAGCCAATGGGGCCTGCCGAACGGCTACGTGCTCGGCGAGGAGGCCGGCGGCGCGTTCTTCGGCGGCCTGCGTTACGGCGAGGGCACGCTCTACACAAAGAACGCCGGCGATCTCAAAGTCTATTTTCAGGGACCGTCGCTCGGCTGGGACATCGGGGGTGACGGCGCACGCACCATGATGCTGGTCTACAACCTGCCCACCACCCACGCGATCTATCAGCGCTTCGGCGGGGTCGACGGCTCGGCTTATTTCATCGGTGGTTTCGGCATGACCGCGTTGACGTCCAACAATATCGTCCTGGTGCCAATACGCTCGGGCGTCGGGCTGCGGCTGGGCGCCAATGTGGGCTACCTCAAGTTCACGCCGCAATCGACCTGGAACCCGTTCTGAGAGTTGTCGGCCTGGAACCCGGTTCCGTCAGGCAGCCGGCGCATCGCGATCGGCAGCCCGAAGCGCGTTGCGCGCGTCCGATGCAGGTCGACCATCCGCCCTGCTGGCAGAAGCTCCCTCGCCGTGGCATGTTGTCGGCGCGTGCTCCGATCCGGTCCCATGGGGGCAGGCGCCGGGCTGGCACTCGGGTAGCAGGATTTCGCCGGAAAATGTTCCAGATTTCCTTGCGGGTCGGATTTTCTGCGGAAAACCGGGGTCCATCCCGGGTCAAGCCCGGGACAGGCTTTTTCCGGAAATGCACCCGGTCTCTTCATGGTCGCATTTTCTGCGGAAAACCGGGGTCCACTTTTCCGGAAAATGCTCTAAAGGCAAGGCGGAGCCGGAGGCGTTCATGATCGAAACGATCATGTATTTTGGAATTGGATTTCTATGCGCGAGCCTGTTGGGGCTGGTGCTGGTCCCGCTCGTCCACAACCGTGCTGCCCGGCTCACCATGCGACGCATGGAGGCCGCGACTCCGCTGTCGATGGCGGAAATCCATGCCGACAAGGATCAGCTGCGGGCCGAGTTTGCGATGTCGACGCGGCGGCTGGAAATGAGCATCGAGCAGCTCAAGGCCAGGTCGACCGGCCAGCTCAGCGAGCTCGGCAGGAAGTCCGACGCGATCGCGCGCCTGAAGGAAACGCTCGAGGAGAAAACCGCCGCCATCCTGGCTTTGGAAACACACCAGAAGGCGCTCGAGGATCACATCAAGGCGCTCGAGGACCAGATTGTCGCCACCGGGCAGGACCTCGCGGCCAAGACCACGGCGATGCACGAGACCGAGCGCGCGCTCGCCCACAAGGAAACGGCGCTTGGCCGGCGCTCCACCGAGCTCGACGAATCCACGATGGTGGCCGACAGCCAGAAAGTCGAGATCGCGGCGCTCCAGATTTCAGCTCGACGGCCTGAAATCGCAGCTCGACCGCTCCG
>CAWBRI010000027.1:0-144595 GCA_963791155.1 uncultured Pseudomonadota bacterium
AAGGCGGTGATGGTCCATAGCAGCATGCGCCGGCTGGGCACGATCAGGATGAGCGCCAGCACGAACAGCAGATGATCGAAGCCGAACAGGATGTGCTCGACGCCGTGCATGAGATAGGCGCCCGCCACGGCAAACGGCCCGCGCGCGGCCGTGATCTCGATCCACGGCTCGGAAGGACGCGCGATGACGGTCCAGTCCTGCCGTCGAGCATCTCGAAGCGGGCCAGCACGTCGGTGATGGTCAGCTGCAGGCCGGCGAACTCGATGCGCTCCCCCACCAGTCCGTTCGGCCCCGCGTCGACCCAGCGACGTTCGACGAGCGAGTCCGCGAGCTCGCTCACGACGGGGTCCTTCAGATTCTTCACACGGTCCGGAAGCTTGAGGACGATTGGCAGCCGCATGCCCGCGAGCACCGGCGTGCGCCACAGGACGCTGAACTGTCCGGGCGCTGTCTCCGTGACCGCGAGATAGGCCGGGCGCGCCTCGTGCGCCGACGCCGCAAGCGGCACGAGCAGCAGTGCGAGGAGCCGCCCGGCGAGCAGCCACCCGAAGCCGTGCTGCCACCGCCTCACGAGCCGCCTCCGCCCGATGAGGAGGGAAGCTGCTTGTGGCGCGAAGTGGTGCCGCTTGCCAGTGCGTTCCCGGCCGGCGCGGGCAGCAGCACCGTGTACTTCGCGCGCATCTCCTGATACGCCTTCTGCCACGCCTGCGCCTTCTGCTCGGCGAGCCAGGCCCTCCTCACGTCGTCCTCGACCTCCTCGAACGCGGGCACGCGGTCGGGGATCAGCGTATCGACGAACACGAGATGCCAGCCGAACCCGGACTCGACCGGTCCTTGCCACGACCCCGGCGGCAACTTCGGGACCGCAAGCGCGAAATTGGGACCGAACTCCTTCCCCAGGAACTCCGGTGCGCGGTCGCGGTAATACTCTTGGAACATGAACGCATCGGCGAGCATCGCCGCGAGGCGCGAGTCCTCGGGCTGCCCGGCAAGCTTCGTCAGTGCGGCCGCCGCATCGTCACGCGCGCGCCTCCCGCGGCGATCGGGCGAGAAATAGAGATGGCGGAAACTGACGCGCGGCGGGAACGCGAACTGGTCGCGGTTCGCCTCGTACCATGTCTCGAGCTCCTTGGGCGTAGGCTCACGCGCGGCGGCGACGTCCTCGGCGAGGAACTGCATCTTCTGCGCCATGCGGCGCTTGACGATCGTGTCGTCTTTGTCGAGTCCGAGCGCGAGCGCTTCGCGATAGAGGACCTCTTCGCGCACCTGGTCTTCGACCAGCTGTCGCAACTCCTCCGGCGTCGGGTCGCGCCGCCATTGCGACTGGAACACCAGAACCATCTGCGAAAGGCCGTCGATCGTCAGCTGGATCTGGCTTGACCGCTCGACGCCGCCGTGACTTCGCCCGAAGTAGCCGTACGCGCCGAACAGGATGGCGCCCAGCAACAGGAAATGGACCAGCGGCTCGCGCAAAAGGCGTTTCATGGCAGGAGACGATCCATGTGGTCGGCGATTGTCATTGCGGCGACGCCGGAATCGCAGGACGTTCCGCGCTTGCCGGCTGATCCGCGGCACCGGTCTCCGACACGTCCGGGCCGATCAGGTTTCCAAACGGGCTTTGCCGCAAATAGGCGACGACCGCGACGCGCGATGCGAGATCTTGCCGAACATTCGATTTGATCAGCGCCAGATATGCGGGCACCGCACCCCAGTATTGCCAGGCCGCAAGATCCGACGCGACGAACCCGGCAAGCTCCTTGTGCTCCTGCATGAACAGGCGATAGGACTGGATGACCCGCTCGCGCGGGATTGCGCCGTTCGCGTTCCCGAGCACGCTGAGCGCCAGCAGCGCCCCTTCAAGCTCCCGCGTGGAGCGCAGACGATTGCGCATGTATTTCGCGTCGATCCACGCTATGCGCGACGGCCCGCGCAGCTGGAGATCGGCGGCGATCATCGAGCCCAGAACTCGCGGCGTCGCGCGCCATCCATGACGCCTCGAGTCGCAGCTCGAGAGCCGTGGCATCCCCTGCGTCGCCAACGACGCCGAGCAGCAGCAGGTACAGAGGTTGTCTTGCCGCGAGCCTCGGATCGGCGAGCCAGCTCCGGACCGCAGGCGCGGCGAGGCGCGGTTTCGCCGCCAGCAGCGCGGCGTAGGGCGCGGCCGCAAGCGCGCCGTAGGCTATCTCGGCAACCAGCGGCTCGCGATGCTCGAGATACGGGAGCACCAGCGCGACGCGGGCTCGCCACTCGGCTGCATTCATGTCCGATGAATGCTTTCCGGCGGCGATCCGGCGGAGCCAGCCCGCATGCTCGACACCGACGGCGCCGACGCCGGCCCACATCGACCACCCGTCGTCGCGGACGAGGAGCAACGTCGCGGTCGCGGCCACGACCTCATCCAGCTGGATCGCCTCCGCCGGTATGATCCCGCCCGCCGGCCGCCCGCCCTTGATCACGGCGACGACCCGGTAACCGCGTCCATTTGCGGACGGCTGCGCCAGCACGGCGTGCGGCAAGTCGACCAGCTGATGCGCCACCGACGACCGAAACGCCCCCAGGCAAAGCGGGCACGCGGCCGCAGCGAAGCTCGCGCACGAGAACAGCGCGGCGAGAAACCACTGCGTCATCGCCCGCTTTCCACGTCTTTCCCGCTGCTCGGTCACTACTTGTTGCTCTTGTCCGTGAACCACGACTTCACGTCGTTTTCGACCTTGCTCGCCATTCCCTCGATGAACCGCCTGCGCATCTGCTCGCGCAGCGCCTCGAACTTCTGCTGCTGCTCCGGGCTGACCAGCGGCTTCAGCCTCTCGTCGAAGGAATTGGCGATCTCCCGCAGCCGCTCGACCTTGCGCACCGCGCTCAAGCTGGCGTCCTTCTTCAACGCCCCCATCTGCTTGAGCTCCTGCTCCAGGATCGGGACGACCTGCTGCCGCTGCTGCTGGGTGAGCCCCAGGGTGATCGAGAATTGGTTGGCCACCTCGGTGAGCGGATTGATCGCGGACTTCGGGTCTGGAACGATCTCGTAGTTGGCGTACCCGAACTCGTTGCTGCGCGCCGCGTAGTAGGTGTCGCCGAGCTTGTAGAACGTGAATG
Source organism: uncultured Pseudomonadota bacterium (assembly GCA_963791155.1). Taxonomy (GTDB): domain Bacteria; phylum Pseudomonadota; class Alphaproteobacteria; order Rhizobiales; family Xanthobacteraceae; genus JAVDCA01. The sequence continues at coordinate 3,094 of CAWBRI010000027.1, forward strand.
CGTACGGGTCTTGCGAGACGAAGGTGATCAGCTTGCCGCCCTCGATCTTGTAGGGGCTCGTCGTGCCCTGGTAGCCGTCACGCTCGACGTTGCCGAAACCGCTCGGCACGGAAGCTTCCGTTCCGATGCGGAACAAGGTCGTCTGGCCCTCGGCCGTGAAGCTCTGCCAGAACTGCTCTCCCGTCACGCTGTTCCGCAGCCAGTGAGCCTTGCCGACGATGAGAGCCTTCAGCTGCGCGTCGCTCAGCGCGGCGGCACCCTTCTGCTTCAGGTCGGCGACGGTCGTGCCCGCCTGAGCGCTCTTGCGGGCCTCCGCCGACGGCGTGTACCAGATGGGCGAGGTCCAGGCGCGCTCCTGACCGGTGAGGGGCACCACGTCGGGCGGGGGCAGTCCGGATTTCACCGCCTGGATGAGCGTCCAGCGCGGCGTCGGAATCTCCAGGACCCGCACGTAGTAGAACGCGTGCAGGCTCGCATCGAACTGCGGATCGGTCCACACGGCCTTCAGCTCCATCGAGCCGACGCTGTTCGTATAGGTCGCCTTCTCGATATCCACGGTGCTCTGGATCGCCGGCACCCGGCGCGTCCACTTGTCGGGCTGGCGGTCGCCGGACCAGACGACGTCGTAGACTTTCTCGAAGCTCTGGCCGTTCTGCGTCCAGCCCTTGACGATCTGGATGCGGTCGAGATTGGCCGAGGTCGGGTCCTTGACCGCCCACACGACGAAGATCGGGGCTGTGCCCTTTCCGCCCGACGGCATGGGCGGCAGGTCGGCGCCCATCGGCACGCCGCCCGCGTAGGATCGCTTCACCCAGTCGCCTGCGTTGACGACGTCCTTGTCGAAGTCCCACCCGCCGAAGAAGCGCACCTTGATGTGCGGGCCGCTGACGCCGAAGGTCTCCTTGCGGTACATCGCGTCCCACAGGGAGGCGCGCGTGTTCTCCTCCGCCCACACGCCGGTCAGCCCGCCGGGGTTTTCCAGGCGCACGTCCATGGTGCCGCCGATGAGCACGCCGGCAAAGCGCCGGTCGACCGAACCATCCGCATCGGCGTGAAGGCCGAAAAAATTGTCCTGGCGGTAGGGGCTGCCGGTGTTGTGTCCGTCGGACCCGCCTGCCATGCCGAGCTTGTACGGGTTGTAGCCGCGCACATCCTGCATGGCGATGCCGTCCTTCAACGCCTGGCGCGCGAAGCTGCCCGTGATGTGGTCGATGCGGCCGACATTGGCCGGAAGGCCGAGGATGGCCTGATAGAGCTCGTAGCTGGCGAACTCGTCGTTGGGCGAGAGCAGCGGGTGCGTCTCCGATTGCCCTTTGCCCTGCTTGATCTCGACCAGGCGCTCGTTGCGGTCGCGCGCGGCCGCCCACGCGGCGTCGATCGGCCGTCCGGTGGTGTTGTCGACGTCGACCGGGTACATCCAGCCGTCGCTGACGTTGGCGTTGTGCGAGATGGCGAGCAGCTCGTTGCCGGCCTTGCGCTGCGCGTCCATCCACTCCCACAGGTCGGTGGGGCGCTTGGAGTCGAGCGCGCTGAACGGATAGTCCGGCACCTTGTCGCACGCCCGGAAGAAGACGTTACGGTGGAGATTGCGATTGCCCGGCATCGAGGTCCATTCGTACGAGCAGAACGCGGTGAACTTGCCGGGATGATTGTTCTCGTCGGCGATCCTGACGTTTTCCTTCCACACCGTGGATGTGATCTTCGGGTTCATGAACGCCTTCACCGGCGGGCTCGCGGCCAGCTTGAGCAGGTACGAGAAGACCTGGTTCTGCTCGGCCGAGCTGTTCGGATCCTTCATGATCATGGGTTGCGCCTCGGGCAGCGTGCTGACGTAGGAGCCCGGGGTGTTGGCCTGCTTGGTGACGCCGACATATTCCGAGTGATCCGTCACGCCCATGAAGTCGAGCGGCGTGTCGATCTTGATGTCGAAGCCCATCGGGTGCTTGATCGTCCTGCCCTGGGCATACTTGTAGGCTTCATCCGGGCCGGTGATGCGGTTGCCCATGACCCACGCGTCGACCGACCAGCTGGTGTGGATGTGCGTCTCGCCGAAATAGGCGTCGCGGTCGGGATTGCGCTGGGCAAACGCCGGAGCCGCGGCAAGGCCGAGAACGCCGGCTGTCACTGCCGTGATGACGAGATCGCGTTGCCAGGACATGCTTTTCATCGTCGTCTCCCAAGCGATGTGTGGCGGCCAACGAGCCCCATCACGAGCCGAAGCTTAGAGTTCGATCACGACAGCGCATAGAAAGACGTGTATCCCGGGCAAACTTTGATCTAGATCAAAATTTTGGTCTAAAGGTCGCCGGGACCTTTCTCCCATTTGTCAGGTCCCGGGCCGGTGGACACCTGCTGTCGACGAATGTCATCGGAGCTGCTTACGCGTGCGTTGGTGCGGTTGGGGTTTCTGACGAAGGCAATGTCCGTTCGCACGCTTGCGAGCTCTCCTTGATCTGAATCAATGCGCCATGAAACGCATGAGCGAATGAACGATCCTTCGAAAACCGCGCGGAGGTTTGGTCACGTCATTCGGTCGGATCCTCGTTCCTGTCGCAGGCCTTCGGGCATGCATTCTTGCCGTCAGCGCATCGCCGCGAAAGAAATCGGAGTGGTGAAGTCATGCTGATCATCGCCTCTCTCTATGCGATCCTGGTCTGGCTGGTCTTTTCCAGGCTGAAGCTCATACGTTGGGGCTGGGTGTCCGGCACGCTTGCGGTGATCGTCGGCGCGTTCATTCTCGCCGTGTTCCTGGCGATGTTCAATTATCTCACGCCGTCGGGAGGCTTCGTGATCGTCTCGCGGGTCGTCGAGGTCACGCCCAACGTCTCCGGGCGAGTCATCGACGATCCCGGTCCAGCCGAACGTGCCGGTGAAGCCGGGAACCATTCTGTTCCGGATCGACCCGGCGCCCTTTCAATACAAGGTCAAGCAGCTTCGGCGTCGCTCGTCCAGGCCAAGCAGCAGGCCCAGCAGCTCAAGGCCAATTACGAGCAGGCCACCGCGAACGTCGAAGGACTGACCAAGCAGCTCGCCTATCAACACCAAACGGCTCGCCGACATACGAGAAGACTGACCGGCGAGCACGCGCAAACCGAATTCCGCGAGCAGGATACGCAGGTCCAGTACGAGACGGTGCAGTTCCAGCTGCAGGCCGCCAAGGCGGCGCAGCAAAGCGCGAAGCTCGCGATGGATTCGGAAATCGGCGGCGTCAACACGACCGTCGCGAGCACGCAGGCGCAGCTCGACAACGCCAAGTGGGAGCTCGAGCAGACCACGGTCCGCGCGCCCGGCGACGGCTACGTCACCGTCATGGCGGCTCGACGGTCGGCGACCGTGCCTTGCAGGCGCGCTCGGTGATGTCATTCATCGTCGCCGACGAGATCACGATCGTCGGCATGTTTTCGCCGAACGGCTTCGAGACGATCAAGCCGGGCGCCGCCGTCAAGCTCGTGTTCGACGAGCTTCCCGGCCGCATCTTCCATGCCGAGATCGTCGAAATACCGCGCGGCGTCGGCCAGGGGCAGATCGCCGTCTCGGGAATGCTGGCACGCGTCGGCTCGATCGGCGGCGCCACGCGCATATCCGGCGACCATCTCGATCCCGAAGGATATCGACCGGCGGCAGCTGCGGCTCGGAATGCCGGGAACCGCGACCGTCTTGCCGACAATGCGGGGGTAATTGGCGTGCTCATGTCGATCCTGGTGTGGATCAGCTCCTACACGGCGTATCTTTGATGGGCCGGCGCGGCACCGAGGTCACCAGATGCTGCAGGCCGTCGTAACCGTCCTGGCCGTCATCAATCCGGTCGTGTGCGGATCGATTTTTCTCGCGCTGACCCGGACGCTGGAGCCGCCGCAGAAGCGGCGGGCGGCCGTCAAAGTCGCGCTGAGCATTCTCGTCATCCTGGCGGCTTCCGCGTTGGTCGGGCTCAAAGTCCTGAGCGCGTTCGGCATTTCGCTCGACGTATTCCGGATCGTGGGGGGAATGATCATTGCCTATATGGGCTTTGATATGCTCAGCGGCCGGAATATCGTCGGTCAGTCACCGCCGGCGGACGGCGAGGCCGGCGCAGGCAGCTCGCTCGCGCCGCTCATCATGTTCGCCGCCGGTCCCGGGACGATCACCGCCGTTGTCACGTTGGCCGCCGTTCACACACGGGACGGCCTGCCGCTGACGGCCCTCGCGGCCGCGGCGGTCGGCACTGCGGTGACTTTCGGGGTCTTGCTGCTCGCCATTCGCACGGGATCGCGCGTTGGCCAGAGCGCTCAGGCCATGGTGACGCGATTCATGGGGCTCATCGTGGCGGCCATGGGCATGCAATTCGTGTTGACCGGTCTCAAGGAATTCCTGAGCACATAGGAGTTGGGCCGTTCCTTGCGATCCTCGTCGTCCGGCCGACCGCAGTCACGGCTCGTATTGATCTACATCAAAGCCGCGTTGGTTGACCGGCCACACTATTGCGTTGAGCGGGCGAGGCGGGTAACGGCCTACCGTCGGCCGCTGTGCCGCTTGTTGCGCCGGATCAATGCGGAGCGCCACGCGGGCGCTCAAGCGTGTCTCGTCACAACGCCGGCAGGAGATCCCCATGATCGCGCCTCCGCTTTTCGCCCTCGCATTCGCATCGCAATTGGTCGTCACGGTTGCCGAAGGAGTGCCGGCATTCGACACCGCGCCCGGCTGTCGGGCGGCGGCCCAGGTGGCACCCGAAGGCTTCAGCGCGTGCATGAAGAACGAGCAGGACGCGCGCACGCAGCTCGCGTCGCAATGGGAAAAGTTCGTCGCGTCGGACCGGGCGAGCTGCACGCAGAACGAAACGACGGGCGGATCGCCGAGCTACGTCGAGCTGCTCACCTGCCTGCAGATGGCGCGCGACGCGCGCGCGCTGCCGGCGGACGCGACGGAAGGATCGAACCGCTAGCGCATGTTCCGGCGAAGTGGACGCCGGTTCGCCGACAAGAACATGCGCCAAATGAAAGAATCGGGAGCGTGTTCCGATTCCACAGGAACGGAACACGCTCTAGCGATGCGCATCCAGCCAGGAGGCTTTCCATGACGATGCTGCGCAAAATCACGAATACGTCGCTCACACGACGCGATCTCGGCGCCGCCGGCCTGGCCGCCGGGGTGGCGGCCCTGATCAAGCCGGACGAGGCTTCGGCCGCAGGGCCAGTCCTGCGGGTCCTGGAGGAGCTGAAGGAGGGCACCGAGGAGGAGATCGCCTATGTGCGTGCCATGCTCGCCTACGTCTACGGCTTTCCGCTGGTCATCATGGACCTGACCAGGCGGGTGGAAACCGCGACGCCGACGGCCGGCCAATATGCGGCGCCCATCAACCAGTGGGGCCGGATGCGTTCCCCGGTGCGATGGGAATTCAAGAACGTCGTGCGGATCAGCGTGAGCTCGCTGTGGTCTTTCGCCTTCCTCGATCTGGCCAACGGGCCGATCGTGATGACGTTGCCCGACTGCAAGAACATCCTCTTCGCGTTCCGGGTGCTCAACCATTGGACCGACGTGTTCGCCACCGCCGGCACCCGCACGCCCGATATCAACGCCGGCAACTATGTGATCGCAGGCCCGGGATGGGAAGGCACTGCGCCCTCGAACATCAAGAAGGTCTTCCGGTCCTCGACGCGGTATGCGATGGCGCTGGTCGAGATGGCGGCCGCTGGTCCGCAGGACTATCCCACCATCCACGCCCTTCAGGACCAGTTGCAGGCAACGCCGCTCGACGCCTGGGGCGCGTCCTATACGCCTCCGGCCACGGTCCCGGTCGATCCGAACGTGGACCTCACGGCCACTCCCTACGACCAGGTGCGCCTGATGACCGGCGAGAGGTTCTTCAAGGAGTTGGCGCTGCTGCTGAAGGACAACCCGCCGTATCCGGGCGACACAGCGCAGATCGATCGGCTCAAGAACCTCGGCATCGAGCCCGGCAAGGAGTTCGACCCCGGCAAGATCAATCCGGCCGTGCGCAAGGGGATCAACGACGCGCCGGCCGAGGTGTGGAAGAAATTCGCGACCGGCCCGTTCGGCATGTCCGCGCCGAACGGCTGGATCAACATGCTGAACATCGCGCGGTTCGGCTCGGATTACCAGACGCGCGCCTACGTTGCCTACATGGGCCTCGGCGCAGGCCTGGCGGAGGATATCGTCTACCCGTCGGCCTTCGTGGACGGCGACGGAAACGCGCTCGACGGGGCGTACAACTACGTCATGCATTTCGACAAGGCCGATGTGGGTCTTTCGCAGAACGGCGTGTGGTCCATCTCGGCCTATCGAGGGAACTTCTACGTGCACAATTCGCTCGAACGGTACGGGCTGCTGCAGAGCATGCCGAAGTACAACGCGGACGGATCGCTCGACGTCTATCTGCAGGCAAAATCTCCGGGCGCGGACAAAGAATCCAATTGGTTGCCCGTACCGCCGAGCGGCATGTTCAACCTGACGATCCGAATTTACGACCCGAAGAAGGAAGCACTCAGCGAGTTGTACAAGTTCCCGCCGGTGAGAAAGGTCGTCGCGGCTTGATTGTGGGCCGTTCGCCCATGCGCAACTGAAGACATGAGAATGCCCGCAATCGCGGCGGCGCTGTCGGTGGCGTTGGTGGCGACCGCGCAAAGCATCGTTGCTCAGGGATGGCCGAAATTTTCTCATGGCGCGCACGGCGCTCCGAGAGCCGCGATCTGCCGGCGGTGGCGCCGTTTCCGAGAGGCTCGGCGCCTGGCGAGGCCGACCGCCATGGCTCGGGCTGGCGCCCGCCGAGCCGGGTTAAGACATTCGTAACCCTCGCCTCATAGGCTTAATTGCGAATTTATGCCACCTTACAGGACCCCACGTTGCGCGAAAATCGCCGATTTGCCCGCGTCCGACCGCACGGCATGATGTCGACCACGGGCAAGCTCATTATCGACCCCAAAAAGCCGCCGATCGACTGCACCGTGCTTGATCTGTCGGCCGGCGGCGCGCGCCTCAAGGTGGCCTCGGCGCCTGGTGCACTTCCCAAACGGTTCGAGTTCTTACACGCCGGGATCAAGCGCAAAGTCCATCTGGTCTGGGCTCGCGGTTTTCTCATCGGCGTGTGCTATTAGGCCCCTTGGCCACGGTCAGGTCCGCCCGACCACGGTGGCGGTCTTGCGGTCCGACACCTTGCGGATTTGCGGGCCTGGCGTAGAGCTGACCGATGCCCTGGCGGCAGCTTTACCATGCTTCCATGCGCGCAACTCGATGACGACCGCCGAAACATCGTGACCCGAATTGCGACGATCGCGACCAGGCCGGCCGACCTCCGCAGCACGTCCGCCCAAACGATCAGCCGTCGTTGCGACGGGCGGGACACGATACTCGCGTGACATGGCGACAAGCCGCGCCAGGGCGTCGCCTTTTTTCGACGCGCGCACGAACGCGGGACCAATCAGCACTGCAGGCCGCGGTCCAGCCAACCACACAAGCGACCGCCAGGTCGCCGACCACAAGCATCATTGTGTCGAATGTCGCCATGGCGTCGCTTTTCGGTCGCGCCTGAAGCGCACGATCTTCTCCGGACCGACGGCCAATTGGCCTGCGTCTGGCGTGCCATTTCGGCGCCGTCCAGCACCCCAACGCAACGAAGTTGCAATCGTTCCAACCCCTTGCCGGCTTCGCTCGTCGGGATCGCCGCCCGCGGGCAATCAGGCTGCGCGCCGCGCAAAAATGCCGTAAATCGGCGAGACTGAACGGCTGTTCCGACCGGCGACCCGCCTGCCCGACCTCGACCCCGACGGCCACCTCATGTGCAATCTCTATTCGATGACCAAGAGCCAGGCGGCGATCCGCGACATCGCGCGCGCGATGCGCGACACCGCCGGAAACCTGCCGCCCCTGGCGGCGATCTTTCCCGACACCATGGCGCCGGTCGTCCGCACCGATCGCGACGGTATCCGCGAACTCACCATGATGCGGTGGGGCTTTCCGCCGCCGCCCAATCTCGGCTCGCGCCCGGTCACCAATGTCCGCAATACCAGGAGTCCTTATTGGCGGGCGTGGCTCAAAACCGAATTTCGCTGCCTCGTTCCCGCGACGTCGTTTTGCGAATACACGGACGCGACCCCCAAGGTCACGCATTGGTTCGCACTCGACGAGACGCGGCCGCCGTTCTTTTTCGCCGGAATCTGGCGGCCGTGGACCGGCGAGCGCAAGAAGGAGACGCGCGAGCATTTGCTCTATGCGTTCCTGACCTGCGAGGCGAATGCGGCGGTGCGCCCCGTTCACGCCAAGGCGATGCCGGTGATCCTGACGACGCAAGCCGAGCGCGACGCCTGGATGACGGCGCCGCCCGAGCGAGGCGATCGAGCTGCAGCGTCCGCCGGCGGACGACGCGCTGCGAATTGTCGCGCGCGGCGCGAAGAAGGACGAGGCGGCGCCGTGATGGACGCGCGCGTATGCGAACCGGCACGGCACAGCGCCGTATTTTCCTCGCCCAGACGCGTCGTCGGACGTGCGGTTTTCTCGTTACGGATGGCGCGTTCGCCGGCGCCGCCTTTCACGCCCGATCGGACCGCCCGGGTTGCGGGTGGGGTTCGCCGGTGCTATCAGGCGCGACACAGCGAGCCGAATTTCGTCGCATTTATCGGGCTTTCCTGATCCCGGGGCGTCTACCCGAAGGACCCGCCGGCGCGATATGATCTTAAATCCGGCCTCGATGTGCCGCCCATGGTGAAAGACCCGCGATCGCCCAAGCCCGGCTCTTCCGAGCCAGACGATGCGCTCGACTTGTTGCGGGCGCTGGCTCGCAGCCGCGAAGCTGATGCGGCGCGGCCGGATCGCGCGCGGGCTTCGCCCGCGTCCGGCCCCGAAGGCGAAAAACTCGACGCATTGCGGGGGCTGGCGGCCAAGCTCGACCGCCAGCTCAACGCGAGGGAGCCGGACCTCGATCGGGCGCCGACATCAGGCGTTTTCCGCCGCCTCGCCGGGCTCGGACGCCGGCGGACAATCGGGCTTGCGGTCGCAGCCGTTGCGGTCCTCGCGCTGGCGGCGCTCGGCCTCTGGCTCTGGGGCACGAAGTCTCCGGAGCTCATGTCTACGCCCGTCCCGGGGACCGACAAAACCGCGGCATCGCCGGCGCCAAACGCATCCCCCACCGAGCAGGCCCCCCCGGCGGATATTCCCGCGATCACCAAGGCCATGTCGGATTGCGACACGGCGGCGGCGAGCGACCCGGACTCGCTCTATTTTCTGGCTCTGCCGCTGCGGCCGGCCAACCCCAACGACCACACCTGGAGCGCGGTGGCGCTGCAGACCGTCGGCACCTCCTATCTCCTGTTGAGCGCGAAGGACGCGATCGAGGGCCTGCGCAAAAACACGCTCGTGCTGCGCCCCGACCGCTACACGTTTTCCGTCCTCGACACCGAAAGCGGCCAGACCTATTCGTGGACATCGGCGACCGGCATGTCACGGCTCGCCAAGCGCGATTCGGGCGCGGTCAAGACGCTCAAGCTCGGGTTCGATTTTTCCGCGGCGCAGGCCGGAGCGCAATGGAGCGCCGAATTCAAACGCGATCGCGGCGCCTGCTACTGGTTGAGCGCGCTGGTCCGCGAATAGGCTAAACCGGCGGATCGCTTTGACGGGCCGAAACGGTTGACCGCGTCGATCTCCCCGGCTACCCGAGGCGGGCGAGTTCCATCCGGGAAACCATGGGGCAACCCACGCCGCCCCACCATCGCCGGGATTGCCCTGTCAGGTTCGCCCGCTCGCGGCAGCCTGGACGTTTGCCGCATGGATGTTCAAGAAACCGGGGACCATCCAGGTCCGCATGAGCCTTTCCCGCCAACATTCGCCAATCACAGGAATGCACGATGACGCGGTACGCTGCACTCGCCTTCTTCTTCTTCGGCCTCGCCATCGCCGGCCCCTCGCATGCGGCGGACATTTCCGGCGTGTGGCTGACCGATACGGCGGACGCCCATATCCGCATGGCGAAATGCGGCGCCAATATTTGCGGCACGATCATCTGGCTGAAGGAACCGAAAGATCCGAAGACCGGAAGGGCGCCGACCGACGAGCACAACCGCGATCCCGCCAAGCGCTCGCGGCCGCTGCTGGGAATCCAGATTGCGCTCGATTTTCATTCCTCGCCCCAGGATCCGGGCACGTTCGTCGGACAGTTCTACAACGCCGACGACGGCAGCACGTATACGGGCTCGATCACCCAGCCGAGCGCCAACGAATTGCGGGTGGAAGGATGCCTGCTCATGTTCTGCCAATCGCAGATCTGGACGCGGGTGAAACGCTGAGTCAGTGTGCCGGCCTGACGCGAATGTCGTCGGGAGGCAAAACGCGATGCGTCGTCCCATGCATACCGCGATCGTGGCGCCTGCCGCGCTGGGGCTCGCCGCGCTGGCGCTTGCCGGCATGGCGCCGGCCGGTGCCGTCGATCGCGTGACTTTCGGCCAGGTGTCGCCCACCGCCACGCTGTGGCCGGGCGTGGTCGCGACCAAGAAGGGCTTTTTTGCCGCCGCCGACGTCGCGATGGACGTGGTCTCGATCGGCGTCTCGCCCGGCCAGCAGGCGGTCGCGTCGGGCTCGCTCGACATCATGCATAATGCGTGCAACGCGATCGTCGCCTATATCGAGCAGGGCGGCACCGGCGCCAAGCTCGCCATGGTGTCGATGGCCGGTCATCCCGCCGTGCTGATCGGCCGGAAAGGACTCAAGGACGTCCGCGAGCTCAAGGGCAAGGCGATCGGCACCTCGTCGATCAATTCCGGTTCGACCATCCTGCTTAGGCGGCTGTTGAAGGCAAAAGGACTGGCCGACGGCGATTACGACCTGGTGGCCGGCCAAGGCAGCGCGCAGATATTCCAGGGCCTGCAGGCCGGAGCGCTCGATGCGGTCTGGCTGGTCCCGCCGCAGTCTTTCACGGCCGCGGCCGCAGGCTACGCGGTGCTCGGGACCTTCCAGGAGGTCGCGCCGAAATTCATGTTCGTCTGCTTCGCCGTGAACAGCCAATGGCTGACCGCCAAGGCGGATGTCGCGCACCGCTTCGCCAAGGCATGGCTGCAAGGCGTAGGCTGGCTCTATGATCCGGCCAATCGCGCCGAGGCGGAAAGGCTGCTGGCCGACGAACTCAAGATCACGCCGCAGATCGCGGCGCAGTCCTACGACCAGCTCGTCGTGCGCGACCACGCCTATCCGCGCGACGGCAAGGTCGATCTCGACGCACTGCGCGCCGTCGTCGAGATCATGGTCGAGGGCAACGAGCTGCCCGCCATGCCGCAGGGCGACTTGCGCAAATACGTGGACGACGCTTTCCTGTCCGGAAGCCGCTGATCGGCCGCGCTACACCCTGACCCCCGCTCCGCGCACCTGCGGCGGAAACAGATCGTCCGGCGTCAGCAGGCGCGCGGTGAGCCCTTGCGCATGGGCGAAGCGGCAGAACGCATCGAGGGTCGGCCGGTTGCCCTCGATACCGTAGGGAAACGGATCCTCGCCGAAGGTTTTCGCGAGCGTCTCGGCGAGCGCCGCGACGCCGGGCAGCGGAATGCGCGACGCCGTGATGTCGCGCACGCGCTCCAGGCTGCGGTGCTTGGCGACCTCGAATGCCTTGAACAGGTTCCTGGCGAGCCAGGGATAGCGCTCATGCGCGGCGCGCCGCAGCACCACCACGTGCATGATCGGAAAGATCCTGGTGCGTTCGAAATAGCGCAGGTCGTCGTCCTGGTAGTTCGCAAACAGCCGCGCGATCTTGTGGCCGCCGGCCGCAAACGCGCCCGGCACGCGCGCCGAGATCGCCGCATCGATGTCCCCGCTGCTCAACAGCGAGCTCAGGCTGGCGTCCGGCCGCTGCTCGTAGCGGATTCCTTTCGGCAGCTTGACCTCGACCTTCTCGACCCGCCCCGCCTGATCGACGCCGGCCTGCACCCAGCGGATCTTCTTGAGATCGACCCCGTAGGTCTCCGCCAGCATGCCGCGGGCGAAGATACCGGCGGTTTGCGCCCATTCGGGGATGCCGACGGTCTTGCCCTCGAGGTCCTTGGGCGCCGCGATCTTGCGGTCCCGGCGGACATAGAAGGCCGAATGGCGCAGCACCCGCGAAGGAAACACCGGGATGCCGACGAAGGGCGCCGCGCCCTGCGCGGTGAGCGCGGTGAACTTGGCGAACGAGCATTCCGACACGTCCCATTCGAGATTCTTGAGCAGGCGGTAGAAGATTTCCTCGACCTCGAGCACGATCGGGGTGAGCGCGATGCCGTCGGCCTGCACCACGCCGTGGACGAGGTCGCGCACATGGTCGTAGTCGGCGATCGCAAGCGTGAGATGCACTTTGGCGACGCCGCCTTGGTCGAGCACCTGCGGGGCCCGCTGTCCGAGCTCGATCCCCTTGCGGCTGTCAGCACCCATTGTGGCATCATCCTCCCGGTCCATGGCCCGGGCGCCACAGAGCGGCCGGCCGCGCCGACCCATGCATGATTATCGGCCGCCCGCAAGCGTCTGGACATGCGGCGCAACCCCGCCGCCGCGCGGCGCGGCCTGTCGCACGGGTTCCCTGGCCGTCGGCGACCGAATTGCGGTTGCCAATCCCTCGTCGGGGTTGTTTCATGCGGGCAAATGTCGGTGATTTGCCATCCGAACCGTCGCCAATTGCTTGCCGCCGCCATCGTGTTCGCGGCGCCGACCATGCTTGGGCGGCGCGCTGATGCGGCGTCGTTCGAGCAATGGGCCGCGCGGTTCCGCCCGCGCGCCATCGCGCGCGGCGTGTCGGACGCGACCTACACGCGCGTGATGGGCGGCATCAAGCCCGACACGTCCGTCTATGCGCTCGTCCACAACCAGGACGAATTCAACGAGGTGCTCTGGCAATACATCAACCGTCGCGTCTCCGACTGGCGCATCATCACGGGCAAGGAGCGCGCCAAGGAATACGCCCCCCTGCTCGGCCGCATCGAACACGACTACGGCGTCGACCGCACGATCATGCTGGCGCTCTGGGGCATCGAGTTCGAGCTACGGCGACGTGATCGACAATCCGAAATACATGCGGCCCGTCCTGCCGGCGCTCGCCGCGCTCGCCTGGGGCGAGCCGCGCCGCCGCACCTATTGGGAGGCGGAGCTCCTGAACGCCCTCGTCATCATCGAGCGCGGCTGGAGCACCCCGAAGGAGATGATCGGATCCTGGGCGGGCGCCATGGGCCACACCCAGTGGATGCCCGAGGTGTGGCTGCATGTCGGCGTCGACTACGATCATGACGGCCGCGCCTCGCCGTTCGGCAAGCCCGACGATGCGCTCGCCGGCACGGCCCGTTACCTGGTCGAGCGCGGAAAATACCGCCGCGGCGAGACGTGGGGATGCGAGGTCCGGCTGCCGGCCGGACTCAATGCCGCCCGCGCCGGCCGCCTGGCGTCGCGCAGCTACGCGAAATGGCGCGAGCTCGGGCTTACGCGCGCCGACGGCAAGGCGTTCGAGCGCCCCGACGACAAAGTGCGCCTGACCGTGCCGGAGGCCGGCGGGCCGGCCTTCCTGATCGGCCAGAACTTCTCCGCGGTCAAAGCCTACAACCCGGCCTTCAGCTACACGCTCGCGGTCGTGCATCTCGCCGACCGCATCGGCGGCGCCGGCCCGTTCGTAAAACCCTTCCCCGGCGGCGAACGCCTGCCGACGCTCGCCGAGGTGCAGGAGATCCAGCGCCGCCTGACCGCGCTCGGCTACGATACCGACGGCACCGACGGCCGCGCCGGACGCGACACCATGCGGGCGGCGCGAGCCTTCCAGAAAAAAGTCGGCATGGAGCCGGCCGACGGCTATGCGGGGGTGAAGCTGCTGGAGCGGTTGCGGCAGGGCGGGTGATAGCTTTCGTCGTTGCGAGCCCTCAGGTCTTGCCTTCGGCAAGCCCAAGGACAGGCTCCGCAAGGCAAGCTCACTCCACTTGTATATGCTTGGCCGAGATCGCTTCCGCCTTCGCCCTTCGGGCTTCGGCGGACAGGTCGTCACGCTACGCGCCTCGCAATGACGACGGATAGGCGGATATTCGTCATTGCGAGCGAAGCGAAGCAATCTCACTTCACTTGCTCATGCGTGCCTGGCCAAGATTGCTTCCGCCTTCGCCCTTCGAGCTTCGGCGGACAGGTCGTCACGCTACGCGCCTCGCAATGACGACGGATAGGCGGATATTCGTCCTTGCGAGGCGCCTCGCGATGACGACGGATTGGACCGCCGCGCCGCCATCCCCCACCCTACAGGTTGTACGGCCCGACGGGTTGCGCCCGGCCCCGTGATCGGGTTGGATCGGGCCGCAATTTTTCCCACCGCAAGAGAGTAGTGACACATGGCGAAGTCGAGACGTGACGCCGCTGCCCGCGCGGGCGGTTCCGCCCATCCGGAAATCGCGGCGATCGAGCGGCCCACCCCGGCCGGCACCAATGCGCCCGGCTTCGGCAGCGACGTGGTGGCGGAAACCCTGCGCGACCTCGACATTCCCTATATCGCGCTCAATCCGGGCGCGAGCTATCGCGGGCTGCACGACAGCCTGGTCAATTATCTCGGCAATGCGGCCCCGCAGATGCTGCTGTGCCTGCACGAGGAGGCCGCGATCGCGATCGCGCACGGCTACGCCAAGGTCACCGGCCGGGCCATGGCGGCGGCGGTGCACTCCAATGTCGGGCTGATGCACGGCACCATGGCGATCTTCAACGCCTGGTGCGACCGCATGCCGATCATCATCCTGGGCGCCACCGGCCCGGTCGACGCCGTCAAGCGCCGGCCCTGGATCGACTGGATCCATACCGCGCGCGACCAGGGCGCGCTGGTGCGCCACTACACCAAGTGGGACGACCAGCCGGCCTCGCCGGGCGCCGCGCGCGAAGGCGCTCCTGCGCGGCTGGTGGCTCGCCAATGCGGCGCCGCAGGGGCCGGTCTACATCAATCTCGACGCCGAGATGCAGGAGGCGAAGCTCGCCGAGCCGCTGCGCGCCGATCGACCTCCAGCGCTTCATTCCGCCGGTCGCGCCGGCGCCCGCGCCCGAGGTCGTGCGCAAGGCGGTCGAGCATGCTCGCTTCCGCGAAGCATCCCCTGATCCTCGCCGGCCGCGTGTCGCGCAGCCTGGAGGCCTGGAAGGCGCGCGTCGCGCTGGCGGAGGCGGTCGGCGCCCGCGTCGGCACCAATCTCAAGGTCGGCGCGGCGTTCCCGACCGATCATCCGCTCCACGTCAGCCCCCCGGCGGCCTTCGTGAACGAGGAGCTGGTCGCCGCCATCAAGCAGGCCGACGTCATCGTGAGCCTCGACTGGGTCGATCTCGCCGGCACGTTCAAGTCGGCCGGTACGCCGGCCCAGCCTGGCCGACCGCCAAGGTCATCCAGGTCTCGCTCGACCAGAACATCCACAACGGCTGGAGCATGGACCATCAGGCGCTGCCGCCGGTCGACCTGTTCGTCGCGGCCGATCCGGACGCGACCGTGGCGGCGCTGCTCGAGGCCCTGCCGAAGGGCGGCGCGACGCCCAGGAAGCCGGCCCTGTCGGTGGTCGAGCCCGCCAAGAAGCCGAAACGTTCCGACAACGAGATCGCGGTCGAGGATCTCGCGCTCAACCTGCTCGCCGCCGTCGGCCAGCGCGAGGTCGCGCTGACCCATGTGTCGCTGTCGTGGCACGGCGGCCTGGTGGCACGTTCCGCCATCCGCTCGACTACCTCGGCTCGGACGGCGGCGGCGGCGTCGGCGGCGGCCCCGGCATCACGGTCGGCGCGGCGCTCGCGCTCAAGGGCAGCGGGCGCTTGCCGATCGGCGGTGTGCGGCGACGGCGACTTCCTGATGGGCGTGCACCGCGCTCTGGACTGCGGTGCACTACCGCATTCCCCTGCTGATCGTGGTGGCCAACAATCGCTCGTTCTACAATGACGAGGTGCATCAGGAACGGTGGCGCGATCATGCGCAACCGGCCGGTCGAGAACAAATGGATCGGCCAGCGCATGGGCGATCCCGAGATCGACCTCGCCCAGATGGCGCGGGCGCAGGGCGCGGAAGGTTTCGGGCCGGTCACCGACGTCGACGAGCTGCCCGCGATCTTCGCCAAGGCGATCGCGGCGGTCGAAGCCGGCAGGGTCGCGGTCGTCGATGTGCGGGTGAAGCCGGGCTATGGCCCCAATGTGGCGCGTGCGATGACGCGCCAGGCTTGAGGCATTCCCCGGCGAAAGCCCGGACCTGGTCCGGTATGGGCGGCGGTACGCCGTGGAATATGCGACCGATAAGAGGCTAGTCAGAGCATGCGCATGCCGCCAGAGGATGGTTCATGGTGACACCCGCGACCTCAACTGCCCGCGCCAGCGAAGCGCCGGCCGCCGGGCCGATGGCACCGATCCTCGTCGTCGACGACGTCTCCAAGCGGTTCGAGACGCCCGACGGCACGCTCGTGGCGGTCGACCACGTCTCGTTCGACGTCGCGCCCGGCGAGTTCCTCGCGGTGATCGGTCCGTCCGGCTGCGGCAAGTCGACCCTGTTCAACGTCATCGGCGGCCTGCTCGACGACTATGACGGCCGCGTCACGGTGGCGGGCGAAAGGGTCGCCGGACCCGCACGCCTCGATCGGCATGGTGTTCCAGGAGGAATCGACCTTTCCGTGGCGCACCGTGATCGAGAACGTCGCGCTTCCCGCTCGAAATCGCCGGCATGGCGAAGGCGCAGCGCCACGAGCGGGCGCGCCATTTCATCAAGCTGGTCGGCCTCGACGGCTTCGAGAACCGCTATCCGGCCGAGCTGTCCGGCGGCATGCGCCAGCGCGTCTCGATGGCGCGCACGCTCGCGTCGAAGCCGAAGATCCTGCTGATGGACGAGCCGTTCGCCTCGCTCGACGAGCAGACCCGGCTGCTGCTCGGCGACAAGGTGCTGCAGATCCAGCAGGAGCTGAAGCAGACCACGCTGCTGATCACCCACAACATCACCGAGGCGGTGCAGCTCGCCGACCGCATCCTGGTGATGACCTACCGGCCCGGCAGGCTGAAGCGGATGGTCGAGATCAAGCTGCCGCGGCCGCGCACGTCCGAGATCGTGTCGAGCGAGGCCTTCGGCCGCTACGTGGCGCAGATCTGGGGCGACCTGCGCGAGGAGGCGAGCCGCGGCATGCGCGACGACGAGTCCCACCTGCTGCACGCCGGAGAACACAAGTCGTGACCGCCGCCGTCGCGACGCGCGGCAAGTCTGTGCCGCTCGCGCTCGGCCTCGGCACGTTCGTCGCGTCGATCGTCGCGATCGAGCTCCTGATCCGCGTCGGCGTGATCAACCGCTTCATCGTGCCGATGCCGTCGCAGATCGTCGATGAGCTTCGAGCGCGTGATCGTCGAGGAGGACATCTCGCGCCGCTTCCGCCTCACCTTCTTCGAAGCCTTGACGGCCGGCGCCATGATCACCGTCGTCGGCGTCGCGCATCGGCGTGCTGCTCTACCGCGTGAAGCTGCTGCGCCAGGCGACCGAGACCTGGGTGGCGGCGCTCGCCTCGGCGCCGACCGTGCTGATGTATCCGCTGTTCCTGGTGATCTTCGGGCGCAGCGCCTGGACCATCATCATGATGGGCTTCGTCGCCGGCCTGCCGCCGGTGATCCTGAAGACCATCGAAGGGCTCGTCCGGCACGCGGCGCGTGCTGATCAATGTCGGGCGCAGCCTCAAGCTCACGCCGCCGCAGCTGTTCTCGAAGATCCTGTTTCCGTCCGCGCTGCCGACCATCTTCGTCGGCCTGCGGCTCGGCCTGATCTTCACGCTGATCAACGTGGTCGGCGTCGAGTTCCTGATCAATTTCGGCGGGCTCGGCCAGCTCATCAACGATCTCGCCGAGCGCTACGATCTGCCCGGAACCTATGCGGCGATCTGCTTCGTCATCCTGGTCAGCGTCGTGTTCTTCATCATCACCGAACGGATCGAACGATGGCTGAGACCGGCCGATTGAGGGCAGCCGCGCCACCCCGCCCGGGAGTGGCCCCGGTGACGCTGGTGCGCGATCGCCATCATCCTGGCGGTGCTGGTCGTCGTGGGAGCTCATCGCCGCGTCCGGCTGGCTCTACCGCGACGTCGTGCCCTCGCTGCTCGCGATCGGCACGGCGCGTCTGCGAAGCTGCTTGTCGAACCCCGAATACTACTGGCACCTCGGCGTGACCTCGGGCGAGGTCGGCACCGGCCTCGCGATCGGCGGCGTGACGGGCCTCGTGGTCGGGCTCGTGCTCGGCGCCAACCGGCTGATGTCGCAAGTCCTTCGAGCCCTATCTCTACTATCTCGGTCCCACCCCCAAGATCATCTTCTTCCCGGTCATGATCATGTGGTTCGGGGTCGGCCCGGGCTCCAAGGTGGCGATGGGCGCGATCTCCTGCTTCTTCCCGATCGCGCTGTCGACCGCGGCCGGCATGCGCCAGATCGACAAGGTGCTGATCCGGGTCGGCCGCAGCTTCCGCGCCAATGCGTGGCAGATGGCGACCAAGATCTACCTGCCGGCGATGCGCCATCCGATCATCAACGGCGTGCGGCTCGGCCTCGGCGTCGCCATCATCGGCACGCTGCTGGCCGAGACCAAGCTGTCCAACCGCGGCATCGGCTTCCTCGTCATCCAGGCCTACAGCCTGTTCGACATGCCGCGCATGTACGCCATGCTGATCGTCCTGTTCGTGCTCGCGATCGGCGCCAATGCGCTGGTCGGCCGGCTCGGCGGACTCCACACGATTCGACGGTCGTAGGGAGCCGACGAGGGGCGCCTTTTCTACGAACCGGTGCCCACTGCACCGGGAGATGCTCTGAGGAACCAGGAGAGAACATGAACCCGATCACACGCCGCACCTTCGTGGCGGCCGCCGCCGTCATCGCGTCGACGATGCCTGCTTCCGCCGACGACGCCTTGAAGCTCACCATCGGACAGCGCGGCAACTGGGACACCGCCATCGCGCAGCTCGGCACCAAGGCCGGCATCTTCAAGAAGCACGGCATCGAGCTCGAGATGATCTACACGTCGGGCTCCGGCGAGACGCTGCAGCCGGTCATCTCCGGCAGCGTCGATCTCGGCCTGGCGGTCGGCACGCTCGGCGCGGTCGCGGCCTATGCCAAGGGCGCGCCGGTGCGCATCATCGGCGCCCAGGCGACGGGCGCGGCCGACTACTGGTACGCCAAGACGTCGTCCAGCATCAAAACGCTGAAGGACACGACCGACAAGAACACCATCGCGTTCTCGACCAACGGCTCCTCGACCCACTCGATCGTGCGCGCCTTCGTCAACGAGTTCGCCGTCAAGGCCAAGCCGACGCCGACCGGCAACCCGTCCGCCACCCTCACCGCGGTGATGACCGATCAGGTCGACATCGGCTGGGCGTCGCCGCCGTTCGGACTCAAGGAAATCGAGGAGGGAAAGATCCGGGTCGTCGCCCGCGCCACCGACGCGACGCTGGTGCGCGGCCAGACCATCCGCGTCATCGTGGCCAATGCGGACGCCCTGGCGAAGCGCAAGGACGCGATCGGCCGCTTCATGCAGGCCTATCGCGAGACCATCGACTACATGTATTCGAGCAATCCGCAGGTCATCAAGGACTACGCCGAGTTCGTCGGCGTTTCCGAAACGGTCGCCAGGCGCGTGCGCGACGATTTCTTTCCCAAATCGCTGGTCGACCCGGACCAGATCCACGGCCTCGACTCGCTGATGAGCGAGGCGGTGACGTTGAAGTTCGTCCCGGCCCCGCTGTCGAAAGAGCAGATTGCCGAGCTGATCCAGATCCAGAAGCCGGCGGGGAAGTGAAGCGCCGCGCGCGTTTCTGACTCTGACCGTCACCCTGAGGTGCGCCCCAACGGCGCGCCTCGAAGGGCGACGGCCCCTACGTGGCTGCGCTGTGGCCGATCATCCCCTCGATCTCGGGTATACCCGAGATCGGCATTTTTTAATGCGCAAGTCGGCCATGGCCGACTTGCGAGGCTCGCTTCGCTCGCACCTCAGAATGACGGTCGTTCCTCGCTATATGCGGCTCACAGCTTGAACGTCTCAAACGTCGAGGGGTGAAACAGCTCCTCGACCTTCATCAGCCGCGGCGACAGGCCCTGGCCGTGGTGGTGATGCAGAAACGCCTGCAGCGTCTTGCGGTTCGGCTCGACCCCATAGGCCCAGAAATCCTGTCCCATCAGGTCGCGCGTCTCCTTGAGCTTCTCCTCCACGAACGGCAGCGTCACCTTGGTGGCCGCGGTATCGCTCAGCGCGGCGAGCGCCTGTGACTTCGACTGCTCGAACGCCTTGAAGACCGCGACCGGCAGGTAGGGGAATCTTCTCCACCAGGGTGCGGCGGATGCCGATCAGATGCATGATCGGGAAAATGCCGGTGCGCTTGAAGTAGTCCTTGGCGGTCGCGGTCGGATCGGAAAACAGCCAGCCGACGTTTTTGGTGTGCTCCGACATGAATGACGGCGGGCGCGGCGCGATGAAGCCGTCGATCTCGCCCTTGATCAGAAGTTCCGAGATGGTCGTGCCTTCGGGCGCATTGGTCAGCTTCACGCCCTCGGGCAGCCGGATGGCGACCTTCTCGGGCCGGCCCGGCTCTTCGATGCCGCCGCGAATCCAATGGATGTCGGCCGGCTTGACGCCGTAGTCGTCCTCCAGGATCGCGCGCGCCCAGACGTTGGCGGTGAGCTGATATTCCGGCACCCCCACCTTCTTGCCCTTGAGATCCTTCGGCTCCCTGATGCGGTCCGTGCGCACATAGATCGAGGTATGGCGGAAGGCGCGCGACACGAAGGCCGGGATGCCCACATAGGGACACTCGCCGAGCGCCGTCTTGAGCGTGAAGCTCGACAGCGACAATTCGCAGATGTCGAAATCGACCGAACGGAAGGCGCGGAAGAAGATTTCCTCCGGCGACAGCGTCATGAACACCGGGTCGACGCCGTCGATCCGCACGGCGCCGTTGATCAGCGGGCGATTGCGATCATAGTCGCCGATCGCGACCGAGAGATTGAGATTGGCCATGAGGATCCCGGGTGAGAGCGAAGGCGCGCGCACTCTACCGGGTTGCGAAGCGCGATCAAGCGGCGAACCGGAGTCTCAAAACTTGGGCGCGCGGGCCGCCAGGGATATGAACGGCGGGCTTCCGAAGCCATACATCCCCGCCGTGATCTCTTGCGGCGGCTTGCTCGATGCCAGCCCGAAGAAGAAGGTGCTTTCGCCCGCGCCGGGATTGGTCTGGACGCACATCGGCCTGGCGAATTCGAACGTGATGACGTTGTGGTCCTGCTCGGCCGACTTGAGGCCGACGGTGCCGAGCCCGCCTTGCGTGACCACATAGACGTCGGCCGTCTGCCCGGGCTTGTAAGGCAGCTTGGCGATCGGCCCGAAATTGACGACCAGCCCGAGCAGGCAGTCCACGCCGCCACCCGCCGACCGCAGATCCAGCCGGTACTCGTAGCCGGTCAGTCCGGCCGCCGAAGTCCCGGCCGCGCCGGTGAAGGTGCGCGACTGCAGAAACGGATTGCCGGCGGTGAAGCTCAGCGGAATATTGGCGGTCGAATCGTTGACCGTGACCGTGCAGCTCGGCTCGAACACGCAATTGATGGCAGGAGCCGCGACCTCGACGACCGTGAGCGTGCCGGCGTCGGCCGCCGCGCATGTTGCGGCCAGCAGCGTCGCTACCGCACTCCAGCGAAAGATGCGCGAAATCTTCATGCTGTGACCTCCGTCGACGGCGAACGGCGACATGCAATCATAACGATCATGGGGGCTGTTTGCTACCCCGGACGGACCGGCCCCCGCCCGCGCCGTCGGCTGCCGCCGGCTAAAAACCGTCTCGCCGGCCCGGCCAGCCCCGGACTTGCCCGAGCCCCCAGCCCTTGCGGGCGCCCGGGAGCGCGGCCAAGCCGAGCACGATGAGCAGAGGCCCGGCCCACCAGCGCGCACGCTCGCGCGCCCGCGCGCTCACCTCGCGCATCACGTACAGCTCGCCGTTGCGCATCTCCGCATAGGAGCGCACGAACGACGAAAGCTTGCGCAGCTCCATGTCGTCGATGGCGGCTCCTTCGGCGCGGCTTTTCAGCTCGCGCGCGTTGAGCCGCTCGGCCTCGTCGGCGTGGCGCGCGGCCTCTTGTTTGGCCTCGCGATAGACGGCCAGCTCGACCGAGGTGAAATACGCCTCGCGCATCACCGGAATCGCAGCTTCGAGTCCGTCGATCAGCGGCTGATCGGCACGCGGCGCCGCCATGAGCAGCGCTCCCGAGCCGACCAGAAGCACCGCCGCGACCACGCGCATAGCCGTTCCCAGGCCGCCCCAGGCAGGCCGCGCATCGCCGCTCCAAAACGGATAGACGGCGCCGGCGAGCGCCAGCGCGACGCCGAAGGCGCACACCATGGCGGCGCCCGTCGGCAGGTCGAGCAGATACGATCCCGCCAGCCCGGCCACGCCCGCCAGCGTGCCGGTGATCCAGCCGATCGCGAGCTGTGGCCCGAGGCGATCCGCGTAAAGCACGCCGATGCAGGCCGGAATGATCAGGAACGAGAACACCAGCAGCACGCCGGCGAGCGCGACCGAGCTCGTCACCACGACGCCGAAGCTCGCATAGAACACGAGCTCCCAAGCCCAGGCGCCGTCGGCCGCCAGGATGCGCCGGCGCAGCAGCGCATGGAGAAGGCCGACCGCGAGGTAGAGCGGGACCACGGTCATGAGCTCGTCCGTCCCGGTCGTCAGGATGTTGCCGGTCAGGATCTGCTTGAGATGCTCCGCCCCTTGCGGCGCGCGATCGATCAGGAGGATCGCGGCGGCGGCCGCCACCACGTAGATCACGCCGATCAGCGCCTCCTGCGGCAGGCGCTTCGACAGCCGTCGCGTGAAGGAGAGCAGCACCGCCGCGGCGAGCGTGAAGGCGAGCGAATAGAAATAAGCGGCGTGGCCCTGCATCGAATGGCCGAGCATGAACGCGACCGTGGTGCCGAGCGCGGCGATCTGCGCGAGCGCGAGGTCGACGAAGATCACCTTGCGGCGCAACACCTCGATTCCGAAATAGACGTGGATCCCGAGCATGCAGAGCGCGACCAGGAACGGCGGCCACAGCAGCTGAAAGGCGTCGCTCATTGGGAGGCCCGTGACGCGAGCGCATCGATGTCGACTTCGAACAGCGCCATATAGTCGACGGCCTGCGGCGTCGCGCCGACCGAGCCCGCGAGCGTGACCATCGCGGCGCCGGTCTTGGCGGCGAGGAACGCGGCGTCGCGCTCCGGCTCGTGCGGCTCGCGCATGATGACGCCGACGTTGCGTTCCCGCATCAGACGAATGAGTCCGGCGAGATGCGCCGGGCTCGGCTGCACGCCGGGCCTGGGCTCGATCAGACCCGCGATGTCGAGCCGGAAGCGGCGGGCGAAATAGGCCCAGCCGCCATGATAGGCGACGAGCGGCCTGGATTGCAGCGCCGCCATCCGCTGCTCCCACACGGGCAACCTGGCGTCGATCCGCTGCAGGAAGACGCGCCGGTTCTGCTCGAATTCCCTGCCGTGCGCAGGATCGAGATTGCCGAGCGCCTCCAGGACGGTGCCGGTGATGATCTCGGCGTTCTTCGGGTCAAGCCAATAATGCGGGTTGCCGTTGCCATGCTGATGGCCGTCGCCCGGCCCGACCGAGGCGCCGCGCACCTCGAGCACCGCGATCGCGAAGGAGGCGTCGACATGCGCCGCCTGCCCGCGCATCAGGTCGGCCCGGCCGGCCTGCGCCAGCAGGCGATCGAACCAGATGTCGTAGTCGAGGCCGACCCGCACCACGAGGCGCGCGCCTTTCAGCCGTGAAACGTCCTGCGGCTTGGGCTGGTAGTCCTCGGCGTCCATGGTGGGCGGCGCGATGCTCGTGACCTCGACGCGCGCGCCGCCCACCGCCTCGACCAGCGCCTTGAGGTCGGTCGTGGTGGTGACCACGGCAAGCCTCTCCTCGGCCGCGACGCCGCAGGTCAGAGCAACAACCAGCGCAAAGCCGACGATGCAACGCATCTACATGGAAGCCGGAAGGGCCGCGCGGCCCTCCGGTTCACTTGGCCGCAATCGCCTTCGGCTTCTGCCACAGGCTCTTCGGCAGCAGACAATGCACGTTCTTCTCGGTCGCCGAGATCGCGCCGACGCGGCAATCCATCGCGACGCTCGCGAGCCCATAGGCGTCGAGCCGGGCGATCTTCTTCTCGGTCTCCAGAAACTTGATCATTCCCATCGAGGCTTCGTTCATCGCCTTGTTGAGATCGGCGTCCTTGACGTGGCTCACGTAATATTTCGCGGTCTCCTTGGTGGGCCGCTCCATGTCTTCGGAGTCGCGGGCATTTTTGGGCGTGAGGCAGTGAATGCCCTTCTTGATATTGACGACCTGCGACACCCGGCAATCGGACTGCTTGAGCATCAGCGCCTCGGCCTGCGCGGCCGGTACGTTGCGCAACTCGCCGATCAGCTTGAGTGTCTGCGCCTTGGCCTGATCCCAGGCCTTGTTGAGATCCTGGTCGAACCCCATGCTGATCCACGACTTGGCGGTCTCGATGCGCGGGAAATCGAGCGGCTTGCCCTTGACCACCTCGACCGTGACGTTGAGCTCCTTGTAGGCGGTCTCGATCGCGGTGAGATTGACCTCGCCGTTGCCCTGGCCGGCGTGCGAGTCGCCCGACCACAAGCAGCGCGCCCTGCACGTGCACCGGCACGTATAGCGTCGTGCCGGCCGAGAAGTCGCGGATGTCCATGTTGCCCGCATACTCGCCGGGCGGCACGCTCGAATATTGGCCGGGCTCCTTGCGGGCGACGCCGAGCGTGCCGGGGAAGGGCTTGAGCGGGACCCACACGCCGGGCAGGAACTCGGTGACCATGCGATCCAGGTCGAGATAGACATATTTGACCTGGCCGTCCTGGTACGTCTGCGGGAACTGGCCGAACATGCCGGGAACGTTGAAATTCGTCGCATAGGCGCGCGGCACGATCTTGTTGAGATGGACCTTGAGCACGTCTCCCGGCTCGGCGCCGTTGATGTAGATCGGACCGGTGAGCGTATGGGGGCCGCGCCCGGGGAAATCGGTGCGCAGCTTCTTGATCTGCTCGATGGTGGTGCCGGGAACGACCTGGTTGTGCGAATGCATCATCGTCTCCATGACGATGGTGTCGCCGGAATCGACCTTCAGGACGGGCGCCTGGGCATTGTTGAACCAGCCCCACTGGGTGGTCTCGAGCGTCGCCGGCAGGACATGAACCTTGCCCTTGGTCTCGGTCGCGGTGACGACGGCCTGGGCGCCGGCGGTTCCTGGAAGCGAAAGGGCGGCGGCGCCGGCAAGCAGCAAAGCGATGAGCGTTCGATTGTGGGTGAGCATATTTTCCTCCGTGCGGGCAGGAATATAGCCCGCCACAAATCAAAAGACTATTCAATAGGCAGCACATTCAATAGGCAGACCGTCCAAAGAACCGCCAGACCGGCGGGACGGCGCCTCACGCTCCAACCACCCGCACCGCGCGATTCGCCGGGATGCGAACATTTTTCCTGGCCGCCACGTAGCGCTCGACCAGGTCCCAGACGGCCGGCCCTTGCGTCCCCTCGTTCACGCTCGCCCAGCCGGCGACCGTATAGTGTTTCGCGGGGTCGATCGGCTTGCCGCTCTTGAGATGGATCATCGAGCCGATGCGGCTGCCCGCCGCCTTGCGGATGTCGATGGCGTAGCCGAGGCCGCCGCAGCGCACCATGTCGCCGCCCTGCTGGTAATAGGGATCGGGATTGAACAGATTGTCGGCCACGTCCTCGAGGATCTCCTTCAGCTCGCGCGCCCGTCATCGTCACCCGATAGACCTGCGGATAGGTGATCGCGGTCGCGTTGTGGATGTCCTCGACCGTGATCGGCGCGCCCGGCAGCACGCTCGTGCCCCAGCGGAATCCGGGCGACAGCGCAATCTCGGCGTCGCGCTCCTCCATGATCGCGGCGCAGATCAGATCGTCGAATGTGCCGTTGAAATTGCCGCGGCGGTAGAGCAGCGATTCCGACTTGCCGACGACGCGCGCCAGCTCGGTCGCGAACGGCGCGCGCGCCTTGGCGATCTGCGCCGTCATCTCGGGATCCGGCCGGATGGCGTCGGAGAACAGCGGGATCAGCCGGTAGCGAAAATCCTTCACCTCGACGCCGCGCACGTCGAGGTCGAGCCGCGACACGAACTTGCCGTGGCTGCCCGACGCGACAAGCAGCGTCTTGCCGACCTTCACGACCTGCGGAAGCGCGTCGTGGGTGTGCGAGGTGAGGATCACGTCGATGTCGGCGACGCGCCCGGCGAGCTTGCGGTCGACGTCGAAGCCGTTGTGCGACAGCAGCACCACCAGCTGGGCGCCGTCCCGGCGCGCCTTGGCGACGGTCGCCCGCACGTCGTCCTCGCGGATGCCGAAGCTCCAGGAGGGCATCATCCAGCGCGGATTGGCGACCGGCGTATAGGGAAACGCCTGCCCGAGCACCGCGACGCGCGTGCCGGCCTTGTCGAACATCTTGTAGGCGTCGAACACCGGTTCCTGCCATTCGGTGTCGCGCACATTGAGGGCGAGGAACGGGAAGCCGAGCGTGCCGACGAGCTCCTTCAGCCGCTTCTCGCCATAGGTGAATTCCCAGTGGCCCGTCATGGCGTCGGGCTTGAGCAGCTTGACGCAGTCGACCATGTCCTGGCCCTGCGTGCGCAACGCCCCGAGCGAACCCTGCCAAGTGTCGCCGCCGTCGAGAAAGAGCACGCGGTCGAGGCCACGTTCGGCGCGCACCGACTTGATCACCGTGGCGGCGCGGTCGAGCCCGCCGATCCGGCCGTAGCTCCTGGCGAGCGCCGCGAAATCCTCCGCGGTCAGCGCATAGGCGGCGGCGGAGCGTCCCGCGATCCCGAATTTGCGCAGGAATTCTCGGCCGGTGAGATGCGGCGGCAGGCCCCTCGCCTCGCCGGCTCCGATGTTCACCGACGGTTCGCGGAAATAGACCGGCACGAGCTGGCCATGCAGGTCGGCCATGTGCAGGAGCGTGATGTTGCCCAGGCCGTCGAAGCGCAGAAGCTCGTGCTCGGTCAGGCGTTGCTGCGCCGCGACGCGAGCCGAGCGGACCGAGCCCGTTCGCCGCCGCGATCGCCGCCGCGGCAGCGCCGACCTGCAGGACCTCGCGGCGCGTGATCATGGCTGCCCGATGTCGAAGGAAAGGGACATGCTCTTATTGCCTTTGCGCATGATCTTGTCCGAAAAGTCTGTCAACCCGATCATGCGGATGGCGCACGATCTCGCTCTCGGGGCAGGCTTCCGAGTTAACTCGGGATCATGCGCTAATGCCGGATCCCCGGCACGTTGAGCTTCTGCCCGCTGTTGAGCGCCGCGAGATAAAGCTCGAGGTCGCCGTATTCCTTGGCGTCGGGCGGCAGCTCGTTCGCCCAGATCGCCACGTTGCACCACTCGAAGCGTTTGCGGATGTCCCAGATCTGGTTGAGGCTGGTCCGCCAGGTCGGGAAATGATCGAGCTGGCCCTTCGGCTCGGCGAGCCACTGGCCGCGAATCCATTTGAGGCCGCCGCGCGCCGGATCGTGGCAGTCGCGGCAGGAAAAATTGAGCGTGCCGATCTTGGCGTCCATCAGGGCACGCCCGCGCTCATAGGCCTCCTTGGCGCCGGGGCCCGTGACGTCGACCTTCATCTCCTGGCCGTTGGCGACGTTGCGCAGATAGACCGCCATGGCGATGTTCTCGTCGCTCTCCATCAGCCAGCCGGCGCCGGTGGTCGCCTTGGCGTGCCGAAAAACGAACTCCTCGATGCCGATCACCTTGTCGAGGCGCGGCTCCCATTTCGGCATGCCGGCCGCCCAGGTCTTGAAGCGGGTCGTGGCATCGCCATGGCAGGTCGCGCACGAGAACCCGGAGGCCTCGCGCTTCTTGTAAAGCTCCTCGCCCTTGTCGACCGTCCACATCGCCGGATTGGTGGTGGGATCGAGATTGTCTCGCGTCTCCACCGGCGCATGACGCCTGGCCGGATCATCGACCTCGGCGCTGAACCGGGCGGGCGATTTGAGGGTCTTGAGGAAGGCGACGATGTCGCCGATCTCCTTGTCGTCGAAGAGCCGATGCGTGCCCCAGGGCGGCATGATGGTCGCGGGGTTGTAGGCGCGCGCATCGTAGACGTAGTTCCACAGCCATTCGTCGGTGCGTCCGGCATTGCCGATCTCGGACAGGTCGGGACCGACATTGCCCGGCAGATCGGCGTTGCCGGCCGGCCCCATGATGTGACAGGCGAGGCACGAGCCGCCCCGCGTGCGGTCGACGACCAGCTTTTCGCCATTGGCCGCATCGCCGGCGACCGGACCATCGAGCTTGCGCGGCTCCGTCGGCGCGGGCGGCGAGACATGCGTATTGGCGAGGGTATTGAACTGCGGGGTATCGCGCGTCGGCCACCCGCTGTAGCGCGCCCATGGGCGCGGCGCGGCGTCGCCCGCCGCCATCGGTGCCGGCCCCTTGGTCTGCGCCATCGCGGGCGCGCCCACGCCCGACAGCGTGAGCGCCATGAACCCGCCGAGCGCAACGGTGAGCCCCGCCTTCATCGTCTTGTCTCCCAAGCAAGTGCCGGAGGATCGGCACGAAACGGCTGCGACCCGCCGATCTCACGTCACGGCGATCATCTCGTCCGCCGTGGTGACGCTGCCATCGTCGTCGAACCAGCTGAACCGGAAGGTCCCGCTTTCCTCGACCCGGGCCGTGAACTGCAGGTACGGGTTGGCGGCCACCGCCGGCTCGAGGTCGACGCTGAATACCGTCTTGCCGTTGAACGCGCATGTGAACTTGTTGATGATCTTGCGCGGGATCGTGTTGCCGGCCTCATCCTTGCGCAGGCCCGTCTCCATGACATGCGAGATCAGGGTCTTGATCACGATGACCTCGCCCTTCTTGGCGTCCTTCGGCAATTTGACGCGCGGCTTCTCCGCCATGATGTTCTCCTCGACGACGCTTTCCCGAAAATGCCGATCAGCCGCCGCAGCCGCCGATGGTCACCTTGACCTGCTTTTGCTCGGTGAAAAACTGTCCTTTGCTGGTCTTCGCCACAACGACGATGTTCTGGGTTGCGGCCATGCGGATTCGTGTCGCCACCTCGGCGCGTCCGGACAGCGGCGTGAGATGGTAGGTCGCGAGCCCGGGGCGCGGATTGCCCTCCGCCACCACCATGATGTCGCTCACATAGTCGTCGCCGGTCATCGGGCTGTCGACGGTGATCGCCAGCGGCACGGTGTTGCCGTTTTCCGCGATCTCCGGAAGATCGATCGCGATCTTGCCTCTCTGGGCCGTCTTGCCGCCAGTGAATTTCGCGATCTCGGCGGCTGCTTCGGACGGCGTCGCGCCCGCCGGCCGGGCCCCGCCGACGACCGCCAGGGCCGTGCCGGCGGCACCGAACGCCAAAATCTCGCGCCGCGATTTCTCTCTCATGACATATCCCCGGCTTGCTCCTTCGCGTGGCTTCGCCACATCCGTTTGCCCTCATGTAATGTACGTGAACTCTAAGATAATGCAGGCGGATAAAAGCACCAGGACTATTGATGGTTTAGAATATCATGCGCGCATTGTGGCGCGGGAAAGAACGATGGCCTCAGCGGCGCCCGGATTTTAGAAAATCCCGCGGCGCGCCGGCGCCCGTGAGTGCCGTCAAGACGGTCGCGCCAGTGCCGAAAATTATGTCGCGTCTGGTTGTCATTCCTTCACCATATCGCGCTTCGGGCACCGCAAGGCCGGTCCGCCGCCTTCGCCCGCAAGCCCGGCGCGCTATAATGCGTCACGAACGCATATGTCGGGTCAATAGCCGGTGATTGCCATGCGGATGCGCCTGATCGGCGTCGTGACGACCGCCGTCCTCCTGCTCGCGGGCAGGCCCGTGCGGGCCGACGACCTCGCGGCTTTCAACGCCGCCATCGAGGACGTGGCGACCCACGGCCGCGTCGCGCTCGGCTACCTGCGCAACGATAACGTCGATCTGGCGTCCGTCGAGCTGGACCAGATGAAAGACGCATGGGGCGCCTTCGCCGAACGGTTCGGCGGCGACCGCCCGGAGAAATTCCGCGACAACACGCTCTACGTCACCATGCTGGTCGACGTTCCGACCCGCATCGTCGCCGCCATGATCATGATCAATTTCGGCCGGCCCGACATCGCGGGGAATTCGCTGCAGGCGATCCGTCAGGAGCTGTCCGCGGTGCGTCGCCGCAGCGGCGTCGAGGTTCTGGCCGACTGCGTGCTCGATGCGAACGCCGCGATGGATGCCTTCCTGGTCTATCGCGACGATCCGCCCGACTGGGCGAGGCCGGCGACCGCGACCGACATTGCCACAAGAGCCGGCGCCTATGGGTCGGCCGTCAGGCGCTGCGACGCCATGGCGACCCCGGCGCTGAGCCAGGACCCCGAATTCCGCCGTCTCGTCGACGGCGTCGCCGCCTCTCTCGCTAGCGTGCCGAAGGCGATTGCGGCGCGCGATGGCGATCTCCTGCACCGAGTCATCAACGAGCTGCGATCGTTCGACAACCTGCTGACGTTTCGCTACGGCTGATCGGCTAGGTCCACCAGCGGATAATTTCGCAGCATTCTGCATTCTGCGGTTGAGCGGCCGACCTGAGTGGACACGCCTGTGCGGATCCCGCCCGATCGGAATTTCGATGAAATAAACGCCCGACCTCGGTGTTCGTACTGGTTGAGCAGGGTTGCGAGGTCGGGCGCATTCGCGGCTGCTCGGGCGAAGGGAAGTCTGGGGCTGCTCGCCGGCTTGATCGGAGAGCTGCGCCAGACGAGCCGGGCGGGCGTCAACTGACGATCCGCCGCGAACTCAAGGGGGCATAGACGACGATGCACGCGACTTTGCAGGCCGTTTTCTCGCGGATGGCGGCTCAGCCGGCCGATGTCGAACGCATGGCGAACAAGGCCGAGCGCGCCGCCGATTTGCTCAAGGCGCTCGCGCACGAGAGCCGGCTGATGATTCTGTGCATCCTGTCACAGGGCGAGAAATCGGTGTCGGAGCTCGAGCAGATGCTGTCGCTGCGCCAGCCGACCGTTTCGCAGCAGCTCGCGCGCTTGCGCGCCGACGGTCTCGTCGCCGCCCGCCGCGACGGCAAGACCATCCACTACCGCCTCGCGAGCGAGCAGGCGCGCGTCATGGTCGACACGCTCTTCGAGGTGTTCTGCGGGCCGAAGTGAGGCCGCGGCGGCCCATAGAGGCCGCAGCGGCCCATTAAGGCTGGGCGACGCCCATCCGCTTCACCGGATCGGCCGACGCGACGTCGATGATCCGCATTTGCACGCGTTCCTGCCCCTGCCAGCGATCGACCGCGAGACAGCCGGCGACATGCACGGACTGCCCGCGATTGCCGAGCAGCGCATCCCCCAGCTTCTGTCCGACGGCGCGGAACGCGATCGCGTTGATGGTCGCCCCGTCGCCCGCGCGAAACCGCACCCGCACATGGGCCTGGCCGACCGGCTCCGCATACGCGATGGCGTGTCCGGGCAGCGCGATGACGGGCTCCGGATTGCCGGCGCCGAACGGGCCGGCCCGGTCGATCGTCGCATGCAGGTCGATATTGGCCGCCGCCGCGCTCACCGCGCCGTCGATCAGCAGCGCATCTTCGCGCCGCGCGGCATCGACCATCGGCGCGAGCGTCTCCTCGAGATAGGCGCGAAACGCCCCGAGCGCGCCGCGCTTGAGCGTGATGCCCGCCGCCATGGCGTGGCCGCCGCCCTTGACGAGCAGGCCTTGAGCCACCGCATGGCGCACCACGCGGCCGAGATCGACACCCGGGATCGAGCGGCCCGAGCCGGTACCGGTATCGCCGGGCTCGAGCGCAATCGCAAAGGCCGGCCGGCCGAAACGCTCCTTGAGCCGCGCCGCCACCAGCCCGACCACGCCCGGGTGCCAGCCCGCGGCGGCGGTCACCACCACGGCTCCCTTTTCCTCGACCCCCAGCGCCGCCATCGCCTCGGCTTCCGCCTCGGCGATCGTCGCCTGCTCGATCACCTGGCGCTCGCGGTTGAGCCGATCGAGCTCGGCCGCGATGCGCCCCGCCTCGATCGGGTCCTCCATCATCAACAGCCGCGCACCGAGATCGGCGCGGCCGATCCGGCCGCCCGGCGTTGATGCGCGGACCCAGCATGAACCCGAGATGCCACGGTTCGGGCGGCCCGGAAAGCCGCGCCACGTCCATCAGCGCGGTGAGGCCGGCATGCTCACGCCGGCGCATGACGATGAGCCCCTTGGCCACGAAGGCGCGATTGAGCCCCTTGAGCGGCACCACATCGGCGACGGTGCCGAGCGCCGCGAGGTCGGTGAGATCGAGCAGATCGGGCTCCGGCCGCGCCGCCGTCCAGAAATTGCGCGCCCGCAATTCGCGGCTGATCGCGACCAGGGCGAGAAACGTGACCCCGACGGCGGCCAGGTGGCCGAGCCGCGAAAGATCATCGAGCCGGTTCGGATTGACCACCGCCACGGCGGGAGGCAGCTGCTCGTCGGCCTGATGATGGTCGATGACGATGACATCGAGGCCGAGCCGTGCGGCTTCCGTCAGCGGCTCGTGGCTGGTGGTGCCGCAGTCGACCGTGATCAGGAGCCTGGTGCCGCGCTCGGCGAGCGAACGGATCGCCGGCACGTTCGGCCCATAGCCTTCGAAAATGCGATCCGGAATGTAGATCAGCGGCTCGACGCCCGCGCGCCGGAGAAACGTGCCCAGCAGGGCGGTCGAGGTCGCGCCGTCGACATCGTAGTCGCCGAAGATCGATATCGCCTCGTTGCGCATGATGGCGTCGGCGATGCGCCCGGCGGCCGCGTCCATCGCGGTGACGCTGCTCGGATCCGGCATCAGCGCCTTGATGGTCGGGTCGAGAAAGGCTTCGACCTCGTCCGGCTCGATGCCGCGGCCCGCGATGATGCGGGCGAGCAGCTCAGGCAAAGCGTGGCGTTGCACGATCGACAGCGAGCGCAAGCTTCCGCGCTCGTCGAGCCGGTCGCGCCACACGCGGCCGGTTGCCGATTGTTCGACGCCGAGAAAAACGCGGCGGATCGGTTTGGCGTCCATGAGGGCGATCAATCCTCCCGCCGGAGGCGCGCTACCCCGGCTTGAACTTGTCGAGCTGGCGGTGCTCGCCTCTGATCCAGCGCACGGTGCCGGTGGCCGAGCGCATCACCACGGTCTCGGTCTCGATCACGCCGCCCCGGAAGCGCACGCCTTGCAGCATCGATCCGGTGGTGACGCCGGTCGCCGAGAACACGCAGTCGCCCTGCACCATGTCTTCCATGGCGTATTTCTTGCGCGGGTCCTTGATCCCCATCTTGCGGGCGCGCTCGCGCTTCTCCTCGGTGTCGAGCACGAGGCGGCCCTGGATCTGTCCGCCGATGCAGGCGAGTGCCGCCGCCGCGAGCACGCCTTCGGGCGCCCCGCCGATACCCATGTAGATGTCGATGCCGGTCGATTCCGGCTCGGCCGTATGGATGACGCCGGCGACGTCGCCGTCGGTGATGAAACGGATGGCCGCGCCCACCTTGCGCACCGCCGCGACCAGATCGGCATGGCGCGGCCGGTCGAGGATCAGGGCCGTGATGTCCTCAGGCTTGACGCCCTTGGCCTTGGCGAGCGAGCGGATGTTGTGGTCCGCCGGCGCGTCGAGATCGACCACGTCCTTGGGGTAGCCGGGACCGATCGCGATCTTTTCCATGTAGACGTCGGGCGCGTACAGCAGCGTCCCCCCTGCCGCCATCGCCATGGTGGCGATCGCGCCCGGCATGTTCTTGGCGCACAGCGTCGTGCCTTCGAGCGGATCGACCGCGATGTCGACCTTGGGGCCGTTCTTCTTCCCGACCTTCTCGCCGATGAACAGCATCGGCGCCTCGTCGCGCTCGCCTTCGCCGATGACCACCGTTCCGTCGATCGGGAGCTTGTTCAGCTCGCGGCGCATGGCGTCGACGGCGGCCTGATCGGCGTCCTTCTCGTTGCCGCGCCCGCTCAGCCGCGCCGCGGCGACCGCCGCGCGCTCGGTCACGCGGACGATCTCGATCGAGAGGATTCGATCCAGCATCGTCGTGGGCTTCACAGGCTTCACAGGACTCGACGACATGTCGCAACACTCCTCCCCTCGCGGGTCCGGCCGGGCCGGACTGGTTCAGTTCTTCTCGATACGGATGACTTGCGGCTTCCCGGCGATGACACCCTGTCGCTTGATCGCCTTCAAGGCACGGCGCACCGCGTCCTCGCTGGTCGCGTAGGTGATCAGGATGACCGGAGCGGGCGCATTCGGGCTCCGCGGATCGTCGCCCCCGTGCGGCCGCGCCCCATGATGCCGTTGCATAATCGATTCGAGCGAGATTTTCTCGTTCGCGAGCAGCCTTGCGATCGCCGCGAACGTCCCGGGACGGTCGACCGCGGCGAGCCGGATATAGTAGCCGCCCTCGTGGCGCTGCATCGGCGCCTGCTTGCTGGCGGTGAGCCGCGCGCTCGGGCGGCCGAACGGCGCGGTGCGCACGCCGCGCGCGATGTCGCCGATGTCGGCGACGACCGCCGAGGCGGTCGCATGGCCGCCGGCGCCGGGACCGACCAGCGTGATCGGCGCGAACCCTTCGGCGTCGATCGCGACGGCGTTGGTCACGCCCATCACCTGGGCGATCGCGGAATCCTTCGGCGACCATGGTCGGATGCACGCGCTGCTCGATTCCCTTTTCGGTGCGCACGGCGACGCCGAGCAGCTTGACGCGGTAGCCGAGCTCGTCCGCGGCCTCGATGTCTTCCGGCGCGATCGAGGAGATGCCTTCGACGAACACGGAAGCTTCATCGACCTTGATGCCGAACGCAAGGCTCGCGAGGATCGCGAGCTTTTGCGCGGTGTCGTGACCTTCGACGTCGAAGCTCGGATCGGCCTCCGCATAGCCGAGCCGCTGGGCGTCGGCAAGGCATTCGGCAAACGACAGCTTCTCGCGTTCCATCCTGGTGAGGATGTAGTTGCAGGTGCCGTTGAGGATGCCGGAGACGCGGGCGAAGGAATTGCCGGCGAGTCCCTCGCGCAATGTCTTCACGACCGGGATCGCGCCGCCGACCGCCGCCTCGAAATTGAGCGCGACGTGATTGCGCTCGGCGATCGCCGCGAGCGCCAGACCGTGGCGGGCAAGCAGCGCCTTGTTGGCGGTGACGACGGACTTGCCGGCGCGCAGCGCGGCCTCGATCGCCGCCTTGGCGGGGTCGCCTGCCCCGCCGAGCAGCTCGACGAACACGTCGATGCCGGGGTCGGTCGCGAGCGCGACCGGATCGCGCGCCCATGTGAGCTTCTTGACGTCCACGGCGCGTTTCTTGGCCCGCGAGCGGGCGGTGACCGCCACCACCTCGATCCGCCGGCCGCAGCGCGCCGACAAGGCCGCCTGCTCGCGGTCGATGAGATGCATGACCGCGGCTCCGACTGTTCCGAGCCCGGCGAGACCCACTTTAAGCGGGGCGATCATGAAATCCGCGACCTGAGGAGAGCACCGCCGACAATTCAGCGGCGCTTGGCGAGGGGAACGACGTTGTGCAACTTTTCCGGCCCGGTTTCAAGGAACCGGCGCAGATTGCGGGCGGCCTGGCGGATGCGCTGCTCGTTCTCGACCAGCGCGATGCGCACGAAACCCTCCCCGTGCTCGCCGAAGCCGATGCCGGGCGAAACCGCGACTTCGGCTTTCTCGACCAGCAGGGTCGCGAAGTCGATGCTGCCGATCGTCCGGAACGGCTCGGGCAGCGGCGCCCAGGCGAACATCGAGGCGCGCGGCGGCGGGATTTCCCAGCCGGCGCGGCCGAAACTTTCGACCAGGACGTCGCGCCGGCGCTTGTAGGTCTCCCGCATCTCGACGATGCAGTCGTCGGGTCCGTTGAGCGCCGCGGTGGCGGCCACCTGGATGGGCGTGAAGGCGCCGTAGTCGAGATAGGACTTCACCCGCGCGAGCGCGCCGATGATGCGCTCGTTGCCGACCGCAAATCCGATGCGCCAGCCCGGCATCGAATAGGTCTTCGACATCGACGTGAACTCGACCGCGACGTCCATGGCGCCCGGCACCTGCGAGCATCGAAGGCGGCGGATTGCCGTCGAAATAGACCTCCGCATAGGCGAGATCCGACAGCACGATCAGGTTGTGCTTCTTGGCGAAGGCGACGACGTCGCGATAGAAATCGAGCTCCGCCACATAGGCGGTCGGATTGGCCGGGTAGCACACCACGAGCGCGAGCGGCTTCGGGATCGAATGGATGCAGGCGCGCTCGAGCGCCTCGAAGAACGACGGCGTCGGCTCCGACGGTATCGAGCGGATCACGCCGCCCGCCATCAGGAACCCGAAGGCATGGATCGGATAGCTCGGATTGGGCACCAGCACCACGTCGCCCGGAGCGGTAATCGCCTGCGCCACGTTGGCGAAGCCTTCCTTCGAGCCCAGCGTGGTCACGACCTGGGTGTCGGGATTGAGCTTCACCCCGAACCGGCGGGCGTAATACGCGGCCTGGGCCCGGCGCAGCCCGGGGATGCCCTTTGACGCCGAATAACGGTCGGTGCGTGGCTTGCCGATCGTCTCCTTGAGCTTCTCGATCACATGCGCGGGCGTCGGCAGGTCCGGGTTGCCCATGCCGAGATCGATGATGTCGGCGCCGCCATTGCGGGCCGCCGCCTTGGCGCGGTTGACCTGTTCGAACACATAGGGCGGCAGGCGTCGGATGCGGTGAAACTCTTCCATGATCCCGATGTCCCAAGATCCCGATATCTCAAGCCTTTCAGGCGTGACGGGCCCCCAATTCGCGGCTCGGCGGGTGGTTGCTGGCGGACCTTGTAACACGGCTTTGCGCTTTGCTCGACCCCACCGCGCAGGATCGTCGAGGCGCTATTGAGTCTTCGGGACCGGAACGACCTGTTTGGCCTGGCGTGCCCGCAGGGCCGCGAGCTCGGCTTCGGCCTGCTTTTGC
This sequence comes from uncultured Pseudomonadota bacterium, assembly GCA_963791155.1. Taxonomy (GTDB): domain Bacteria; phylum Pseudomonadota; class Alphaproteobacteria; order Rhizobiales; family Xanthobacteraceae; genus JAVDCA01. Next base: position 39,977 of record CAWBRI010000027.1, read on the forward strand.
TCGGCTTCCGTCAACACGGAATTCTGGCGCGGTGGCGGCATGTCATGCACCGCCGGATAGGCGGCGGGCGCGGTCGCCGATTGCGGGGTATCGGCCGGCAGTCCTCCCATCTGGGCCGGCAGGCCACTGAAAGTGGACGCGCAGGCGCCCAGCCCCATCGGCAGGGCGAGCGCCACGATCAACGCCAGACCCGGCCTCCGGCCTGCCACGACGGGCAGGCGAACCGTTCGGTCCGCAGGCACGCGCGCCATTCGCGACTTTGACACCATTGTCATACAGAATGCAGAACCGCGACCGACCCCAGGGATGATTTCCCCGACGTATCCGGCTATTATGTCCAAACGGGGACTTGAGCCCTCATACGATGCAAAGGTTAACGCCCTCGCCAGTGCCCCCTGCTCCCACCGCGGCCGACACGAACAAGCCGCGCAAGGCGAAAGCGGCGCGCCGTGGCGGCGCCGGTGCCAAATCGGGCGCAAAGTCCGGCGCCAAGTCCAGCGCAAAGTCCGGCGCGGCGGCCCTCCCGGTCGAGCCGCCACGCGCGCAGGCCCGCATCGAGGAACCCGCCGGCCCGGCCGTCCAGTCGATGGACATCGAGGTCTTTTCGAGGAATGTCGCCCGGATGGTCGAACAGGGCGGCCGCGCGCTCGCCGCCTATCTCAAGCCGCACGAGCAGGGCCGCAGCGGTCAAGACAGCGCCGACCTGGTCACCGATGCGGTGAAGACGCTCAGTCGCGTCCTGGAGTACTGGCTGGCCGACCCGCAACGCGCGCTCGAGCTTCAGACCACGCTCGGAAAATCCTATCTCGATTTATGGGCGAGTGCCGTCAAGCGGCTGGCGGGCGAGCACGTCGACCCGGTCGCCGCGCCCAATTCGCGCGACAAGCGGTTCAGCGATCCGGAATGGTCGTCCAACCAGTTTTTCGATTTTCTCAAGCAGGGCTATCTGCTGACCACCGACTGGGCGAACCACCTCGTCAAGAACGCCGGGGGCCTCGATGCGCACACGCGGCAGAAGGCCGAGTTCTACGTGCGTCAAATCGCCAATGCGATTTCGCCGACCAATTTCGTGCTCACCAATCCGGAGCTCCTGCGCGCGACGCTGGCATCCAATGCCGAGAACCTGGTGAACGGCATGCGCATGCTCGCCGAGGACATCGCGGCTGGCGGCGGAAGCCTGAAGATACGCCAGTCCGATTCCTCCATGTTCGAGGTCGGGCGCAACCTCGCCCTCACCCCCGGCAAGGTGATCTATCAGAACGATCTGATGCAGCTGATCCAGTATTCGCCCACGACCGCAGAGGTGCTCAAGCGTCCCCTCCTGATCGTGCCGCCGTGGATCAACAAATTCTATATCCTCGACCTCACGCCGGAAAAATCCTTCATCAAGTGGAGCGTCGATCACGGCCTGACCGTGTTCGTGATCTCATGGGTCAATCCGGACGAACGCCACCAGCACAAGGACCTCGCCGACTACATGCGCGAAGGCCCGCTCGACGCGCTCGACGCCATCAAGAAGGCGACCGGCGAGAGCGAGGTCGCGGCCATCGGTTATTGCGTGGGCGGCACGCTGCTCGCGATGACGCTCGCCTACATGGCGGCGAGGTCCGACCGCCGCGTGACCTCCGCGACGTTCTTCGCCGCGCAGGCGGACTTCACCTATGCGGGCGACCTGAAAGTGTTCGTCGACGAGGACCAGATCAAGGCGCTTGAGCGCCACATGAACGAGCGCGGATATCTCGAAGGCAAGACGATGGCGACGGCCTTCAACCTGCTGCGCTCGAACGACCTGATCTGGCCCTACGTCATCAACAACTATCTCAAGGGCAAGGCGCCCTTCCCGTTCGACCTGCTGTACTGGAATTCGGACGCCACGCGCATGCCGGCCGCCAACCATTCGCTCTACATGCGCAGCTGCTACCTCGATAACCGGCTGGCCAAGGGCGAGATGACGATCGACGGGGTCGCGCTCGACCTCAAGAGCGTCAAGATCCCGGTTTACAACCTCGCCACCCGCGAGGACCACATCGCGCCGGCGCGATCGGTCTATGTCGGCTCGTCCCTGTTCGGCGGACCGATGAGATACGTGCTCTCGGGCTCCGGCCACATCGCCGGCGTCGTCAATCCGCCCGACAAGCACAAGTACCAATACTGGACCGGCCCGCAACCGCGCGGCGACGATCTCGACAGCTGGATCGCGGACGCGCAGGAACATCCGGGCTCGTGGTGGCCGGATTGGCTGGCCTGGATCGAGGCGCAGGCTCCGGCGCGCGTGAAGGCGCGCAAACCCGGAAGCGGCGAGTTGAAGGCGATAGAGGACGCGCCGGGAAGCTACGTGAAGGTGAGGGATTGAGAACCTTGCGTCGGCGCGCGTCCGCGGAATCATGAAACGCCTCGCATCGGCCGTGCTCGCCGCCATGCTGGCCGCCGCGATCGCGGTTGCGCCGGTGAGCGCGGACCAGAACACCGACCAGTGTTCCAAGGACGCGGGCGAGGCCGCGATCGCGGCCTGCACGCGGGCGATCCAATCCGGGAAATTCAGCGGCGCGACTCTCGCGACGCTCTACCACGATCGCGCCATCGAGCTGCGGCAGACGGGTGAATACGAGCGCGCCATCGCGGATTACAGCCAGGCGCTGCTCCTCGATGTCGACTTGACGGGTGCCTATGCGGGCCGCGGCCTCGCCTATGAGGGCAAAGGCGAGGTCGCGAAGGCCAAGGCCGATTATCGCAAGGCCGTGGCGCTCGCGCAAAAATACGAAGACGGCAAGTGGGCGCAAGATATTGCGCGCGACCGGCTCGCCGCCTTGGGCGAGAAATAGGAATTGCGCGGAACAGCCAGCGCATGAACCGGAAATTCAACGCTGGCCGGAGTGCCCTGATGGCTCAATCGCCGATTTCCTTGGCCGACCGTGCCACCCCATCTGACATGCGCGCGGCTTGGCGGCTCGCACCATTGCGGCGCTCGGTTTCCGCCCGCGCAGAGGGCGCCATCTGGCCGCGCCGATGCGGAGCTTCGAACTCGTGAAGTGCGCTCATGCCATCCGATATGAGGGTCGCGACGATCTCCTGAAGGATTCTCGCCCGATCCTCAGTCAAGGAGCGGAAATGCATATCGTTTGCTTTCCGCAATATTGGCGCCAACTCGCGAAGCAAGTTTTTGCCTTTGGGCGTCAAGCTCAGGAACATGCTGCGGCGATCGGCCTTGTTAGGCCGCTTCTCGACGATGTGCCGCTTGACGAGACCTCCGATTTCGATCGTGACGAATTGGCTCGTTACATTAAGCTTCTGCGCGAGGTGTCCGACCGTCGCACCCTGCGTTTCTGCAATAATTCTCATCATGACCGCCTGCGCCTCTGTCACGCCGATATAGGCGGCGAAAAGCTTGCGGTGTCGTGCCATCTGGTTAGCTAAGCTCATCAGAGCGTAAATAAGTCGGCGAAACTCGCGATCCGTCCCGTCCTTCATAAAACTCTTGAGCGACGTGCTGAGCGGTGGAAACGTCTCCTTCGCCAATGCGGCATGATTTTGCGGCGTCTTGCTGTCTGCGGCGACGCGACTGGGACGCGTGCGCGGTTTCGTCTTTGTCATGGTGTCGAAAGATCTCCTTTCCGGGAAGCGTCGCATACGAAGCCCAGCCGGTCAATTTCTGTTGTTGACATGGGTAAATGACTTGTGTATTTTAATTTCATTAAACGGCGATTGGCCGTCAGAAACCGCAAGGGATACGGGGCGGCCTGTGAAAGACGTCCGGGAGCGCGTCGGCAAACGTGCATTTCCGAGATCAAAGGCGGAGGCAGCGTGGCGTTGCTCAGACTGCCAGGCTGAATTCGGCCAAACAATCTTCTCATTCCTACCCTCGAATGGAGGATTTCCATGCTTGATCGCCGCCGCGCGCTCCAAATTGGTCTGGCCGCCCTTGGCTCCCTGCCCGCTGCGTCACGCGGGGCTCGAGCGCAGCAGCGCAAACCGCCCGTGAAGGTCCGCTACAGCGAGGTCGCGCGCACAATTCTGTTCGCGCCGGCATATGCCGCAATGACGAAGGGCTTTTTCAGTGAGGCCGGCCTCGATGTCACGCTGGCGACGGCGCAGGGCGGCGACAAGGCGGTGGCGGCGCTTCTCTCCAACAGCGCGGACATTGTTCTGAACGGACCGGAGGCGCCAATCTACGTGCAGAACAGCGACTCGCCGACGAAGATACCCATCTTCTGCGGAACTCATCACGACCGACGGCTTCGTACTGGTCGGCCGTGAGAAATCGGACAAGTTCGACTGGCAACAGCTGAAGGGGAAGCAGATCCTTGCCCTCCGGCCGGGCAGCACGCCGGACCTGTACCTGCAGGCGGCTTTACGGCAGAACGGCGTCGACCCGATCAAAGACGTGAAGCTGGCGAACAACATCACCATTCCCGCGCGCGTGGGGGCTTGGCTGACGGGCCAGAATCGAATACGCCATCTTCAACGAGCCGGACGCTTCCGGGCTCGAGCTCGACGGCAAGGCCCATTTCCTCGCTTCACCCGGACAGACGGTGGGCGGTGCCGAAGGCACCGCCTTTATGGCGACCGACAAGTACATTCGCGACAATCCCGACATCATCCAGAGTTGGACCAATGCGATCTACCAGGCTCAGAGATGGACCGAGACCGCGCCGATCGGCGAGGTCGTCAAAGTCCTGGCGCCGTATTTTCCGGGCATTGGCGCGCAAGTGCTGACCGCCGCCGCCGAGCGCTATCGGCGGCTAAAGCTCTGGAAGACGACGCCGATGATCGATCCCGGGGCGATCGAAAAATTCCAGGACATTTTGGTGCAGGGCAACGTCCTCGACCCGGCAAAGCGCGTCAAATTTGGGGAAGTGGTCCTCACCGACTTCGCCAGCAAGGCGAAATGATCCGTGCGGCCACCAGCGACCCTGCCTTGCCCAGCACCATCCCGATAACGATGTAGCCTGTGGTCGCAGTCGCAATACGCAAGTGGGCGCACGAGACGGCGAGCGCGCGGCTCAAGGCATTGAGCGGGAAATAGCGGCCCTCACGGAAACAGCGCGACCTGCTCGAGCCCCAGGGATTCGGGAAAGCCGAGCACCAGGTTCATGTTCTGCACGGCCTGGCCGGCCGCACCCTTGACCAGATTGTCGAGCGCCGAACCGATGATCGCGCGGCCCGCGATACGGTCCCGCGCAATGCCGATGAAGGTCATGTTGGAGCCGCGCACATGGCGCGTCTGCGGCATCTCGCCGAACGGCAGCACGTGGACAAAGGCCTCGTTCATGTATTGCTTTAAAAGTATCGCATGAAGATCCTCGGGCAACCGTCCGGAGGCGCCGCGCACGTAGATGGTCGCCAGTATGCCGCGGTTCATCGGCACGAGGTGAGGCGTGAAGCTGACGACCACCGGCCGGCCGGCGGCGGCGGAGAATTCCTGGTCGAGCTCGGCCATGTGGCGATGGTGTCCGACCCCGTAGGCGTGAAAGCCCTCCGATACCTCGGAGAACAACATCGCCTCCTTGGCGGCGCGGCCCGCCCCGGTCATGCCCGACTTGGCGTCGACCACGATCTCGTCGAGGTCGATCGCCTTGGCGGCGATCAGCGGGATGAGCGCAAGCTCGCTGCAGGTCGTGTAGCAGCCCGGGTTGGCGACCAGCCGCGCCGTCCTGATCCTGTCCCGATGCACCTCGGTGAGCCCGTAGACGGCGTCCTTCTGCAGCTCGGGCGCCAGGTGCTCGTGGCCGTACCAGCGCGCATAGGCGGCGGTGTCGGCGAGCCGGAAATCGGCGGACAGATCCACGACCTTGATGCTCGGACTCTTGGCGAACAGATCCTTGATCACCTTCTGGGTGGTCGCATGCGGCAGCGCCGCGAACACCAGATCGAGGCCGCCATGGGCCCAGTCGATGCCGTCGATCGGGACCAGCTTCGGCAGACTAAAGGGCGAGAACTGCGGGAAGACCTCGCGCATTTCCTGACCCGCCCTGCGGTCGGCGGTGAGCAACACGATCTCGACCTGCGGATGGCGCAGCAGCAGCCGCACGCATTCCGAGCCGGTATAGCCGGAGGCGCCGAGCACGCCGATCTTGGCTTTCTTGGCCATGGCTCATTCCTTTCCGCGGTCGGAGCATGAGATCATGCCCCGGCAAAATGATGAACCGCCGAAATCTTCCGCCGAAGCTGTGAGAAGAGCGCCGCGGGAAAAATCCGGCGGCACGGGCGACGATCAGACGCGATCGGCCGTGGCCGCAAAGCGGCGGCGGCGGTGCGAGGAGGTGAACGCGGTCGTCGTCATGGCGGGGTCTATATGGGAAGCCGACGGCCGTCGTCAATGGCCGCGGCGGAGGATTTCAGCGGGTCAGGTGCGCGACCAGCAGGCCTGCGAACAGCAGCAATCCGACCACGCAGGCGGCGACCTCGAACCAGAACGCGACCGGCCGACGGTCGCGGTGGATCTTCTGCACGCGCCATCGCACGTGTCCGGTGCGCAGCACCGACCAGAGCTGGAACCCGAACAGCGCCATGACGGCGAGCAAGCCGACGACGATGAGAATCCGTTCTACCGGCATCGGCTTCTCGCTCGATCGATCATGCGCTAGATCACCGGATTCCACGGCATCGGGAATTCACGATAGCCGCTCGCGGTCTTCTCGACATGCGCGACCGACGGGAACGGATAGTGGAATCCCTGCACCGTCATGCGCTCGGCCGCCAGCATGTCATAGACCTTGCGGCGGGTTGCCTCCGCCTGCACCGGCTCATGGTCGTAGAAGGCGTGCCAGCCCGGATGGCGCGCGAACAGGAACGGCGCGTGGGTGACGTCGGCCTGGACATAGACCTTGGCGGCACCGGACGCGACGACGTGCGAGGTGTGGCCGGGCGTGTGGCCGGGCGTGCCGACCGCGGTGACGCCGGAGATGACCTCCTTGTCGGCCTCGTAGGTGCGCAGCCGCTTGAGCACCTCGCCGCTGATCACGCGGCGCACGTTCTTGAAATTGTCCGCGATGCGCTTCGTGGCGGAGCGGCTCATCTCGCCATCGTCCATCCAGTATTTGTGCTCGGCCGCCGGCACCAGGATTTCGGCGTTCGGGAAGGCCAGCGAATTGTCCGCCTTGAGCAGGCCGTTGATGTGATCGCCGTGATAGTGCGAGATGATCACCGTATCGATCGCGTTGGCGTCGATGCCGGCCGCCGCCAGATTGGTCAGAAACTGGCCGGTCTGGCCCTTGCTCGCCTTGTAGGCGGCTTCGCTGGTGCCGGTGTCGACGACCGCGAGCTTGGCGCCGGTATTGATGACGATCGGATTATACGGACCGACGAAAACGCCCGGCTCCATGAAGGCCTCGGCGAGCGCGGCGTTGACCTCTTCCTTCTTGGCGTTGAGCACGAACGCGTCGGTCACGGGCAGCCGGTTCGCGCCGTCGGTGACGACCGTGATCTCGATACTGCCCACCTTGTAGCGATAGAAGCCGGGCGCCTGCGCGGCCGCAGCGGCGGCCCGCGCCCATTCGGGCGTCAGGAATCCGCCGGCGGCCGCCATCGTGGTCATTGCGGCGCCGGCTAGCGCGGCGCGACGTGTCAATTCGATCATCGAAACCTCCCTCGGGCGTCTGTGCATGGCCGAATTTTTGTGCGGTGCGTCAGGGGTCTTTCGCTGGCGCCCTGGCCCGAACCATAGCGCGCCGGTCGACCGATGGGAACGGCTGGAGCAGGCAGATGCCCGCCGGCATTATCCCCACACCATTTTCACGGCTTTCGACACGACGTCGCCGAGCGTGAGCAGCACCGCGGCCCACACGAAGGCCGAGGTGAAATTGGCGAACTGGAAGCGCCAGAACGGCATTGCGAAGATTCCCGCCACCAGCGGCACCGAGGCGCGCAGCGGCCCGAAAAACCGACCGATGAAGATGCCGAGGATGCCCCACCGCGCCATGAAGCGTTCCCCGCGCGGCAGCAGATCGGGATGTCGCGACAACGGCCACACATGGCCGACCGGAGGCCCGAGCTTGATCCCGATCCAATAGGACAGCCAGTCGCCGAACGCAGCCCCGAGCGCGCCTCCGGCCCACACCGGCCAGAAATCGATTCCGCTCGGTCCGATCAGATAGCCGATGGCGACCAGGACGCCCCAGGCGGGGATCAGGAGCGAGATGAAGGCGAGCGATTCTCCGAACGCAAGGCCGAACACGACCGGCGCCGCCCAGGCCTCGTGGAGGCGCACGAAGTCGACGATCTGATGGCCGAAGGTCTCGATGGTGTCGAACATGGGCGGCGATCTGGCGTGCTGCCGTTGCGGGTCCTGAATTGGCCGGAGAAAGGGTCTCTTAACCCGCCGCCTGGCATGAAACCAGGGGCGCGGACCGGCTCTCCCGCGACGACGGGCCGGCACCCCACATAAGAAACCCACATTCGCGGATTCAAGTCGCGCCCGCCGGATGGCATAGTCGGCGCAACTGATTCGCCCTCCCCCACCCGCAGTGGAAGACGAATGGCAAAAATCGCAAAGAAAACAACGCCTGGCAGCGACCTGTTCTCAGCCGTGACCGAGCCGGCACCCCGCCGCGCGGCCGCGCGGGGCAAGCCCGCGCGCGGATCGAGCGCCGAGCAGGCCTACACGGCGCGCGACATTGAGGTGCTGGAGGGGCTCGAGCCGGTCCGCCGGCGGCCCGGCATGTATATCGGCGGCACCGACGAAAAGGCGCTGCATCATCTCTTCGCCGAGGTGATGGACAATGCGATGGACGAGGTGCTCAACGGCCACGCGACCTTCATCGACGTCGAGGTGGAGAGCGACGGCTTCGTGACGGTCACCGACAACGGGCGCGGCATCCCGGTCGATCCCCATCCGAAGTCCCCGAAGAAATCCGCGCTCGAAGTCATCATGTGTACGCTTCATGCGGGCGGCAAGTTCGACTCCGACGTCTACGAGACCTCGGGCGGCCTGCACGGCGTCGGCATCTCGGTGGTGAATGCGCTCTCGGAGCGGGTCGAGGTCGAGGTCGCGCGCGGAGGCCAGCTGTACCGCCAGGTCTATCAGCGCGGCAAGCCGAAGGGTCCCATCGAGAAGCTCGGCAAGACGCCGAACCGGCGCGGCACCAGGGTCCGCTTCAAGCCCGATTCGCAGATTTTCGGCGGCAAGGTCGAGTTCAATCCCCTGCGCCTGTTCAAGATGACGCGCGCCAAGGCCTATCTGTTCGGCGTCGTCGAGATCCGCTGGCATTGCGACAAGGCCTTGCTCGAGGGCGTCGAGGGCGTGCCCGAGGAGGAAACGTTTCATTTCCCCGATGGGCTCAAGGATTATCTCGCCAGCACATTGCAGGGACAGACGCTGGTCCACCCCGACATCTTCACCGGCACCTCGGGCAAGATCGGCGCCCCCGGCTCGGTCGAATGGGCGGTCGCATGGACGGCGGATTCCGACGGGTTCCTGTCGTCCTATTGCAACACGATTCCGACGCCGGACGGCGGTACGCACGAGTCCGGCATCCGCTCGGCGCTGCTGCGCGGGCTCAAGGATCACGCCGAGCGCAGCAACCAGGGCAAGCGCGCCGCCGTCATCACGTCCGAGGACGTGATGACGGGCGCCGGCGCCATGCTGTCGGTGTTCATCCGCGAGCCCGAATTCCAGGGCCAGACCAAAGACCGGCTCGCCACCGCCGAGGCGCAGAAGATCGTCGATGTGGCGGTGAAGGACCAGTTCGACCACTGGCTCGCCGGCAACCCGCCGCAGGCGAGCAAGCTGCTCGACTGGGTGGTGGAACGCGCCGACGAGCGCCTCCGCCGCCGGCAGGAGAAGGAAATCTCGCGCAAGACCGCCGTGCGCAAGCTTCGGCTGCCCGGCAAGCTCGCCGACTGTACCAACACGGCCGCCCAAGGCTCGGAGATCTTCATCGTCGAGGGCGACAGCGCCGGCGGCTCGGCCAAGCAGGCGCGCGACCGCGCCTCGCAGGCGATCCTGCCGCTGCGCGGCAAGATCCTCAACGTCGCCTCCGCCGGCAAGGACAAGCTCGCGCAGAACGCCCAGCTGGCCGACCTCGCGCAGGCGCTCGGCTGCGGCACCGGCGCGCATTATCGCGACCAGGATCTGCGCTACGAGAAGGTGATCGTGATGACCGACGCCGACGTCGACGGCGCCCATATCGCGTCGCTGCTGATCACGTTCTTCTACCGCCAGATGCCGCAACTGATCGACAACGGACATCTCTATCTGGCGGTGCCGCCGCTCTATCGGCTTTCGCACGGCGCCAAGAGCTTCTATGCCCGCGACGACAAGCACAAGGACGAGATCCTGAAGAAGGAGTTTCACGCCAACGCCAAGGTCGAGGTCGGCCGGTTCAAGGGGCTGGGCGAGATGATGCCGGCCCAGCTCAAGGAAACCACCATGGACCGCCGCAGCCGCACGCTGCTGCGCGTGATGCTCGCCGAGGGCGAGCGCAAGCAGACGGCGTCGTCGGTCGAGCGGTTGATGGGGACGAAGGCGGAGGCGCGGTTCGACTTCATCCAGGAACGGGCGGAATTCGCGCGCGACGACATGCTGGACGTGTGAGCCAGGCAACCAACGACGCACGGCCGCCGCTTGTTCTCGAGCTTCGCTTTTGGCGATGCAACGCGGCCTAGGCCGGCCCTATTTTCCCGCCGGCGTTCAGCGCCGAAAGGATTTGCGTCACGATCTCGCGCGGCGGCGGCTCGACCGAGACGGTGATCGCCTTCTCGTCCGCTCCCGGCTCCTCGAGCGCCAAAAATTGGCTGTGCAAGAGGCCGGGCGGCATGAAATGCTCGTGACGCGTGGCAATACGGCGGGAAATGAGCTCCTCGCTGCCCTTGAGGTAGACGAGCCGGACGTCCGCGCGATCGCCGATCAGGACGTCACGGTACCGGCGCTTGAGCGCCGAGCAGGCGACGACGCCATGCTGGCCCGCGCGTCGCGTCTTGTCGATCCAGGCCGCGACCGCGCGCAGCCAAGGCCAGCGGTCCTCGTCGGTCAGGGGCGTACCCTTGTGCATCTTGTCGACATTGGCGGCGGGATGGAGCCAGTCGGCGTCCTCGAATTCCCATTCCAAGCGCGCGGCGAGCAGCGTTCCGATGGTCGACTTACCGCAGCCCGAGACACCCATGACGATCGCCACCGAAGGCAACAGCCCGGCCGCCTCCGCGCGTTGCCCGGACGTTTTCGACGCCACCCGTGGGGTGGGAGTCATGACGGTGTCGCACCCGTGGCGCCGTCAAGGGCGCGCCAGTGCCGGCCATCGCGCGCCATCAGCCCATCGGCTTCGCTCGGCCCGCTGCTTCCCGCCGGATAAATCGCCGGCTCGCCGGCCCGGCCGCCCGCCAGGCGTCGAGCAGGGGTTGCACGATCCGCCAGCCGGCCTCGATGTCGTCGGCACGCTTGAACAGGGTCGCGTCGCCGATCATGCAGTCATAGATCAGCGTCTCATACCCGTTGCTCGGCGCGGCTTTGAAATAGTCGCGGTAGCTGAACTTCATCTCGACGTCGCCCATGCGCATCTTCGGCCCCGGGACCTTGGCGCCGAACCGCAGCGTCACGCCCTCCTCCGGCTGGATATGCAGGATCAGGTCGTTGGGGGTGAGCCGTTCGACCGGCGTGTCGCGAAACAGCGCGAACGGCGCCTGCTTGAACCGGATGACGACTTCGCTGCGCCGCGCGGCGAGCGCCTTGCCGGTGCGCAGATAGATCGGCACGCCCGCCCAGCGCCAATTGTCGATCATCAGCTTCAACGCGACGTAGGTTTCGGTGGTCGAGTCGGCCGCGACATTCGGGGCGCGCCGGTAGGGCGCGACGCTTTGCCGTCGACGGTGCCGCCGCCGTACTGGCCGCGCACCACGTTGCGCCGCGCATCCTCCGCGCCGAAGCGGATGGATCGCATCCAGCACCTTGGCCTTCTCGGAGCGCACCGCGTCGGCGGCGAAGCAGGTCGGCGGCTCCATGGCGATGAGCGTGAGCAGCTGGAACAGGTGGTTGGGCACCATGTCGCGCAGCGCGCCGGTCTCCTCGTAGAACTTGCCGCGACGCTCGACGCCGATCGCCTCGGCCACGGTGATCTGCACGTGGTCGATGTGATTGCGGTTCCACAGCGGCTCGAAGATGCCGTTGGCGAACCGGAACACCAGCATGTTCTGAACGGTCTCCTTTCCGAGATAGTGATCGATGCGATAGATTTGGTTTTCGGTCAGCACGGCGAGAATTTGGCGATTGAGCTCCTGGGCCGAGCGCAGATCGGTGCCGAACGGCTTTTCGATGATGACGCGCCGCCAATGCCCTTGCGACTTCGCGGGCGAGGCCGGCCTCGCCGAGCCGCTGCGACGATGGTCGGCGAACACCTGCGGCGGAGTTGCGAGATAGAACAGGTAGTTGCCGCCGGTGCGCATGCGTCTCGTCGGTCTTCGCCAGGAGCTGTCGCCAGCTTCTCGTAGGTGGCCGGGTCGTCGAACTCGCCCTGGAGATAGGACATGCGTTCGGCGAGCCAGCTCCAGTCGCCGTCGCGACTCGCCGTCGCCGGACGCCCGCAGGCTGGCGCCGAGGTCGCGGCGGAACGTCTCGCTGTCGCTGGCGGCCTCTGGCGACGCCGATAACGGCGAAGTCCTCCGGCAGCAGTCTTTCCGCGCCGCAGATTGTAGAGCGCCGGCACCAGCAGGCGCTTGGTGAGATCGCCGGCAGCCCCGAAGATGACGAGGACGCAAGGACCCGCGCGCTCGGCCCGCATGTCCATGTCAGCCCGCGCTTCGGCTCGACGTGGCCGCCGAACTCGTGCGCATCGCCGAGAGCAGCTTGTCGGCGAAAGTTGTCCTTCTCGCGCGAGCGGAAGCGCGCGTAGAGCGCGGCCGACAGCACGTCCGCCGGCACGGCCTCCTCGATCGCCGCCATGATGGTCCAGCGGCCTTCGCCGGAATCCTCGACGAACCCGGAATAGCGCGCGAGCTGCGGGATCTTCCGCCAAGGCGATCGCCGTCAGGTCGAGCAGCCAGGACCCGATGACGCTGCCGCGGCGCCAGACCTCGGCGATGTCGGGCAGGTCGAGCTGCGAAGCGCTGATCCGCCGGCAAGTCGTCCGAGGCGGCGCCGCGCAGGATGTCGAACCCTTCCGCATAGGCCTGCATGAGGCCGTATTCGATGCCGTTGTGGATCATCTTGACGAAGTGTCCGGCGCCGCTCGGGCCGCAATGCACGTAGCCGCGTTCCACGCGGGGATCGCGGCCTTTGCGGCCCGGCGTGACCGGAATGCCGCCAGGGCCCGGCGCCAGGGCGCCGAAGATCGGATCGAGGTGATCGACCGCCTCCTTGTCGCCGCCGATCATCAGGCAGTAGCCGCGCTCGAGGCCCCAGACGCCGCCGCTGGTGCCGCAATCGACGTAGCGAATGCCCTTGGTCTTGCAGGGTCCGCGCCCGCCGGATGTCGTCCTTGTAGAAGGAATTGCCGCCGTCGATGATGATGTCGCCGGCGTCCAGCAGCTCGCCGAGCTGCGCCACCGTGCTGCTCGGTGATCGTCGCCGGCGGGCAGCATCACCCAGACGGCGCGCGGCTTTTCGAGCTTGCCAACGAGGCTCTTGAGATCGGCGCCGCCGCTCGCTCCCTCGCCCACGAGCGGCGTCGATGGCCGCCGGGTTCCGGTCGAAGACGACGCATCGGTGACCGCTGCGCGCCAGGCGGCGAACGATATTGCCGCCCATGCGTCCGAGGCCGATCATGCCGAGCTGCATCAGCGTTCTCCCTGAGGTTGCCCGCTCATGCGAGCGCTTGCCGGACCGCTTCCTTGAGCGTCGTCAAGCCGGCCGCGACATGCGCGCCGAGATGGACGCGCAGGACGCGCCGCCCGCGCTCGGCCAGCACCTCGAAGTCGCCGCGCGCCTCCGCCGCCTTGACGATACCGAAGGTGTATTTCTGGTCCGGGAACCGCGAGATCGTTGGCATCGTCGCAGGTGATCTGCAGGAATACGCCGGTGTTCGGCCCGCCCTTGTAGGCCTGTCCGGTCGAATGCAGGAAGCGCGGTCCGAAGCCGAGGCAGGTCGCGACGCGCTTGCGATCGCGGATCATGAGCGCGGATGTCCTGCAGCGTGTCGCGATGGCGCTTGTTGCGTTCGACATAGGCCAGGAGCGCGCAATAGTCTCCGGCCTGGAGCCGGTCGAAATGCGCTGCGAGATATCTCGCGAGCGTATCGGCGCTTGCCGCGAGCGCCTCGCAGTTCCTCTCGTCGGCAAAGAGCGTCAGGCCGTCCTCCTCGAAGAGCGCCGCTTCGGGCGGCAGCTTCGCCGCTCTTCTCGTAGGCGTCGGTGAGCTCGCGCGTCTTGACCTTGCTCGCCTCGACGTCGGGCTGGTCGAACGGATTGATGCCGAGGATCGCACCCGCGACCGCCGTGGCGATTTCCCAGCGGAAGAATTCCTGTCCGATGTGATAGCGGTCGGTGATCGCGATGCGCACGACCGGATGGCCGGCCTGCTCCAGCGCCGCGACGGCCTCGTCCTGTTCGGGATCCGGCTTCGGACGTCGAGCCGCAGATAGACGAACAGGCGATCCTGGCCATAGACTTGCGCGGCCCCGAGCGGCTCGGCGTCGACCGGAATCGAGTCCCTTGCCTTGCTTGCCGGTCGATTCCGCCAGCAGCTGCTCGAGCCACGCCCCGAAATCGGCGATGCCCGGCGAGGCGACGATGGTGACCTTGTCGCGGCCCGATTTTCCCAGCACGCCCAGGATGCGTCCCGAGCACGACGCCCGGATTGTCGGCCGGCGGCACATCGGCGCCGCAGGAGCGCACCATCGTGCTGCGTCGCGGCGAGCAACCTGCGCGACGTCGAGGCCCATCGCGGCGGCCGGCACCATGCCGAAATCCGACAGCACCGAATAGCGTCCGCCGATGCTCGGCATTGCCGAATGCAATGTGCCGGAACCGATCGCGCTCGGCGATCTTCTGCAGCTTCGAGCCGGGATCGGTGATGGCGATGAAGCGCGATCCCGCCTCGCTCGGCGCCGACCGCCGCTTCGCGCGCTCGAAGAAATATTGCTTCAGGATATTCGGCTCGAGCGTGCTGCCGGACTTGCTCGACACGATGAAGAGCGTTCGGGCCGGATCGATCGTGCTTTCGATGGTCCGGATCTGCGCCGGATCGGTCGAATCGAGCACCAGCAGCTCGGGGCTGCCGGGCTGCTGCCCGAACGTCTCGGCCAGCACCTCCGGTCCGAGGCTCGATCCGCCCATGCCGAGAAGCAGGACGTGGGAGAAGCCCTGCTGCCGGATGTCCGTCGGCCAGGCTTGCGAGCGCGCCGATCCGGCCTGCGCTGCTCCTCGACGATGTCGAGCCAGCCGAGCCATTTCGCCTCGTCGGCGCCGGTCCAGAGCGCCGCATCGCCCGCCCACAGCCGGCGCACGTTGCCGTCACGCCGCCAGGCTTCGAGCGAAGCCGCGACCGCCTTCTCGAGCTCGGGCGGGAGCTTGCACGGTCTGGCCGTCGAGCTTGTCGCCGAGCATGCGCGGCGCGCTTGCCGGCGACCGCGCCGAGCAGCTTGTCGAACGCATCGGCGAAGAGCTGCACGCCTTCCTCGACCAGCTTCGCCGTCACCGCGTCGATCGAGATGCCGGACCGCTCCAGCGCCGCCATCGTCTGCCCGGCCTGGTCGATATTCTCCTCAAGGCTCGGCCGCGCGCTTGCCGTGATCGCGGAACGCATCCATCGTCGCCGGCGGCATGGTGTTGACCGTGTCGGCGCGCGATCAGCTCCTCGACATAGAGCACGTCGCTGTAGTCGCTGGTTCTTGGTGCCGGTGCTCGCCCACAGCAGCCGCTGCACGCGCGCGCCCTTGGCCTGCAGCTTCTCCCAGCGCGCGCCGGCGAACAGCCGCTTGTAGCGCTGATAGGCGAGCTTGGCGTTGGCGATCGCGACCTTGCCGCGCAAGCCCGCTCAGCGCTTCGCGCTCGGCCGGCATCGTTGGTCCGCGCCAGGCGCTCCTCGATGAGCTTGTCGACCGCAACGTCGATGCGGCTGACGAAGAAGCTGGCGACGCTCGCAATCTTGCCCGGATCGCCGCCCTGCGCGACCAGCTGCTCGAGCCCGGCCAGATAGGCCTCGACGACCTGCTCGTAGACCTGCTGCGAGAACAGCAGCGTGATGTTGACGTTGATGCCTTCGCCGATGAGCTGGCGGATCGCCGGCAGGCCGGCCTCGGTCGCCGGCACCTTGATCATGAGGTTGTCGCGGCCGACCGCGCGCCACAGCCGCCGCGCCTCGGCGATCGTCGCCTCGGTGTTCATCGCCAGATAGGGCGAGACTTCGAGGCTGACATATCCGTCCGCGCCCTTCGGTCGCCTCGTAGACCGGACGCAGCACGTCGGCCGCGTGCTGGATGTCCTCGATCGCCAGCCGCTCGTAGAGCGTCATGACATCGACAGTCGCCGTCGGCGACGATCTCCTTCAGCGCGGCATCGTAGTCGGCGCTGCCGGCGATCGCCTTCTCGAAGATCGAGGGATTGGAGGTGACGCCGGTGAGCCCGTCCTGCTCGACGAGCTTCTTGAGACCGCCCTCGGCGATGAAGCGCCGCGCCAGAAAGTCGAGCCAGACGGCCTGCCCATAGTCGTGCAGGGCCGCGAGCGGATTCGCGACGGCTTTCGCCTGTTTCGGGATTCTGTTCGCTTGCGGATTCATGCGGACTTCCTTTGCGCTTCGCGATCTGCTCCTTCGCGGCGGCGAGCACCTTCTCGGCCGTGAAGCCGAACTTCGCGAGCAGGTCCTTGAGCGGCGCCGAGGCGCCGAACGTGTGCATGCCGATCTTGGCGCCGGTCGCGCCCGACATAGCGGTCCCAGCCGATCACCGAGCCCATCTCGACCGAGACCCGCGCCGCGACATCGGGCGGAAGAACGCTGATCGCGATACGCCTGATCCTGCTGCTCGAACAGCTCCCACGACGGCATGCTGACGACGCGCGCCGGAATGCCTTCCCGCTTGAGCTGCCTCATAGGCGTCGACGCAGAGCGCGACCTCGCTGCCGGTGCCGATCAGGATCACGTCCGGCTCGCCGTCGGCGGCGTCGGCCAGCACATAGGCGCCGCGGCGCCACGCCCGACGGCCGGCGCGTAGCGCGTGCGGTCGAAGGTCGGCAGCGCCTGGCGGCTCAGCACCAGGCAGGCCGGCTGGTGCTTGAGCCCGATGATGACGCGCCAGGCCTCGACCACCTCGTTGGCGTCGGCCGGGCGAAGCGTGATGAGGCCCGGAATGCTGCGCAGCGCGACCAGCTGCTCGACCGGCTGATGCGTCGGCCCGTCCTCGCCGACGCCGATCGAATCGTGCGTGAAGACGTAGATGACCGGCAGCTCCATCAGGGCGGCCAGCCGGATCGGCGGCTTCATGTAGTCGGAGAAGATGAGAAAGCCCGAGCCGAAGGCGCGGATCTTGGACAGCGCGAGCCCGTTCAGGATCGCGCCCATCGCGTGCTCGCGCACGCCGAAGTGCAGATTGCGTCCGCCCGGCGTGTCCGCTTCGAGATCGCCGGCGCCCTCGAAGGTCAGGCGCGTCTTGGTGGACGGCGCGAGATCGGCCGAGCCGCCGATCAGCCAGGGATAGTGCGCGCGCGATGGCGTTGAGCACCTTGCCCGAGGAGTCGCGCCTGGCGAGGCCCTTGGCGTCGGCCGGGAAAGTCCGGCAGGTCCGCGTCCCAGCCGTCGGGAAGCTCGCGCTTCTGCATGCGCTCGATCTGGTCGGCGAGCTCCGGGTATTTCGCCCGGTAGGCGTCGAAGCAGCTCGTTCCAGGCTTCGCGCAGACTCGCCGGCCGCGCCGGCCGATGCCGTCGCGCGAAATGCTCGCGCACGCCGTCCGGCACCAGAAACTTGGCATCCTCCGGCCAGCCGTAGCTGCGCTTGGCGAGACGGACCTCCTCCTCGCCGAGCGGCTCGCCATGGGCCGCGCTGGTGTCCTGCTTGTGCGGGGCGCCGTAGCCGATATGGCTCTCGACGATGATCAGGGTCGGCACATCGTTGCGTGCGCTCGAAAGTCGTCGATCGCCTGCGCCAGCCGCTCCGTGTCGTTGGCGTCGCCGACCCGCTGCACGTTCCAGCCATAGGCGAGAAAGCGCGCCGCGACGTCGTCGCTGAAGGCGAGATCCGTGTGCCCTTCGATCGTGATGCGGTTGCTGTCGTAGATCCAGCAGAGGTTGCCGAGCATCTGATGGCCGGCGAACGAGGCCGCTTCGCTCGCGACGCCCTCCATCATGTCGCCGTCGCCGCAGACGGCGTAAACGTCGTAGTCGAACATCGCGAAGTCCGGCCGGTTGAAATGCTGCGCCAGCCAGCGGCCGGCGATCGCCATGCCGACGCTGTTGCCGCAGCCCTGGCCCAGCGGCCCGGTCGTGGTCTCGACGCCCGACGTCAGGCGATATTCGGGATGACCGGGGCATTTGCTGCCGATCTGCCGGAACCGCTTGATGTCGTCGAGCGTGACCGCGGGCTCGCCGAGGCGCTCGTATTCGGCATTGACCGCCTTCACGCCGGCGAGATGCAGCATCGCGTAGAGCAGCATCGAGGCGTGACCGTTGGACAGCACGAAGCGATCGCGATTGGGCCAGATCGGATCGTCCGGATCGAAGCGCAGAAACGTCTGCCACAGCGTGTAGACCACCGGCGCCAGCGCCATCGGCGTGCCGGGATGGCCGGAATTGGCCTTCTGCACGGCATCCATCGACAAGCGTGCGAATGGTGTTGATGCAGAGTTGGTCCATCGACTTCCGGTGGGGCTTGGACCCCACAGGCTTGCCGGCGCCGTTCGGGCGTACCGGCGGCGGCGCACCGATTTTTACGGCCTCTCGCTTCGACATCCCTGCAGCTGCTTTCGTGTTGGTCGAACGTCGTTCCGTATCGGGCCGATGCCGACGCGTCACCCCAGTATGTCCGTCATGCCGACAGGATGTTCCGCCGCCGGCCTGTCGGGCGTCCGGAACCCAAACCCTGACGACGGGCGGCCGAAAAGACCGGTCTCCCCTTGCAGGACGGAGCCACTCGCCGAGTTAAAGGGGAAGTTGGGAGGGACGAAAACCGCAATAGTTGGCCGCTCGATGCGACCGGCCATCCCTCAATTCTTGAGTGCTCCGTTCAGCCCGCATCGGCACGCTTTCGACGGCGCCTTACCGGCTTACAACCCGCCGCTCCTGTGAGACAACGCCCCCCGGGTGATTTGGTTGCGTCGCCACTTCGGGAGGCCGGGCACGCGACGCATGGGTGTGTCACGCCTCGTCGGTGACGGCCGCCCGTTATGCTAGGTTCCCGGCCATGACCGCCCCCGAACTTACCCGCCCCAAGTCTGCCGACCTGTTCGGGCATCCGCGCGCCCTATCGTTCCTGTTCGCGACCGAGATGTGGGAGCGGTTTTCCTATTACGGCATGCGCGCGCTGCTCGTTCTCTACATGGTGAAGTACCTCTTCGGGCCCGAGCACGCCGGCACGGTGATCGGGCTCGCTGCGCTCAAACGGGCGCTCGAGATTCCGTTCGGGCCGCTCGACGTCCAGCCGCTCGCCTCGCAGATCTACGGCCTCTATACCGGCCTCGTGTACCTGACGCCGATCTTCGGCGGGCTTCTGGCCGACCGCGTGCTTGGCCACCGCCGCACCGTCGTGATCGGGGCGAGCCTGATGGCGGTCGGCCATTTCATGATGGCGTTCGAATCTCTGCTGCTGTTCGCCCTGCTGACGCTGATCCTCGGCAACGGCGCGTTCAAGCCCAACATGTCGGCCCAGGTCGGCGCCCTCTATGCGCCGGGCGATCCGCGACGCGATCGCGCCTATTCGATCTTCTACGTCGGCATCAATCTCGGCGCGGCTTTGGCGCCCTGGGTGTGCGGCCTGCTCGGCGAGGAGGTGGGCTGGCACTACGGATTCGCGGCCGCCGGCGTCGGGATGCTGATCGGGCTCGCGACCTATCTCGTCGCCGCACCTGTGCTGCCGCCCGACCGGATCACGCCCGCCGTCGCACGCGCCCCGCTGACGCACGATGACTGGCGCATGGTCGGCGCCCTGCTGGTGCTGTTCGTGCCCACGAGCTTCTTCTGGGCAACCTACGAGCAGCAGGGCAACACCATCGCGCTGTGGGCCGACGCGCAGACCGACCGCACGATCCACCTCTTCGGCTGGTCCGCCGAGATCCCGACCACGTTGTTCCAGTCGTTCAACCCGTTCATGATCATGGCCTTCACGCCGCTCGTGGTCGCGCTGTGGGGGTGGCAGGCGCGGCGCCGCACCGAACCCTCGACCGTCAGCAAGATGGCGCTCGGCTGCTTCGGCGTGACGGCGTCGAACCTGATCATGGCGGCGGCGGCCTGGCATGCCGGCGGCGTCAAGGCGAGCTGGCTGTGGCTGTTCGCCTATTTCGTCGTCATCACGATCGGCGAGCTCTACATCTCGCCGATCGGCCTCTCCCTGGTATCGAAGGTCGCACCGGCCAAAATCCTGTCGATGATGATGGGCGCGTGGCTGGCGACCAGCTTCACCGGCAATTTCATCGCCGGCTACCTCGGCGGCTTCTGGAGCCAGATGGACAAGGCTCATTTCTTTCTCATGATCGCCGCCATTGCGGGTCTCGCAGGCGCGTCGATCGCCGCGTTCAACCGGCCTCTGCGCGCGGTACTGAACGAGTGAGACCGGCGCCAAACCCCCTGGCGGCGCCACACACCGTGCCGTATGGTTCGGGCACAAAAGAAGGGGCGAGCGGCCAGGCCGCCCGGCGCATGACATGCGGCGGGCGAGATTAGTAATGGCCGCCGAATCCCTCGCCTGCGCGGACCCGGAGACGGTTCGCGGTCGCGGGACGAAAGATCTCCACGGGAGGTATCGATGCGCTCGATCCGGCTTGTCGCCGTCGCTTGCCTTGGCGCGCTCCTGAGCGCGCCCTGTCCGGCGCGCGCCCAGATCGCGCTCGCCGGCCAGGTCGGCTCCGCGCAGGAAGGCGCCATGGAGGGCGTGCTGGTCAGCGCCAAGAAGGCCGGCGCGCGCGTCACCGTGACGGTGGTCAGCGACAAGGACGGCCGTTTCGCCTTCCCGGCCGCCCAGCTGACGCCCGGCCCCTACAATCTCCGCATTCGCGCCATCGGCTATGAGATCGAGGGCCCGAAGACGGTCGAGGTGGCGGCCGATCGTGCGACCAGCGTCGACCTCAAGCTGCGCAAGGCGCGCAATCTCACCGCGCAACTCAGCAACACCGAGTGGATGCTCAGCGTCCCGGGCACCGATGCGCAAAGAAGCTCGCTGCTCAATTGCGTGGGCTGCCACACGCTCGACCGGCCGCTGACTTCGCGCTTCACCGCCGAAGAGTTCGTCGACGTGCTCAAGCGCATGGCGGGTTACGCCCAGGTGAGCACGCCGATGATGCCGCAGCGCCTGATCGGCGGCCAGCCGCTGACCGCCTCGCCCGAGGCCATGCAGAAGCAGGCCGCGTGGCTCGCCACCATCAACCTGAGCGAATCGCCGACCCACGACTACGCGTTCAAGACCCTGCCGCGGCCGAGCGGCGCCGCCACCCGCGTGGTCATCACCGAATACGACCTCCCGCGTGCGACCGTGCAGCCGCACGACGTGCTGGTGGATCGCGACGGGATCGCGTGGTTCTCCTCCTTCGGCGAGCAGAATCTCGGCCGCTTCGACCCGAGAACCGGCGATTTCAAGGAATTCCCGTTGCCGGTGTACAAGGAGGGCGCGCCGACCGGCCTGCTCGATCTGGAATTCGACCGCGACGGCAACCTGTGGCTCGCCAACATGTTCCAGGGCGCGATCCACAAGTTCGACCGCAAGACGCAAAAATTCCAGACCTTCCGCGTCCCGGCGGAGCTCAACAACAACCGCACCCAGATCAACATGGTGGCGGCCGACAATGCGGGCGTTGACGGCAAGGTGTGGACCTTCGACGTCGGCAGCGTGAGCCTGTTTCGCATCGACCTTGCGAGCGGAAAATTCGAGGTGTTCTCGCCCTACAAGGACCTGCCCAAGGATTCGCCGTTCGCAGGCCCGCCGCACGGCATCTACGGCATCGCGTCCGACTCGCAGAACAACGTCTATTTCACCGATTTCGCCGACCGCAAGGCGTCGAGCGTCGGCCGCATCGATGCCAAGAGCGGCCAGGTGACGCTCTATCCGCTGCCGACCGAGTTCGCGCGCCCGCGCCGCGTCATGGTCGACGCGCAGGATCGCTTCTGGTTCGCGGAATACCGCGGCAACAAGGTCGGGATGCTCGATCCCAAGACCGGCGAGGTCAAGGAATGGGAGGCGCCGACGCCGTGGAGCGGCCCCTACCATGTCGATCTCGACAAGAACGGCGGGATCTGGACGGCCGGCATGACGTCCGACCGCGTGCTGCGCATCGATCCCGCCACCGGCAAGGCGGTCGAATACCTGTTGCCGCGCGAGACCAACGTGCGCCGGGTGTTCGTCGACAATTCGGTTACGCCGGCGACCTTCTGGGTCGGCAGCAATCACGGCGCCTCGATCGTCAAGCTGGAACCGCTCGACGAGGCGCCGAAATCCCAATAACCGTGCGGCACGGATTGCACGGCACACGAACTGATTCGAACTCGAGGGAGAACCCGATGCGTAAGACCACGATCTCGCTGCTCGCGACCGTCGCGCTCATCTGCCTGGTGTCGGCCGGCCCGTCCCATGCGCAATCCGCGCTCACCGGCACGGTCTCCTCGACCGAGGAAGGGCCGATGGAAGGCGTGCTGGTCACCGCCAAGCGGGACGGCTCGACCATCGCGATCACGGTCGTCACCGACGCCAAGGGCCACTACGGCTTCCCGGCCGCCAGGCTCGACCCCGGCCATTACACGCTGCGCATCCGCGCGGTCGGCTACGATCTCGACGGCAAGCCCAGCGCGGATATCGCCGCCGGCAAGCGCCGCCACCGCCGACCTCAAGCTCAAGAAGACGCGCAACATCTCGGCCCAGCTCACCAATGCGGAGTGGCTCGAGAGCGTGCCCGGCACGCCGGTGCAGAAGGATGCGCTGTTCAACTGCGTGAGCTGTCATACGGTCGAGCGGATCGTCAAATCGACCCATGATGCCGACGAATTCGTGCAGACCATGACGCGCATGGGCACCTACGCCAACCAGAGCATGCCGGTGCGCCCGCAGAAGCGCAAAGCCGAGCGGCTGCTGGAGGAGCGCGGCGATCAGCGCGCGGCGCTGTTCCAGAAGCGCGCCGAGTGGCTCGCCAGCATCAATCTGAGCGACGGGTCGACGTGGGAGTATCCGCTCAAGACCCTGCCGCGCCCGAAGGGCCGCGCCACCCAGGTGATCATCACCGAATACGACCTGCCGCGCCCCACTGATCGAGCCGCATGACGTGATCGTCGATAAGGACGGCAACGCCTGGTACACGAATTTCGGCGAGCAGAATATCGGCAAGCTCGACCCCAAGACCGGCAAGGTCACCGAATATGCGCTGCCCGAGCTCAAGAAGGGCTGGCCGGAGGGCAGCCTCGGCCTGCGCGCCGACAAGGACGGCGACCTCTGGTTCGGCATGATGTACCAGGGCGCGATGGGCCGGTTCAATCCCAAGACCGAGAAGGTCACCACCTACCCGCTGCCGCCCGAGATGAACAAGGACATGGCGCAGGTGAACATGGTGCGCGCCGAGTCGGCCGCGGTCGACGGCAAGGTGTGGTCGCAGAACAATGGCTTTGCCGCCATCCACCGGCTCGATCTCGCCACCGGCAATATCGAGACCATCGCGCCGTTCAAGGACTCCAAGGCGGGCGAGACCCACAATATCTACGACATCGTTCCGGACTCGCAGAACAACGTCTATTTCACCGACTTCGCGCAGCAGCATGTGGGACGGGTCGACGCCAAGACCCAGAAGGTCACGCTGTTCGAGATTCCGACCAAGAAGTCGGCGCCGCGCCGCGGCATGATGGATGCGCAGGACCGCATGTGGTTCGGCGAATACCGCGGCAACAAGATCGGCATGTTCGACACCAAGACGGAAAAATTCACCGAGTGGCAGATGCCGATGCCGTGGGCGGCGCCCTACGACGTGGTGGTCGACAGGAACGGCGAAGCCTGGACCGGCTCGATGATGAACGATCGCGTCACGCGGCTCGATCCCAAGTCCGGCGTCTTCGTCGATTATCTGCTGCCGCGAGAGACCAATATTCGCCGCGTCTTCGTCGACAACACCACCACGCCCGTCACCTTCTGGGTCGGCAACAACCACGGTGGCTCGATCGTCAAGCTCGAGCCGCTGGACTGATCGCCGGCGCGGCCCAGGCGAGCGACGAGGCCCGGTCGGAGCGGGGCCTGTCACCCGGCGGCGCTTCGCGCCGCCGGCTCAATTCGAACGCAACCGCCGCAGGCCCGCGCGCGCCATACGATCGTTGGGATCGACCGACGAGGCGCGCTCGTAATCGTCGAGCGCGAGGTCGGCAAGCCCGTCCATCTCACGGGCATAGCCGCGCCACAGCAGCGCTCGGACCGCACGCGGATCGAACTCGATCGCCTTGTCGAAATCCGCGATCGCGCTCGGGTAGTCGGCCAGCTTGAGAGCGGCGTAACCCCGACCCAGTATGGCGAAATAACGATCGATCGGGCTCGGGAGCTTGATCTTGAGCGCTTGATCGTAGTCGGCCCGCGCGAGGCGGGGCTGCGCGAGATGAATGTACGCCTCGGCGCGCGCCAGATAGAAAGTCGCATCGCGCGGGTTCAGCTTGATCGCCTCGCCGTAGAGATCGGCCGCCGCGGCGTAATTGTTCAGCATGGCCTGCGCGCGGCCGGCGCCGAAGCGATAGCGCGGATTGGCCGGATCGAGCTGACCGGCGGCGTTGAAATCACCGAGCGCCTCGGCAAAACGGCCCAGGCGGATGTAGAAATAGCCGCGGTCGCCATAGAGCGCGGCGACGGGCGGCTCCATCTTGACTGCCGCGCCCCAATTCTCCTCGGCCTTGACGAACTCCTTCGTCTCTTCGTAGAGCGCGGCGCGCCGCAGCAGCGTGAGCCGCTTTTCCGCGACGCTGGCCTTCGGGTCGACCTCGAGGGCACGGCCGCCGTCGATCAAGGCGCCTCCGTAAACGCTCCTCAATTCGTTTTTCTGTGCCTGGTAGCTCTTGCCGAAGAACTGTTCGGCCATCGGCGATTGTGCGCCGACAGGCGGCGCGATCACGATCACGCCGGCAAGAAGCACTCCCAGCCCCGCACCGAAACCTCGCCGACCCATCGCGCTTCCAATCCGGCGGCACCACACCGCGCGGCCATTACTATCGGTCGCGTATGAGAAATTCGCTTCCCGCCACGGTAAAATTCAACGGCAAATTGCCGGCGCTTTTTGCCCGCAGATTTACGTTTCGCAAACCAAGTCCGCGCCCGGCCTCATTCCATCGGCAGACCGGCGTAATTCTCCGCCAGCGCGGTGGCGGCCGCGGCCGAGGTCGCCACGTAGCCGAGCTCGGCCAGCTGGCGGCGCCGATCGAACGGCACCTCGTCGGGAAAGCGATGGAAGATCTGCGTCATCCACCAGGAGAAGCGCTGGGCCTTCCAGATGCGGGCGAGACATGTCGGCGAATAGCTTTCGAGCAGATCGGTCCGGTTCGACCGGTAGAACGCCGTGAGGGCGCGCGAGAGCACGACCACATCGGCAATCGCGAGGTTCATGCCCTTGGCGCCGGTCGGCGGCACGATATGGGCGGAATCCCCGGCCAGAAACAGGCGGCCCGCCTGCATCGGCTCGACCACGAAACTGCGCATCGGCGTGATCCCTTTCTGGAGCATGCGGCCCTCCGCAAGCTCGCGCACGCCGTTGAGTCTGACGTGCAGCTCATCCCAGATGCGTGCGTCCGGCCAGTTGTCGATGTCCTCGTCCGGCGCGCATTGCAGGTAAAGGCGCGCGAGCGTCGGCGAGCGCATGGTGAAGAGCGCAAAGCCGCGATCGTGATAGCTGTAGATCAGCTCGTCGGCAGGCGGCGGCGATTCCGACAGGATGCCGAGCCAGCCGAACGGATAGTCGCGCTCGAAGGTCTGCAGAAGGCCGGCGGGAAAGCTCGGCCGGCAGACGCCGTGAAAGCCGTCGCAACCGCCGATGAAGTCGCAATCGAGGACGCGCGGCTCGCCGTCCTGGCGGAAGCGGATCTGCGGTGAGCCACGTTCGAAATCGTGAACGCTGACGTCGTCGACCTCGAACAGAATTTGCACGCCGTCCGCCAGCAGACGCGCGACCAGATCCTTTACGACCTCCTGCTGCCCGTAGATGGTCACACCCTTGCGGATCAGCTTGCGGAAATCGATGTGGTGAAGGCCGCCTTCGAAATTGAGGAAGATGCCGTCGTGGAACATGCCCTCGCGGCGCATGCGTTCGCCGACCCCGAGCTCGATCAGGAGATCGGCGACCCACTGCTCCAACAAGCCGGCGCGGATCCGGTGCTCGATATACTGGCGGCTGCGATTCTCGAGGATGATGCAATCGATCCCGGCGCGGCGCAGCAGCAGCGCCAGCATGAGCCCGGCGGGACCCGCGCCGACGATCCCGACTTGCGTTCGCATCGCTGCGCTCCGTTTCTTGTTGGTCGTACGGCCCCCCACTAGGCCTCATGCGGGCGCCGCACGAAAGGGACGTAAGCCGGAAAGACTTGGACGTTTCGGAAAGATTTGGACGTTTCGGAAAGATTTGGACGTTTCGGAACCACTTGGTTGTTTCGAATCATCGGCGGGTGACGGGAATGCCGTAGCGCGGCACCCGGGCGAGGTAGACGCGGTAAGGCGCCCCGAATTTCGCCGCAAGGTACCGTTCCTCGCGCTTGACCACGCCGAAATGAAGCAGCAGCGCCGCCGGCACGAGCATCGCCACCACCCAGTCGGCGGCAAGCCCGATGCCGAAGCCGGCGAGCGTCAGCATGATGCCGACATACATCGGGTTCCTGACCCGCCCATACACACCGTCCGTTGCAAGCACGAGCGCCGGCTTCCACGGCTCGACATTGGTTCCGGCCCACCGGAACCTCCGCACGGCCGCAAACGCGACGGCGACGCCCGCCGCGACCAGCAGGCAGCCGGCGCAAATCCGCGCCAGCCGGCCCGTCCAGGCCGCCAGGAGGTGGAGCGGAAACATCCATTCGAGCCCCAGCCCGAGCAGGAGCGCCGCCAATGCGATCAGCGGCGGCGGGGCGATGATGCCGGGATTGTCGGGCGGGAGATGGGTCATCGCGGTGGTGCCTTTGTGCCTTGTGTTCCGGCCCCCCGCCCCCCGCGCCGCGACCACGATTCGCGCAAATACGCGATTCGCGGCCGGCGCAATCGCGAAAAACGCGTGACTGTCGATTAACTTAATGCATACCGCAAGCATTGACTTTCCGCGCCGCCGCCCTATGTTCTGGGCGAACGGCACGATCAATTTCGGCCGCCATTCCCCCCGCGCACAACCGATGTCGTTCACATTTCCGGGCGCGGCCTGGAGTTCCGGGCGGCCACATTTCGAGGCTACATGTCTTTCTCCCATCTAGGCTTGTCCGATAAAGTTCTCGCCGCAGTCACTGCGACCGGTTACACGACCCCCACCCCGATCCAAGACCAGGCCATCCCGCACGTGCTCGCGCGTCGCGACGTGCTCGGCATCGCGCAGACCGGCACCGGCAAGACCGCCGCCTTCGTGCTTCCGATGCTGACGATGCTGGAACAGGGTCGCGCCCGCGCCCGCATGCCGCGCACGCTCATCCTCGAGCCGACCCGCGAGCTCGCCGCGCAGGTCGAGGAAAGTTTCAACAAATACGGCGCC
The DNA here is from genome assembly GCA_963791155.1 of uncultured Pseudomonadota bacterium. GTDB lineage: Bacteria > Pseudomonadota > Alphaproteobacteria > Rhizobiales > Xanthobacteraceae > JAVDCA01. Next base: position 67,704 of record CAWBRI010000027.1, read on the forward strand.
AAGCAGAAGCTCAATGTCGCCCTGATCATCGGCGGCGTCTCGTTCGGCGACCAGGACTCCAAGCTGACGCGCGGCGTCGACGTGCTGATCGCGACCCCCGGCCGCCTGCTCGACCACACCGAGCGCGGACGCCTGCTGCTCACCGGGGTCGAGCTTCTGGTCATCGACGAAGCCGACCGCATGCTCGACATGGGTTTCATCCCGGACATCGAGCGCATCTGCAAGCTGGTCCCGTTCACCCGCCAGACGCTGTTCTTCACCGCCACCATGCCGCCCGAGATCCGGCGCATCACCGAGCAGTTCCTGCACAATCCGGTGCGCGTCGAGGTCTCGCGCCCCGCCAGCACCCTGGCGACCACCGCCCAGAGCCTGGTCAAGACCGGACGCGAGCCCGAGGACAAGCGCGACACGCTGCGCCGGTTGATCAAGGCCGCCGACGGCCTCACCAACGCGATCATCTTCTGCAACCGCAAGCGCGAGGTCGCGCTGCTGCACCGCTCGCTCGTCAAGCACGGCTTCTCGGCCATCGCGCTTCACGGCGACATGGATCAGTCGGCGCGCACGGCGGCGCTCGAGCAGTTCCGCCGCGGCGAGGTCACCCTGCTGGTGGCGTCCGATGTGGCGGCACGCGGGCTCGACATTCCGGCCGTGAGCCACATCTTCAATTTCGACGTGCCCCATCACCCCGACGACTATGTGCATCGCATCGGCCGCACCGGCCGGGCGGGCCGCAGCGGCACCGCGGTGACGATCGTCGCGCCGCCCGACCAGAAATCGGTCGGCGCGATCGAAAAGCTGATCGGGCAATCGATCCCCTGGGCCGGCGATCCGCCGGCCGCCGCCGAGACCGAAGACAGCCGTCCGGCACGCCACGGTGCACGGCGCGAGGGCCGCGGCGGACGCTCTCGCCCCGAGCGGGCGCGATCCGAACGGCCGCATGCCGAGCGCTCGCGCGATCACCATCCGGCACCGGCGCGTGAGCCGGCACCGGCGCGTCAGCCGGGACCGGAGCATCAGCCCGCCACGGTGGCGGCGCTCGACACCGCCCGTCCGCGGCCGCGTCCCGAGACTCCCCGCGAGCAGCCCGGGGATGGCGATCTCTCCCATCTTCCGGCGTTCCTGTTCCGGCCGACGCGCCTGAAGGCGTAACGGCGTTTCACGGCCCGACCCTGTTCGCGACCCGCTCCCCAAGCGACAGGGCGGGGCGCGCCGACACCACCCATCGGCCTGACCTCGCTAGCGCTTTCGCCGCGGTTTCGATGGCGCCGAGCTTCGCGCAACCGTCAATGCGGCCCGCGCCCAAACCGCAAGCTCATCGGGATCGTCGTAAAGACGGTCGGGCAAACCCCAATAGGACATGACGGCACGCTTGCCGCCTTTCGCCGTGTAGGTGAACGGCCCCTGCGCTTCGCGCTCGAATGCGGCGGCGCTACGGCGATCGGCCTTCAGGTAGATGTGTCCGTCATACGCCAGGGCGAACATCGTGCCGTCCGAATAGATGCCGAACCCGCCGAACATCGTGCGGACGACGACCGGGCCGAACGCCGCGAACGCCTCGACGATACGATCTGCATCCATGTTGGCGAGCCTCCCGACCGCAGCAGCCGGCACGGATACTTCGCGAATGGCGGACCGTGGGCGTTTCGACGCGACCCGCTATCGAATCTAGTGCGCGTCCTGCGGTTCGCCCGATGCCGGCGTCAGGGCGACCGATTCGCCGCAGCCGCAGGCCGACGTCTGGTTCGGATTGTTGAAGACGAAGCCGGCCGACAGCTTGTCGACCTTGAAGTCCATCTCGGTGCCGAGCAGGAACAGCACCGCCTTGGGATCGATCAGGAGCTTGACGCCCTTGTCTTCGACCACTTCGTCATGAGGCTGCACGCTTTCGGCATATTCCATGATGTAGGACATGCCGGCGCAGCCGCCGTTCTTGACGCCGACGCGCACACCGGCGATCGGCCGCTCGGCCTTGCCGAGGATATCCCTGATGCGGGTCGCCGCCGCATCGGTCAGCCGCATGACCTGGGGTCGCGGACGGGGGCTTGCCATCTTCCGTTTTCTCCTCTCGCCGGGTTCAAGGCCCGGCAGACGAAATGCTGTACCACAAAGATAACAACGAATTGCGACCTGTGAAGGCCGGCGCAACCTCACCACATGTTGAGCACCACCCGCGCCTCGTCCGACATCCGACTCGGCTCCCAGGGCGGGTCCCACACCACGTTCACCGTGACCGGGCCGACGCCCGGCACGCTGGCGACCGCATTCTCGGCCATGATCGGCAGTTCCTGCGCCGACGGACAGTTGGGCGTCGTCAAGCGTCATGTCGACCGTCACCTTGCGATCGTCGGCAATCTCGATCTTGTAGATCAAGCCGAGCTCGTAGATGTCGGCGGGAATCTCGGGATCGTAGACCGTCTTGAGCGCGCTCACGATCTCGTCGCTCAAGCGGGCGACCTCGTCCTGCGACATTCCGGCGTTCTCCGGGGCCGGCGCATCGAGGGACGCGGTGCTCGTGGCCTGATTAGGGGTTTCTTCGATCATGACAGGAATTCCTGCGCCTTGCGGAGCGCCTGCGCCAGGGTATCGACCTCTTCGCGCGTGTTGTAGAGCGCGAAGGAGGCCCGGCAGGTGGCGGTGACGCCGAAGCGCGCCAATAACGGCATCACGCAATGGGTTCCGGCGCGCACCGCAACGCCGGCCCGGTCGATGATGGTGGCGACGTCGTGCGGATGCGCGCCCTTCAACTCGAAACTCACGATGGCGCCTTTTTGGCGCGCATGTCCGAAAATGCGGAGCGAGTTGATCTCGCCCAGCCGTTCATGCGCATAGGTCACGAGGCCGCTCTCGTGGCCGCGGATGCGCGCCTTGCCGATCGACTCGATATAGTCGATGGCCGCGCCGAGCCCGATCGCCTGCACGATCGGGGGCGTGCCGGCCTCGAAACGGTGCGGCGGTTCCCCATAGGTGATGCGATCCTGGGACACCTCTTGGATCATCTCGCCGCCCCCGTTGAACGGCGGCATGGCGGCCAGATGCCCGTACTTGCCGTAGAGCACGCCGATGCCGGTCGGCCCGTACAGCTTGTGACCGGTGACGACGTAGAAGTCGCAGTCGAGGTCGCGCACGTCGACGTCGAGATGGACCGCTGCCTGGGCGCCGTCGACCAGCACCGGAATGCCGCGCGCGTGGGCGAGCCGCACCACCTCCTTGACCGGCACGATGGTGCCGAGCGCGTTCGACATATGCGTGATCGCCACCATCTTGGTGCGATCGGTCAGGAGCTTCTCGAAGTCGTCGACGAGAAAATTGCCCTCGTCGTCGACCGGCGCCCATTTGATCACTGCGCCCTGCCGCTCACGCAGGAAATGCCAGGGCACGATATTGGAATGGTGCTCCATGATCGAGACCACGATCTCGTCGCCCGCCTGGATGCGCTCGCGGCCGAACGTATAGGCGACTAGGTTGATCGCTTCGGTCGCGTTGCGGGTGAAGATGATCTCTTCCGTCCGCTCCGCGTTGAGGAACGCCCGCACTTTCTCGCGCGCGCCCTCGTAGGCCTCGGTCGCCGCGTTGGCGAGATAATGCAGGCCGCGATGCACATTGGCGTATTCGGACGTGTAGGCCTGCTGGATACGGTCGAGCACGGGCTTTGGCTTCTGCGCCGACGCCGCATTGTCGAGATAGACGAGCGGCTTGCCGTAGACCTGGAGCGCGAGCGCGGGAAAATCCGCACGGATGCGCGCCACGTCGTAGCTGCCATTGGTCAAGGCCTGGTGCATCGCCTCATCCTCGCGCCTTGAGCCAGGCCTCGACGCGGCCCGTCAAGGCCTCGCGCAGCCCCGCATGCTCGATGCCGTCGACCGCCTCGCCCACGAATGCCTGGACCAGCAGGGCCTCGGCCTCCTTCGCCGGAATGCCGCGCGCCATCAGGTAGAACAGCAGGTTGGCGTCGAGCCGGCCGGCGGTCGCCCCATGGCCGCACTGCACGTCGTCGGCGAAGATTTCCAGCTCGGGCTTGTTGTCGGCCTCGGCATTGTCCGACAGCAGCAGCGCCTGGGTCATCATCCGGCCGTCGGTCTTCTGCGCGCCCGGCCGCACCACGATCTTCCCCTGGAACACGCCGCGGCTTTCGCCGTCGAGCACCGACTTGAACACCTCGCGGCTTTCGCAGCCGGGCGCCGTATGATCGATCACCAGCGTGGTATCGACGTGTTGCCGATCCTTGATGAGGTTGGCGCCCGCGATCCGCACCTTCGAGCCTTCGCCCGCGCACCGCACGAACAGCTGATTGCGCGTCACCGCGCTGCCGGTCGTGAACGCGAAGTCGCGATAATGCGCCTGCGCGCCGACCGCGGCCGTCACGGTGGAGATGTGCAGCGCAGCCGCGCCTTCGCGGCCGATCTTGATCCGCTCGACGCGCGCGCCGTCGCCGATCGACAGCTCGAGCGCCGCGTTGACCTGATAGTCGAGCCCGGCGCCGGCGGGGCCGTCGAAGGTCTCGATCAGCGTCACCTGCGCGCCCGGCTCGACGAAGACGAGCGTGCGCGGATACATCGCGGCCGGCGCATCGCCCGAAAACACGTAGGCCAGATGAATCGGCTTCTCGATGCAGGCGCCCTTCTTCACACGCAGCACGACGCCGCCCGTCATGAACGCCGCATTGAGCGACAGCGGGATATCGGCCTCGTCCGCGATCTGGTCCTGCAGCGCGCTCAATTGATCGCCAAGCCAGGCGAGCAGATCGACCAGCATGACGCCCGGATCGGCCGCACGATCGTCCGACCACGCGGGCGCATAGGCTCCGTTGACGATCGCGACGCGGTGCGCGTCGATCCCCGGCAGGATATCGGCGAGGCCTTGCGGCCCGGCGCGCGTTGCATCCACCGGACTCGCGAGCGGCTTGGCGTCCCGCATCAGCGTGCGCAGATCGGTGTATTTCCACGCCTCGATGCGCCGGTGCGGCAGGCCGGCCGCCTCGAAGCGGCGGAACGCCGCCTCGCGCCGTGCCGCGACGTCGCGGCCACCGGGCAGGCGCGACTTGACCGAGGCGAAAGCCTCGGCAAGCGCGGTCTCGGCCGCGGTCTTGATGGCAAGCGCCTCGGTGGTCATGGGCCTCACGCCGCCTCGTCCTGGTAGCCCGCATAGCCCTTGGCCTCGAGCTCGAGGGCGAGCTCCTTGCCGCCGGTCCGCACGATGCGGCCCCTCGACAGCACGTGCACGATATCCGGCACGATATGATCCAACAGCCGCTGGTAATGGGTGATCACGATCATGGCGCGCTCGGGCGACCGCAGCCGGTTGACACCCTCCGACACGACCTTGAGGGCGTCGATGTCCAGGCCGGAATCGGTCTCGTCGAGGATGCCCAGCTTCGGCTCGAGCAGCGCCATCTGCAGAATCTCGTTGCGCTTCTTCTCGCCGCCGGAAAAGCCGACATTGACCGGCCGGCGCAGCATTTCGGGATCGATGTCGAGCTTTTTCGCCGAACTCGCGCACCCGCTTGAGGAATTCGGGGGTGGAGAGCTCCGGCTCGCCGCGTTTCTTGCGCTGCGCGTTGAGTGCGGTGCGCAGAAACGTCATGGTGGCGACGCCGGGAATTTCGAGCGGGTACTGAAAAGCGAGGAAAATGCCCTTGGCGGCCCGCTCGTCGGGCGTCAGCGCCAGCAGGTCGACGCCGTCGAACCTCACCTCGCCGCCCGTCACCACGTAATCCGCCTTGCCCGCCAGCACATGGGCGAGCGTCGACTTGCCCGAACCGTTCGGGCCCATGATGGCGTGGACCTCGCCCTTGCGTACGGTGAGGTCGAGACCTTTCAGGATCTCGCGGCCGTCGACCGCGACCTGGAGGTTCTTGATTTCGAGCATCGTCAAATCTTTCTTCCTTACGAACCGAGTTGCTCTTCCTTACAAACTGAAATGGGAGATGATCTCGCCGATCAGCTCGCTCTTCTTGGCCGCCTCGTCGCCGGGCAGACAGCGCCCGAGCGATTTTCCGCCGACGTCGATCTCGCCCTGCTCGCCCACCACGACCGCCAGGCCCTCGGAAAAATGCCCCTCGTCGGGCCTTTCCAGCACCAGGCGCGCTCCGTCGAAATAGGCCGCTATGCCGCGCTCCTTCAGCTTCCGCGACGGGGCCAAGTCGGCCTCGTAGAATCCCTTGAGGAATTCGCACGCCGCCGTTCGCCGCCGCTTGCGTTCCGCTTCTTCCTCGGCCCGCCGCGCCTCGAGCGCGCCCAGGGCCCTGTCGAACTCGGACACCGCAGACCCCCCTCGGCGCCGATCAACCGACCGAGCCTTCGAGGCTGATGGAGATCAGCTTCTGCGCCTCGACCGCGAATTCCATCGGCAGCTTCTGCAGCACGTCGCGCACAAAGCCGTTGACCACGAGCGCGACCGCCTCCTCCGCCGACAGGCCGCGCTGCCTGCAGTAGAACAGCATGTCCTCGGAGATTTTCGAGGTCGTCGCCTCGTGCTCGAACACGGCGGAGGAATTCTTCGCCTCGATATAGGGCACTGTGTGGGCGCCGCAGTGATGGCCGATCAGCAGCGAGTCGCAATTGGTGAAGTTGCGCGCGCCGGTCGCGCGCCGGTGGGCCTGGACGAGGCCGCGATAGGTATTGTTCGAGCGGCCCGCCGCGATGCCCTTGGAGATGATCCGGCTCGTGGTGTTCTTGCCGAGATGGATCATCTTGGTGCCGGAATCGACCTGCTGGCGGCCGTTCGAGATCGCGATCGAGTAGAACTCGCCCTGCGAGTTGTCGCCGCGCAGGATGCAGCTCGGATATTTCCACGTGATGGCGGAGCCGGTCTCCACCTGGGTCCAGGAAATCTTCGAGTTCCGCCCACGGCAGTCGCCGCGCTTGGTGACGAAGTTGAAGATGCCGCCACGGCCCTCATTGTCGCCCGGATACCAGTTCTGCACCGTCGAATATTTGATCTCGGCGTCGTCGAGCGCGACCAGCTCGACCACGGCGGCGTGCAGCTGGTTCTCGTCGCGCATCGGCGCCGTGCAGCCTTCCAGATAGCTCACATAGGAGCCCTTGTCGGCGATGATGAGGGTGCGCTCGAACTGGCCGGAGTTCTTCTCGTTGATGCGGAAATAGGTCGACAGCTCCATCGGGCAACGCACGCCCGGCGGCAGGTAGACGAACGAGCCGTCGGAGAAGACCGCGGAGTTCAAGGTGGCGAAGAAATTGTCGCTCACCGGCACCACCGATCCCAGATACTTCTTCACGAGATCCGGATGCTCGCGGACCGCCTCCGAGATCGGCATGAAGATCACGCCCGCCTTCTTGAGCTCTTCCTTGAACGTGGTCGCGACCGAGACGGAATCGAAGACCGCGTCGACCGCGACGCGCGACCCCGGCGGCCGCTCCACGCCGGCCAGCATCTCCTGCTCGCGCAGCGGAATGCCGAGCTTCTCGTAGGTCTTGAGGATCTCCGGGTCGACCTCGTCGAGCGACTGCAGCGCCTTCCGCTTGGGCGCGGAGTAGTAGTACATGTCCTGATAATCGATCTTCGGGTACTCGACCCGCGCCCAGTCCGGCTCGCGCATGGTGAGCCAGCGGCGATAGGCCTCGAGCCGCCACTCCAGCATCCAGGCCGGCTCGTTCTTCTTGGCGGAAATGAAGCGCACCGTGTCCTCGGACAGGCCCTTGGGGGCCTTGTCCAATTCGATCAGCGTCTCGAATCCATATTTGTATTGGTCGACGTCGATCAGACGGACCCGATCGACGGTCTCTTGTACGGCCGGCATTCGTCCCTCCGCTGCGGTTTCAAGGACCGCGGGTTGGATTTTGCGTTATGGTGTCCCGCTCGGTTCGGAAGGTCACCCTTTGGTTATCGGCGTCACGCGGCAAGGCCGTGGTTCCCCCCACTAGATAAGCGCGAAACCAGGTTCCTCCAAGCGCTAATAAAGCGCTCGATCTCAGCTTCGGTGGTGTCCGGGCCCAGGCTCAGCCGCACCGCGCCGGCCCCCACCTCGGGCGCGACGCCCATGGCCTTGGTGACCCGCGAGGCCGCCACCTTGCCGGACGAGCAGGCGGAACCCGACGAGGCCGCGATGCCGTCCAGATCGAGAGCTGATCAGCACCGTCTCGGCCTTGAGGCCCGGAACCGCGAACAAGGTGGTATTCGGCAGTCTCTCAGTGCCCAGCCCGAAAATCACCGTATGGGCGGCAATCGCCATGCAGTCCGGCCTCGAGCCGCTCGCGCAAGGCCGCGACCCGCACCCGATCCGCCGCAAGGGCCGTGGCTGCCGCCCCGGCCGCCGCCCCGAAGCCCGCAATCGCCGCCACGTTCTCGGTCCCCGCCCGACCGCCACGCTCCTGGCCGCCGCCTCTGATCAGCGGATCGGCAAGATGCAGCCCCTCGGACGCCTTGACGAGGGCGCCGACCCCCTGGGGGCCCCCAGCTTATGCCCGGAAATGGTCAGAAGATCCGCTCCGAGGAGCTTGATATCACATGGAATTCGCCCGGCCGTCTGGACCGCGTCGACATGCAGCAGACCGCCGGCCGCATGGACCAGCTCGGCCGCCGCCGCGACCGGCTGCACCACGCCGGTCTCGTTATTGGCGTGCATGATCGAAACGAGGGCCCGCTGCCCGCCCGCCGCGAGCCCCTGCAGGCGCATCTCCAGAACGGATAAATCGACGACCCCGTCGGCCGTTACAGGAATTTCCTCGACGTTCTCGCGAGAAAAGCGGCCGCCGCTCGTGACCGAAGGATGCTCGATCGCGCTGATCAGCAGGCGCGCCGAGCGGCTGCCGGTTCCCGGGACGCTCGATGGCGGGCGTGAGGGCCAGCGCATTGGCCTCGGTTCCGCCCGAGGTGAAGACCACGTGGCCGGCCTCGGCGCCCACCAGGGCGGCAACCTGCTCGCGCGCCGCCTCCACCAAATGCCGGGCCGCGCGCCCTTCGGTATGGACCGACGAGGGATTTCCGACCTGATCGAGCGCCGCAAGCATCGCCGCACGCGCAGCCGGGCGAAGCGGCGCGGTGGCGTTCCAGTCGAGATAAATGCGCTCCGTCATCGTCACCCCGGGGCCGCCAAGGCCGATATATAAACCTTGCAATTTGCCCCGCCTATCGTGCTAGAAAGCGCCGGCCCGCGCACGCCGGAACGTTCGCGCCGCAGCCCCCGGATCTTCCGAGAAATTAGAACGTTTCCAAACCGTTACGGCGACATGCGCGTTCCGTCAAGCGCGCCGTAGCCCAGGCTCCGCAGCAGCCGGGATCGAGGTCCATAGCCATGCCCGAGGTTATTTTCACCGGATCCGCCGGACGGATCGAAGGCCGCTTTCACCCGGCACGGCAGAAGAATGCGCCGATCGCCATCATCCTGCACCCGCACCCGCAGTTCGGGGGCACGATGAACCATCCGATCATCTACCAGCTCTATTACGCCTTCGCGCACCGCAATTTCGCGGTCTTGCGGTTCAATTTCCGCGGCGTCGGCCGCAGCCAGGGCTCGTTCGACCACGGCACCGGCGAATTGTCGGACGCCGCCTCCGCGCTCGACTGGGCGCAGTCGATCAATCCGGAAGCGCGCAGCTGCTGGATCGCGGGTTTCTCGTTCGGCGCCTGGATCGGCATGCAGCTCCTGATGCGGCGGCCCGAGATCGAGGGTTTCATCTCGATCGCGCCGCCCGCGAATCTCTACGACTTCTCCTTCCTGGCTCCCTGCCCGTCGTCGGGCCTGATCATCCACGGCGACAAGGATGCGGTGGTGCCCCCGAAGGACGTGAGCGGCCTGGTCGAGAAGCTCAAGACGCAGAAGGGCATCGTGATCGAGCAGAAGGTCGTGTCCGGCGCCAATCATTTCTTCGACGCCAAGATCGAGCCGCTGATGATCTCGGTGAGCGCCTATCTCGACAAGCGGCTCGCACCCGGCGCCGAGACGCGGCCGGAGCCGCGCGGACGGCGGACCGGATAACCGATCGCGACGAGCGGGCGCTCGCCCGGATTTCTCTCGGCCCGAGGGCGTGCAGGCGGAGGCCACAACGGCGCGCACTTATGTTCTGATCGCCGCGGGACTGCTGGTCACACTGGTCGCGGCCGGCTATGGCGCGTGGCGCTACATGACCGACGTGCCCGGTGTGTCTCACAGCGGCGAGCTGCCGCCGCTGACGGCCGAAGAGCGCGCGCTCGCGGCGGTCCTCAAGAAACATGTCGAGGCGATCGCCGCGCGCGAGCACAATATCGCGCATGACGACGAGCTCGAAAAGGTCGCGCGTTACATCGAGACCACGCTCGAATCCTATGGCTATGCGGTCGGTCGGCAAAGCTTCGTCGCCGACCGCAAGACGGTGCGCAACATCGATGTGACCATCGAGCCGCGAACCGCCACGCCCGCGCCGGAGGTGCTGGTCGTGGGCGCCCATTACGACAGCGCCCCGACGACGCCGGGCGCCGATGACAATGCCACCGGGGCGGCCGCGGTGATCGAGCTCGCCCGGCTTCTCGGCGACCTGAAGGCGACGGCCACACGGCGCATCCGCCTGGTGCTGTTCGTCAACGAGGAACCGCCCTACTTCCAGACCCCCGACATGGGCAGCCTGCACTATGCGCGCGCGCTCGCGGCGCGCAGCGAGCGCGTCGTGGCGATGTATTCCCTCGAGACGCTCGGCTACTACTCGGACGCGCCCGGGAGCCAGCAATATCCCGGCCCGTTCGGCATGCTGTTCCCGGATCGCGCGGACTTCCTCGCGTTCGTCGGCATGCTCGATTCACGTCCGCTGGTGCGCGAGACCGTGCGCTCGTTCCGCTCCCACACCGCGTTCCCGACCATCGGCGGGGTCGCTCCCGCGAGCCTCGATGGCATCGACTGGTCCGACCATTGGGCTTTTGCGCAGCACGGATTTCCCGCCGTGATGATCACCGACACGGCGCTGTTCCGCTATCCGCACTACCACCAGCCGAGCGACACGCCCGACAAGGTGGACACGGAGAAGCTCGCCCGCGTGGTGAAGGGCATCGAACGCGTCATCCGCGACGCGGCGCGGTGAAGTTTTCCCTCACACGTTCATCTGGGTGATGAACTTGGTGTTGAGATAGGCGGCGAGCGCGTCGGCGCCGCCTTCGGTGCCGTAGCCCGAATCCTTGACGCCGCCGAACGGCACTTCCGGCAGCGCCAGGCCGTGGTGATTGATCGAGATCATGCCGGTCTCGATCGCGTTGCCGAGCGCCGCCGCCGTCTTCTCGGAACGCGTATACGCATAGGCGGCCAGCCCATAGGGCAGCCGGTTTGCTTCGGTGACCATTTCGTCGAAAGTGTCGAACGAGCCGATCACCGCGACCGGTCCGAACGGCTCCTCGTTCATGATGCGCGCCTCGCGCGACACGTTGGTGAGCACGGTCGGCTCGAAGAAATAGCCCTTGTTGCCGATGCGCCGCCCGCCGGTCTCGAGTTTCGCGCCCTTGGCGACCGCGTCGCCCACGAACGCCTCCATGGCGTCGAGCCGGCGGCTGTGCGCGAGCGGTCCCATGCGGGTCTTGTCGTCCATGCCGTCGCCGACCTTGATCGCCTTCGCGCTGGTGACGAACTTGCCGACGAACTCGTCGTAGACCGGCTTTTGCACCATGAACCGGGTCGGCGCCACGCAGACCTGGCCGGCATTGCGGAACTTGTTGGCGCTCAGGATCTTGACCGCGGTGTCGACGTCGGCATCGGCGAACACGATCGCCGGCGCGTGGCCGCCGAGCTCCATGGTGACGCGCTTCATGTGCTGGCCCGCCAGCATCGCGAGCTGCTTGCCGACCGCGGTCGATCCCGTGAAGGAGATTTTCCGGATGGTCGGATGCGGGATCAGGTAGGCCGAGATATCGCCCGGCACGCCGAACACCAGGTTGACCACGCCGGCCGGCACGCCCGCCTTCACATAGGCGTCGATGAGGCCCGCGCAGGCGGCCGGCGTTTCTTCCGGCCCCTTGATGATGATCGAGCAGCCGGCGGCGAGCGCGGCCGAGACCTTGCGCACCGCCTGGTTGATCGGGAAATTCCACGGCGTGAAGGCGGCGACCGGGCCGACCGGCTCCTTGATCTCGAGCTGATAGACGCCGTCCTGGCGCGGCGGGATGGTGCGCCCATAGGCGCGGCGCGCCTCCTCGGCGAACCAGTCGATGACGTCGGCGCCGGCGAGCGTCTCGCCCTTGGCCTCGACCACCGGCTTGCCCTGCTCCATGGTCATCAGGCTGGCGATCTCGCCCGCATTGTGGCGCAGGATATCGGCGGCCTTGCGCATCGTCTTGTAGCGGTCGTAGGCCGACACCTTGCGCCACGCCGCGAAGCCCTTTGCGGCGGCCGTGAGCGCGCGATCGAGATCGGCCTTTTCGGCGTGCGCCACCGTGCCGATCGGCTCGCCGGTCGCTGGATTGAGCACCGGAATCGTCTTGCCGCTCGCGGCCGGTTGCCAGGCGCCGTCGATCAAGAGCTGCACGTCGGAATACATGGTGGTCTCCTTCGCAAGGACCGGCACGCCGGTTCCAAAAATCGCTGATGTGTGTCGAGCCAGGCCCCTTTTATCGGCGGCCGACCCCGATGGAAAGCAGGGTGTCTCAGACGCTTCTGGCGATCACGCCGCCCGTCAGGGGTCGCGGCACCCCGGTGGTGGATGGGAACGTGATCGGCAGCCCCTTGAGGGTGCGCACCGCCAGATACGCGAAGGCCTGCGCCTCGAGCGCATCGGCCGACCAGCCGACCGCGTCGGCGGTCTCGACCCTGGCGGGCGCCAAGGAGCGCTCCAGCATCCGCATGAGGGTGCGGTTGCGCACCCCGCCACCGGCCACGATCCAGCATTTTGGAGCGCGCCGCAGATGCGGGATGACGCGCGCGACCGCCCGGGCGGTCAGCGCGGCGAGGCTCGCGGCGCCGTCGGGGACCGAAACATCCGGCAGCCCCAGATGGGCGAACGCAAATGCATTGCGGTCGAGCGATTTCGGCGGCCTTCGATCGAAAAACGGATGGGCGAGCACGCGCCCCACGAAGGCTTCGTCGACCTCGCCCCGCGCCGCGGCTGCGCCGCCGTCGTCGAACGCCTGGCCGGTTCGCGCGCGCATGAAATCGTCGATCAGCGCATTGCCCGGACCGGTGTCGCAGGCCACCGGGTCATGGTGATCGTCGATGAACGTCACATTGGCGACGCCGCCGATGTTGAGCACCGCGATCGGCTTTTCGCGGTCGAGGGTCTCGGCGAGCGCGCGATGGAAGACCGGCACCAAGGGAGCGCCCTGCCCGCCCGCCGCCACATCGGCGGCGCGGAAATCATGCACCACGGTCAGCCCGAGTCTGCGGGCGAGCGCCTTGCCGTCCCCGATCTGGATAGTCAGCCGGTGCTCCGGCCGGTGCAGCACGGTCTGGCCGTGGAATCCCACGACGTCGACCGCGTCAAGACGATTGTCCGCCAGGAACGCTTCGACCGCGTCGCCATGCGCGCGCGTGACCAGCTCCTCGGCCTGCGCCAGGATACCGGGGCGCGCCGTGCGATCGGTCAAGCCGCCCGCCTCGGCCAGCGCCTGGCGCAGAACCGACCGTTCGTCGTCCGCATAGGGCCGGCAGGAACTCGGCCCCAGGGCGGCGATGCGCTCGCCATCGGTCTCGATCAGCGCCACATCGACGCCGTCGAGCGATGTCCCGCTCATGAGCCCGACCGCCTGCACCCCTGAGTCCCTCGGTTTGAATCCGACCCCAGACCTGTTACACCACCGGCGCCATGGAGGCGATAAGGTCGTTCGATGCGCGTCTACAAGTCCGACTTCCTCAACGTGCTGTCCGAGCGGGGGTTCATTCACCAGATCTCCGAGCCGGACGCGCTCGACACGCTCGCGGCTTCAGGCAGGATCACGGCCTATGTGGGCTTCGACGCGACTGCGCCGAGCCTGCATATCGGCAATCTGCTGACCATCATGATGCTGCGGTGTCTGCAGAAGACCGGGCATCGGCCGATCGCGCTCATGGGCGGCGGCACCAGCAAGATCGGCGATCCGTCCGGCAAGGACACGACCCGCACACTGCTGACGAACGAGCAAATCGACGCCAACATCGCCTCGATCCAGACGGTCTTCGCGCGCTTTCTCGACTTCGGCGCCGGCGCCATCATGGCCAACAACGCGGATTGGCTCGACCATCTGCCGTACATCCCTTTCCTGCGGGACGTCGGGCGCTGTTTCACCATCAACAAGATGCTCACTTTCGACTCGGTGAAGCTTCGCCTCGATCGCGAGCAGCCTCTGACGTTTCTCGAATTCAACTACATGATCCTGCAGGCCTACGATTTCGTGGAGCTGAACAAGCGCCATGGCTGCATTCTCCAGATGGGCGGCTCCGATCAATGGGGCAATATCGTCAATGGAATCGACCTCGGCCGCCGCCTTTTGAACGCCGAGCTTTTCGCGTTGACGACGCCGCTCCTGACCACCGCGTCCGGCGCCAAGATGGGCAAGACGGAAAGCGGCGCCGTGTGGCTCAACGCCGATATGATGCGCCCCTACGACTATTGGCAGTTCTGGCGCAACTGCGAGGACGCCGACGTGGGACGCCTGCTCAAGCTGTTCACCGACCTGCCGCTCCCCGAGATCGACCGACTGGCGGCACTCGAGGGACAGGAGATCAACGAGGCCAAGAAGGTGCTCGCCACCGAGGCGACCGCGCTGCTGCATGGCCGTGCGGCGGCGGCGGCCGCGGAGGCGACCGCGCGGCAGACTTTCGAGGAAGGCACGCTCTCCGCCAGCCTGCCGACCGTCGAAGTGCCGCGCTCCGAACTCGACCAGGGCGTCGGCGTGCTGACGGCATTTTCCGAAAAGGCCGGCCTTGCCGCCTCGAACGGCGAAGCGCGACGTCAGATCAAGGCGGGCGGGCTCAAGATCAACGACAAGACGGTGACCGACGAGAAGATGGTGCTGACGGCGCGCGATCTCACGCCCGAGGGCGTCATCAAGCTCTCGCTCGGCCGCAAACGGCACGTGCTGCTGAAGCCGGCCTGAAAGACCCGATCAGCGGTCGCGATCGGCGTAGCTCGACCGCGGATCGGGATAGCGCTCGCCCGGCACGCTGCTGGGGAACTCGAACACCTTGCGCAGCAGGCCGGGCGCCACCGCCGAGATCGGATTGACCCGCAGCACCGGCGCACCGGGCGGACCGACCACCTCGAACGTGATGCCGACCAGGCCCTCCTTGTCGCCGCCGCCCAGGAACAGGCCGACGATCGGTATCTGTCCGAACATATTGTTGAGGCCGTAAAGCGGAACGAATGTCCCGCGCAGGCGCACGTCGTTGCCCGCATAATCGAGGACGCCGTCCATGGTCGCCCCCATGGCGGGTCCGCGCACGACGGCCTCACGGATCGTGAATTTGCCGGGCGAACGCAGGAACTCGACCCGCATGCGCGAGAAATCGACGCCCGCGGACTGCATCCCGGGCGCGCCCGCCACCACCCGGTCGAGGGACGCCTCGCCCCGGATGGTGAAGTCGCGGATATTGAGAAGACCCTCTTGCGGCGCCTGCTGCTCGAGCGTCGGCGGGTCCATCGCGGCCCACATCTGGCCGCCGGCCATGCGCGGATAGGTGTCGGTGAAGCGCAGCAGCGCGCCCGCGTCCGCGCTTTCGACGTAGAGCACCTGACGGCCGCCGGCGCGTCCGCGCAGGTCGCCGGACAGCGCGGCGTCGACGCCGTGCTTGGCGCTCATGGCGAAGCTCTTGATCTGGCCACTCCGCCGCAGCAGCCTGAGATCCAGCGCGCGCAGAACCTCGCCATGGAAGCCCGCGACCGCGCCGATCTTCACGTCGAGATCGAGGTCGGCGATGCCGCGGCGCGCCTTCGGATCGGCGGGTGCTCCGCCCATGATGGATTTGATGAAGCTGCGGCCGTCATAGAGGTCGCCGCGCATCGTGACCTTCAGCGGCCCTTCGGGGAGGCGGTCCGCCTTGAGGCTCGCCTTGTCTTCGCCCGACATCCCGAACACCGGGAAATTCGCCGCCACGACCTCGCTGCCGCCGTCGAGCTCGACCGCTCCTTTGACCGAGACTCCCGGTCCTTCGATCACGATGTCGTCGATCCGCGTGTTCGCGCCCTTGCGCGTCGTCATGGTGAAGGCGGCGCGCGTCGCCTTGTTTTGCGGCTTCACCCAGCCGGGCAGAAGATTGTCGACCTTGGCCTGGACGAGGTCCGCCTCGATCGCGAAACGGCTGTCCTGCTCGCTCGACGAAGGAATCTTGCCGCCGAGCTTGATCGGAACCGGGCCGATGAGCGCCCCGTTGAGGTCGAAGCCGAAGCGGGCGCGCGCCGCATCGTCGAACGTCGCCTGCAGGCGCAGCTCGGCCTCTCCGTCGCCGCGCGGCTTGCGGTAATCGACCATCGCCGGCGTTCCGCCGATCCGGACATCGCCTTTCACCTGGTAGCCCTGCGGATTGGCGGTGACGCGCAGCGTCTGCGCCTCGATCCGCTGGGCCATCATGAAACGATCGACGGAGAAATTCGCGATGTCGGCGACGACGTTGTAGTTCACGGTCCCCTTCGGCATGTCGGGGTCGATCGCAAGCCCGAGCGTGACCTGCGCCGTCACCGCGCCCTTGCTGCCGGCCGGGTCGAGCGGCGAGCCGGACGCTTCGCGCAGCCGGTCCATGGCCAGGAGCTCGGCGGCGGCGGGCACCGGGCCCTCGATGCGCATGCGCGCGCGCGCCGGCGGCTTCTTGACCTGGGAATCGGGAATCTCGAACACGCCGTTCGCAATGGTGAGCCGCCGGCCGGACGGCAGATCGGCGACGCCGCGGCCGAGACTGATCACGACGCTGCGTCCGGTCACGCGGGTGATGACGTCGGCGTCGCGAATGGCCGGCAGCGAATCGACCGGCTTGAGCAACGTCCCGTTGGTGGCGATCTCGACCGACAATCCGTCGTCCGGCACCGGCGGGCCGCCGGCCTTGAACACCGACATCGGCGCGTTGGTGGCGATCTCCACCCGCTCGACCGATCCGGCCAGCAGGTGCTCGAGCGTCCAGTTGCGCACGGACGTATTGATGAAGACCGGCCACATCTGCTTGAACGCGGTCACCGTCATATTGCGGCCGGCGGCCCCGATCACGAGGCGGGGATCGGAGGTCGAGAAATCGACGTAGCCGGAGGCCGCCACCGCGACGTCCTTGCCCGCAATATCCGCGTGATCGATATTGAGCAGCCGCTTGCCCGGATCGTAGCGACCCAGCACCGCGATGCGATTGAGCAGGAGCTGATCGTCGTCCGGCGCCAGCGGTCCGAGCACGATCGAGCCGCCGGTCAATCCAATCGCCCACGGTCCGCCTGCCGCGGGCGGCGCCTCGGCATGGGCGACCAGCGTGATGCGATTGCTGCCGGACACGATCTGGAACGGCGCCGCAAATGCGCGCCGGCTGGCGTCCCAGTCGACCGTGAGCTCGGCGCGGTCGATCGCGACATGCGAGTCCGGATCGCTGGAATCGGTGATCGTCCCGGGACCGATCAATACTTGTCCGGAGGCCATTTGCGGCGCGCCGTCGCGGGCGATCTCCGCGCGCAAGCTCACCGACATCGGCAGGTCGGGATCGAAATGCCCGTCGCCGAGGCGCAACGCCAGGAGCAGATCGCGCATCATGATCTTGCGCGCCTCGATGCTGACCGCACGGCGGCCTTCACCGAGCGGCTTGACGCCCCCGAGCAACGCCCAGGGGCGATCCGGATTGTCCGAGCTGATCCGCAGCACCACCTCGCCCGCCTGATGCCGGGTCAGGCTGAGATTGATTTTCTCGAACTTGGATTGCTGCCCGTTGCGCAAGTCCTCGACCATGAGGCTGCCGCTCTTGAGCCCGACCTCGCTCAAATCGCGTCCGTCGAGACCGAGCGCACTCACGCTGTCGAGCCAGGCCAGGACCGCGGCGAGATTGTCGAACCCGCCGCGCGCCGGCGCCGGGGCAGTTCCGCGTGTCGCGGTCATCGGCTGAGCTTCGGCGACGGCCAGCATCGGCGCACGCGCGAGCGGCCGTTTGTCGGCCGCCGCAAAAATCGTGACATCGCCATTGTGCTCGACACGCACCGAGAGCTCGGCGCCCACCAGATTGAGGCTTTCGGCGCGCGGATGGCCGCTCAGGATGCTGAACCCGGCGAGTCCGACCTCGGCGCGCGGCGCGCTCGCCACCACCACTCCATCGCCGTCGTGCACCACGATATCGCGGATGCGCAATGCAGTGCGTCCGTTCTCGTCGCGCTCGAGCACGGTGCCGCCCACCTCGACGCTGTATCGGCTTCCGAGATTCTCCTTGATCGCCGCAGCGAGCCAGTCGGTCGCAAAATCGAGCGCGATCGGCCCGCTCGAAAGCCGGTAGAACAACGCCCCCAGCACCACCGCAATGACGGCGACCAGGAGGCCCGACGCCATCGCGACCTGGCGCACCCGCCGGCCGTGCAAAAATGCCGGGAAATGCAGGAATTGTCGCAAAGCGGCCTGGCGCCACAAGCCCGACAAGAGGCTCGGTGACGCGTCCGCGCTCACCCCCTGCGAGCGGTGGTGCGACAGGCTCTCTTCCAGGCTGCGCAACGCCGCGCGCCGTGGATTATCGGTGCTGTCCGTCATGCCGGATCGGGCATCCCCCGCCTGTCTGCCGCAATGGTGCCACAGGTCGAGACGCATCCCCAAGGATGACCAAGGATTCGAGTCGAAAATCCTTGACCCGCCGGCGCCCCTCCCCAAACGTTGAGGCCGGTCTAAATGACCGTGCGAAAGAGTCGAAAGGAAGGCACATGCCCGCCGAGCTCGCCCCCGGGACCAAGGCCCCCGCCTTCAAACTGCCGCGCGACGGCGGGGGGACCGTCTCCCTGGCCGACTTCAAGGGACAAAACCTGGTCCTCTATTTTTATCCGCGGGCCGATACTCCCGGTTGCACGGTCGAATCCAAAGCGTTCTCGGCGCTTGCGCCCGCGTTCGCCAAGGCCGGTACCGCCGTGCTGGGCGTATCCGCCGACCCGGTGAAGGCGCAGGACAAGTTCAAGGCCAAGCATGGCCTCGCCATCCCGCTGGCCTCCGACGAGAGCCACAAAATGCTCGCCGCCTACGGGGTTTGGGGCGAAAAATCCATGTACGGAAAGACCCACATGGGGATCAGGCGGACGACCTTGCTGATCCGCCGGGATGGCGTCATCGCCCAGATCTGGCCCAAGGTGAAGATCGAGGGCCACGCCGAGGAGGTCCTGGCCGCCGCCCGGGCGCTCTAGCCGATACGCCACCATGGCGTACGGGATCGCTTTGAGATCGTTAGCCATATCGACGGCATATCCGCCGACGTTTGCCGAAAATTAACCACGTCGCGACCAAATTCGCCCCCACGGGCGCTGGCCGCGTCTTCGCGGGCACGGCGCGGGAGCGTCGATGTCGCAACGGCCTGCGTCCCATCAGCGAGCGAGCCAGCCCTACGGGCACGCGCACGACGGTCATGACGACGACCGTCACGCGGCGCATGGCGCGCACCGCCACGCCGCCGACACGAACGAGGAGCGCCAAGGGGCCCAAAGGGCCGCGCACCGAGATCATTCGGCCGGCAAGTCCCACCGCCGTGTCGCGCAAAAGGACTACACCTTCGTTCATGCGGGACGGCAGGTGCGGATCAGGCCGGTCGCGTTCTGGACCTGCGTGGGCACGCTCGTGCTCATGGCGGGCTGGTCGGCGGTGACGGCGACCTATTTCGCCTTCCACGACGACGTCCTCGCGCGCCTGATCGCGCGTCAGGCGGCAATGCAATTCGCCTATGAGGACCGCATCGCGGAGATGCGCGCGCAAGTGGACCGTGTCACCAGCCGCCAGTTGCTCGATCAGGACCAGTTCGAGCGCCGGCTCGATCAGCTCCTCAAGCGGCAGGCCATGCTGGAATCGCGCGCTTCCTCGCTCGGCGCGCTGGCCGATCCGTCCATAACGGGCTCGATCAGGCCGAATGCGCGGAGCCCGGGCGAAACGCCCGCCACGCCGCTCAAACCATCGCCGATCAGCGACAAAGTGATCTTCACCGCGCCGCCCGATCGCGAAGCGCGCCTCGAATTGCGCAGCCCCCCGCCGACACCTCTCGCGAGCCCGCGCGCGGTCGCCGCGACCAGCGGCAGCCTCGATGGCGTGCTCGCGCGCCTGCAGGATTCGCTCGATCGGGTCGAGGCGCGCCAGACCTCGTCGCTCAACACGCTCGAGGAAAGCTACGACGACAAGGTCAATCGCATGCGCGGCGTGCTCGCGGATCTGGGCATCGGCCGCGCGACTGCGGAACCAGCGAGCGGCGGCCCGTTCGTGCCCTACCGGCTCGCCCCCACCGCCAATTCATTCGAGCGCCAGATCCACCGCATCAGCCTGGCGCGCGCGCAGGCCGACAAGCTCACCCGCACCATGGGCTCGGTGCCCATCCGCAAGCCCGTCACGGGTGAAATCGATACGACGTCCAGTTTCGGCGTGCGCCTCGATCCGTTCCTCGGCCGGGCCGCCATGCATACCGGCATCGATTTCCGCGGCACCACCGGCGATCCGATCCGCGCCACCGCATCCGGCACCGTCACGCTGGCCGGATGGAACGGCGGCTACGGCCAGTTGGTCGAAGTCGACCACGGCAACGGCCTCGCGACCCGCTACGGCCATTTGTCGGAGATCGACGTCACGCTCGGACAGGCCATCAAGATCGGCCAGATCGTCGGCCGGCTCGGCTCGACCGGCCGCTCGACCGGTCCCCACCTGCATTACGAGACGCGCGTCAGCGGCGAAGCGGTCGATCCGCAGAAATTCCTGCGCGCGGGAATCCGGATGGGAAGCTTGCAGTAGCGAACGCATATTTTCGACGCGTGATTTCCTGCGAGGACCGATTGCCGGCGCGGACCAGGTCCGGGCTTCTTCGGGATCACGCGCTACTCGACGTCCTCCACCTCGGCCGGCTCCGTTCCGAACGCCTTCTGGGCCAGGGCGGCCTGCATGAATTCGTCGAGGTCGCCGTCGAGCACCGCCGCGGTATTGGAGGTGGACACGCCGGTGCGCAAGTCCTTGACCATCTGGTAGGGCTGCAGCACGTAGGAGCGGATCTGGTGGCCCCAGCCGATATCGGTCTTGGCGGCCTGATCGGCGGCCGCCTTCGCCTCGCGCTTCTTGAGCTCCCGTTCGTACAGCCGGGCGCGCAGCATTTTCCAGGCCGCCGCCCGGTTCTTGTGCTGCGAACGCTCGGCCTGGACGACGACCGCGATACCGGTCGGGATATGGGTCAGGCGGACCGCCGATTCGGTCTTGTTGACGTGCTGGCCGCCGGCGCCGCCGGATCGCATCGTGTCGGTGCGCACGTCGGATTCCTTGATGTCGATGACGATGCGATCGTCGATCACGGGAAACACCCCGACGCTCGCGAACGAGGTATGGCGGCGCGCATTGGAATCGAACGGCGAGATGCGCACGAGGCGGTGCACGCCGGTTTCGCTCTTGAGCCAGCCGAATGCGTTGCGGCCCTTGACCTCGATGGTCGCCGACTTGATACCGGCTTCCTCACCGGCGGTCTCCTCGAGATAGTCGACCTTGTAGCCGTGCTGCTCGGCCCAGCGCCCATACATGCGCAGCAGCATGCTGGCCCAATCCTGGCTCTCGGTGCCGCCGGCGCCGGCATGGACCTCGAGATAGCTGTCGTTGCCGTCCGCCTCGCCCGCCAACAGCGCCTCGAGCTCGCGGCGTCCGACCTCGGTGCGCAGCGCCTTGAGGGCGGCTTCGGCGTCGGCCACCACGGTGCGGTCGTTCTCCGCCTCGCCGAGCTCGATCATGCCGACATTATCCTCGATGTCGCGGTCGATGCGGCCGAGGGCGGCGAGCTGATCATCGAGCACGGTGCGCTCCTGCATCAGGCGTTGCGCCTTTTGCGGATCGTTCCACAACCCGGGCTCCTCGGCGAGCTTGTTCAGCTCCGCCAGACGCGCGCGTGCCTTGTCGACGTCAAAGATGCCTCCTCAGCAGCCCGACCGACTGCTTGATCTCCTCGACGAGCTTTTGGATTTCGGCGCGCATGAATTCGTCCGTTCGAGCCGCACAGCCGCGATTCACGGCCGGCAAGCCACGATGTAGCGATCCTGCGGCGGCGACGCAACCGGCCTGCGGCGCGCGGCGATTGCCGATGGCACGCATTGCCCCCTACAATGCGGGTCCGATGCCAAGGCACGCCATGGAGTTCGCCCGAGCCACGATCCTGACAGCCGTGCTGACGGTCGTCCTGATGGCCGCCGCCGGTCGCGCCGCCCCGATCATCGCGGCCGCGGATTCCCCCCGGCAGGTATTGGAGGATTTCGGCTTTTTCGGCCGCTGGTCGGCCCATTGCGACCAGCCGCCGACGCCGGGCAACAGCCTGCGAACGACGTCCGTCACGGCGAGCGGCGCGGTCGGCTTCAGGGAGGAGTTCGGCAAGGACTTCAGCGAGAATTTCTACGAGGTCCTCGCGGCCGAGCGTATCGCCGACGACCAGGTGTCGATCCGCATCAGGCTCAACCGCAAGACCACCCAGGACCTCGTGATGGCAATGGAAAACGGCAGGCTGCGCACCATGGCGAACCGGCCGCTCGACGGCGAGAATGCCGGCCGAACCCTCGTGAAGGACGGCCGGATCACGGCGAGCGGAGCGCCCACGCCGTGGATGTCGCGATGCCCTTGAGGGCGCGACCACTTATTCGAGGGGCGGGAGCGTGCGGAGCCAGGCGATGATCGCGCCGATATCGTCGCCGGTCATGTGCTTGAAGTAGATCTGGCGCGCCATCGGCGGCTTGAGCACGCGCCCGTCGCGGCCGATCCCCTCGACCAGCACGCGCTTGATTTCCGCGTCGCTCCAGGCACCGATGCCCGCCGTCTGATGCGACGTGATGTTGCGCGCCACCGCCGTCCCCCAGGTGTCGCGGAATTCGAAGCCGCCCTTGCCGAACCAGTTGGCAAAGTCCTGCACGCCGTCGGGGCGACGCGCATGGCATTCCATGCAGTGGCCGATGGTCGCGAGATAGAAGCCGCGCTTGACCGGATCGCGCAAGGCCTCCTCGGCCATCGGCTTCTCGCCGCCCGGTACGAGAGCGAACTTCATCTCCGCCTTGTAGCTCGGCGTCTGCACCTCGTTGCGAACAGCGGGAACCGACTGGATATAGGCGACGACCGCGTCGAGGTCGCGCGGCGTCAGAATTTTGTAGAACACGAACGGCATCTGCGGGGCGAGCGGAATCCCGCTCGGGCGAACGCCCTGGGTCAACCCGCGCTTGAGGTCGTCGTCGTTCCAGGCGCCGATCCCGGTGTCGCGATCGGGCGTGATGTTGGCGCCCTTGACCGTATAGGCGGGCGTGTTCCAGGTCTGCGATCCGCCCGAGAATCGGCGCTCCATCGCAAAGGCGCCGCCCTGCCGCGGGGTATGGCAGCCGTCGCAGGCCATCACCGCGTTCACCAGATAGCTGCCGCGTTCGAGCAGCGTCTCGGCGCGCGCCGGGCAGGCGGAGGCCGCCAGCACGATCGCGAGCAAGCGGACCAGGGACGGCCATGCCGTCAAGCGCATGCAATATGTCATGAACCCTCTCCCCCAAAGGTGCCGGCGGCAGGCCGCCGGGAGGGATTCTACCACGATGGCGCGGGCCGGATAGCCCAACGTGCGGTCATGAACCGTCTGAGACGCGTTGCCTTTTTTCCAAACGTCAAGATCAACCTACGTACATTGAATCCGAAGGATTTTTCTGACGATCCAAAGAGTCAGGGCGAGCGCCTCAAGAAGGCAAGGATCGAATGCGATCAGAAAATCGAAGATTGCAAGCGGATCGCCGACATCCGTCCCCAATTGAAGCCGCATCGCTGCGCCGTGCTCCGCACCACAACGTTATTGGCACTGGCGTTGCCGCATTGGGCCGTCGCCGCCGACAACGTCGGGCCAATGAGAGTCCACCATCCTGGCGCAGGGCAGCAATCGATCAGGGATTCGATGATTTTGGAAACAATTCTGGACACCACTTGATTTGACCCGATTTCAAGATGTCAGTGTCGCGCCCGGGTTGATTGTTGGACTTGGAATTTGGTGTGGAGTTGGCGCTCACAACCAGCGTATTGCTGGTACGGGGAGCAACCGGAGAGGCAGTAGCCGACGCAGGTGAATTTTCATGAACTGGAGCAGCAGCATCTGCCAGTAATTGCTGATTGGACGCGCTGGGAACCGCCGGGATCGCATCTTTAGTTGGAGGACGATCAATAGGCGGAGGTATGGGCGCGCTGCCCGGAGTTGGAGGAGACGCATTCTGACCTGGCCAAAGCAGTAGCACCGGCGCTCCAGTCGTTACGCCCTCGCTAGTCCAAACGAAGGCGTTTATCGGGATGGGACGTCCGTCATATCCGCCATTGCTCAGTTGAGGCAGGACGCATTTGAATCCGGCGACGATCCCGTCCATGTTCGGCAGAACAACAATGTTGCTTGCCTTTTGTGACCCAAGTGTGACTTCGGTGCTGCGCCACAGCCGCGCGCCTCGTAACAACAACGAGCCGGGTTGGCCGATTTCCAGCACCTGAACCGGATTATCGCTCAAGTACAATGCCGGCTCCTGCAGCACATCAAACCCCAACTTGCGTGAAAGCTCCCCAATCGCGCCGGGCAACCGAACTACCGCCTTTTTTGCGGCTGACTTTTCAACCCCTTCACATATCGTCGGAGTACCCTCCTGACTTGATCCGATCGCGGTCAGGCGCTCTCGTGGAAGCCAGCAAGTTTCAACGTCCAGTTCGATCGAGCGCCACCAGCTTGGAATGGACACAACAGTCGTCAGAGCATACTGGTTGTCAATCTGTTCAAGCCCGCGCTCCCGCATTCGAGGCGCAATAACCCAGCCGACTTCGACCTCACGAATAGCCGTCGTCTTCCTACCCGCGTTTAGGGGATGGTAGAAGCGATCATTGGCAGACGTATGTGGATGCGGAATGACTTCAGGCATTTTTGTACCGGAACTAAATCCCACCACCACAGGATGAGCCAAAACCGCCTGCATCTGGATCGAACGCTGCAACATCTGGCTAGCGATCGCACTGACATTGGTCGCACTGGAGTTTCCAAATCGAGCGAGAAGCTCAAAGCGGTCGCGCGTCTCAGACGCCGTCGAGACGTTCTCGGTGAAGTTTTTCGGCGCGACACTGTACGCAAAAGCCTCGGTATTTTCGTTCAAAATATACTTTAACTCCTCGATAGTTTTCCTCGGATTAATTGTCTCTGAAACCAACAGATTGCATTCGCCGGTCTCCCTGCCTGCCGACTCCAGTTTTAAAAAATAATCGATGTTGTTCCAACGTGTCGGAAAGCGATTAAGATTACTCTTGATAAAATCGACCGCAAAACATCGCGCGGCTGCTTGCTGTTCGGCATACCAGCAGAGCGCCTGGCCTTCCGGGTCTTTATTGTCTAACGGGCATATCTGGTTGCGCTCCAGTTCTTTCTCAATATCGGAAACGGGGCTCCCTTTATCCTGCATACTTTGTTTCAAGCGGATAAGCTCACTGTAAATCAGAACGCCTAACTTGAGGCGTTCTCCTGGAAGTTCGTAAAAGTATGGACATTCCATTCTTGAATTAAACATCGGCGGCTGCAACGCTTTTGGCGTAAAGAGAGGCTGCAGTTCGGAGAAAACGTTACCGAGGTCAAATTCGCTCAGATTGCCGCGCCGACAGAACAATCGTGCTTGCTGGTAATAACGCTGAACCCGCCGCTTTTTTTCAGATTCCTTGCCAGCCTTGTCAGCTTCCTTGACATCCTTGTATGCCGCCTCTTCGCTGAGAAGGCTTTCCATAAAGCCCTCAAAGTCATTTCTTGACTTGTCATCTCGAATCTTGGAGTGAACTTTCATCCGCTCGTCCACGAAACGAAGGGCTGCTCGTTGATTTGTCGCGGCCTCCACCTTGTCTCCCTGATCAACCAATTCCGGATCGCATGCAAAATCCTCGGCAGACGCGTTCTCTATTTGCAACTTGTAATTACAGATCGTTAGCAACAGGAATTGTGCAAGACGTTGTCGGGTTTTTGGATCGGCTTTTCCGGCTCCGATGCCAGCGGAAATATTTTCAATCGAAGCGATCATTTGGCCTTGCATATAGCGAAGCCATTCGGCGTAGAGGTTGACATAGTCCTCGCTGTATAGGAGGTCGAAGGCGGGGCGATCCGGAGTTGGCGCGGCGCTTTCGACGGCGGTCTTCAAGGCCTTGTGGCTAAGAGTAATTCTTACGCCCGCGACGGCATCCCGGCGTGAACCTGGAATGATTGTGGCATCGAATGCCAACCGATAAATGGTATTTCCGCTGATATCGTGTCTGTCGTCCAACTGAGTTTGAGTGATCTCAGCACGTACCTCGTCACGATAGAGGTTCTTCGCGCGGAACTCCGCGGGCGTCGTGGTCTCCACCGACAGCGGTTGGATGGACGCCGGCTCTTGTCTCTGCGTCTGGTCTTGTTTTTTGTTGTCCGAGTTTTCCGTACCTTGATCCGACTTGGGATCGGGCTTGTCGGCCCCCTGGGATATCTGTGCCCCCCAGGTTTGCTGTAGGTTGTTTCGATAGAGCCGGTCGACGCTACGAAAATTGCTGTCTGCAGCCTTCAATTGGTCCTGCAACCATGTGGTTTGCGACAACCGGTCGTTGACCAACCGCTGGCGCGTGTAGACCGTAGGGCTGTTGACGATAATTCGGCCGTTGCTGCCGCCCTGCAACCAGTCCCACGGAGCCGGCCAGGTGCGATAGCCATCGATTGCCAGATACAGAACTACAACTGTTGCAATGGAAACAATTACCGCCCGCACGGGGAATCTCAGAGCAGATTCCGTCACGCGCTCACGGAGCCAATTCAAGTGCTCTTTCCATACGGTCCAGGACAACATCGATCACAGCCTTCTTGGTCAAACGGCAAAATAGGGTCTCGCAGGAGTTGAAGGTTCCGTTTTCGAACAGCTTGTTAACCGGCGCTCCACCACGGCAAATGTCGAAATAGTCGCAGTTCGCCCGGCAGCGCTCTAATCCGCGCTGGATCTCTTTGTTCACGTTTTCGAAGGCGGGGTTGATGAGAACATCCGCAATTTCATTGTGGTGAACGTTGCCGAACACGTATTCGCCGTGTCGTTCGCTGGCGTAACCAAGGAGTTCCGGCGAAAATGTGCTGATCTCGCCGTTGACGCCCACCGATACCATGCGCAGCGCCTGCGTCAGGGGATTTCCATAGTGCACATTGTTAGCGTCGGCGATGCCCGATAGCGCGCCCATGAACTCACGCACGTGAAGTTGAGCACCGCTCTTATCCATTAGCTCCAGAAATTTCTCGAAGAACCCCCTAATTTCGCGATCAATGTCGCAATCTTGCAGCGACGACGTTCGATGATCGCCTTCGATCTCCTCAATATTGAAGCCGATCTCTGTGATGCGGTTGCTGACGTAGAAATCAAACAGTTCGCGGCAACGGCTTAGTGAATCGCGTGTGAGCACAGTGATGACATGGAAAGGAAAGTCATTGTCCTGCAGAGCGCACACCCCGCGCATCACCTGCTCGAATGAACCTGCGTTGCGGCGAGTTTTTCGATACCTGTCGTGCAGAACAGCCGGCCCGTCGATGCTGACGCCGACCTTGACGTTTTCCGCCTTGAAAAAATCGATCCACTCTTGATTGATCAGTGTCCCATTGGTCTGGAAGTTGTGCTTAACAACCAGCTCCGTCGACTTGAGTTGGCCGATGATCCCGAACGCGCGCTCGTAGTAGCTCACGCCCGGTACCAGCGGCTCGCCGGCGTGCCACAGAATCGTGATCTCGTCGGCCAGAAAAGGACTGGCGAAGACGCGCTCGAAGACCCGCGAGAGTGTTTCTTCGCTCATGCGCTGCTTTGAGTTTCGATTTGGCAAATAGCAATAGGAGCAATCGAGATTGCAGAATGGCGTCGCCTGCAAGACAAGCATTTCGATCTTGCTTGCTGCCTGGCTTTCCATCGTGCCGAGCGGCGTCACAGAGGGCGCTCACCGATTAGGAAAGTTCGGAAAGTTCGGAAAGTTCGGGAAGTTCGGGAAATTCGGGAAATTCGGAAAGTTAAACCACTGCGACAATTTGTAAAGGAGCGGTGACGTTCGCGTGCCGTCCTTGCCCTGGTCCGCGATCCGCTCACGAACCGCTTTCACACGTTCGGGGATTGATTTGGAAACTGTGATTTCGGGCGTTGAGGAGATGGCTGGGCCCGAGCCCACGATAAGTGCTGCCGTTGCTCCAAGCGACAATTTGCGGATCAACGACGAGAAGGCTGTCAAACCCTTCCTCGCGATTGTCCGTATGCTCATCACTTAACCCCCCAACGAGATTCAGGACCGCATAGGTATACACGCGTTCGGAGCATTCTCACAGGCAACGTGTGCCAATGCAACCAGGAACTTACCGCCGCCGGGTTGCAATTTACAAATCAGTCTTCGTGGGGGAGCGAGTGATTTTTCGAGGCTGAAGCGCTGATTAAGCTACGGATTTCTCGGACATTTTGGGGTCGCGCGCGTCACGTTCCTTCAGACCCAAATCCGCATGACGGAACGCATGTCGCAAACTGGCCCGAAGCCGCCGCAATCCTTCATGCTGCTCGCGGCCAATCACACTCTGTCCTAGGTCGGGTCAATACAGCCCGCCGGTGCCCGAGCGCACGGCCCGGTCCGCATCCGGGCGTGACGCCGTGCCTGGCTGATCCGAACCGCCCATGCCGATGATCGCGACGTTGTCGGGCGGCGCCGTGCCGGGCTTGAAGGCCTCCAGGATCGCGCGTTCCGTCCCCGGTCCGGCGCGCGTTCCGGTCTTCGCGTCGATGCGGATCAGCTTGATGCCGGTCGGCACGCGGAACGGCACCGCGGGCTTGTCGGCCAGCGCCACCTTGTAGAAGTCGCGCACGATCGGCGCCGCCAAGTGGCCGCCGGTGGCGCCGCGTCCGAGATGGCGCGGCTTGTCGTAGCCCATGTAGACGCCGACCGCGAGGTCGGGCGTGAACGACATGAACCACGCATCCTTTTCGTCGTTGGTCGTGCCGGTCTTGCCGGCGATCGGCTTGCCGACCTCGCGCACGACCGTGCCGGTGCCGCGCTGGACCACGCCTTCCATCATCGAGGTGATCTGGTAGGCGGTCATCGGATCGAGCACCTGCTCGCGCCGGTCGACCAGGCTCGGCTCGGCCTGGTTCTGCCATTTCGTCGCGTCGCAAGCGCGGCATTCGCGCATGTCGTGCTTGTAGACGGTCTTGCCGTAGCGGTCCTGAATGCGATCGATCAGCGTCGGCGTGATCCGGCGCCCGCCATTGGCGAACATCGAATAGGCCGCGGTCATGCGCATCACGGTGGTCTCGCCGGCGCCGAGCGCGAAGGACAGATAGGGCGGCAGCTCGTCATAGACGCCGAAGCGCTTGGCGTATTCGGCGATCAGCGGCATGCCGACGTCCTGCGCGAGCCGCACCGTCATCACGTTGCGCGACTGCTCGATGCCGAAGCGCAGCGTCTGCGGACCGTAGAATTTGCCGGTCGAATAGTTTTCCGGCCGCCACATGCCGAGCCCCGGCCCCTGGTCGATCTCGATCGGCGCGTCGATCACGACGGTCGAGGGCGTGTAGCCGTTGTCGAGCGCGGTCGCGTAGACGAACGGCTTGAACGACGAGCCCGGCTGGCGCATCGCCTGGGTGGCGCGGTCGAACTGGCTCTGGTCGAAGGAGAAGCCGCCGACCATCGCGAGCACGCGGCCGGTCCAGGGATCCATCACCACCATGGCGCCCGACACTTCCGGAATCTGGCGCAGGCGGAACTGACCGTCCTTGCCGGCGAGCGGCTCGACATAGACGACGTCGCCGGGCTCGAGCACCTGCGACACCTTCACCGGCGTCTTGCCTTTGGTCGGGCCCGCGACCGGCTTCGCCCATTTCACGCCTTCGAGCGGCACGATGCCGATCTGACGCTCGCGCAGGATCGCGCCGCCCGGCTCGCGACCGGGCTGGAAACCGATGCGCGCCGACTGATCGCTCGTCTCCAGCACCACCGCGAGCTTCCAGCCGATATCGGAGAGCGCCTTCACGTCGGCGAGCTTCACGCCCCAGTCGCCCGTGATGTCGAGCTTGTTGACCGCGCCGCGATAGCCCTGCTGCTCGTCGAATTGGACCAGCCCGTCGGCCAGCGCCTTGCGCGCCATCACCTGCATCTTCGGGTCGAGCGTGGTGCGCACCGACAGGCCGCCTTCGTACAGGTTCTTCTCGCCGTATTTCTCGTAGATCTCGCGGCGCACTTCCTCGGCGAAATATTCGGCCGCGAAAATGTGCGCGCCGGTCGGCCGCGGCGTGACGGTGAGCGGCTCTTTCTTCGCCTTCTCGCCGTCCTGCGGCTTGATGTAGCCGTTCTCGACCATGCGATCGATCACGTAGTTGCGCCGCTCGATCGCGCGATCGCGCTGACGAAACGGATGCAGCAGCGTCGGCGCCTTCGGCAGCGCCGCCAGATAGGCCGCCTCCGCGATCGTCAGCTCGTGCACCGACTTGTCGAAATAGAGCAGCGATGCGGCCGCGACCCCGTAGGCGCCGAGGCCGAGATAGATCTCGTTGAGATAGAGCTCGAGGATCTTGTCCTTCGAGTAGGTGCGCTCGATCTTGAGCGCGAGCAGCGCCTCCTTGATCTTGCGCTCGAACGACACCTCGTTGGTCAGCAGGAAGTTCTTGGCGACCTGCTGGGTGATGGTCGAGGCGCCCTGCGGGCGGCGGTTGGAGCCGTAGTTCTGCAGGTAGAGCACGCCGGCGCGGGCGATGCCGCCGAAATCGAGCCCGCCATGCTCGTAGAAATTCTTGTCCTCGGCCGACACGAAGGCGTTGATGACCAGCTTCGGCACCGCCTGGATCGGCAGATAGAGCCGGCGCTCGCGCGCGTATTCGGCAAGCAGCGAGCCGTCGGACGCGTGCACGCGCGTCATCACCGGCGGCTCGTAATCCTGCAGCTGCGAATAGTCCGGCAAGTCCTTGGAGAAATGCCAGATCAGGCCGGCGGCCGCGCCGATGCCGACCAGGAACAGGATGGTCCCGACCGCGAACAGGAATCCGAAGAAGCGAAGGAGCAGCCTCATCGCGCGATGTCCGTCAATTCCGCACCGGCAGACACCCGGCCGCCCCTGTGCGAACAGCCGGCCCCGAAGTCACACACGCTATCGCGGCGCCCCTTGGCATTGCGGGTCGCCGCCCGGAAACGACGCCGCCGCAAGGCTTTGGTCGCCCGGTTTTATGGTCAAACTGAGGCTGCGCCATCCGATTTTTCCGTCTCCGGCTCAACGGCCGCCGAGCCCCGCCGGCGATCCGGGTGGTGAAGTAGGTGTTGACCGCCTGCACGATCGCGTCGCCCGCGCGCATGCGCCAGTTGTCCGACATCAGTTGCTTGAGGTCCTGGTGGTTCGACACGTAGCCGAGCTCGATCAGCACCGAGGGCACGTCCGGCGCCTTGAGCACGCGGAAGCCCGCCGACTTGAGCGGATGCTTGTGCATCCGCGCCGCGACCTTCAGCTCGCCGACCAAGGTGCGGGCGAAATGCAGCGAGAAGGTCTTGGTCTCGCGCTGGGCGAGGTCGATCAGGATGTCGGCGATGTCGTCGGGCTCGACCGACAGGTCGACGCCGGCGATCACGTCGGCCCGGTTTTCCGCGTCGGCCAGCCGCGCCGCCTCGGCGTCGGAGGCCTGGTCCGAGAGCGTGTAGATGGTCGCGCCCTGCGCTTCGCCGTCGCCGCGCGCCAGCGCGTCGCAATGGATCGAGATGAAGAGCTGGGCCTTGCGCGAACGCGCCAAGCGCACCCGATCGGCCAGCGGCACGAAACTGTCGTCGGTCCGCGTCATCACCACCCGGTACTTGCCGGTTTTTTCCAGCTTGTCGCGCAACATGGCGGCGAAATCGAGCACGAGCGTCTTTTCGATCTCGCCCGCTCGACGCCTTCGTGCCGGTGTCGATGCCGCCATGGCCCGGATCGAGCACGACGATCGGGCGTGGATCGCCGCTGGATTCGAGGGCGGCTCGGTCTTCTTGGCGCGCTCGGCCGCGCGACCCGGTTGTCGACCGCGGCCGCGCGCAGGAAGGTTTCGCGGTCGACGCCACGAGATCGAGCACGAGCCGGGCCGGCTGGCCGTCGGACGCGTCGAGCACGAAGGCCTTTTCGACCCGCACCGGCCCGGTCACGTCGAGCACGATGCGCGAGCCGCCCGGCATCACCAGCCCGAAGCGGAAGGCCTTGACCAGGCCGCGGCCGCGCTCGCCGGTCTTGGGCGGAAACTGGAAACGTCACCTGCGGCAGGTCGATCACGACCCGGTACGGATCGGCGAGCGTGAAGGCGCGCATCTCGATCTGCGGGAAAGATCGACCACGAAGCGGGTCTGCTTGGCGTCGCCGCCGACCCGGACCTCGGTCGCGACCGGCGAGTCGCCGCTCGCGGCGTCGCCGGGAGGCCTGTCCGGCGACAGGCGCGAATCGCCGGCCAGCAGCAAGCCGAGCACGCACCCCGCCAGGCTTGTCGCGCGCTTCGCCACCAAATCTCAGGCCCCTTTTTGGTCCGCCGGCCCCTCATACTCCAATAGGGCCGCGTGGTTAACCGAATCTTGACCCGCGCCGGAAACCGCCCACAACCGTGGCCGAAATGCGCCTGTGGCGCGGCGGAATGCTGCGAAATTCCGCTGAACGCCCAATATACTGGCCCGAGAGGGAGCGCTTGGCTTGCCAAATCCCCCGCCTGCACCTTATGTAGGGGTTGCTGGCGATTCCAGAGTTCCGGTTTTGCCGCGTTCGGGCATCCGAGCACGCTTGAGCTATCGACCCCGCAGAAACAATGCCGCAGGAGGCGGCGGGTGGCGGATGGTCGGCTGCAGCCGATGCCTCTTTCGAAGGATGACCGGAATGCGCCTGCGGTCGCGATGTCCGTGCGCACGAGATACCGCCAGCACAATACAATCTAAGGCAGCGCCCGTTCGGCGTTGCCGCTCAATACAGGTCACCGGGTCATGCCGAGGATGCCCAACGAGGTCCTAATGCGTCGCCGCCAGGCTGCGCATTCGCGTCCGTTGCATCGCCGCACGGCCGGTCCTATCGTTTCAACCCACAATTCGGTGCGTCTCATCACGTCCTCGGCCCGCCGCCGCTCCGGCGCCGGACGAGCGCGCCCAGCCGCGCCGCCAAGAGACAGGTCAATGGCCAACAAAATGCTTATCGACGCGACCCATCCGGAGGAGACCCGGGTGGTCGTGCTGCGTGGCAATCGGGTCGAGGAATTCGACTTCGAGTCGGCTAGCCGCAAGCAGCTTCGCGGCAACATCTATCTCGCCAAGGTCACGCGCGTCGAGCCGTCGCTGCAGGCGGCGTTCGTCGATTACGGCGGCAACCGCCACGGCTTCCTGGCGTTCAGCGAAATCCATCCCGACTACTACCAGATCCCGGTCGCCGACCGGCAGGCGCTGATCGACGAGGAAGAGCGCGCCCATCGCGACGCCGAGGCGGAGGCCGACCGCCGCGCCGGCGGCGGCGGCGCCGCGCGGCACAACCGGCCGCACCAGCGCTCGGCACGGGCGCGAGTCGCGACGCCGTGCAGAGCGAACCGCTGGCCGGCGACACCACCGAAGGCGAGGCCCATCAGCGGCGCCTCGGAGGCCGGCGGCGACACGACGGCCGACCGCCAGCGCCGAGCCGACGCGGCCAGGCGGAGCAACCGGCGGGCGAGAACGAACAGCGCGCAGCCGAGACCGCGGAGAACGCCCCCTACGAGGCGGCCGAGCAGCGGTCCGACGAGACCTACGACCGCCAGCCTGACGACGCCGCGGACGCGGGTGCGGCTTCGGAAGAACGACGGCGGCCGCGACCACGCAGCGAAGGCAACCAGGAAGGCAACGCCGACCAGCGCGAACGCAACCAGGAACACAACGGGCGACGGCAACGGCGAAGCGTCGGGGAACGGCGGCGGCGACGGCGAGGAAGAAGAGATCGTCGAATCGGTCGGCGGCGCCGACGCGATCGAGGAAGTGCCCGACCGCACGCCGCGCCTGCGCCGCCAGTACAAGATCCAGGAGGTGATCAAGCGCCGGCAGATCATGCTGGTGCAGGTCGTCAAGGAGGAGCGCGGCACCAAGGGCGCGGCGCTGACGACCTATCTGTCGCTCGCCGGCCGCTATTCGGTGCTGATGCCGAACACCGCGCGCGGCGGCGGCATCAGCCGCAAGATCACCAGCGTCCAGGACCGCAAGCGCCTCAAGGAGGTCGCCCAGGAACTCGAGGTGCCGGAAGGCATGGGCGTGATCCTGCGCACCGCGGGCGCCGCGCGCACCAAGACCGAGATCAAGCGCGACTTCGAATATCTGCTGCCGCGTGTGGGAGACGGTGCGCGACCTGACGCTCAAGTCGACGGCGCCGACGCTGGTCTACGAGGAAGGCTCGCTGGTCAAGCGCTCGATCCGCGACCTCTACAACAAGGACATCGACGAGGTGATCGTCGCCGGCGAGACGCCTATACGGAGGCCAAGGACTTCATGCGCATGCTCATGCCGAGCCATGCCAAGAACGTGAAGCCCTACCGCGAGAGCCAGCCGCTCTTGACGCGCTACGGCATCGAGAGCCAGCTCGACGCCATGTTCTCGCCGATCGTGCAGTTGCGCTCGGGCGGCTACATCGTGATCAACCAGACCGAGGCGCTGGTCGCGATCGACGTCAATTCCGGGCGCGCCACGCGCGAGCATCACATCGAGGACACCGCGCTCAAGACCAATATCGAGGCGTCCGAGGAGATCGCGCGCCAGCTTCGCCTGCGCGACCTCGCCGGCCTGATCGTCATCGACTTCATCGACATGGACGAGAAGCGCAACAACCGTTCGGTCGAGCGCCGTCTCAAGGAATGCCTCAAGAACGACCGCGCCCGCATCCAGGTCGGCCGCATCTCGCATTTCGGCCTGATGGAGATGTCGCGCCAGCGCATCCGCACCAGCGTGCTGGAAAGCTCGACCGACAAATGCCCGCATTGCGGCGGCACCGGCCACGTGCGCTCGGTCTCCTCGGTCGCGCTGCAGGTGCTGCGCATGATCGAGGAGACGCTGCTGCGCGGCGCGACGCACAATCTGATCGTGCGCACCCGCTCCGACATCGCGCTCTACGTGCTCAACCACAAGCGCGCGCATCTGCGCGAGCTCGAGGAGCGCTTCCGCATCACCATCACGATCACCGCCGACGCCACGATGGGCGGGCAGCCGCCGTTCGTGATCGAGCGCGGCGAGCAGGTGCACAGCCGTCGAGCAGGCGCGCGCGATCGCGGCCGCGCTGCCGGCGCCGTTGCGCCGCTCCTCGAGCCCGAGGACGAGGAACCGTTCGTCGAGGAGGAAGAGGCCGAAGAGGACGAGACCGAGGACGAGGAGTCCTCCGAGGGCGAGGAAAGCGCCGAAGCTGCCGCGCTCGAAGGCGAACCTCGCGACGCGGGCGAACGCGAAGCCGGCGATCACGAAGCGGGCGAATCGGCCGACGGCGGCGACGACGCCGGCGGCGAAGGCGGCGCGGACGGCGGGGCGAGCCGCGCGAGGGCGGTCCATCGAGTCGCCGAGACGGTTGCCGGACAAGCGGGCGCGCCCGAAGATCAGGAGTCTGCCGAGGACGAAGACGTCGGCGCGAACATGCAGGCCGCGCCCGGCGAGCCGCGCGCACCGCAGCCGCAAGGCAGCCTCAATGGCGACCTCAATGGCGAGGGCGAGTTGCGCCGGCGCCGCCGGCGCGGACGCCGGGGCGGCCGTCGCAACCGGCGCGATCGCGAGGGCGAGGAAAAGTTCGCCCCCGATCATGCCCAAGGCCCGAGTCGGAGACATGGCGCGACGGAACAAGGCGCGCCGGAACATGGCGCGATGGAACACGGCACGGTGGAGCATGGCGCGATCGAGCCCGAGCTCGCCGACGCGGTCGCGGATTTCGGCGGCCCGCCGGTCGCGACCGAAAGAATGGAACCCGCCGCCCCGAGGGCGTCCGCGCCGCGCGAGCCCGAATTCGGGCGGGCCGAGCCGCCGGCGTCCGAACCGCCGCGGCGCCGCTCGACCGTGCGCGAGCCGGTGCGGTTCCCGATCGATGACGAGGCGCCGCACTATTCGGTGCCGGCTTCGGCGCCGAGCGCGCCCGAACCGGTGATGCCCGCACGCTCCGCGGCCGCGCCCGAGACGCCCGATCAATCGCAAGACGACGACGGCAAGCCGCGCCGTACCGGCTGGTGGGCGAAGCGGCTCATGGGCGGCTGAGTTCGGGCGGCATGGCGCCAGAAACCGGATCGCGGCGCGCCGAGCGTCGTGGTCGGGCGATCGGCGCGGGCTGCGGAGACCAAAGGATGCACAGCCGCTACGTCGAGCGCGACGCCGAGGCCCTGGTCGATCGCTACGCCCGGCAGGGCGTCGGGTCCGACCTGGCGCTGCGCGTCTACACCACGCGGCTGCTCGGCCAGGACCCGCGCTCGTGCTGCACGGCGGCGGCAACACCTCGGTCAAGACGCTGGTTCCGGACCTGCTCGGGCAGGACACGGAGGTGCTCTGCGTCAAGGGCACCGGCTGGGACATGGGCACCATGGAGCCGGCCGGCCTGCCGGCGGTGCGGCTCGCGCCGCTGCTCGCGCTGCGCGCGCGCGAGGCGGTCTCGGACGAGGAGATGGTGCGCTTCCAGCGCGCCAATCTGATCGATCCGATGGCGCCCAATCCGTCGGTCGAGACGCTGCTGCACGCCTTCGTGCCGCACAAATTCGTCGACCACACCCATTCGGTCGCGATCCTGAGCCTCATCGACCAGCCGGACGGCGAAACAATCTGCGCCGAGGTCTATGACGGACGCATGGGCATCGTGCCCTACATCATGCCGGGCTTCGCGGCTTGCCAAGAAATCCGCCGAGGTGTTCGAGGCAACGCCGCAGGTCGAGGGACTGATCCTGCACAAGCACGGCATCTTCACCTTCGGCGCGAGCGCGCGCGAGGCCTATGAGCGCATGATCGAGATGGTGTCGCTCGCCGAGGCGCGCCTGCGGCGCAACCGCAAGGCGGTGTTCGTCACCGCGCAGTTGCCGCAGAGCTGCGCGCCGACTTGCCGAGCGTGGCGCCGATCGTGCGCGGCGCCTGCAGCCTCGCGGACCGACGCCACGAAGGCGCCTGGCGGCGGCTGATCCTCGATTTCCGCACCAACGAGGCGATCAGGAATTTCGTCAATGGCGCCGATGTCGCGCGCTACGGCCGAGGCCGGCGTGGTGACGCCGGACCACACCATCCGCACCAAGAACTGGCCGCTGCTCGTCTCAGCCCCGCAGGACGGCGAGACGGACGAATTCAAGCGCCAGGCCGCGGCGGCGGTCGCTGCGTTTCATCGCGGACTACCAGGCCTATTTCGCCCGCAACAATACGCGCGTCGGCGGGATCAAGCGGATGCTCGACCCCCTGCCCCGCGTGGTGCTGGTGCCCGGTCTCGGCCTGTTCGGCCTCGGGCGCTCCAAGAAGGACGCGAAGGTCGCCGCCGACCTGGCCGAGGCGGCGATCGCGACCATCACGGATGCCGAAGCGATCGGCCGCTTCGAGTCGATCTGCGAGGCCGACATGTTCGATGTCGAGTATTGGTCGCTCGAGCAGGCCAAGCTCGGCAGCGCCAAGGAGCTGCCGCTCGCCGGCCAGATCGCGGCGATCACCGGCGCCGGCGGCGCGATCGGCGACCGCCACCGCCAAGGCGTTCGCGGCGGCGGGCGCCGAGGTCGCGCTGCTCGATGTCGACGAGAGCGCGGCGCGCGCGGCTGCGGCCGCCATCGGCGGCGGCGCGCTCGCGGTCGCCTGCGACGTGACCGACGCCGCGTCGGTGCGGGCCGCCTTCGACCGCGTGGTCGAGGCGTTCGGCGGGGTCGACATCGTGGTGTCGAATGCCGGCGCGGCCTGGCAGGGCCGCATCGGCGAGGTCGACGAAGCGGTCTTGCGCAAAAGTTTCGAGCTGAATTTCTACGGCCACCAGCGCGTCGCCCAGAACGCGGTGCGCATCATGCTGGCGCAGGGCACCGGCGGCTGCCTGCTGTTCAACGTTTCGAAGCAGGCGGTCAACCCGGGGCCGAATTTCGGTCCCTACGGGCTGCCGAAGGCCGCGACGCTGTTCCTGGTGCGCCAATACGCGCTCGACTACGGGGCCGACGGCATCCGCGCCAACGCCGTCAATGCCGACCGCATCCGCTCCGGCCTCCTCACCGACGAGATGATCACGCAGCGCTCGCAGGCGCGCGGCCTGTCCGAGAAGGACTACATGAGCGGCAATCTGCTCGGGCGCGAGGTCGACGGCGGAGGACGTCGCGCAGGCGTTTCTGGCGCAGGCGCTGGCGCTCAAGACCACCGCCGACGTCACCACGGTCGACGGCGGCAATATCGCGGCGGCGCTGCGGTAGAGCATGATCCCGAAAAGTGGGCACCGGTTTTCGGAAAAGATCATGCTCCAACAATAAGCTAGAACGGGATGACGATTCGAAGAAAAGTCATCCCGATCGAGCGCGCGAACCAGACGAGCAGGATCGCTGCGACTTGAAGCGATCTGTTCCGGGCGACCCGCCTCACCGCCCGCCCAGCCAGCGCCCGATCCGCTCCACCGCCGCCTGCGTGTCGGCGCGCGAGCACGCATAGCACAGGCGGATGAACTCGCGGCCATGCGCCGGATCGAAGTCGACGCCCGGCGTCACCGCCACATGCGCCTCGGCCAGCATGCGCTGGGCGAAGTCGTGGCTGTCGGTCGGTGAAGCGCGAGACGTCGGCATAGAGATAGAAGGCGCCGTCCGCCGGCAGGAAGCGGTCGAGCCCCGCCCGCCGGCAGCCCGTCGACCAGGATCCGCCGGTTGTCCTCGTAGCCGTGCTTGACCGCCTCCATCTCGGCGCGCCCGTCGAAGGCGGCCTCGGCGGCGATCTGCGACAGCGTCGGCACCGAGATCGCAGAGGTTCTGCTGCAGCCGCTCGATCGGGCGCACCAGCGTCTCCGGCACCACCATCCAGCCGATCCGCCAGCCGGTCATGCAGAAGTATTTCGAGAACGAGTTGATGATCATCGCCCGCTCGGAGAATTGCGCCGCGGTCGCGGCCGCGAACGCGTAGTCGAGGCCGTGATAGATCTCGTCGGAGATGAAGCGGATGCCGGCGCCCTCGGCGGCGCCGATCAGGTCCGCGAGCGCGTCCGCCGTCATCATGGTGCCGGTCGGATTGGCCGGGCTCGCGACCAGCACGCCCGCGAGCGGGCGTGCGCGCGATGAGCCGCCAGCAGCGCGTCGCCGGTGAGCGCCCAGCGCGTCGCCGCGGTGGTCTCGATCAGCACCGGCTCGCAGCCGAGCGCCGTGAGGATGTGACGATAGGGCGGATAGCCGGGGCTCGCGATCGCCACCCGGTCGCCCGGCTCGAACAGGGCCAGGAACGCCAGCATGAATCCGGCCGACGAGCCGGTGGTGACGACGACGCGCGCGGGGTCGATGTCGACGCCGTAGCGCTCGCGCGTAGTGGCGCGCGATGCGCGCCGCGCAGCGACGGGATGCCGAGCGTCTCCGTATAGCCGATCCGCCCCGCGAGCGCGGCGCGCGCGGCGGCGAGCGCGGTCGCGGGCGCCGGCGCGGCCGGCTGGCCCACCTCCATGTGGATGACGTGGGTGCCGGCGGCCTCGAGCCGCGCGGCCGCCGCCATCACGTCCATGACCATGAATGGCGGCACATTGCTGCGCACCGACGGCATCATCGGCTGCCTCCCGGATTCGCGCATTTTCACCACCCTTCAGTCGAACACATATGAGTGAGGTACCCGCCGCGCTGTTGCCGTATTTGCCCGCTTGGTCTATCGCCCATGCGGGCGGTCCGGTTGCGCCGTCCGGACTCCGGGCCTCGACCCGAACCGCCAGCAGACTCAATGCCTTGCGGCTCGAAACGCCACCCCGACCGGGGCCCCCGCAATGGCATGCGACCCCCGCAACCCAGCGCGGGCCTCGACGGTGTTCGTTGACCGCGCCCGGCGGCGTCCCTAGCTTGGTCACATAAGTTTGGTCATGTGAGCTTGGTCAGATCGGTTCAGATGAGTCTTGTCACATGAGCTTTGTCGCACGGGCGCGTTGTTGAAGACCCATTGGGAATGATGGCAGAAGCACAACCTGTCAAGCAGCGCCGGATCCGTGCGAGCCTCGCGCTCGATCGCGGTCCTGACCGCCTGCGCGCTCGCGGCCGGCAACGCGTCCGGTGCGCGCGCAGGATATTCCCAAGGGCCTGCCGATCATCCGCGACGCCGAGATCGAGCAGCTGCTGCGCGAATATACCCAGCCGATCCTGCGCGCCGCCGGCCTCGCCCAGCAGAACATCCGCGTCGTCATCATCAACGACCGCACGTTCAACGCCTTCGTGGTCGACGCCAAGCGCATCTTCGTCAATGCCGGCGCGCTGATGGAGTCGCAGACGCCGAACCAGATCATCGGCGTGCTCGCGCACGAGACCGGCCACATCGCCGGCGGCCATCTGAGCAAGCTGCGCGCCGAGCTCGCCAATGCGCAGACCGCTCGCGATCCTCGCCATGCTGCTCGGGATCGGCGCCGTGGTGGCGGGCGCGCACAGCGGCAGCGTCGGCGGCAATCCGGCCGCGGCGGCGCTGCTGGCGCCGCAGAGCATGATGATGCGCTCGCTGCTCGCCTATCAGCGCCAGCAGGAAGAGCAGGCCGACCGCGCCGGCGTGAAGTTCCTCGACCGCGACCGGCCAGTCGGCCAAGGGCATGTACGACACCTTCAAGCGTTTCGCCGACCAGGTGCTGTTCGCCTCGCAATACGTCGACCCTTACGTGCAGTCGCATCCGATGCCGACCGAGCGCATCGCCGCGCTGGAGGAGATCGCCGCGGACGAGCCCGTACTGGGACAAGAAGGATCCGCCCGAGCTGCAGCTGCGCCACGACATGATGCGGGCCAAGCTCTACGGCTTCCTGGAGCGCGCCCGACACGGTGGCGCGCCGCTATCCGCTGAGCGACACCAGCCTGCCGGCCCGCTACGCCCGCGCGATCTCGGCCTACCGCCACGGCGATATGCGCGACGCGATCGCGCAGATCGACAGCCTGATCCAGACGCAGCCCAGCAATCCCTATTTCTACGAGCTCAAGGGCCAGGCGCTGCTCGAAGGCGGCCGCCCCGCCGAGGCCGTTCGCGCCGCTGCGCCACGCGATCGCCGCTCGCCCCCAACCCGGCGCTGATCCAGGTGATGCTCGGCCAGGCCCTGATCGCGACCAACAGATCCGGCGCTCGCCGACGAGGCGATCGCGATCTGCGCACCGCGGTGACGCGCGACCCCGACATCTCCGACGGCTACGACCATCTCGCCATGGCCTACGGCCGCAAGGGCGACCTCGCGCAG
Organism: uncultured Pseudomonadota bacterium; assembly: GCA_963791155.1. Lineage (GTDB taxonomy): Bacteria > Pseudomonadota > Alphaproteobacteria > Rhizobiales > Xanthobacteraceae > JAVDCA01. The sequence continues at coordinate 109,067 of CAWBRI010000027.1, forward strand.
GCCGACCTCGCCTCCGCCCAGGCGGCCTTCACGCGCGGCGACTACAAGACCGCCCGCCAGCTCGCCACCCGCGCCAAGACGCGTTTTCCGGTCGGCTCGCCCGGCTGGGTCAAGGCCGACGACATCGCCAGCTTCAAGCCGCCCAATGCCGGCATCGCGCCAATGAGTTCCCGAAAGACCACGCCGCCACAAAGGAAGAACCCGATGATGATGACCCCGTCGCCTGCTCGCCGCCGCCGCCACGGCCGCCCTGCTGATGCTGCCGGCGCCGACAGGGCGCAGAGCTTTCTCCGAGCCGCAACGCGGCGAGATCGAGCACGATCATCCGGGACTACCTGCTCGCCCATCCGGAGGTGCTGGAGGAGGTGATGGCCGAGCTCGACAAGCGCAAGCAGCTCGCCGAGGCCGAAAAGGCCAAGACCGCGATCAAGAACCATTCCGAGGCGCTGTTCAACTCGCCGCGCCAGGTGACGGTCGGCAATCCGCAGGGCGACGTCACGTTGGTCGAGTTCTTCGATTACAATTGCGGCTACTGCAAGCGCGCGCTCGTCGGACCTCACCGAGATCATGAAGGGCGACGGCAAGCTCCGCGTCGTGCTCAAGGAGTTCCCGGTGCTCGGCCCGGGCTCGGTCGAGGCCGCGCAGGTCGCGGTCGCGGTGCGCATGCAGGACAAGCGGCAAGAAATACCTCGATTTCCATCAGACGCTGCTGGGCGGCCGCGGCCAGGCCGACAAGGCGCGCGCGCTCGCCGCCGCCAAGGAGGCCGGCCTCGACATGGCGCGGCTCGAGAAGGACATGGCGAGCGACGAGGTGCGCGCGACGATCGACGAGAGCATCAAGCTCGCCGAGGCGCTCGGACTCAACGGCACGCCGAGCTATGTGGTCGGCTCGGACGTCGTGGTCGGCGCGGTCGGCCTCGACGCGCTCAAGGAGAAGGTCAACATGGCGCGCTGCGGCAAGGCGACCTGCTCCTGAGCGGCGCACGGGCGGCGCGGCTGCGCACGGCCCGCTTCCCCTCGCCCGCCCGGGCCCCTATAACTCGGACGCCGGGCGCGGCGGGGGTACCAGGTCGATCGCCTCGGGCCTTCGGATCGCGGCGAAACTCCATGCCTCACACCGTCTACGTCCTCAACGGGCCGAACCTCAATCTGCTCGGCACGCGCGAGCCGGAAAAATACGGCCGCGCGACCCTGGCCGATGTCGAGAAGCTCGCGCGCGCCGAGGCGAAGCGGTTCGGCTGGACGGTCGAGTTCCGCCAGTCCAACCACGAGGGCGAGCTCGTCGACTGGATCCAGGAGGCGGCCGCCAAGAAGGCGATCGGCATCGTGATCAATCCGGCCGGCTATACCCACACCTCGGTCGCCATCCTCGACGCCCTGCTGGCGGTGCGCCTGCCGGCGATCGAGGTGCACATCACCAATATCCACGCGCGCGAGGATTGCCGGCAACCTTCCTACGTCTCCAAGGCCGCCAAGGGCGTGATCTGCGGCTTCGGCATCGAGGGCTATGCGCTGGCGATCGCCGGGCTGGCGGCCCTCACCGGCGAACGAGGAGCAAGTAGCCGTGGCGCGCGACCCGAACAAGACCGGCCGCCGACCGCGCCCGACGAGGACGTGGTCCGCTCGCTCGCCAGGCTGCTGGACGAGACCGGCCTCACCGAAATCGAGATCGAGGAGGCGGGCCGGCGCGTGCGCGTCGCGCGCGCCGCGTCGCCGGCGGCGACCTATGCGGCGGCGCCCGCCGGTCCCGCGCCGCGCGTGCAGGCCGGCGCGACGGAGCGTCAGGTCGAGCCCGCGGCAAGCATCCGGGCGTCGTGCTCTCGCCCATGGTCGGCACCGCCTATCGCTCGCCCGAGCCCGGCGCCAAGCCGTTCGTCGACATCGGCAGCCGCGTGAAGGCCGGCGACACGCTGCTCATCATCGAGGCGATGAAGACGATGAACCAGATTCCCGGCGCCGCGCGCCGGCACCGTGACGCAGATCCTGTTCGAGGACGCCCAGCCGGTCGAGTTCGGCGAACCGCTGATGATCATCGAGTAATTCTCTTTCGTCATCGCCCGCCAAAGCGGGCAATCCAGTAGCCACCGAGTTCGGGACCGGCACCGCGCATGATGGTTCACGCACAGAGTACTGGATGCCCCGCTGGAGCCTGTCCTCGGACGGTGCGAAGCATCGATCCGGAGACGGGGCATGACGGCCCCGGAGCGATTGATGTTCGAAAAGATCCTGATCGCCAATCGCGGCGAGATCGCGCTGCGGGTGCTGCGCGCCTGCAAGGAGCTCGGCATTCCGACGGTCGCGGTGCATTCGACCGCCGACGCCGACGCGATGCACGTGCGGCTTGCCGACGAAAGCGTGTGCATCGGCCCGCCGCCCGCGCGCGACAGCTATCTCAACGTTCCGGCGCTGCTCGCCGCCTGCGAGATCACCGGCGCCGACGCCGTGCATCCGGGCTACGGCTTCCTGTCGGAGAACGCGCGCTTCGCCGAAATCCTCGGCGAGCACGGCGTGCACTTCATCGGGCCGCGGCCCGAGCATATCCGCCTGATGGGCGACAAGATCGAGGCCAAGCGCACCGTCAAGCGCCTCGGCATTCCGGTGGTGCCGGGCTCGGATGCCGGCGTCGGCTCCGACGCCGACGCGGCGGCGATCGCGCGCGACATCGGCTTTCCGGTGCTGGTGAAGGCCGCCGCCGGCGGCGGCGGGCGCGGCATGAAGGTGGCGCGCACGCCGGCGGACCTGTCGGTCGCGCTCGCGACCGCGCGCGCGGAGGCCAAGGCCGCGTTCGGCGACGACGCGGTCTATCTCGAGAAATACCTGCAGCAGCCGCGCCACATCGAGATCCAGGTACTCGGCGACGGCAACGGCCGCGCCATCCATCTCGGCGAGCGCGACTGCTCGCTGCAGCGGCGGCACCAGAAGGTGCTGGAGGAGAGCCCCTCGCCCGCCCTCAATACCGCGGCGCGCGACCGCGATCGGCGAGACCGTGGCGCACGCGATCCGCGAGCTCAAATATCTCGGCGTCGGCACGGTCGAGTTCCTCTACGAGGACGGCGAGTTCTTCTTCATCGAGATGAACACCCGCATCCAGGTCGAGCACCCGGTGACCGAGATGATCACCGACATCGACCTCATCCTCGAGCAGATCCGGATCGCCCACGGCGACGAGTTCACGATCGCGCAGAAGGACGTCAAGTTCCACGGCCACGCCATCGAGTGCCGCATCAATGCCGAGAACCCGGTCTCGTTCCGCCCTTCGCCGGGCCGCATCGTGCATTACCATCCGCCCGGCGGCATGGGGGTGCGGATCAATTCGGCGGTCTACCAGGGCTACACGATCCCGCCCTATTACGACTCGCTGCTCGGCAAGCTGATCGTGCACGGCAAGAGCCGCCCCGAATGCCTGATGCGCCTGAAGCGCGCGCTCGACGAGTTCGTGGTCGACGGCATCGAGACCACCCTGCCGCTGTTCCGCGCCCTGGTGCGCGACAAGGACATCGTCGACGGCGACTACCACATCCACTGGCTCGAGCAGTTTCTGGCGAGCGGCGGGCTGCCGGATTGAGGCGCGCGCCTGCGCGGCGGCGCTACTGCTTCGGCAGCACGTGCGGCGAAGAATGATGATGCGCGATATGCCATTCGCCGTCGCGCTTGGTGACCAGCATGGTGAAGCGCGACGGCCCCGCAACCGGCTTGCCCTCCGCCATCCGGGTAAACGTGTAAAAGCCCGTGACGACGACAGCGTTGTCGTCGAGCACGATGCTGTGCCTTTCCTCGATCGAGTTCTTGTTCCCGCTGTCTTTTACAAGCGAGAAATATTTTCGAATAGCCTCGGTCCCTACGGATATCACGGGACTGACGGTTCCGAGCAGGATCGCATCAGGCCAATAGTTTTTGACCACTGCGTCCGGGTCATTGGATGTATACGCCGCCGACCAGCGGTCGATCGCCGCGTTCGCCTCTTCGGCTGAGCCGGCGACGGCGACAGCGGGTGCCATCAACATCAATGTGACGAAAACCAACTGGAAAAATCGCGTCATTTCATTCTCCCTCGACGCCGCGCGCGACTGCGTCGTTGTCTATGAGCACGATGGCGAGCCGCCGGGGCGCCATGCGCCCTGTATTTGTTGTTCGCCACCGGCGCGAGAAGTTCGAATTGATCGTCGCGCCCGCGTAATTACGCACATTCGGAGGAAAAAAGTCGACGAGGCGGCAAAAAAGAAAGATGAGCCATTTGATCTAGCTCAATGCAATTTCTTTGCGAGCCTGGACAAAGAAGAACGGCGACACGAGTTCCGGATCGGCCATGAGGCTATTCGGCTGACGGCTTGGCTCGCACGAGCCATTCAGCGGTGCGTGACTCCACTTATCGCGTCACCGGCACCTCAGTATCCCTCGCCCCAACGATACTGCCACGCGATACCGAAGAGGCTGAATTCGCTCCCGGTGCGGCTGGTGATGCCGGTGCTGGCAGAAAGCTTGATGGAGTTGTGGCGATCCACCGGCAGCCCGAGCGTCAGGCCTGCCCGCGTGTTGGTTTGCAGGTTGTCCTCTCTGACGCCGTTCAAGGTGGTGCGGCCGCCCGTAAAGAAGAGGCCGTCCAACGCAATCCACATGCCGGATGGAAAATTATACCAGACGTGCCCCTGGACGGTGTAAATCGGCGCCTGCGCGAACGTGCTGCCGTTGAAGAAATCGGTGTTGTCGGTGAAAAAAAACGCGCCGGGAGCGATCTCCACGGTCCACGGACCCCAGGCCTTGGAAATTCCCAGCTCGGGCTTGAACGACCAGCGGTTGGTGCCGAGGTTGAGCAGCTTGCTGTCGTCATATTGGCCCAGCGGCGCCGACACCTGCAGGCTCACCCCGACAATCAGGTCCTGCTGGTAGCTCGCGAACTCCTTCGCCGAAAGCGCGGGAGCCCCGTACAGGTTCATCGAAAAACGAAATCGCGGATCGTTGAATCCCGACATATCGCGCGTTCTGGGCTGGCCGTCCACGAGAGCATGCGCGGAAAAAGACGTATAGGGCACGATCACGTCGAATTTTGCGGACTGACCCAATACATCGAGGGATCGGACGTAGGCCACGGCTCCGCTGTGGGTGTGAAACGGCGCGTCGGCAACCGGCCCATCCGGATCAAACGCCAACACGCCTTGAGCGTAGCCGTAGCCCGCAATCAGAAAATTGAGTCCGACCGGCGTGTTCGTATACGACCTCGGTTCGGCTTCCTGGGCATTTGCGTTTGCGACCACCGCCACGCACGCGATGAGCCCAAACGCCACGCAACGGGAGAGCCGGCTTCGGGCGCGCGATTGCGACGATTCGTAGGTCCGATCGATCACGATTGGAGCACCCCCCGGCCGCCTGCCGCCTCCTGAGATCGACAAGTGTAGCCCGGATTGCGCGCCGGGAAAATCCGAAACGTTCCGATCCGCGCCCCAATCGCGCCTCCGGGTTTCGCCGGCGCTCTACCCGATCCAACAGCCTCCTATGAGGTCCGGATTTGGCCCCATCGCGTCGTTGCGCTGCATGCAATGATTCGTCGGCGATCGGAGCCTGAGCAGACGCAGCACAAGCCTGCCGCGCGGGCGGGTTATGAGTTCACGCCCGAGAGGAAGTTTGCGACTCAATCCAATCGGAGCGCGCCCTAAACGGTCTTCCGGTCAAGTCGGGCCACACGCTCCGTCATGCCCGCGCTCGTCACCGTAAGTCGGGTTTACCCGACTTACGGCGATATTTAACCTGCGAAACTCGGGCAAACCCGAGTTTCGATGGCATCCACGTCTAAAGGCCTCAGCCGCAACAAGACGTGGATGGCACGGGAATTCGGGCTTGCCCGAGTTCCGCAATATTCAATGCACAAGTCGGATAAATCCGACTTGCGTGACATAGGCGAGCGAAGCGACGCCGTTCTTCGAACGGCTATGGCGAGCGAAGCGACGCCGTTCTTCGAACGGCTATGGCGAGCGAAGCGACGCCGTTCTTCGAACGGCTATGCCCGGCCATGACGAAATCCGCGGGCGGCGAGGCGCCGGCACTGCCCAATCTTGTTGAAGGCCCACTCGACCAGAGGCTCTAACGTGGCGTCCGCTTTTGGGGCATTGCGAAAACACCTGGATGCATCGCGTGTACCGCCTCGGTCGAGACTGACCCCATCCGGACCTGCCGGTCAGACGGGGCGCGCTGGTCAGCCGCTTGCGCGTTCGCAGTCGCGGAGGGTGCATGATTTCGCCGCATGACGCGCGTTTCGCAGCGACATCCAGTGTGCGCTGGTCGGAGGGTAGAGGCCACAGCGGCCTCTCGGCAACCGCCATTTCGAACCGATCGCGATCATCGGCATCATCGGCGGCGGCCTCGCCGCGGGGGTCCGGTGGCGAAGGCATCGCAAGATAGTAACGTCATGCTTTGAAGACGCTTCTGGATCGTTCCACGATACGTTACTGTCGATAGCGCCGGAGTGAAGATTGCGGGGAGCTTTGCGCGCCATGGTTGGGAAGGCTAAGGTGCCCGATGTTACGGCCTGAATTTGCCGCCCCGCGCGCGCCGGCAGGGAGTTCGCCTGGAGCGCGGACATGGTACTCGCGGTATTGGCGCGAGATGTTCCTGGTGGCAACGTCGGTCATCATCACCTATTGCGCCCTCGAAATCGGGTATCGGTTCTATCAGTACGAAACCTTGCCGGACCGGCTGTTCCGTGTCGGCTTGCCGCATTTGCGAGATGGTACGCCAGACCCGCTCGTATTCGACGCGCACACAGGCTTCCGGTATGCGCCTTTCGTCGAGGATCACTCGGGGCCTCCGTTCAACGCTCACTGGCGAACAAACAGCTACGGCCACGTGTCTAACGTGGAATACCCCCGGCAAAAGCCACGGGAGGAATACCGGATTGCGGTCGTCGGCGATTTAATGACGGCGAACACGCAGAACAGTGTCCGCTGGACCGAAATAGTCGAGCAGCAATTGAACGCCGCGCCGGGATGGCGGGAATTAGTGCACGGACGGTCGACGCGCGTGATCAATTTCGGTGTCCATATGATGGGCATCGTTCAGTTTGACGCCATGCTGCGCTACCATGTTCTCGATTTCGATCCAGATCTGATCATCGTCAATTTCATCAGCGACGACGTCCGGCGCCGCGTGGTCTTCATGGTCCCTCCCAACAGAAGCCCGGATTCGGCCGAGATGCTGCGCTTGTTCATCGAGACGAATATCCTGTACCAGATTCGCTGGTTTCGCCCTTATCCGGAACTGTTTGCGGCAACGATCGGCAGCTTTTGGAGCATGCGATGTCACCTGCCGCTTGACGAGCGCCTTGTCTGGTCGCAGTCGCTAAACATCGCGTATACCGAAAAGAGCGAAGCCGTGGCGGCAAGCGCTGCGGCGGTCCGCGACATGCTGTATCTTGCCCGCACGCACGAGCTTCCGATCCTGTTCTTACAGCAGCCGGAGGTGGACGAAGTCGACGGCACCGACGAGCCGCGCGGGAGAGGGTTGGTCGAGGATCTGCAGAAGGCAGCACCCGAGTTCAGGTTCGTGAGCATGCAGCCGCGCATGGCGGCGCTGCTGGACGGCAAACGTCTCAAGAATTGACCCGATCTCGCGGGAATGTCACGGGACAGCATTATCCGCCTTCCTGATTCGCAGAAGCTCGAGGTGTATCGCTGGTTCTATCTTCCCGACGATCCGCATTACAACGATTACGGGACGACTCTTTATGGCCGACAGGTCGCCGCGTATCTCATCGAGCAATCCAGGTTGGGTTTTGGTGAGGGCGGCGACAAAGCGACGTCATGGAACGGCGCCCGACCCACCCGGTGAAGGTCTCCTCTTGGCCCATCACGTCGTTTCGCTGGCATGCGATGGTTCGTCAGCCATCAAAGCTGAGCGGACTTAGCGCGAGTGCCGCCGCGCGAACCACGCGCTCCGTCATGCCCGCGCTTGTCGCGGGCATCCACGTCTTAAGGCCTCAGCCGCAAGAAGACGTGGATGGCACCGGAACTCGGGCTTGCCCGAGTTCCGCAATATTCAATGCGCAAGTCGGATAAATCCGACTTGCGTGACCATAGGCGAGCGAAGCGACGCCGTTCTTCGAACGGCTATGGCGAGCGAAGCGACGCCGTTCTTCGAACGGCTATGCCCGGCCATGACGAAATCCGCAATTCGTTGAAAACGGGAAATGCCTAAGCGTGGATCCGGGCCATCCGGCTCAGCATGAGGCCGACGCGATCCGGTCGGTACGGCTTCGGCACGAAGACCGACCCGGGAACTCCGTGCGGAACCGCATTCATGCTGCCCGAGGTGTAGACGACGACCAGGGCGGGAAGCAGCGCGCGGGCGTGCGCGGCCAGCGTCGCCCCGTCCATGAGGCCGGCAAGGTTCATGTCGGTGAACAGGATGTCGATCGGCAACCCATCGCACAGCCGGCGCAACGCGTCCTCGCCGCTCAACGCGGTCGCGACCTCGAATCCTTGGCGCTCCAGCGCGTCGGCGGTGTCGAGACAGATCAGCGGCTCGTCCTCCACGACGAGCACGCGCCGCAAATAGCCGTTCCGGGTCTGGCCGCTGCCGTCGCGGGCCTCACCCTCGAGACCGAGGTCGTCGATGCCAATCGAACCCACGGACGTTCCGCTCCCTTGGCAGCCGCTGCGATGAAGTATCGTGACAACCGGATAACGTGGGGGGACCGGATTGTTTCCAAATCGACCAAAAGTGTAGATGATCATGGTTGGCGAACCGTTAACGCCCGGCCGGCGCGCAGAGGCGCCGGCCCGTTGCGGCGGGGCGGGCGCCGTGTACCGTGTCTTGCGCCGGTGAAGAGCACCGAGTCGGGAACCAACGATCTGACCCCATGGCCAGCCGCGATTCCGCCGTCGTCGAAATCACGCCCGAGGTGCTGTTGAAGGCCTATGCGTGCGGCATCTTCCCGATGGCCGAGAGCGCCGACGACCCCGCGATCTATTGGATCGAGCCCGAGCAGCGCGGCGTCATTCCGCTCGCGGGCTTCCACGTCCCGGCGCGTCTCGCCCGCACCGTGCGCTCGGAGCGCTTCACGGTCGTCTGCGATCGCGATTTCGACGCGGTGATCGACGGCTGCGCCGAGCCGCAACCCGGGCGCCTCAACACCTGGATCAACCTGCGTATCCGCCGGCTCTATCGCGGCCTGTACGGCATCGGCCATTGCCACACGGTCGAGGTCTATGACGGCGACGCGCTGGTCGGCGGGCTCTACGGGGTGAGCCTCGGCCGCACGTTCTTCGGCGAAAGCATGTTCCGCCGCGCGCGCGACGCATCGAAGGTGGCGCTGGTCCATCTGGTGGCGCGCCTGAAGGCGGGCGGCTTCACGCTGCTCGATACCCAGTTCGTGACCGAGCACCTGAAGACGTTCGGCGCGACCGAAGTGCCGCGCAAGCAGTATCACAAGCTCCTGGCCGACGCGCTGATCGGCGAAGCGGACTTCAACGCATGGCCGCCCGACCGGCCGATCCCGGGCGCCGAGGCGCTCAGGCTCGCCACGGGGAATTGATAGCGGTAGTCACAAACGCTGACTCGTCATGCCCGCGACAGCGGGCATCCAGTACTCCGTTTCGATGCCGTAAAGGCAGATGCCGCAGACTTCGGTGTTCACTGGATGGCCCGCTGGAGCCTGCACTCGGACGGCGCACCGATCTCGGGTTTACCCGAGATCGGCAATCCATCAATGCGCAAGTCGGCTAAAGCCGACTTGCGTGCGCCGATCCGGGTACGGGCCATGACGCCGCGGGATTAGCGCGGCGGCCCGGGCGCGCGCGGCCGCGGCGCGGCCGGCTGGCGCGGCGGAACGGGATTTCGCGCCGGCGCGGGCGCCGGCTGCGCTTCGGCGACCGGCGCGGCGGAACCGCCGCCTTTGCAATCGGTCAGCCACACGTCGTAGATCGGGTGCTCGACGCCGTGCAGGCCGGGGCTCGCCGCGAACATCCAGCCGGTGAAGATGCGCTTGACCTCGCCCTGCAGCGTCACCTCGTCGACCTCGACGAACGAGTCGGTATTGGGCGTGTCGGTCGGCGGGCGCGTGTAGCACACGCGCGGCGTCACCTGCAGCGCCCCGAACTGCACCGTCTCGTTGATGGCGACGTCGAACGACGTGATGCGCCCGGTGATCTTGTCGAGGCCGGAGAACACCGCGGTCGGGTTGATGACCTTCTGCGCCGGCGGCGCGGTGACGACCTCGTCGCCCGGCTGCGGCGCCGTGTTGACGGGCTGCGGCGTGCCGCGCGGCTGGCGCTGACCGGGCAGCGGCGCCGCCGGCAGCGCGGCCGGCTCGGCCGGCACGCCGGGCGGCGGCGGCAAGGGCTGCAACTCGATCGGGCTCAGCCCCGCGCCGGGTCCCCCGCCCGGGTCGGGGTTCGGCGATCGCTGCGCCTCGGGGGGCGGCGATCGCGGCGGCTCGACCACCCGTTGCTGGTCGACCGGCGGCGGCGGAATTCGCGCGGGCGGCCGGGTCGGCACGCTGCGGGGCGGGCGCGGCGGATCGAAGATGCCGCCGAACTGCGCCACCGCCGGCGCTATGCCGGCGGCGAAGCCGACGATGACGAGCACGGCGCAGCGGAGGCGGAATCGGCGCATGCCAACGAATGTCCCAATGCGGACGGCGCGGCGGCCGGCCCCTTCATCCAGATGTCCGACGCCCGGTTAACACGGGTAATGCGGCGGGGAAAGGGCGCGCCCTCCGGGCGCGGCGCCCTTCTCGGGGGCGCGCGTTCCCCCCGGGCGGGGCGCGCTTCCCCGTAGCGGGGCGCGGATTCTGCTGCTACTAGAACGTTTTCCGGCGCACGCTCGTCCCGGCTGCGGGACGGCCACCGGTTCGCCGGCGCCGGCGCGACCAACATGGAACCCGGCCCCTGCCCCGACCGGGACACGGTCCGGGCGCCGAATTCAACGCGGGTCCTTCATGCGGATTTTGGCGTTTCACCCCGGCGCGCACGATGCATCGGCCGCCGCCTTCGACGACTATCGGCTGGTCGCCGCCGTCCAGGAGGAACGGCTGACCCGCCTCAAGGGCTCGGGCGACGGCGTGCCGTGGCTCGCGATCGACGAGGTGCTGCGCATCGCCGGCTGGACGCGCCGCGACGTCGACGCGATCGCCACCGACGCGCGGCGTTCTACCCGCCGCACTATCTGCGCCTCCCCTGCACAAGGAGATCGACTACGCGCATCCGCCGCTGGCCGCCGCAAGGACCCGGCTGCGCGAGCTGTGGCGCGATTGCCAGCGCCGCGGCACCACCGACACGCTGCGCGATCTTCCGCGCCGAGCGCTTCCTGGCCGATCAACGGCTTTCGCGCCGACACCGCGTTATCATTTCGCCAATCACCACGAGGCGCACGCGCTTGCCGGCGCTGTTCTTCACCGACTGGGACGACGCGCTGATCTACACGGCCGACGGCGATCGGCGACAATGTCAGCTACAGCATGCGCTCGCTGCAAGGACGGCGTGCTCGACTGCCATTTCGGCGACGACCGCTGGCTGCTGCAGCGACAGCTCGACGCCAACAGCATCGGCCAGGCCTACGGCTTCGCCACCGCGGCGTGCGGGTTCCGCATGCTGCGCCACGAAGGCAAGCTCACCGGGCTCGCCGCCTATGGCGAGCCAACGCTCGCCGACGGAGATGGCCCGGCACTTCCGCGCTCGACGAGGATGGGCTGATCGCCACCGACTTTCGCGGACGAGGTCGACGATCGGCGACGAGATGGCGCGCATCTGCCAGGGCGCATCGCCGCGAGACCATCGCGGCCTCGATCCAGAAGGTCACCGAGGACCTGATGCTCGCGCGGTCCGCCACTGGCTCGCGCGCACCGGCACGCGCCATCTCGGCGCTCGGCGGCGGGCTGTTCGCCAATGTGCGGCTCAACCGGCTGCTCGCCGAAAGCTGCCCGCTCGACGAGGTCTTCGTCTTTCCCGCCATGGGCGACGACGGCCTGTGCGGTCGGCGCCGGCCTCGCCTTCCTGCTGGCGCGCGACGGCCTGCGCGACCTGGCTCGCCAGGCGCCACCGGCTCGACACGGTCTATCTCGGCCGCGACTACGACGGCGACATCGACGCGGCACTCGCGGCGCATGCCGGCGTGCGCAGGCTCGCCGGCGCGCCGGCCGAGGCCACGACCGAGCTGCTGCTGCGCCGGCAAGGTCGGCGCCGCCTATCTCGGCCGCATGGAATTCGGCCCGCGCGCGCTCGGCGCCCGCAGCATCATCGCGAGCCCGGCCGACGCCGCCATCAACGACGACCTCAACAGGCGGCTGGAACGCTCGGAGTTCATGCCGTTCGCGCCCTATGTGCTCGACGAGGACGCCGAGCGCGTGTTCGAGATCACGCCGGTCAACCGCTATGCGGCGCGCTTCATGACCATCACCTGCGCGGTCAGGCCGGAATGGCGGACGAAGATTCCCGGCCGTGGTCCATGTCGACGGCACGGCGCGGCCGCAGATCGTGCGCGACGACGGAAAATCCGCTCTACGCCGACATCCTGCGCCGCTTCCGCGACGCCACCGGGCTGCCGGTGCTGGTCAACACCAGCTTCAACGTCCACGAGGAGCCGATCGTCAACCGGCCGGCGGAATGCGCTGCGCGCGCTGCTCGACGGCCGCATCGATTTCGTCGTGACCCAGCAAGCGGTCTACAGCCGGTAGAGCGTGTTGCGTTTAAATCGGAACGCTCAAACTTGTGACCGTCATCCTGAGGCGCTCGCGCCTTTTTGGCGCGAGCCTCGAAGGACGACGGCCCCGGCGGTGCCGCTTGCGCGCTTGTTGCGCTTCCTCGGCCGTGCATCCTTCGAGGCCCGGCTTCGCCGGGCGCCTCAGGATGACGGGACTGGGAGCGCGCGCGCCCGCCCCAAGGCCCCTTTCTCCATCGCACGCGGGATGCAACAATCATCCCGATCGCCACACGACGGGGCCCTCCGCCAGGAGCCTCGTCATCGCGCAAAGCCAGGGAGAGAAACATGCCGACCGACATCCGTCGATTGCTGGGCGCTGCTCTGTTTGCGGCCGCCGTCGCGGCTCCGCCCGCCGCCGCCCAGGCGCCCGCCGGCCCGTGGCTCACGCTCGCGCCGTTTCCGGTGCCGTCCGAGGAGGTGCTGGGCGCGAGCGCCAACGGCAAGATGTATGTGTTCGCCGGCCTCGCGCCCGGCTGGAAGCCGAAGGCGCTGGTCTACGAATACGATCCCGCGGCCAATACCTGGACGCAGAAGAAGCCGTTGCCGCTGCCCTCGCATCACATCGCCTTCACGACGCTCAACGACAAGATCTACGGGTTCGGCGGCTTCAAGCTGCCCGAAAGCGGCCCGCCCGCCTGGGACCCGATCGACAATGCGTGGGAATACGATCCGGCGGCCGATACCTGGAAGCCGCTCGCGCCGTTGCCGAGCAAGCGCGGCGCCGCCAGCGCCGCCGTGCTCAACGGCAAGATCTACGTCACCGGCGGCGCCACCTCGCTGCCCGGCGTCAAGGAGAACGGCATCCATCCGGCCCGCCCGCACAACGTGGTCGCGACCGTCGACGTCTACGACCCGGCGACCAACACCTGGAGCTCGGCCCGCCCGCTGCTGCTCGCGCGCAATCACCATGCGAGCGCCGCGGTCGGCGGCAAGATCTATGTGATCGGCGGCCGCGTCTCCAGCGCCTTCATCTCCGGCACCAGCAACAATGTCGACCTGATCGAGGCCTATGATCCGGCGGCCGATCTTTGGACCGCGCGCGCCCGCATGCCGACGCCGCGCAGCGCCATCGCGGCCGGCGTCTACGGCAACTACATCATCGTGCCGGGCGGCGAGATGCAGAACTGGCAGTTCCTCGCCGCCTTCAAGGCGGTCGAGGCCTACAACACGGCGACCAATAGCTGGCAGGTCCTGCCCTCGATGCCGCACCCGCGCCACGGCCTCGCGGTCGGCGTCGTCGGCAACCGGCTCTATACGGTGAGCGGCGACGGCCAGTCGGCCGGCAACGGCATCGCCGAGTTCGGACGTCAACTACAACGAGGCGCTCAAGCTCGACGAAGTGTTGAAGTGACGTCCGTCACGAAGTGACGGACGTCATTGCGAGGCATGCGAAGCATGCCGAAGCAATCTCGTGCAACAACATCGAGATTGCTTCGTCGCGCTGGCGCGCGCCTCGCAATGACCCCCGCCGTCATTGCGAGGAGCCGAAGGCGACGAAGCAATCTCGTGCCGCGACCTCGAGATTGCTTCGGCATGCTGCGCATGCCTCGCAATGACCGCGGTGGGCTTTACCGCTCGGCTTCGGCATGCCTCGCAATGACCGTGATGGGCGTCAGCGCCCCGGCGTCCACGCCTTGTAGTCGCCGGTCGCCTTGGGGCGGCGGCCTTGCGCGAGCGTCGAGCCGGTCGGGCGGTGCGCGCCCGGCGTGCCGGTGAGATTGGGGCGGTGCGGCTTCCACCAGGCGCGCGGCGTCACCTTCTCCTCGGTCGGCGGCACGTCGACCGTGTGATGGAGCCAGCCGTGCCAGGCCGATCCCACCGTCGAGGCCTCGGCATAGCCGTTGTAGATCACCCAGCGGCGCTCGAAGCCGAGCGTGGGGTCGATCTTGCGGCCCTTGGTCCGATAATAGCGGTTGCCGAACTCGTCGTCGCCGACGAGCTCGCCGTAGCGGCTGGTCCACAGCTGGGTGCCGAAGGTCTGGCCGTTCCACCAGGTGAAGCAGCGGACGAAGAAGGTCGAGATTTTCATCGCAATCGCGCCAGAGGTCGGGGGACCCGGCGTTCTTGCCAGCCCGGCGCCGCGATGTCCAGCGCGACTCGCGTTTCGTCGCGGGCTTAGCCGCCCCGCCCGGGCGCACCGTCGCGCGAATCGCGGCCCGGGTCGCGTGCCCGCGGGTCGCGCCGGTGCGGAAATCGATGGAACCCATGCGGCATGCGCGGAGCAGTTTTTTCGCCTTGCGTGCGGGCCGGTTGACAGGGCGGCAACTCGCGAGATCGGAGGTAAAAAACGACCTATTTTGCGCCGACGGGGGCCGTGTGAAAATTTTATGTCGGACAGGCGACGCCATCGTGACTTTGAGCCTTCCGAATCTCTCCCTGTTATCCGATACTTATCGGGCTACCCCGATTCCATCCCCACTATTCACCGGTTAACCACCATATTTAGGGGATGATTCAGATTCGCACACTAATGCTTGACGAGGGCCGCGGAGTCGTCCTAGCTTTTCAATCGTTCGGCGGGCAAGTCTTTCGTCGCTCCCGGACGATCCCTGAAGAGGCTTGCGACACCGTTTCGCCGGGGCCACATGGTTTTGGCGGAGAGCTTCCTCGTGTCGCGTTTCGTACCGGGCCCAGGCGGTTAGACGGCGCGTTGAGACAATAAATCGGGACCGTTCTGGATACCCGATGTGAAAGTACCGGGGCGTCAAAAGAGAACAGTGCATTGGGGGACGTGGGGCGGACAGGCCTGCGTCGCAGATGCAGCGTCGGTGCGCTAGGCTCCCGGTGGGGGAGCGGCGCGCCACGCCAGAAACAAAAAGGGATGGATGAGATGCGGATCGAGCGGCGCTACACCAAGGACGGTCAGTCACCCTACGCGGACATCGAGTTCCGCCTGACCACGAGCGAGATCCGCAATCCGGACGGCTCGGTGGTGTTTCGGGCCGACAACGTCGAGGTTCCGGCGTCCTGGTCGCAGGTCGCTTCCGACGTGCTGGCGCAGAAATATTTCCGCAAGGCCGGCGTTCCGGCGCGCCTGAAGAAGCGCGAGGAGCCGACCGTTCCGTCCTGGCTGTGGGGCTCGGTCGCCGACGAGGCGGCGCTGGCGGCGCTGCCCGAGAAGGAGCGCAATATCGGCGAGCATTCCAGCAAGCAGGTGTTCGACCGGCTGGCCGGCACCTGGACCTATTGGGGCTGGAAGGGCGGCTACTTCGATTCGGAAGCCGACGCGCAGGCCTTCTTCGACGAGCAGCGCTACATGCTCGCCATGCAGATGGTCGCGCCCAACAGCCCGCAATGGTTCAACACCGGCCTGCACTGGGCCTATGGGATCGACGGGCCGAGCCAGGGTCACTTCTACGTCGACCACCAGACCGGCAAGCTCACCAAGTCGAAGACCGCCTACGAGCATCCGCAGCCGCATGCCTGCTTCATCCAGTCGGTCGTCCGACGACCTCGTCAACGAGGGCGGGATCATGGACCTGTGGGTGCGCGAGGCGCGCCTGTTCAAATACGGCTCGGGCACCGGCTCGAATTTCTCGCGCCTGCGCGGCGAAGGCGAGCGGCTGTCCGGCGGCGGCAAGTCGTCCGGCCTGATGAGCTTTTTGAAGATCGGCGACCGCGCGGCGGGTGCCATCAAGTCGGGCGGCACCACGCGCCGCGCCGCCAAGATGGTGATCGTCGACGTCGACCACCCGGACATCGAGCAATACATCAACTGGAAAGTGGTCGAGGAGCAGAAGGTCGCCGCCCTCGTCACCGGCTCGAAGATCAACCAGAAGCACCTCAAGTCGGTGCTCAAGGCCTGCGTGAACTGCGAGGGCTCGGGCGACGACTGCTTCGATCCCGACAAGAACCCCGTGCTGCGCCGCGAGATCAAGGCCGCGCGCCGCAATCATGTGCCCGACAACTTCATCAAGCGCGTGATCCAGTTCGCCAAGCAGGGCTATACCGACATCGACTTCCCGATCTACGACACCGACTGGGACTCGGACGCCTATCTGACCGTCTCGGGCCAGAACTCGAACAATACGGTGCGGGTCACCGACGAGTTCCTCAAGGCGGTCGAGGCCGACGGCGACTGGAATCTCACCTGGCGCACCAAGCCCGGCAAGATCGCCGACACCGTGAAGGCGCGCGACCTGTGGGAGAAGATCGCCCACGCCGCCTGGGCGTCGGCCGATCCCGGCCTGCAGTTCCACACCAGCATCAACGACTGGCACACCTGCCCGGCCTCGGGGCCGATTCGCGCCTCGAATCCGTGCTCCGAATACATGTTCCTCGACGACACCGCCTGCAATCTGGCGTCGCTCAACCTGCTGGCGTTCCGCAGCGACAAGACGCGGCAGTTCGATATCGAAGGCTACGAGCACGCGGTCCGGCTGTGGACGATCGTGCTCGAGATCTCGGTGCTGATGGCGCAGTTCCCCTCCAAGGAGATCGCCCAGCTGTCCTACGAGTACCGCACGCTCGGCCTGGGCTACGCCAATGTGGGCGGCCTCCTGATGTCGTCCGGCATCCCCTACGATTCGGACGCCGGCCGCGCCATCTGCGGCTCGCTCACCGCGATCATGACCGGGGTCGCCTACGCGACGTCGGCCGAGATGGCGGCGCAGCTCGGCCCCTTCCCGGGCTACAAGAAGAACCGCGAGCACATGCTGCGCGTGATCCGCAATCACCGCCGCGCCGCGCATGGCGAGACCACCGGCTACGAGAAGATCGCGACCCCGCCGGTGCGGCTCGACCACGCCGCCTGCCAGGCGTTGAGCGGGAATATGCCGCGCCTGGTCGAGCATGCGGGGCGCGCCTGGGACCGCGCGCTCGCGCTCGGCGAGCAGCACGGCTTCCGCAACGCGCAGGCGACCGTCGTCGCCCCGACCGGCACCATCGGCCTGGTGATGGATTGCGACACCACCGGCATCGAGCCCGACTTCGCGCTCGTCAAGTTCAAGAAGCTCGCCGGCGGCGGCTACTTCAAGATCATCAACCGCGCGGTGCCCGAGGCGCTGCGCGTGCTCGGCTATCGCGAGAGCGAGATCGCCGAGATCGAGGCCTATGCGGTCGGCCACGGCACGCTCTCCAACGCGCCCGCCGTCAACCACACCACCCTCATGGCCAAGGGCTTCACCCCGGAGGCGATCGAGAAGGTCGAGAAGGCCCTGCCCGCCGCCTTCGACATCAAGTTCGTGTTCAACAAGTGGACGCTGGGCGAGGACTTCTGCCGCGACGTGCTCGGCATCCCGGCCGAGGAGGTGGCGAAGACCTCGTTCGACATGCTCGCCCATCTGGGCTTCAGCAAGCGCGAGATCGACGCCGCCAACATCCATGTGTGCGGCGCGATGACGGTCGAGGGCGCGCCGCATCTCAAGTCCGAGCACTACGCGGTGTTCGACTGCGCCAATCCGTGCGGGCGCACCGGCCGGCGCTTCCTCTCGGTCGAGAGCCACATCCGCATGCTGGCGGCGGCGCAGCCGTTCATCTCGGGCGCCATCTC
This sequence comes from uncultured Pseudomonadota bacterium, assembly GCA_963791155.1. Classification (GTDB taxonomy): domain Bacteria; phylum Pseudomonadota; class Alphaproteobacteria; order Rhizobiales; family Xanthobacteraceae; genus JAVDCA01. Next base: position 127,245 of record CAWBRI010000027.1, read on the forward strand.
CAAGACCATCAATATGCCGAACGAGGCGACGGTCGACGACTGCAAGGCCGCCTACCTGTTGTCCTGGAAGCTCGGCCTGAAGGCCAACGCGCTCTACCGCGACGGCTCGAAGCTCTCCCAGCCGCTCAATTCGCAGCTCATCGCGGACGAGGACGAGGAGGAGGAGATCGAGGCGTTCATCGAAAAGCCGGCGGCCGCGCGCGCGGCCGGGCTGGCCGAGCGCATCGTCGAGAAGGTGGTCGAGCGCATCACGGTGATCCGCGAGCGCGAGCGCATGCCGGACCGGCGCAAGGGCTACACCCAGAAGGCCGTGGTCGGCGGGCACAAGGTCTATCTGCGCACCGGCGAATACGACGACGGGCGGCTCGGCGAGATCTTCGTCGACATGCACAAGGAAGGCGCGGCTTTGCGCTCTCTCCTCAACAACTTCGCCATCGCGGTCTCGCTCGGCCTGCAATACGGCGTGCCGCTCGAGGAATATGTCGACGCCTTCACGTTCACGCGGTTCGAGCCGGCCGGCCCGGTGCAGGGCAACGACTCGATCAAGAACGCGACCTCGATCCTCGACTACGTGTTCCGCGAGCTCGCGGTCTCCTACCTGTCGCGCTTCGACCTCGCCCATGTGGATCCGCGCGATGCCGACTTCGACGCGCTCGGCAAGGGCGTCGCGGAAGGACGCCAGTCCGAGAACAACCCGCCCGCGTCGAAATATCTCTCGCGCGGGATCACGCGCTCGCGCACCGACGCACGCACCGACAAGCTCGTCGTCATGCCGGGCGGCCAGGACTCCCGCGGGTCCAACGTCACCTCGCTGGCCGGCGCCGGCGCCACCGCGCGCGGCGGCGGCGTCGAGGGCTCGGCCGCCCTCAAGCAGGAAGCCCATCTCTCGCCCGCGCAGGCGCTGGAGCACCTGCCGTGGCAGGCCGCCAAGGCGCAGGACGCCAAGGCCCAGGTGGCCGAGCGCCGCGCCGAAGCCAAGGCGCGCGGCTACGAAGGCGAGGCCTGCCCGGAATGCATGAACTTCACGCTGGTGCGCAATGGGACCTGCATGAAGTGCGATACGTGCGGGGGCACGACGGGGTGTAGTTGAGGGCTAGAAAAAACTTTCCGTGGGACGACATTCGCCCCTTCGATTTCGAAAACTCTGGACGAATAGGGTCAAAGCGGGCGGCGACCTGCTTAGCCCCGACAGCTCGCAATACGAAAATGCTCTGGCACCCGCTGTCTGTAGCCGGCGGGAGTTCTCTATTGGAAATTCTTTGTTGCGCATTCACGCCGGACGATCAGATACCAAAGCGAACGAACGGGTCATAATAAAACGATTGTCAAGCCATAGCAAAAGTAAAGAGAATCCGAAGATCGTCGAACACGTTTGGGTCGATCACGTAGCGTGATGGCGTATGTTTACAGCTATCAAATTTCGCAATTTCAAGTCGCTCAAGGATTTTACGATCCATCTGAAGCCGATTAACGTTTTGGTTGGTCCAAATAACGCAGGAAAATCGACAATCCTTGACGCATTTCGAGCGATGGTCGCCGCTCATAGCTTTGCAAGCCGACGGGTTCCGAAAATAGTACAGATTGGGACGGAGTCAGCATTTGGCTACGAGATACCGGTTGCGCAGTTTCCCATCTCACTCGCTAATATCCATTCAGACTATTTAACGGAAGAAGAGACATCCGTAACATTTACATTGAAAAATGGGAACAAGCTCAAGCTTTTGTTCTACGACAATGCACGTTGCATTTTAACTGTCGAAAAATCAGGGAAGCAAACACGAAGCACATTGCAATTCAAAAAGAATTTTCCGCTTTCACTCTATTCATTTCCCACGCTTGGCCCCCTTGAGGAGGAGGAAGCACTTCTCACTGACGAGTATGCACGACAATTCCAAAATTCGCGACGCTCCCATCGCATGTTTCGCAATATTTGGTATAGAAAATTTGGCGAATTTGCTGCATTTCAGGCGTTGGTGGAGCAAACGTGGGAGGGGATGAGCATTTCAAAACCTGAGCTGGACATGACATACCCTCCCCAGCTTACGATGTTTTGCAAAGAAGGGCGTGTAGACCGCGAGCTTTGCTGGGCGGGATTTGGCTTTCAAATCTGGCTGCAGTTATTGACTCATCTCTTAGGTGCGAAATCAGCAAACGTTCTAATTGTAGATGAGCCTGAAATCTATCTACATCCGGATCTGCAACACAGGCTATTTCATCTTCTGAAGGCATCAAATAAACAAATTATATTGGCTACACATTCTGCCGAGATCGTAAATGAAGCGGAGCACGACGATATTGTTCTGATCAATCGATCAAAGAAGACTGGGCACCGCGTTGGCGATATTGAGGGTCTTCAAGAGGCGCTCTTTAGCATCGGATCTGGCCAAAACATTCATTTGGCTCGATTATCCAGAGGTAAAAAGATTTTATTTCTAGAGGGAAATGACTACCGTCTTATCCGGCGCTTTTCTGGCTGCGCAAGGCGGCCGATCACGATCAGAGCGACTTTGCGCAGAACCTTGCGGAAAAATCATTGGAGAGGTTGGAAAAACACCACAATCCGCAGACCGCAAGGTGAGCGGATGAGTGGCGAACCGCGGTCGCATCCTCTACGGCCGAGAATAGGAGGCGCCCTGAATACCGGCCCTTCCAAATACAGCGCAGGCAAGCTGAGGCATGTTGCTCGATATCGCTGACAGCTGACAGATGCCTTCGCCCTGCCGCAAGCAGTATTCAACGTACGCAATGCCGTCCTGCCTGAGGAGATTTCCTTCATGCACCGTCATACGCCCGTGGTTGATTGTACGATGCTACACGCTATTGCGCCCGACGCGCGATCCGCGATCGCATGCCGATCTATTGAATCCGTCGCCGCGTCCAATCTTTATTCTTGACACCTACTTTTTTGACGACCATCCGAAAATGGTATAGGAGAAAATCCACAGTCGGAATTGCGCCCGGCCCTCGACGGTGCCGGGCGTTTGCATGAGAGCGGCATGTCTCGCGCCATCGCGTCGCACATCGAAAAAAATCAAGGGCCGCCTCGGGCGGCCTTTTTGTTGGGAGAACCGCCGGACCGCGTTCCGGCATGCTCGCCCGTCCTTGCCGGGGCTTCCGGCTTGTAGATTTGTTGTTGTTTACAAGGGAACCGCCCTGACGGCGCCTTGGACTGGACCCCATGTACTGAGACACGGAAACCAGGACCAGGTCGCAAGGAAGGACGATGATCCCACGTGCCGGGGGCAGCACGGCGGCGGGGCGGCGAATTCGGCGACGACACCCGTGCCTGTAAATCCCCTGTATTTCGCCTGTATTATCAGGGAACCGCCCTGTTCGGCCCGTGCCAAGCCCTGTTCTTTCGGCGGTGCTTCGCCTGCTTACTTTGCCGCGCGCGTTGCGTTTACAGGGATTGCGCCCCTGTTCATGCGGTCGCTCGTCCTGGGGGCACCCCGTCAATGAGACACGGAACAAGAGACGGTTCCGGGAGCCGAACTTCGGACCGGATTGCCAACTAATTCGATAAAGCGACAGCGCGACAGATAACCCGACGGTCCGGCTTCAGCGGTCCATCGCCATCAGCGCACGGAGCCGCCATGAGCCGCAACAATGTCCTCTATCTCATCATCGGGGCGCTCGTGGTTGCCACCGCGGTGCTCGCCTACAATCTCTATCAGGACCGGAAGGAGCCGAAGGGTCTGCAGATCAATCTCGGCGAGAGAGGCATCTCGATCGAGAAGAAGTGAGACGCCGCTGCCCGCACGCGAACGCCGAGGAGCCCGCCATGAACGAAGACGTCTTCAACACCAGCATCCGCAAGTTTCTCAAGACCCTGGGCGTGACCGCTCAGCGCGAGATCGAGAAGGCGGTGCGCCAGGCCCTGGCCGACGGCCGCCTCAAGGGCAACGAGAAATGTCCCGCGAAGGCAACCGTGACCATCCCCGGCATCGGCTTTGACGTGGGAGGTCGAGGGCGAGATCGAGCTCGCGTGATCGTCGTGGGCAAAGCGCGGCCGATCATGATGACTTGCTCATGCCCGGGCTTGTCCCGGGCATCCACGTCTTTGCCTTAAGTCGCGAGTCACATCAAAGACGTGGATGGCCGGGACAAGCCCGGCCATCACGATGTGGGGGGGTCGAGCCCAGAGACGATTGTCTAGGCGTTACGCCCGCAGCGGCACGGCGCGCAGCCGCGCGCCGACGGCGTCGAGCACGAGCGCATAGGCGCGGTCGACGATCTCGTCGAGCGAGGGCGTCTTGGCCAGCATCGCGGTCGCCTTGGCGAGGATTTCCTCGCGCGTCGGCAGATGCGGCAGATGAACGCTCGCCAGCACCTCGGTGGCGCGCTGCTGGGTCGCGGCGAGCTTCTCCTGCAGCGCGACGAGCTGCGGCCGCTCCAGCGCCGACGTGATGGCGACCGCGATCCGCTCGGAATTGAAGCTGGCGGCGAGCTGCTCGGCGGCGCGGTCGATCACGCGGGCGCCGAGCCGCTGCTCGTTGCGCACCACCTCGCGCGGCGGCGTCTTCAGGTCCCAGACCAGCCGGGCCCAGGACAGCGCCTTCAGGATGTAGAAGGTCGGGTCGTATCTCCCACCAGCGGAAGCCCTGGCGCACGCTGCTCTGATAGGCGTGGTGGTTGTTGTGCCAGCCCTCGCCCATGGTGAAGATCGCCAGCAGCCAGTTGTTGCGGGAGTCGTCGCCGGTCACGTAGCGCTTGCGGCCGCGCACATGGGCCAGCGAGTTGATGCAGAAGGTCGCGTGATAGACCAGCACCGTGCTCCAGAAGAACCCGACCACCAGGCCCGGACCAGCCGCCGATCGCGAAGACAGATGAGCGCGAGCACGACCGCCGGCACCAGCTCGTAGCGGTGCAGCCACATGCAGCTCGGGATAGCGCGGCGAAGTCCTCGATCTTGACCAGGTCGGTCGGTCGTGGCGGCGCGCGAAGATCCAGCCGACATGGCTGTAGAGGAAGCCGCTTGTGGCGCGGCGAGTGCACGTCCTCGCTCGGTGTCGGAATGCAGATGGTGGTGGCGGTGCTTGGCGGCCCACCACAGCACGCTCTTCTGCGCGGTGCGTCTGCGCCAGGAAGGCGAGCACGAACTGGAACGCCCGGCTCGGTCGCGTAGGCGCGGTGCGAGAAATAGCGGTGATAGCCGGCGCCGATCGCGAAGATGCGCAGCCAGTAGAGCGCGACGCAGATGGCGACCGCGGTCCACGTGACGCCGGTCCAGATCGCCGCGAAGCAGGCGAGATGCACCAGCACGAAGGGGATGGCCGACGGATACATGATGTCGTCGTGATCGCGGTCGCGGTCGTTGTCGCGATCGGGGGGCGCGCCGGTTGCGCCCGTCGTCACGGCAAGAGTCGAGGTCGAGTCGGAATTTGACATGCTCACGGGTGCGGACGCCTCCAGCGCGTGCGGCAAGAGTACCAACGGGGGCTTGCGAGGTCTCGCGGTCCAACACCGATGGGCCGTGGCCGTGGATCGTCCACCGGCCGCCGCAAAGGGCCCATCTCGAACAGGAATTGTTCCCTCGTGCCACATAACTAGGACGCCGCGGCCAAATGGGCAAGGGGCGAACGGGCGCGCGCCGCACGCCGGCTAGCGGGTTCGCGCCGCGGGCCTGAAACCAACCCTGCGGCCGGAGGTTATGTCCTTGGGTTTGCCGGATTCGGCGGGAATCGTGGCCGTCGCCCAACGGGGCGCGGTTCCGTCGAGACTCCAAGGTCTTCCGAGGTTTTTGACATTGCGTCGCGCAGTCACGCACCCCGCATTTGTACTGGCCCTCGCCGGCCTGGGGCTTTGCGGCGCCGTGGCGGCGCCTGGCGGAGCCGCGACCCGCTACGCCCAAGGGGCGCCGCAGGTGGCGCCGCAGGACCCGCAAGACCAATCGGCGCCGGCCGGGACGCCTGCCCCGCCGGGCGACGCATCCGTCGGGCAGCCCGCCGACCCCTCGCAGGATGCCGGCGCCCGCCCCTTCGCCGAGACGCTCTGCCAGGAGCTCGGTTGGGCGTCGCAGAAGAACGCGCTCCCGGCCGAATTCTTCACGCGGCTGATCTGGCAGGAAAGCCGCTTCAATTCGCGCTCGGTCAGCCGCGCCGGCGCCCTCGGCATCGCCCAGTTCATGCCGGGGACGGCGCGCTGGCGCGGATTGGACAACCCCTTCGAGCCGATCGCGGCGCTGCACGAATCCGCGCGCTGGCTCAGGGAGTTGCGCGACCAGTTCGGCAATCTCGGTCTGGCGGCGGCGGCCTATAATTCCGGGCCGCGACGGGTGCAGGAATGGCTCCAGGGCCGCCGTCACCTGCCGGGCGAAACCCGCGCCTATGTGCGCATCATCACGGGGCGGACCGCGGACGAATGGGCCAAGATCGGCGCCAGCGAAGAGCGCGAGGCGCAGATCGGCATGATTCCGTGCGACCAGATCGCCAAGATCATCGCCGGATCCCGCGAAGCATCCCTGCCGCCGCGACCGCCGGCGGACGGAGAGGCCGACGCGGCCGCCGCCGGCGAACAGGCGGCCTGGGAACCGTGGGGATTGCAGTTGACTGGAAACTGGTCGGAAGCACGTGCGCTCGCCGCCTATCGCGACCTGCAGAAAAAATTCCCCGCGATCCTGGGCGACCGGCCTCCCCTGGTGCTGCGCGGCGCGATGCCGGGGCGAGGAACCGCAAGCTGGTACCGGGTGCGCGTGGCCGAGCCGACGCGCGAGCGCGCCGATCAACTCTGCGCCCGGCTGGAAAGCGCCGGCGGCAATTGTCTCGTCGCCCGCAATTGAGCGCGTCGCGGCTAACCACGTCTCCGTTCCCCTCCCCCCGCGCGCTCTTGCGCGCGGCGGGGAGGGGCTTGCACCGCCGTAGCCGCTTGCGAATGCGAGTCAGGGGTGGGGGCGGCCGCGAGCACGGAGCAAGCGTAATCCCCCCACCCCGTCCGTCGCAGCTTCGCTGCGCCGGCCGACCCTCCCCGCCAACGGGCGGGAGGGTAGCCCGCGGCGGGACTACAGCGAATACCCGCCGTCAACCACCAGGGTCTGCGCCGTGATCATGCTGTTGTCGGCGCACAGAAAGACGATCGCGCCCGCGATGTCGGCGGCCGTGCAGTGCCGGCGGAGCAGCGTGCGCTCGATCGCCGCCGCCTTGCGGGCGGCCGGCCACGCGCGCGTCCATTCGGTGTCGACGTGGCCGGGCGCCACCGCGTTCACTCGCGCCTGCGGGGCGAGCGCGCGCGCCAGGTTCTTGGTGAGGCTGATGAGCGCCGCCTTGCTGGCCCCGTAGGCCATGCTGGAGCCCGGCATGTTGAGGCCAGCGACCGAGGCGGTGTTGCACACCGCGCCCTGCGCGGCCCGCAGCGCGTCCGCGGCCGCGTGGGTGCAGCGGAACGGCCCGAGCAGATTGGTCGACAGGATCGTGGTCCAGAACTCCTCGGTGAGCCGGTCGAGGTCGCGCGGCGCGATCGGCTCGACGGTCGCCGGCGTGCCCGCATTGTTGGCCAGGAAGTCGAGCCGCCCGAGCGCCTGGATGGCGTCGCGCACCATGGCCTCGGCGGCGCCCGCGCGGGAGACGTCGCCGGGCGCCGCCACGACGTCGAACCCCTGCGCGCGCAACCGCTCGACCGCCTGTTGTGCCGCGCGCATCGTCCGGCAGATGGTTGAGCGCGACCTTAACGCCGCGGCGCGCGAAAGCCTCGACCGTGGCATAGCCGATGCCCGACGCCGCGCCCGTCACCAGCGCGGTCTTGCCACTGAGATCGCTCATGGGCTGTGCGGAAACGCTGCGGCGATCGCGCCTATTTGTGCTGTCCGGCCTCGCTGAACAGGACGCCGCCCTTCATCTTGTCCTGCTTTTCGGACTCGACGACCGTGACCACAACGGCGCCCGGCTCGACCTTGTAGTTCTTCACCACCGCGTCGGTGATGTCCTTCATCAGTCCGCGCTTCTGGTCGAGCGAGCGCCCGCCCAGCGCATAGACCACCACTTCCGGCATGTTCAGTCTCCTGTTGGGTTCGGCCGATCCGTGCCACGCATCGCGCGCAGCCTGCGCCCGGCCGCAACCCCATGGTGCCGAGTTTGCGGGCCGGATCAAGCGGGTTGGAGCAACTTCGGGCGAAAGCCGGTCCGCGACCCGATCCGGCATGGAAACCGGCGCGTGGCCGAACAAGCGACCCGGGATCGAAACGCAGGGGTGTGGTTCCACGCGATCGGAACGTGCCGCGGTGAAACTTCAGCGGCGCGCCGATCCCAAGGAACTCAGGAGAAGGGCCGACCGGGGGGCGGCGGCGGGGGGGTGACGCCGATGACGCGGCCGCCGGCCTCGATTGCCCTGCCGGGCAGATCGATGACCCAGTTCACGGTCTGGCCGGTCGCATTGGCGGCCTGGCCCACGATGACCGAAATGCCCGACAGCACCGTACCGACCGGTCCGCGATTGACCGGAGGAGGAGCGATCTGCGCCGGCTCGGCCGGTGCGCTCGCCACCGCGGGCGGGATGGCGGGCGCCACGACGGGCGGGACGGCGGACGCCAGCGGCCCCGGCGCGCCGACCACCATTGGCGCGACAGGCGCGGCCGCCACGGGAGCGACAGGCGCGGCTGCCACGGGCGCGACCCCCACGGGCGCGGCGGATGCGACCGCGGCGGGAGCGACGGGCTGCAGCCCTGGCGGCGGGGCCGGAACGTAGACCGAAGCGGCGGCATCGGGCCGCGCGCGCGGCAATTCGAGGTCACGGCGCGCCGCCGCGGCGGTCGCCGCGGCCGTACCGCTCCGGCTCGGCGCGGCGGCGCGCGCGACCGGCTCGTTGGGCGCGATCGAATCCATCGCCGGCGGCAGCGGCGCGGTTGCGGGCACGCTCGCCGTCGTAGCGGCCTTCGGCTTGGGCCGCACCATTTCGGGAACTTCGGGATTCTCGCGGCGCGCCCTGAGCACGTCGCGGATGGCGGCGCGTTCCTCGCCCACGGTCGGCGCTTCCTGCGCGGACACGGCCACGGCCGAGGTCGCCGGCGCCTCCGCGGTCCGGTTGAAATGAAGCTGAGTGAGCAGGTAACCGCCGATCACGGTCGCCGTGATGGACGGCAAGATCTGCAGCACGAGCTTCGAGCCCAGTTTGAAAAGGTGAGCCAGTCGTCCCATGTCCCACACCCTATGATCCCCTGAGGGTATAGGCCATGGCTTTCGGGCAACTTCATGCCCGCCCTGCGGCATTTGGGCGGAACTTTCGCCGCAATGCTTGCCGGACCGTCCGTTTTCTGGAGCCCGCGGCCTGGCCCCAGGGGGCGCCGAGACAAGGCGCCAGCGCATGCAACAATTTGCGCCGCGGGGGGTTAGCCGGCTGCAAGCCGCTCATTGGATTGGAGGAAACCATGGTGCCCGGCAGAGCGGCGCCACTGGGCCAAGCGTCATTGCGAGCCCTCGGGTATTGGTCATTGCGAGCGAAGCGAGGCAATCTCTCTTCACTTGCTCATGCGCGCCTAGCCGAGATTGCTTCGTCGCCCACGCAAGTCGGGCTTGCCCGACTTGCGCATCTAAACTCGCCAATCTCGGGTAAACCCGAGATTGGTGGGCTCCTCGCAATGACGAGGGATAGTCGTGACTGCGAACTCAGAACAGGCCGTCGAACAATCCGCCCGGATTCGGGCGCCGGACCGGGCGAGAGTTGTCGCCATACGCCAGGGCCTGCTGGCGCGCGAAGCCGTCGAACCGCTCGTACACGCCGTAGCGCTCGTTGTTGCGGGCGGTCTGCGCCACGACGCTCGGCTTGCGCCTGAGCGCGGGGCGGCCGAACTGCTTCTCGGTCGCGACCGCATCCTCATTCCCGACCGTGACCTGATTCTCGGCCGTGACCGCAACCTTGTTCTTGGCCGCCGCTTCGGCCGCGGCCGCCTGCTGGGCGGCGCGTCGCTGGGCGTAACCTTTGGCAAAGGTCAGATCTTTCGCGGACACCGCCTCGGGGGCTGCGACGGGCGGGGCCGCGGGTGCGGCAACGACCGGCGGGGCCGACACGGTTCCGACGACGTCCGGGCGCACGGCCGGCCGATCAACGATCCGGCTTTCGCTCGCCGGGACGGTCGCGACACGGTTGCTCGCGACTGCGTCTGGTTGTTTGGCCTTGAGGGACGGGGCCGGCACTTTCGGCACTTGAAGCGGCGCTTGCACCGTCGCATGCGTCGGCGGAGCGGCGGCGGCAAATGCGGGCGTCGCGCTGTCGCGCGTCTGACCGCCGAACAGTTCGAACGCCACCACCGCCCCGCAGATCACCGACAGCACCACGACGGCGGTTCCGATAACAAGTTTGGCGAGCATGGATGCCCACCCCGTCGGTCGCGTGGGCGCAATCGAATAATCGTAGACGTAGCGAGACATGGAGACTCCAAGAACTTCCCTATCATTCATTCCGTGACACGCGGACCCCACACCATTCCAACCCGGCAATGTGGCCTAAGTTCCGCAGTCGCCTGCCAAACCTGGGCAAATCCATGACAAGATACCGGCATAGCTGGCCTGCTTCTGGCGACGGCGCCGGTTCTGGATGACTTTTGGGCTGGCGCGTATACTAAGGTCCAATCAAGCTTGACGTTAAGGTTGAGTGCGGCGCCCGGGAGGTGAAACCGGCCGGCGGCGCGACTCGTATCAGTTTCGCCACCGACGTCATGTGACGCACGTCACATGACGACACCCGCACCCGACGAGGCGTCCATGATTCTCGATCGCCGCCGAACGCTCGCCATCCTCTGCGGCGCATTGGCCGCTCCGGCGGCCGCACAAACTCCCGGGATGAGCCGCATGACAGCCTTCGGGTTCTCGTTCGCCGGACTCGACGGCGCCAACATCCGGCTCAGCGCGCTGGCGGGCAAGCCGATCCTCGTCGTCAACACCGCGTCGCAATGCGGCTATACCCCGCAATATGCCGGACTGCAGGAACTGTGGACGCGCTACCGCGCGCGCGGGCTGACGATCATCGCCGTGCCGTCGAACGATTTCGGCGGGCAGGAGCCGGGCGGCGCCGCCGACATCAAGGAAACCGCCAACCACGCCTATGGGGTGACGTTCCCGCTGGCCGAGAAGGCGGTGGTGAAGGGAGCCAACCCGCATCCGTTCTACAAATGGGCCGCGAGCGAGCGTCCGCTCGACGTGCCGCGCTGGAATTTCCACAAATACCTGATCGGCCGAGACGGCCACATCGCGGCGAGCTTTCCCTCCGCGGTCGAGCCGACCGACGCGCGCGTGATCGCGGCGATCGAGAAAGAGCAACGGCTCTGTTCCTTACTGGCTCCGGTTGGTCTTGTTCCGGTTCATGGGCCCAGATCGCAGAGGCCCCCGGCCAGAGACCGGGCACCGACGCCGCTGCGGGGGGGTTGCTGGGCGACGTCGGTGCCGGTTCTTCCGCCGAGCGCGATCTGGTCGCTGCCGGCGGGACCGCCCGGACCGGTCGAGGGGTTGTGCCGGGCGGGGTAAGAAGCCCAGGAACACGCTTTCCCGGGCCGTAAGGGCGCTGGGGCCACTACGGGTACGTGGCTGGTCCCTTTGGTAGGGGACGCGAGGACAAGCCCCAGACACGCTCCCGTGACTGCCAGCAGCGCAAGCAGTCGCAGTAACGGCCGATCAATCCGGGATCGTCCGGGCTCGGCTTGCGGATCTCCACCACCAGCAAGGTGGGGTGAACCTCCGCGATGGTCACTCAAACCACTTTCCGAACATCAAGACGGCGGTACGCCTGCTTCCCACCGCCGCCCGGAACCGAGATCCAGCGGACCCGCACCCCGTCAGCGGTCGTCCCCGAGATCCCGTCCAGCATCGCCTTCGCCGACTCAGTCATCGACTTCGCCTCCTTGGCCAGCTGCGTTCCTTCAAGGTAGACCCGGGCCGCGTCCATGCTCGGCTCATCGGTGATGAAGTCCTCCACCTCGGGCAGGTCGGGCAGGCGGCACACCGAGTAGAACCGGCAGCACTTACGGCACCAGTCCACCGAAGGGGTGCGCTCGGCGTCCTCCCCGTTGGTCACCGCATACCGCACCGTCTCCAGCCAGTCCACGATCTGGATCAGGAACGTGGGGTCGAAGTTCTCCTGCCAGACGTGCGGCATCGGCTCGTTCCCACTGCGGTCCCACCAGCAGATCCGCACGATCAGGTCCGGATCCAGCCGCAGCAGCCCGGCCTGGGTGCAGCCCATCGCGTACAGGTAGACCTGCGCCTTCTGCTGGAACGTCGGGCCCAGTCCTCCTGACCACGCCAAGACCGTCAACCGTCTTGTCGTCGGTGATCGAGTTCTCGATCGGGTCCACCACGTCCGGATGGCCCTTCAGCCGCATCCCGTTGGGCAGGCGGATCTCCACCTCGGCATCAGTGACCTAGCATCAGAGCCGAGGTTGTTCCGCGCCGCGCGTAGAGGGAGTGCAGCGACGTCCCGATCAGCGCCTTGGTCGTGTCCGGGGCGTCGCTGAACGGGGTCTGGCGGATCATCAGCACCGCGTACTGCGGGCACCCCCCGATGTCCGACACGCCGAGCAGATGCTCCTTGGTCTGCTGGGAGCGTTCGCGCTGGGAGTCCAGCAGTCCCACCGCCAGTTTCATCGTCTGGGCGTACTCCTCTGGGGTCATCCGGTCACCTCGCCGGCCGTCGCCCGCTCCTGCAGCACCGCCAACGTCACGTCATGGGAGGTCATCGTCTGCGGTGAGATCCCGGACTGGCCGATCTGCAGCGAGATGTCGGCCACCATCCGCAGCCGCTTCGCCTTGGAACCCTCATCGGCCGCGGCGATCAGGGCATCGGCGAACCCCTCCACCGGAGGCTTCTCGCTCATCAACCCTTGTAGCCATATAATAAATTTAAATTAGTCTTGGACTCGATAGCTAATTGCTGTAGAATGCGCGTTCTCAACTTAGGGGCCATAGCTCAATTGGGAGAGCGCAACACTGGCAGTGTTGAGGTCAGCGGTTCGATCCCGCTTGGCTCCACCAAATCCGACTAAATCAGTTTAGTCCCCATCGTCTAGTGGCCTAGGACACCGCCCTTTCACGGCGGTAACGGGGGTTCGAACCCCCCTGGGGACGCCATTATATTAAGGCCTATTTTATAGGCCTTTTTTATGGCTTTGCTTTTTATGACCGTTCCGGGCATAAAAGTAATTTTTTTTACAGTTGAACAGGCTGACTAAACCAGTTTTAGTCCCCATCGTCTAGTGGCCTAGGACACCGCCCTTTCACGGCGGTAACGGGGGTTCGAACCCCCCTGGGGACGCCATTAATAGAAGGGTTATCGGAAATGATAACCCTTTTTTTATGCCTGTCGATTTTGATTTTGGTATCAGACAGTCTCTTATCAAAAAAGACAATCTTCTATATCATTACTGCCTGTTAGCAGCAATTCTCATTTTTGGATTTAACCAGGAAGAACACGAAGTTTGTTGGCGTTTTTCCTTAGTGGTTTTATAACTGGAATAATCGGCTAAAATGGAAATTAGTAACTATTCAGCGCGAAGCACAACATCCCTCTCCAGCGGGAGAGGGAGCAAGCTATCAGCGACTTACGGGCTTTCCGATTCGCTGAATAGTTATAGAAATTACTGGTTAAGCCTTGTTTAAGTTGGATTGGTCTTAACGTTTAGAAAGTGGGTTTGGAATGCATACGCACACATTAAGTCTTCTGAAACACGAGCACGATTTTTCAGTCATCAATAGGAAAGGAGAGCGGCGAACCAAGCAGGTTCTTGTCCTCACCTTTTTAACCATGATGCTGGAAATAACGGCAGGCACCTTGTTTGGATCAATGGCACTGCTTGCTGACGGCTGGCATATGGGCACGCATGTCGCCGCATTCATGCGCTGAAAATCTGGGCGAGCATAGCGTAGCGAAGATTTTTAGCGGAAGCAGGACGACTGGGGCCGCCGGAGGAATTGGCTGCCGCGTGATTTTTGCCGCTTGCTTGGGCTGGGATGCCCAAAACAAGCTTTCGCAAACGCGTATCATCGCTACCGCTACCGCATGACCAGACCTTTGCGTTCAGCGCTGGAAAAGTGGGCGTTTTAGGTGGTTATACCAGTTCCGTAGCTCTGGGCATTGTGGCCTTGATCATGTTGATTGAGTCAGGGCAGCGCATCGTTAATCCTCATGTCATCCATTTTAATGAAGCTATCGCCGTTGCAGCTTTTGGCTTATTGATAAATTTGATTTGTGCGCTGTTGCTTCAAGATCGCCATCATGACCATGATCACACCCATCATCATGATCATAATCTTAAGGCGGCTTATCTGCATGTGCTTGCCGACGCGCTGACTTCAGTGCTGGCCATTATCGCGCTGGTATTGGGCAAATATTACGGCTGGAACTGGCTGGATCCGGTTATGGGTATTGTGGGAGCGCTGATTATCACGCAATGGTCTTATACTTTGATGAAAGAGACCAGTCCGGTATTGTTGGATGAAAGTATCGCATTGAAATACAAATTGGCTATCAAGGAAAAAATAGAAAGCGATGCAGACAACCGTATTTCAGACCTGCATATCTGGAGGGTCAGTCCAGGCCACTTTGCTATCATCATTTCGCTGGTATCGCATAACCCCAAAGCACCGGAATATTACAAGGAGCTGTTAAAAGAGTTTCGAGGCCTTGGAGGCATAAACAAACTGTCGCATATTACCGTTGAAGTAAATCAATGCATGGATGAGATTCTGCATCGAACAAAGTTGAAGTTGACTGTCCCCTCCTCTATCGTAGCAGGCGAAAGAAATCCTCAAGAATTGGCTACCGCATACACGCCAGCGAAGCCGAAATAACCAAGAGGTACCTGGAAGGAAGAGCATTTGCTCTGCTTGACACAAGCTTTAGAGCTGGACGATACTTATCGCGAGTAGACTGCACAACCACCAGCACCAGTGTCCCTGGAGGGTCGGTTGATCCGGTGCTCCACGTCACCTTTACAATCGTCCCCAGATTGATGTTGAAGCATCATTCGGCTAACCCGAATGATGCTTACAGTTGCTATATGACGGATAAATAACTGATGGGATAAAGCGGAAAGCTACAAATCAAGACAACTTATCTAGTTCGGCTATCATTTTTTGAGTGGCTTTATAATCTGTACCAGACCACGATAATTTACCATCAGGCGTGATAATTGCGAAGTAAGGCAGACCAATTTTTAGCTGACGATGCTCCGGATTTGCACGAAACAATTCAAATTCAGGCTCTTTATCTATCAGTTTTACGGCAATAGCCTTTTCACGTAATGCCTGATTTAATTGTTCATTATTCGCAGCTTCTTTTTTAAATTCAGTACAGTTAGCACACCAGCTAGCGTAAAAATCTATAAAGATTGGCTTGCCAGTCTCTTTAGCTACCTTTAAAGCGGCGTCATAACTTCTGTACCAGGATATTCCGGCTTCCTTTTGTATCACCCCCTTATCATTAGAGGTAGCAACCTGTAAAGTTCCGCTTTGAGCAACCGCTTGCGCTTCGGCCACGTTCATAAATGGCAATTGCCCCAAACTGGCAACAATCAGCCAACCACCAACTATGATGGATAATGCTCCAACATAATGCAGCATTTTTTCATTAGGCTGTGCATCACGGGGCAACAAGGACAATACATGGCAGTGAACAACGGCAATCCAGATTGCCAACATCCCTATAGCAAGCGACAGCGTAACCGAAGGATCGACACCCAGTACGCCCATGCCTTTTAGCATATACGTATAGGCAAAATACAGAATCATAAAACCAAAAGCATATTTGATCTTATTCATCCAGTAGCCGGCTTTAGGCAGTTTTTTAAATTTAACCACACTAATAATAAAAAACGGCAAGCCCACGCCCAAACCAAAACCGGACATCATCACACTGCCTTGCGCTGAAATGGTTAATTTATCCAAAAAACCTAAGGTTTGACCAGCCAACGCCAAGGCATCAGCTTTTGCAGCAATGTTATCGGCAACTTGTAACAGTAACGCGAACACAATCGGTCCAACGCAAGGTGAGATAACCAGGCCGGCAACAGAGCCCATCATCAAGGTTCCCGTTACACCTTTCACGCTAGAAGTTTTCTGATCCATCTCATGAACTTCATTTTGCATAAAGCTCAGTTCATAGAAACCCAGTAAAGCAATGGCAAAAAAAGCAAAAAACACGGCAAAACCCAAATTAACTGCGGCCGACTGCATAAAGGTATTAAATGCACCGCCCGTCATTCCTGCAATTAACCCTAACGCCATGTAAGTGAGTACCATGCCGATTAAATAGGCCAAGGCATGTTGTTTTTCCTTGCTGGCTTCGCCATTCGCTCTGCCAACAATAAACATGGAAGTAATTGGCAACATGGGGTAAACACAAGGCGTTGCAACCGATAAAAGGCCAGCGATAAGCATCAAGCCAAACATGATAAACATGTTGTCTTTATTGTTTTTAAAGAGCCCCAGTAGCTCGTCCATAAAGCTTAATGACTCAGGCTCATCTGTTTGAGCGACGGGTTGAACCGGTGGAGCAACGGATTGTACTGGTGGAACAACTGGTTGAGCCGGCGCAACGGCAGACTCTACCGGTGGAGCGACTGGTTGAGCCGGTGCAACGATAGCTGAAGCCGGGAGTGCTAAATTTACGGAGGTATTTTGTGGACGGAAACAGACGTTAGTCAATTCGTTACACATCTGATAAGTGATCTCAAGATCCGTGGCTGTCAGGCTTGAAGGCTTAGTCCCTGTTTCTGCCAGTTCAAGGATAAAGTCACCCTTATCACGCAACACATTGGCCTTAACCAAGTCATCGTGGATACCGACAGGTTTTTCTAGCTTGGCTATAGCCAGACCCGAAGCGGCCAATTTTGAGCTGGGATCAAAAGTAACAGGAATGTAAATATTCTCATCACCAGTATCCAGATAAGCATGATGATCGGCAGGCACAGTAAACGTTAATTGATACTGCGCTGGCCATTGGTTTGTATTGAGTGGTGTAACACTAATACTTGCAGTGGGAATATCTGCATAGGTTAAGCTTATGCTTAACATCCACAGCATCATTATTGTTAGTAATTTTTTCATAGTTATTCTTCCAGCTATAAGTTGTTAAAAATTTATCAGGTATTTCTTCATCCCAAAAAATCGACTCGAATTTTTGTAATTAAAAGACCTCCTTATATTTTTAGCATTTCAAAGATTAATAAATTGACGACAGATTTAGAGCTCATTAGCCTACCATTACCCTTAAAAATAAGCGTGATCTAACTCTCATCGTTATTTTCCAGCCACAGGTTTAAAAGCACGGGATTCAGCCGGTAAACTTTAGCGCTGCAATATAATTTAACGTAAGCCGGATTGACTTGGGCAAAGCTTACGCAAGCTAGATGAAAATAAACCTGTTGGTTTAATTAA
>CAWBRI010000028.1:0-55478 GCA_963791155.1 uncultured Pseudomonadota bacterium
CGGCGCTCGAACAACCGGGATTGCCGCCGCTGTCGGGGAGCATTCGGCCGTCAGTCAATCATTGAAGCGCCGCCACATGCTCGGGCTGTTTTCCGGAACCGGCATCGTGGTTCGGCTGCCCTTCGAGCATCTGATACCAATCGTCTCTGGGCTCGACCCATCCACATCGTCATGGCCGGGCATAGCCGTTCGAAGAACGGCGTCGCTTCGCTCGCCTATGTCCCGGCCATCCACGTCTTTGATGTCACTCGCGATTTAAGGCGTGGATGCCCGGCACAAGGTTTACACTCGGGCCGGCCGAAGGCCGGACCCGGGTGCCGGGCATGACGGGTCAGCGTTTGCTGGGTATCGGTATAAGTCACCCATGACCCCGTCTTGGTGGCGTCGCGCATCCGCCTGTCCGCGACGGTTTCGCGATGACGATGGTTGGATATTGGCCGATGATCCCGAACAACCTCGGCCAGCGATCTTCCAGCCCGAAAAGCCAGCGCAGGATGGCCCGTCCAAGCAGCCGATCGTGGATGTAGAGCTTGGTGAAGTCGACCCCGACGCTGCGCCAGGAGCTTATCTCATATGCGAATGGCCAGCGGCGGCTGGCGAACCACCGATGGGGATGATGATGCGAGTACAACGATCTGTTCGTATCGTGCGCCACCAGGCCGAGCGATCGCCGAACGCGGACTGCGAGCCAGCGCCAACCCAATACGGGTAGCAGGAAGGCCAGCGTCAACACTGAATGACGCCCCCACGAATACACCACCGCCGCGCGGCCACCGGGTGCAAGCACGCGGTACACCTCATTGAACGCTTTCTCCTGCTCGAATTCGGGAACGTGATACACCGTGTGCAACGACACGACGCCGTCGAAGCTGTCGTCGATCAAACGGCAGATTGGCCGTGGGCCAGGACATAAAGCCCCTTGTCGGCCAATTTCTTGCGCGCCTCGATCAGCGCCGCCAACGAAATATCGACGCAGACCCGTCGCTGATAGCCCGCCGGTCGGCCAGATACTCGTCATATTGGATCGGCCCGGACGCGACATCGAGAAGATAGGTTCCGGACGCATTGAGATGCCGCGCAAGCCGCAGATGACAATCATGGACGTAGGTCGCGGCCACGGGGCGAAGGTCTTCGAAGATGGCGGCGTCCGAAAAAACGCTGTCGCGCTTTTTCCAGCCGACGTCGTCGTCGAGACGCGGACCTCATAGCTGATCATGCTGACGCGGTCGGCGGGTACGGCCCCCGCTTGTCCCATGGGCCTGATCGCGAGATCCGGCAACATGCCGATCACGCCGTTTCGGATGGGGTAGACGATTGCGGCGTCCGGCGTCGCCAAACCGCCTTCCAAGGTCTGCGCGGGATCGGAAGCGGCGAGCGCGGTTGAGCCGATCAATTTCGCGCTCATCCAGCAGGCGCAATGGCTGATGACTGACCGGGCAGCGAAGGCGGGCGATAAGTCTGCTGGAAGCATGTGGTTGCCTGGAATGAACCGTGACCTAAACGAGGGCGTGTACTCATTAACACGCAGATGTCGGGTCTTGGGGCGTGAGAATGGGACGGGCCGGAAGTTTTGCTCGAACCCAACGCCGCTCAATCCATTGCGGTTGCGTTGCATGAATTGGCCACCAACGCAGCCAAGTACGGGGCTCTGTCGACGGATGACGGCCGGGTTCATCTGGCGTGGACGCACAATGCGGAGCGGCAGCTCAATTTGCGCTGGACGGAGACGGGCGGTCCGGTTGTCCAGACCCCAACACGCCGGCAATTGGTCGGAAGGATCATCGAACAAATGATGGTCCAGCTGGACGGCGAGGCGCGCTTTGACTGGCGCCCGGATGGGCTCGTATGCGAAATCACGCTTGAGACCTGAAGGTCTCTTGACGCGCGCCGTCGTTTCCTCAGCGGCTCATTTGTTTCGCAACGGCAGCGAGCGGGCCTGGCTGCATCCGTGGCGGTCGGGCATGTCGCGGCGTTTCGACTCGGTCGACGCGCGCTCGCCAGTACTAATCGCGTTTGCGCTTGCCGATTTTCGACTCGGCCAAGATGTTCATTAGCAGTTTCGCAGCGAACGGTTTTAGCAGGTATCCAACACAACCCACTTCAATTGCCTGCCGCTGCACTTCTTTGTCGTCGTTCGCGGTCATGAACATGATTGGAAATTTCAAGCCGGCTTTCGCGAGCTGCCTCGCGAGTTCGATCCCGGAGCTGCTACCGAGTTGGACGTCAATTAGCAAACACATAGCCCTGCACGCCGCCGCGCGCTGGAGGAACGCCTCACTCGAAATCATAAAGCTCCACTGTATATCCGAGTGCTGAGAGCAACGCCTGTAGCGCCTGCCGGATCTTTGGGTCGTCATCGATGACGGCAATTACATCAGTCTCGGTGGGCATCGAACTGCTCCGCGCTCGGGCGACCGGCCCGCTCGCACGGAATCGGCACCTGTGATCCTGAGAACTGTGGGTGGCGTGTGTGACCTTGACGCGGGATATGACTGCGAAACGGCCGCCGCGTCTTGCTGCAATCAGCCAAAAAGTTGTTCGGGACTGCCATCGGCCGGCAGCGGCGCCTGGGCGCGACGCACTTCCTGATGAAGCGGTTGCCGAAGGTCGCCGCCGAGTCGGCGCTGCACGTACTTGCAACTCACGCGCGCATGATGAACATCGTCGGCGTGAAACCGCTCCTGGTGGCGATCCGCACTTGAGGTGCGGGTCGTCTCGCAAACTCCAGGTCACTCGGTGACGGAGGCGCCAGACCCGAAACCCGTTTGCAGTCGCTCGGATCATTCCGAAACGTTTTTACGCAACCCAGACGCGGACCTGGGCAGACCCACAAGTCGGCAGGCAGCCGTTACTAGGGCGATGCGTGCAGCAAGTCCGTCACAAGTGACAAAATTTCTTGTGACAGCCGCACGCATTCTCGACAGTCCAAATCGTCAAGAAAGGGCCGTGACGGGAGACTGTGACGATTCGTGACCAGACTGCACGCTAAACCCGTGAAAAACGGGCCGTCACCCGTGACACGCCCCTGTGACGAACCAGAGGGTGGGGGCCATTAGTAGTCAGCGTTTGTGACCACGTTCCGCGTGGCGCTTGAGCCAGTGTCGATGCTTTTGTGTCAGGTGGCGCGTCTGCAAATCTGAAAGGGCGGTTGCCGCTCATTCTGCGCACGTGCTCAACAGCCGCCAAATATGCAAAATGTGGCGCTGGAGATTTCGCTGGATTGGCTGCTCGTAGGGGACGGGGTAAATCTGAAGCCGCATCTTACGAAGCAGGCGCCCGGCAAAATCGCGTTGCTACCGGTCATGACGCGCGAGCACCGCGAACGCAGGCTCGCCGCCGTCATCATTTCGTCGTTGCCGAGCGCGGACCCTGCAGCCGTGCGCCGCGTACTGCGGTACTGTCTCGACACGCAGAAATTCCGGACGGCCAGCGCGCGGTCGAACGTCGTCCCTCTGAGGGCAAAGAGCGGTAGCCGCCAGTCTGCTCAGCCGGCCGAAATGCAGTCTCTCGCCGCGAGCGACCCTTTAGGAGCCGCGTGACAGACGACGCGGGGCGGGCGGTGCTCGCCCCGCTCACAGGGGAGGTACGATCCTTGGAAGGCTTCCTGATGACCGCGGAACAGCACCGCAGGCTGTCCGCCAACTGAGGCGGCCTGCAGGGAGATAACGACGAGTAGCTAGCCGCGCGCGTCGGGCGACGGGATTCCCCGACCATTTGTCGCCGATCCCAGCATCATCGTGGATCGCTCTTCGTTGTCCGCAAGGGCCAGGTACTTGTCGGCAACCTCGATGAGGGTTTCGCGGACGCTCTCCCGGGTGGCCGCGTCGGCGAGGCGCTGGCATTCAGCGGCACGCTTCCGATAGACATCTGCCTTGGACATCGGCCCAAACGACTAGTTGGGACTTAGAATGCAATAAAATATAGCCTCAAAAGCCAGCCTGTTCCGCTCGGTTCCCGACAGATCGCAAAAATATTACGTGGAAGGCGGTGCGAAGGCTTGTGCCTGGCGTTTGCGCATCGGAAAAATGCGAACTCCATCAACTCGGTTCCGAGTTCGGGCGCGGCCACGATTTTCACGATCTTACCCTTGTTCGCCATCTCAGCCAGCGCGTGCCAGCTCCGGGCGATGTCTAGGAACTGGCGTTTAACCTCAGGGTCGCTGGATGCTCTTGCGGAGGCTTCGGCTGTGAGGGCATGCACGCGGAACCCGTCGCTTCTGGGAGACATTCGCGTTCTCCAATGCTGGTATTCAGAGAGAAATGCGCGGGGCTCGCGTCATGTTCCGACTTACCGAATTAGGACACTGATAACAACGAATTAGGACGCGGGGATCGAATTGGGACTTCACCAAAAACTGGTACTGTCTCGACATGCGGAAATTCAAGCGTGCAACGGCGCTACCTAATGTTGTCCCTCTGAGGGCAAAGAGCGGTAGCCGCCAGCCCACTCACTCGGCCAAAATACAGTCTCTCGCCGCGAGCGACCCTTTGGGGGCCGCGTGACAAGCGAAACGCGGGGGCGGCATTCGTGCCGCCCTTTTTCGGTACGAGGCCGCTAACTGAGGCGACCTACGGGAATTATCTCATTTCATTTGTAAAGGCTCGGGCGGCATGGACAAGCCAAGGTTGATAGCCCGCATTTTGGCGAGCTTGTAGTAAGCCTCTGCCTGCTCCAACAGCTGCTTTTTGACAGCCGGGATAGTCTCGTCGGCGGCAAGGCGCTCAAAATGCCTCGCCTGCTCTACGTATTCAGCGACCAATTTCATGTTACGAGCCGCCGCGTTCCAATCCCGCATCGTGAATTGGAACTATAAGTCAAATAACAAGTAGGATACCCCTATTGCGTTCTCGAATTTTGCAAATTGTTGCCAAAAATGTTGCCCAATCGCAATTTTAGGATTTTCAGGGTCGGGGCGATCTCGGCTAAGCCTTTGATTAAAGTTTGGCTCCCCGGCCGGATTCGAACCAGCGACCAACCGGTTAACAGCCGGTTGCTCTACCACTGAGCTACCGGGGAACGACGCGGCCGAGGCGTCGCGCCGTATAACAAACGCCCGCCGGCTTTGCAAAGCGGGAGTTGCGGCCGCGGCCGGCGCGCGCCTGGACAGCGCAGAAAATGCCGCGCGAAGCGCCAGCGCGCTCGATCGCGCACCGGACCGCGGGCAGCGCGCGCCTCGCGGCGCCGCGCCTCGCGATTCAGCGTCAGCGGACGCCGGCGGACAACGGCCGCGGGATGTCTTCGCGCCGCAAGCCGATGCGGGCGAGCTCGGCATCGGTCTTGCGGGCCAGCGTGTCGTAGCGGGCGCGCCAGCGCGATGGCCCTCGCGCAGGCCGTCGGCGAGGCCCGAGAAGAACCGCAGGACGTACGGCGCGTGACACCACGGCCGGATGGACGCCGGGGTGCCGCGGCCGCGATGGAAATGGCAGGGCGAGAGTCGTCATCGAAGTACCTCTGTCTGCACAATGCGATTGGAACTCCAATATATATCTGGTATAACTGTTATAATAAAGTGACTTACCGCATAGCAGTAAAATCATGATGTGCATAGCACAATATTCGATCGGTCGGGCCGGCCGCCGGCAACAATTGGAGCGTCCGGACGGCGTGCCGCGCCTGCGGCGGCAGCCGTTGCGGGCGCGAGGATTCGGGGAAAGGAAAGTGGAGGCCACGCCCGGAATTGAACCGGGGTAAACGGTTTTGCAGACCGCTGCGTAACCACTCCGCCACGTGGCCATCGTGCCGCATGCCTATAACAGGACCGCACGCCGTGAGCATCGCTAACAGGGCGCGCCCGCGCGGCAACCCGATCGCGGCCGGCCCGGATCCGCCGCCGGGCGGCGCGCACACAATCTTGCCTTTTCGCCGGCCTTGCCGCACAAGCGAGACGTTCGGGCCGCGAACGCGCGGTCGGAGACTCAATGTCGATGATCGATTTTGCCAATGCACGCCGCATGATGGTCGACGGCCAGATCCGCCCGACCGACGTGACCGATCGCGATCTGATCGGCGCGATGCTGCGAGGTTCCGCGCGAGCGATTCGTGCCGGCCGGGCTCGCCAACGTCGCCTATCTGGACCGCGACCTCGCGGTCGACGACGCGCGCGGGCTGCTCAAGCCCGATGGTGCTGGCGCGCCTGATCCAGGCCGCGGCAGGTCGGGCCCCGCCGACCGGGTCCTCGATGTGGCGGGCGGCACCGGGTATTCGTCGGCGATT
Source organism: uncultured Pseudomonadota bacterium (assembly GCA_963791155.1). Taxonomy (GTDB): domain Bacteria; phylum Pseudomonadota; class Alphaproteobacteria; order Rhizobiales; family Xanthobacteraceae; genus JAVDCA01. The sequence goes on from CAWBRI010000028.1 coordinate 6,214, forward strand.
CTTGCGCGCCTGGCCGGCGCGGTCGTGGCGCTCGACGACGAGGCGGCGCGCACGCGCCGCTGTGCCGAGATCCTCGCGCAGCTCGGCGTTGCGCAATGTCACCACGGTCTGCGGCCCGCTCGATGCCGGCTGGCCCGCGCTCGCGCCCTACGACGTGATCCTGGTCAACGGAACGTTCGAGGCCGAGCCGCAGGGGCTTTTGCGGCAGTTCAAAGAGGGCGGACGCCTGGTCGGCATTCTGGGCAGCCGCCATGCCGGAAAGGCCATGATCTATCGGATGGATCGGGGCGAGATCGGTGGCCGCGCATTGTTCGACGCGTCGGCGCCCGTCTTGCCCGCCTTCGTCAAGGCGCCCGCCTTCGTGTTCTAGCGGCTCGGCGGTAACGGAAGCCCGCGACTGTGGCCGTATTGCCGCATCGCGGAGTTTTTGTTGGGCACAGCTGCGCACGGGGGGTTCAAACGCCCCATGCGGCCTCGTATGGTCGAGCCGGGACACGGCACGGCGGATCGCGCGGGGCGTTCCGTCGGGGGCTTGGGTCGGGGTAGTGGCATGGCGGGCGTGCAGGGGGCGGCGCTGCGGCTGATCGCGACGGTGGCGATGGCCCATCTGGCCGTGCCATTGCTCGGCCTGCGCACGTCGGCCGCCGATACGCTCGAATGGGCGCTGGTCGCAGGCCTATCAGAACAATCCGACGCTCAACGCCCAGCGCGCGACTCGCTGCGTGCGCTCGACGAGGGCGTGCCGCAGGCCCTGTCGGGCTACCGGCCGCGCGTTTCGCTGACCTCCAATGTCGGCAGCCAGTACCAGAAGACGCTGTCCAAGTCGTTTCCGGGCGGCCAAGGGACGCCGGTGTCCGGCCCGAATTCCGCCGGGACGGGACCGATCTACAGCACCACCGAGGCGACATTTACGCCGCATGCCGTCGGCCTCAACGTCACGCAGACCCTGTTCAACGGCTTCCAGACCGCCAACCGGACGCGTCAGGCCGAGGCCCAGGTGTCGGCCGGCCGCGCGACGCTCGCGGTCACCGAGCAGCAGATCCTGCTCAACGCCGCGACCGCCTACATGAACCTGCTGCGCGATAGCGCGATCCTCGATCTCCAGCGCCGCAACGTCGAGGTGCTGCAGGAGCAGCTGCGCCAGACCCGCGACCGCTTCAATGTCGGCGAGGTGACGCGCACCGACGTGGCGCAGGCCGAATCGCGGCTCGCCGCCGGCCGCTCGCAGGTGCTCCAGGCGGAATCGAACTTCGTCACGTCGAAGGCGATCTACCGCCAGGTCATCGGGGTCGAACCCGGCAAGCTCGCCGCCGCGACGCCGGTCGACCGCATGTCGCCGCGCAACGCTGAACGACGCGATCGCGGCCGGACGCGAATTCAATCCGAACGTCGCCGCCGCGATGTTCGGCATCGACGTCGCGCAGCTGCAGGTCAAGATCAACGAAGGCGCGCTGGCGCCCAGCCTGACGGCGACCGCGAGCGTGCAGCAGGCTGGGAAACCAATGTCACCTCGGCGCTGAAGCAGTTCAACGCATCGGTGGTCGGCACAGCTCACGGTGCCGATCTATCAGGGCGGCGGGGAGTACTCGCTGATCCGGCAGTCCAAGGAGACGCTCGGGCAGCAGCGCATCAATCTCGACGTCGCGCGCGATCAGGTTCAGTCGAACGTGGTCCAGAGCTGGGGTCAGCTCGAGGCCGCCAAGGCGCAGATCCAGGCCACGCAAGCGCAGGTCAACGCCGCCGAGATCGCCCTCAACGGCGTGCGCGAGGAAGCGCGCGTCGGCCAGCGCACCACGCTCGACGTGCTCAACGCCCAGCAGGAGCTGGTCAACGCCCGCGTCGCCCTGGTCACGGCCCAGCGCGACCGGGTGGTCGCGTCATATACGCTGCTGTCCGCGGTCGGCGGCCTGTACGCGGCCAGCCTCGGGCTCCAGGTGCCGGTTTACGATCCGATGACGCATTACCAGCAGGTCCGCGACAGCTGGATCGGCGTGCGCAATCCCGACGGACGGTAATGCCTTGCGAAGAGGGTATTGATTCGCGCGCCAGCTGTCCGGAACGTCGTGCCCCTTGAGTCTTCCGCCCATGAAAACATCGGATCCTTGGGACTTGTGTGAGACTTGCTTGCGTTCGGACATCGACATGCCATACTTGCGTCGGTGCTCGCTCCGGCAGCGCGATAACGATTCGCGCACGCCGACGCGATGCCACGAGCGGTGCGGGGAGGGACTACCGCAATGACACAAGCGGCAAAAGCGCAAGAGCCGTCGATGGAGGAGATTCTCGCCTCCATCCGCCGCATCATTGCCGACGACGACGCAACCAAAGCCCCCCCCAAGGCGCCTGAACCCGCAAAACCCGCTCCGGCCCCCGCGCCGGCGCCACCGCGCCCGGCCGCCGCGGCTGCTCCGAAACCCGCACCGCCGCCTCCGCCGGCGCCCGAGGTCAGCGGACAAGACGACATCGACGCAATGTTCGACAGCGTGGAGACGAAGTCGAACGGCGCGGCGGAGCCGAGCCCCAACGACATTCTCGACCTGACCGAGGCGATGGAAGCGCCGCCACCGGCGCCGCGCCGGATCGATGCCACCCCGGAGGTCGTCTACAACGAAGCCCCGCCGGCGCGCGAACCCCCGGCCATGCCCACGGTCGAAGCGGCGCGGCGGCAGTTCCACGAGCAGACCGCGCCCGAGCGCTCGCTGCTGTCGTCGTCCACGACCGCGGCGGTCGATTTCGGCCTTCAACTCGCTCGCCCATACGGTGCTGGTGCAGAACTCGCTGACGCTCGACGACCTGGTGCGCGAGATGCTCCGGCCGATGCTCAAGGCATGGCTCGACGACAATCTGCCCAACATGGTGGAGCGCATGGTGCGGGCCGAGATCGAACGGGTCTCGCGCGGCCGCGGATAGGCGGCTCGCGCAGTCGATCCGGTCGCGCCAACCAACACGCATCCACGGGCTGCGAACCGTGACCCGACAAAATCATCGGCTCGCCTGAACATAACTCTTGGCAGGGTTTGGAAAATCGCATAGGAGAAAATCCACAGTTGGAATTGCGCCCGGCGCTGCGAAGCGCCGGGCGTTTGCATGAGAGCGGCATGCCGCCGGCGAGATGTCGGCCCGCGGGCGCCCAATTTGGCGGTGCCATCATTCCCTGCAGATTCCCTGCAGGCGCCTGTTATTTGCAGGAAAATGCAGGGACACACGAAGCCAAAAAGCCAAATTATTTCAATATGCGAGGGTCGCGCCAGACAGCAGATCCCGAATTAGCAGGGAAGCAGGACCTGTTCTCGCCCTGCATCGTCGGCGCATATCAGGGCGAACCGGACCCACCCCGGACGAAGTCCGGCGCAAGCGCGCGCCTCAACGCCGCCTCAGCCGGCCCGAAAACCACAGCGCGAGCGTCGGCAGCAGGATCGCCGCCGCCACGAACACCGCGGGGGCGCCGGTGCGATCCACCACCGGGGCGAACATCGCCACGCCGGCGGTCTGTCCGAGATAGAGCGCCGCCGAGAACAGCCCGACCGCGGTGCCGCGCGCCTCCGGCGACATCTGGGTCGCGTTGGTCTGCAGCGTGTTGTGGAGCATGTAGAAACCGAGCCCGATCATCGTCACCGCGACGGGCGCGATCCACCAGACGGGCGCCAAGGCCAGCATCAGGTAGGCGGCGCCCAGGATGAAACCGCCGTTCATCGCAAGGCCGGGCTGGCCCAGCCAGCCGACCAGCTGCCGCACGGTTCCGGCGTAGATCAAGCCGCCCAGTCCGAAAAAGCCCACCATCAGGCCGACCATGGTGAAGCTCAGGCCGAAACGGACATGCAGATCGGCGCCCACGAACGCGAATGCGCCGAACATGAACGCGAACTCCATGAAGGCGAACACCATGACGAAGCGCGCGAACGGATTGGCGAGCACGGTCCGGTAGTCGGCCGACGAAGCCGCGCGGGCGCTCGTTCTGGCGCGCGGTCGGCCGCGTCGTCGGATTGATGGCGAGCTCGCGACACAAGGCGAGCGCCGCCACGGCGAAGATCGCCGCATGGATGAAAAAGGCCGCGCGCCAGCCCAGCCAGTCGCCGATGATGCCGCCGGCCGCCTGGCCGAACAGCTGCCCGCTGATCTGGCCCGTCAGATAGCGCCCGAGAACCTGCTGGCGCCGGTCGTAGGGTACGACGTCGCCGATGAACGCCATGCCGAGCGGGATGATCCACGACGCGGTCGCGCCGGCCGCGACGCGGGCCAGCGTCAGCGTCGTCAGGCTGTCGGCCAGCCCGCAGGCCGCGACCGTGAGCGCCGACAGCGCGCACATCACCGCGATCGTGACGTATTTGCCGAAGCGGTCGCCGATCGGTCCGATGACGAGCTGCATCGAGCCGTGCATCAACGTATAGGCGGACACGACGATCGAGGCGGCCCCGATCGTGACCGCGAGATCGGTCGCGATCTGCGGCAGCAGCGAATCGGCCGACCGCACCATCGACTGGCTGGCGAATCCCGCCACCGCCAGCAGCACGATGGCGCGGGTCTGGGACGGCACGGGAAGCGACGGGGAGGGGGCGAGCACGGGCGCTCCGCTGCGGTGGTCGGGCGCCCTGTATAGCCGAGCCCGGCGCCGCTCGCCCATGTCCTTGCACCCGCGACCCATGCCGGCCGCGCATACGGGGACGGCGACATTGACAGCCAAAGCGCCGGCAGGCTTTGTACCGCGCACACACGAGCGATTGGCGGGACGATGATCGACAACAGGTACCAGCCGGCCGATATCGAGGCGCGCATCGGCGCCGCGTGGGAGGACGCGCAGGCGTTCCGCGCCGGCCGGCCCGAGCGGCGCGCCGCCGCGCCCTATTGCATCGTCATCCCGCCGCCCAACGTCACCGGCTCGCTCCACATGGGGCACGCGCTCAACAACACGCTGCAGGACGTGCTGTGCCGCTTCGAGCGCATGCGCGGGCGCGACGTGCTGTGGCAGCCCGGCACCGACCATGCCGGCATCGCGACCCAGATGGTGGTCGAGCGGCAGATGATGGAGCGCCAGGAGCCCGGCCGACGCGACATCGGGCGCGAGAAATTCGTCGAGAAGGTGTGGGCCTGGAAGGCGGAGTCGGGCGGCATCATCGTCAATCAGTTGAGGCGGCTCGGCGCCTCGTGCGACTGGTCGCGCGAGCGCTTCACCATGGACGAGGGCCTGTCGCGCGCCGTCCTGAAGGTGTTCGTCCAGCTTTACAACGAGGACCTGATCTACAAGGACAAGCGGCTGGTCAACTGGGACCCGAAGCTGCTCACCGCGATCTCCGACCTCGAGGTGCAGCAGGTCGAGGTCAAGGGGCATCTGTGGCACATCCGGTATCCGATCGAGGGCTCGGACGAGGTCATCGTGGTCGCCACCACGCGGCCCGAGACCATGCTGGGCGACACCGCGGTCGCGGTGCATCCGGAGAACGAGCGGCTCAGGCACCTGATCGGCAAGACCGCGATCCTGCCGCTGGTCGGCCGGCGCATTCCGATCATCGGCGACGACTACGCCGATCCCGAGAAGGGCACCGGCGCGGTGAAGATCACGCCGGCGCACGACTTCAACGACTTCGAGGTCGGCAAGCGGCATCACCTGCCGCAGGTGAACGTGCTCGACGACGAGGGCCGGCTCGATCTGGACGGCAACGCGGCCTTCGTCGACGGCGTGCCGCCGTCCGCCGAGCTCGACGCCACGCTGAAGCTGCACGGCCGTGATCGCTTCGCGGCGCGCAAGCTGATCGTCGCCCGGCTCGAGGAGCTCGGCCTGATCGACAAGATCGAGCCGCACACCCACATGGTGCCGCACGGCGACCGCTCCGCCGTCGTGATCGAGCCGCGGCTCACGGACCAATGGTACGTCAACGCCAAGGCGCTGGCGGTGCGTGCCATCGCGGCGGTGCGCGAGGGCAAGACCGTCTTCGTGCCGAAGAACTGGGAGAAGACCTATTTCGAGTGGATGGAGAACATCCAGCCGTGGTGCATCTCGCGCCAGCTCTGGTGGGGCCACCAGATTCCGGCCTGGTACGGGCCCGACGGCAAGGTGTTCGTGGCCGAGACCGAGGAGGAGGCCGTCTCGCGCGCGCTCGCCTATTACGAGGAGACCGGCGCGCTGCGGCATCATCAGGCGCGCGACATGGCCGAGGATCCGGCCAAGCGCACGCCGTTCCTGCTCCGCGACGAGGACGTGCTCGACACCTGGTTCTCGTCCGCACTGTGGCCGTTCTCGACGCTCGGCTGGCCGGACCAGACGCCGGAGCTCAAGCGCTACTACCCGACCGACGTGCTGGTCACCGGCTTCGACATCATCTTCTTCTGGGTCGCCCGCATGATGATGCTGGGCCTGCACTTCATGAAGGAGGTGCCGTTCCGCACCGTCTACATCCACGCGCTGGTGCGCGACGAGAAGGGCGCCAAGATGTCGAAGTCGAAGGGCAACGTCATCGACCCGCTGGAGCTGATCGACGACTACGGCGCCGACGCGCTGCGCTTCACGCTGGCCGCGATGGCGGCGCAGGGCCGCGACATCAAGCTGTCGACCCAGCGCGTCGAGGGCTATCGCAATTTCGCGACCAAGCTGTGGAACGCCTGCCGCTTCGCCGAGATGAACGGCTGCGTGACAGTTGCCGGCTTCGATCCGGGGACAGCAAAAGAAACGCTCAATCGCTGGATCGCGCATGAGACTGTCAAGCGCGCAAGAGACGTGACCGAGGCGATCGATGCCTACAAGTTCAACGAGGCGGCGAGCGCGGTCTATCGTTTCGTCTGGAACATCTATTGCGACTGGTATCTCGAGCTGGCCAAGCCCGTGCTGCTGGGACCGGACGAGCGAGCCAAGAGCGAGACGCGTGCCATGATCGCCTGGGTTCGCGACGAGATCCTCAAGCTGCTGCATCCGTTCATGCCGTTCGTGACCGAGGAATTGTGGGCGTGACGGCAGAACGCGAACCGCCACGACGATTTGCTCGCGCTTGCCGCCGTGGCCTTCAGGACCAGGGTATTCTGACGCCGAGAAGCCGAAGCGGAGATCGGATGGGTGATCGACCTGTCATCGCGGCGATTCGTTCGGTGCGAGCGGAGATGAACGTCGAGGCGTCCCGATTCCGCTGGTGCTGGCCGGCGTCTCGGCTGAGGTTGGTCGCGGTCGCAGCGCTGGTCGGAGTTCTTGAAGCGGCTGGCCAGGCTTGTCCGACATTACGCCGGCGCACCCGCACTTAAGCCGGGAACGGTGCAGATCGTGGTGCGCGGCGAGACGATCGGCCTGCCGCTCAAGGGCGTGATCGATCTTTGCGGCCGAGCGCGCGCGGCTCGAGAAGGAGATGCGCAAAGGTCGAGGCCGACATCGCCCGCGTCGACGCCAAGCTCGGCAATGCCGATTTCGTCGAGCGCGCGCCGGAGGAGGTGGTCGAAGAGGAAAAGCGAAAAGCGCGACGAGGCGCAGGCGCGCAAGCCGAAGATCGTCGAGGCGCTGGAGCGGCTGAAGGGCGCGGCGTGAGCGCGCGATGGCCAATCTCAAGCTCACGCTCGCCTGCTGGGACTACGACCGCACCCGCCCGCTGATCGACGGACGCGTGCGGCCCGAGGGCATCGATCTCGACATCAAGGTGATGCGGCCGCGCGAGACGTTTCCGCGCATGCTGGAGAAACAGGAATTCCACGTCTCCGAGCTGTCGCTCGCGTCCTATGTGAGCCTCAAGGGCAAGGGCGACTGTCCGTTCGTGGCGGTCCCGGTCGCGCTGTCGAAGATCTTCCGGCACACTGCATCTATGTGCGGCCCGACGCCGGCATCGAGACGCCGCAGGATCTCAAGGGCAAGCGCGTCGGCACCACCCAATACAGCTCGACCGGGCTCGTGTTCATCAAGGGCATGCTGCAGCACGACTACGGGGTCGAGGCGCAGGACATTCACTGGTTCATCGGCGGGCTCGACACGTCCACGCAGCGGCCGCTGATGCCGCTGAAGTCTGCCGCGCGACGTCAGGATCGATTTTCTGCGCGACGGAAAGACGCTCGAAGGCATGTTCGCGGCCGGCGAGCTCGACGCGTTGTTCTCGCTCTACATCCCGGACATCTTTCTCCGCGGCTCGCCGCATATCGTGCGGCTGTTCCCGAACCACAAGGCGATCGAGCAGGACTACTACCGGCGCACCAGCATCTTCCCGATCATGCACACGGTGGTGATGCGCGAGGACGTCTATCGCAAGGATCCGTGGGTCGCGCAAAAGCCTCTACGAGGCGTTCTGCGCGGCGCGCGACATCGCGGTCGAGGGCCTCTACGACACCGACGCGCTGCAGCTGTCGCTGCCGTGGCTGATCGATCACGTCGAGGAGACCTGGCGGGTGTTCGGCAAGGATTTCTGGTCCTATGGGCTCGAGCCGAACCGGCCGACGCTGGCCGCCATCGGACGCTACGTGCACGAGCAGCAGCTCTCGCCGCGTACGGTTGCGCCGGACGAGCTTTTCGCGCCCGACGTGGGCTGACGGGTCGCGCGCCGCCTGCGCGCCGAAGCTGGCCCACTCCGAGGAAGACGGAATGTCCAGCAGCCCGCGGATGACGCCATCCTGACGGATGGGTGGCGCAAGCCATAACGCGTCGCCGGTCAAAGCGGTGTCTCGAACGGCTTGCTCAGGAAGCGCGAGCCCTTGAGCCCGTAGCGCCACGGCTGATCGACCGCCTTGGTGATGCCGATCCGCGGGCCGACCGCGATCTCGGCCGGCGTGGTCCGGCGCGCGCAGCTCGGAACGGGGGCGCGTCGAGGGCGAGGCCGTTGTGCGCCTGCGTGATGCCGAGCGCCTCGCACAGGCGGCCCGGGCCGGCGCACAGCAGCCGTTCGTCGCTCAAGCCGCGCCGGCGGCGCATCGTCGCAAGGCCTTCGGTCGGCTCGATCGCGCGGATCAGCACCGCGCTCGCGCTGCCTTCCGGCTCGCACACGAAATTGACGCACCAATGGATGCCGTAGGAGCGGTAGACGTAGGCGAAGCCCGGCGGGCCGAACATCACGGCATTGCGGTCGGTCCGCCCGCCGAAGCTGTGCGCCGCCGGGTCGGTGTGGTGATAGGCCTCGACCTCGACGATGCGTCCGCCGACGCCGCCGAACCCGAACCAGGCGCCGATCAGGTCGGGCGCGACCGCGTGAACGCTGCGCGCGAAGAAATGTCGGCGGATCACGGCCATCTTGGTTTCGATAAGGTTACCGGGTGCCCGGGCTGACTTCTGTGACTTTGCTGCAACATATTTACAACATTTGAGCAACAGTCCCCGGCCAACGGTATCATGCCGCTATTCCGCCACACGCCTCGCCGAATTCGAAGGGGACCGAAGGCGGTGGGGGACTTTTGTTTTTGCCCTGCCGCCTAGCCGATGGCGGTGGGCGAGACGCGTTCGATGGATGCCAAGACCAATCTCAAGAACAGGCTTCCCAGCCGTCACGTGACGGAGGGCCCCGAGCGGGCGCCCCACCGTTCCTATTATTACGCCATGGGGCTGACGACCGCCGCAGATCCATCAGCCCTTCGTCGGCGTCGCAAGCTGCTGGAACGAGGCGGCGCCTTGCAACATCTCGTTGATGCGGCAGGCGCAGGCGGTGAAAAAGGGCGTGGCGGCGGCCGGCGGCACGCCGCGCGAATTCTGCACCATCACGGTCACCGACGGCATTGCGATGGGCCACGAGGGCATGAAGAGCTCACTGCCGTCGCGCGAGGTGATTGCGAATTCGGTCGAGCTGACCATGCGCGGCCACTGCTATGACGGCCTGGTCGGGCTCGCCGGATGCGACAAGTCGCTGCCCGGCATGATGATGGCCATGTGCCGGCTGAACGTTCCGTCGATCTTCATCTATGGCGGCTCGATCCTGCCGGGCACCTTCAAGGGCAGGCAGGTCACGATCCAGGACGTGTTTGAGGCGGTCGGCAAGCACTCGGTCGGCGAAATGTCGAGCGCCGATCTCGATACCCTGGAGCAGAACGCCTGTCCGTCAGCGGGCGCGTGCGGCGCACAGTTCACCGCCAACACCATGGCGACGGTGTCGGAAGCGATCGGACTGGCTCTGCCCTATTCCGCCGGCGCGCCGGCGCCTTACGAAATTCGCGACAAGTTCTGCATGATTGCGGGCGAGCAGGTGATCGGTCTGATCAAGATGCGGCATCCGTCCGCGCGATATCGTGACCCGCAAGGCGCTGGAGAATGCCGCGGCCGTGGTGGCGGCCTCCGGCGGCTCGACCAATGCGGCGCTGCACCTGCCGGCGATCGCGCATGAATGCGGCATCAAGTTCGATCTGTTCGACGTCGCCGAGGTCTTCAAAAGAACACCATATATCGCGGATTTGAAACCGGGCGGCCGCTATGTCGCCAAAGACTTGTTCGAAGCTGGCGGGGTCCCGCTGCTGATGAAGACCCTGCTGGACCATGGGTTCATGCACGGGGACTGCATCACGGTGACCGGCCGGACGATGGCCGAGAACCTCAAGCGGGTGAAATGGAACAAGGATCAGGACGTGATACGCCCTGCCAACAAGCCGTTGCTCGCGACCGGAGGCGTCGTCGGCCTCAAGGGAAATCTCGCTTCCGAGGGCGCGATCGTGAAGGTCGCCGGAATGGAGCAGGTGCAGTTCTCCGGACCGGCGCGATGTTTCGACGGCGAGGAAGCGTGTTTTGAAGCCGTGAAGATGCGTAAGTACAAGGAAGGCGACGTGCTGGTCATCCGCTACGAAGGCCCCAAGGGCGGCCCCGGGATGCGGGAGATGCTGGCCACGACCGCGGCGCTTTACGGCCAGGGCATGGGCGGCAAAGTCGCGCTCATCACCGATGGACGGTTTTCCGGCGCGACGCGGGGCTTTTGCATCGGCCATGTGGGACCGGAGGCGGCGGTCGGCGGCCCGATTGCGCTCATCCGCGACGACGACATCATCGAGATCGATGCCGACAAAGGCACGCTCAACGTCAAGCTGACCAAGGCCGAGCTGGATAAGCGCCAGCAGAGCTGGAAACCGCGAAAGCCCTCGTTCACATCGGGATATTTGTGGAAATACGCCGAGCAGGTCGGCCCCGCACGCGGCGGGGCGGTGACCCATCCGGGCGGTGCCGAAGAGACTGTGACCTATGCGGACATCTGATCGTCTTATCCCGTTGGCGCTGCTCAGCGTCAGCCTTGGCGTCGTCTCCGCCTTCGCGTTCGACGGAACGGGCGCGCGGGACGGCGTGGCGCCGGCCGTGAGCGTCGACATGGGATCGCGCGCCGCGATATCGGCGCCGGCGCTGGCGCCTCCGGCGGTCGCGGTTCCGACCGCCGCCATCCCGAATGGGTCGATGCCCGGCGTCGGGACATTGCGCGGGCCGGAACCCAAACGCAGCCTCACGCCGGTCGAGGCCTTCCGCTCGGGCACCCAGGCGCTCCGGGCGGGCGACGCGCAGAGCGGCCTCAAGGCGCTCGAGTACGCCGCCGAGAACGGTCACGCGATTGCCCAGTGGAAGCTCGGCCGCATGTACGCGGACGGCGATCAGGTCAGGCGCGACGATGTGCGGGCGTTCGAGTATTTCCGCGATATCGTCGATGGCCATGCCGACGACAGTCTGGGCACCCCGCAGGCGCGTTTCGTGGCGAATGCGTTTGTGGCGCTTGGCGGATACTACGTCACCGGCATTCCAAACTCGCCTGTCACGGCCAACCCGTCGCGTGCGCGCGATCTGTTCGCCTATGCGGCTTCCTATTTCGGCGACGCCGATGCCCAGTATCAGCTCGGTCGCATGTTGATCGAGGGGCAGGGCGGGCCGAAGGACGTGTGGCAGGCCGCGCGCTGGCTCAAACTGGCGGCCGACAAGGGCCAATACCAGGCTCAGGCCTTGTTGGGCACCACGCTGTTCAAGGGCCAGGCGATGCCTCGCCAGGTCCCGCGCGGCTTGATGTATCTGACGCTCGCCCACGACGCCGCGCCCCAGGAAAAATGGGTCGCCGATCTGCACGCTTCGGCGTTCCAGCAGGCGACCGACGACGAGCGGGCGCTCGCGCTCTCCTATCTCGAAGCTTGGCTCAAGGGCCGCCGCGACTAGAGTCCCTCTCCGGTCGCTGGCCCGAACCGCCCTGGCTCAGTTCGCGCGTGGGCTGTGCCGCAGAGTGCGCCCGGCATCGGCCCTCACGCCGGATCGGTCGCCACGTCGATATAGACCGGCACGTGATCCGACGGCTTTTCCCAGCCTCTAACATGTTTGTCGACGCCGGCCGCCGTGAAACGGTCGGCGGCCTGCGGTGAAAGCAACAGGTGGTCGATCCGGATGCCGTTGTTCTTTTGCCAAGCCCCGGCCTGATAATCCCAGAACGTGTACAGGCCGCCCTCGTCGCTGGTCTGGCGCAGCGAGTCCGTCAGCCCCAGGTTGAGGAGCGCGCGGAACTTGGCGCGCGTCTGTGGCAGGAAGAGCGCATCGTTCGCCCATACCGAGGGGTTGCGGGCGTCGAGCGGCGCCGGAATGACGTTGAAATCGCCGGCAAGCACCAGCGGCTCCTCCAATGTCAGGCGCGCCTGCGCGTAGTTGAAAAGCCTGTCCATCCATTTGAGCTTATAGGGATATTTCTCGGACCCAACCGGATTCCCATTGGGCAGATAGACGGATGCGACCCGTAATATGCCGGTCGGGGTCGAGACCTGCGCTTCGATGAAACGCGCGTGATCGTCGTCAGGGTCGCCGGGCAAACGAGGGGTGATTTCGTCGAGCGGAAGCTTGGACAGGATGGCGACGCCGTTGAAGGTCTTTTGTCCATGCACCGCCACGTTGTAGCCGAGCGCCTCGAACGGCTCGCGCGGGAACGATTCATCGACGCTTTTCGTCTCCTGCAGGCACACGATGTCCGGCCGCCGCTCCGCGAGCCAAGCAACGGCGTTGTCGATGCGCTGCTTGATCGAGTTGACGTTCCAGGTGGCGATGCGCATGGCCGGATCGGATCTCGCAAATCGGATATGATTGCATCACCAGAATGCCTATCGGGGCTGCGGTGGGGAAGCCCGGAGGCGGTCCGGCGTGAGAATTAATTAATTCGCTTCATGGCAGCCTGGGAGGGGTGCCCCGACAAACGAATTATGTTACCTGGAACCAGTCTAAGACGAGCAAGAATGCCGGAATCAGCGGAAAGCGGGCGGTGACGCGAACGAGGGAGTCCATGGCGAGACGCCAGGGCAACGGGAGTTAATGGGCAAGAGATTAGTGGTGCTGGCGGCAGTCGCGGCGGTCGTTCTGGCGGGGGCCGCCGCCATGCGTTGGCCCGGCAAGACCGACGGTGCGGTTGCTCAGGCACCGCAGGGCCCACGGCCGATCTCGGTCGAGGTCGGCACGGCCGTCAAGAAGAAAACCGCGGTGACGCTCGAAGGGCTCGGCAACGTCACGACGATCGCAAGCGTCGCGATCAAGAGCCGGATCGACAACGAGATCGTCGGCATTCATTTCGCAGGACGGCGCCAAGGTCACCAAGGGCGATCTGCTCGTCACCCTCGATTCCCGCGCGTTGGAAGCTCAGATCAGGCAGGCGGAGGGCACCATCGCCAAGGATCGGGCGCAGATCGAAGGCGCCGAGCGCGATGTGCGGCGCTACACCGAGCTGGTCGCCAAGAGCGCCACGCCGATCGTCAACCTCGAAAACGCCAAGACGCAATCCGAGACGTTCCAGGGCGCGCTGCGAGGCCGACCAGGCCGCGCTCGAAAATCTGAAGGTCCAGCTCAGCTATTGCACCATCCGGGCGCCGATCTCGGGCCGCATCAGCCAGGCCGCGCTCAAGATCGGCAATTTCGTGCGCTCGGCCGATCTCATTCCGATCGCCGTGATCAACCAGATGGCGCCGGTCTACGTGACCTTCTCGATCCCGCAGAAGAACCTGCCGGACATCCGCCATGCGCTCGCGTCCGAGACCGCCAATATCGAGGTCATCATCCCGGGCGAGACGCGGCGCGCGAGCGGCGTCGTCACCATGATCGAGAACGCCGTCGATACCACGACCGGCATGGCGACGGTTCGCGCCACCATGCCGAACACCGACGAGCTGTTGTGGCCGGGCACGCTGGTGTCCGCGCAAATGACGCTGCGGACAGAGGACGCCGTCGTGGTGCCGTCCACTGCGGTGCAGGTGAGCCAGGGCGGGCCGTTCGTGTATGTGGTCCAGGATCGCAAGGCCGTTGTGCAGCCCGTCAAGGTGGCGCGAACCGTCGGCAACGAGACGGTGATCGGCGAGGGATTGCAGGGCGGCGAAAAGGTCGTGACCGACGGTCACCTGTTGCTGACCAACGGCGCTCTCGTGGTCGTACGCGAACGCAAGGACGGCGTCTGACCCATGCAGATCTCGGAAGCCTGCATTCGCCGCCCCGTGATGACGACGCTGATCACGGCGTCGCTGATCGTGTTCGGAGCCTTCGCGTATCGCTTGCTCGCGGTCGCTGCGTTGCCGGCGGTCGATTTCCCCACCATCCAGATCACCGCAACGCTGCCGGGCGCGAGCCCCGAGACCATGGCGGCGTCGGTTGCGGGACCGATCGAGCGTCAGCTCTCGACCATCGCGGGCATCACGTCGATGACGTCGACCTCGGCGCTCGGCACCACGTCGATCATCATCCAGTTCGAGCTCGACGCGTAACATCGACGGCGCGGCGCTCGACGTGCAGACCGCGCTCACGGTCGCGGCGCGCCGCCTGCCGATCGAGATGACGACGCCGCCGTTCTTCCGCAAGGTCAATCCGGGCGACTTCGCGATCCTCTATATCAGCCTGGTGTCGGCGACCCTGCCGCTGTCGACGGTCGACGACTACGGCGAGATCACGCTCGCCCAGCAGATCTCGCAACTACCCGGCGTCGCCCAGGTCCAGGTCTTCGGCGCGCAGAAATTCGCCGTCCGGGTGCAGGTCGACCCGGTGGCCGCCGCGTCCCGCGGTATCTCGCTCGACGACGTGCGCAACGTGGTCGCCAAGGCCAATTCCAATACGCCGGTCGGCACCATTGCGGGCGTCCGCCAGGACACCACCCTGATGGCGACCGCCGCGATGCGCACGGCGGCCGACTACCGCGACGTCGTGGTCGCGTTCCGCAACGGCTCGCCGATCAAGCTGACCGAGATCGCCAACGTCATCGACAGCGTCGAGAACGACAAGATCGCCAGCGCCTTCAACGGCGAGCGCGCCGTCGTGCTCGCGATCTTCCGCCAGCCAGACGCCAATACCGTCAAGGTCGTCGACATGGTGCGCGAGCACCTGCCGGCCTACCGGGCCCAGGTCCCGGCGGCGGTCAAGATGGAAGTGCTCAACGACCGCTCGATCTCGATCCGCGACTCGGTCCACGACGTGCAGGTCACGCTGGCGATCGCCGTCTCTCTGGTGGTGCTGGTCATCTTCCTGTTCCTGCGCAAGCTCTCGGCGACCATCATTCCGGCCCTGGCGGTGCCGATCTCGCTGATCGCGACCTGTGCGGCGATGTATGCGTTCGGCTTCTCGATCAACAACATGACGATGCTTGCGCTGACGCTGTCGGTCGGCTTCGTGGTCGACGACGCTATCGTGATGCTGGAGAACATCGTCCGCCACGTCGAAGGCGGCATGCGGCCGTTCGAGGCGGCGCTGAAAGGCTCGCGCGAGATCGGCTTCACGATCGTGTCGATCACGTTCTCGCTGATCGCGGTGTTCATCCCGGTGCTGCTGATGGGCGGCATGGTCGGGCGCGTCTTTCGCGAGTTCGCGGTGACGATCGCGGTCGCCATCGTGCTGTCGGGTTTCGTTTCGCTGACGCTGACGCCGATGCTGTGCGCGCGCGTGCTCAAGGTGCATCACGAGGGCGAGAGGGAGAATTTCATTCTCGCGATATTCGAGTCGATGTTCAAAGCCTTGCTGCGCGCCTACGAGAGCGACGCTCGATGTGGTGCTGAAATACAAGTCCGTGGTGCTGGTCGTCACGATCGTGACGATGGTCGGCACCGTCTATCTCTACATTACGATCCCGAAGGGCTTCTTTCCGGTCGAGGATACCGGCTTCATCTTCGGGACGGTCGAGGGGCCCTCGGACATCTCGTTCAAGGCGATGTTCGTGCGCCAGCGGCGAGATTGCCGCGATCGTGCAGACAAGACCCGGCGGTCGACTACGTCAATTCGACGGTCGGGACCGGCGGACCCAACCCGACCAACAATACCGGCCGGTTGTTCATCGCGCTCAAGCCGCTCGGAGAGCGGGAACGGGTGGTGCAGGTGATCCAGCGCCTGCGCCGCACCGCCAATGCGGTCACCGGCATGCGGACCTCGTTCCAGCCGGTCCAGAACATCAACATCACGGGCCGCATCTCCAAGAGCGAATTCCAGTACACCCTGCAGTCGAGCGACACCGAGGCGCTGTATGCGGCGGCGCCGCAGATGCGCGACAAGATCGCCACGATCGAGGGTCTGCGCGACGTCACCACCGATCTCTACATCAAGAATCCGCAGAAGATGGTGGACATCGACCGTGCGGCAGCCGCGATCTACGGCGTTTCGGTCGACCAGATCCACCAGGAGCTGTTCAACTGCTTCGGCAATCGGCAGGTCGCGACGATCTATACGGCGTCAGCCGACTACCAGGTGATCCTGGAATGCGACCCGAGGATCCAGGCCGATGTCTCGGGCCTGTCGAAGATCTTCCTGAAGACCAACATCAGCGGCGGTACCGCGGCCACGCCTGCGGCGGGCCCCGGCGCCGGCATCAACGGCAACGGCGTTGCGACCGGCCCGGCGATTCCGCTCAGCGCCGTGACCAAGATTACGGATGCGGTCGGCCCGCTGCAGGTCAACCATCAGGGCCAGCAGCCGGCGGTGACGATCTCCTTCAACCTTGCGCCGGGCTACGTGATCGGCCAGGCGACCGACGCCATCAAGCAGATCGAGCGCGAATCGAACTTGCCGCCCTTCGATCACGACCGGATTCCAGGGTGCGGCGCAGGTGTTCGAGGATTCGAAGAAGGGGCAGATCGTGCTTGTGTTGGCTGCGATTTTTGCGGCCTACGTGATATTCGGCATCCTCTACGAGAGCTTCATCCATCCCATCACGATCATCTCGGGCTTGCCGTCGGCGGGCGTCGGCGCGCTGATCACGCTGATGTTCTTCCAGATGGACCTCTCGGTCATCGCGATGATCGGAATCGTGATGCTGGTCGGCATCGTGAAGAAGAACGCGATCATGATGGTCGACTTCGCGATCGAGCGACGCAGGGTCGGTCTCGGGGCGGAAGCCGCGATCCGCGAAGCCTGCCTGCTGCGCTTCCGTCCGATCATGATGACGACGTTCGCGGCGATCTTCGGCGCCTTGCCGATCGCTCTCGGCACCGGCGCCGGCGCCGAGCTGCGCCAGCCGCTCGGGGTCGCGGTCGTGGGCGGGCTGTGCCTTTCGCAATTGCTGACGCTCTTCATCACGCCGGTCGTCTATCTTTATCTCGACCGCATCGATCGCCTGCTCAAGCGTCGGCTGGAGCCGCAGCTCGCGGAAGTCCCGCACGCGCCGGACCGGCCGGCGGTCGCGGCGGAGTAGTTCCGCTCCGCCTGTCGAGATGCGGCGGAGCCCAGTGAGGCTCGCGCCGGGGCATGCTCCAGCATGGTGAAACGGATGGCCGCCGCGACGGGCGGATGGTGGACCAGGAGATCGCCGTGGCGCGCGTGAAAATGATTCCCCCGGAAGCCGCAAAGGGCGAGACGCAAACGGGTCTATGACCACGTCCTGGCGCAATGGGGCAAGATCAGCAATTTCTCGCGGGTGCTCGCCCATCAGCCGGCTGCGCTCGAAGGATGGGCCCTGCCGAACGATGCCATCCGCCTGGTCAATGTGAAGGCCGACCCGGATTACGTGAAGATCCAGCAGCTCGTCATCATCAAGACCTCGGCGCTCAACCAGAGCGCCTATTGCCTGTCGCACAATGTCCCGCTCGGCAAGAAAATGGGGCTGACCGACGCGCAGGTCGCGGCGGCGCGCGGCGACGGCTACATGACGAGCCCGCTGTTCGACGAACGCGAGAGGGCCGCGATCCGCTGGGCGGAGGTTGTCACCAACATGACGGCGCGCGACGACGAGGCGGCGTTCGACGCCATGAAAAAGCACTTCACCGAAAAACAGATCGTCGAGCTGACCGTATTCTGCGGCATGTGGAATTATTCGAACCGGCTGTGCGAGGCGCTGCACGTCGACCTGGAACGTCCCGAGCAGCGTATCGAGTTCCAGGACAAATAGAACGTCGGAGAGGCCGAATGGTCAGGGTGTGCGATTGCTTTCCGGAATTGAAGGAGATCACCGAGGCGCGCGAGCGACGCTACAAAGCTCATCCGGAGAAGCCTGCGCCCGAGGGGCCGCAATCCTTCGTCGAGATCAAGGTGACGTCGATCGGGCAGCTCAACGAGCTGGTCGAGTGCCGCAAGAGCGGGCACAAGTTCATCATCAGCGAACCGGTGCATGTCGGCGGCCAGAACGTCGCGCCCACGCCGCTGGAGTTCCTGCTGTCGGGGGCCGTCGGCTGCTACGCCGCGGTGTTCGCGTTCTACGCCGCCAAGATGGGCGTCGACTACGAGAGCTTCGAGGCTACGGCGCGTGCCGATTTCGACGTGCGCGGCCATATGATGGCGGGCGCTCCGCCGAGCTCCTTCCGGTCGGTGACGATCGATATGCGCGTCGTCAGCGCCGCGCCGCCGGAGAAGCTTCAGGAGATCGAGCGCCTGTCGCTCGAAGGCTGCCCTGGAATTGCGACCTTGCGCAATCCGGTCGCGGTCGCCTCAAAGCTCAATGTCGCGCGGCCGGGCGCCACGGCGGCGGCGGCCGAATAGGAGCGCGCTCCTTAGACCGAAAAGCTGGTGCCGCAGCCGCACGACGCGGTGGCGACCGGATTGTTCACCTTGAACGATGCGCCGATGAGATCGTCGACATAATCGATCTGGGCGCCTGCCATGTACTGCACCGACAACGGGTCGATCAGCACGGTCGCGCCGTTCTGCGCCAGCACCAGATCGTCGGCGGCCTTGGCCTGGTCGAATCCGAACTTGTACTGGAAACCGGAGCAGCCGCCGCCCTCCACTGAAATGCGCAGCATGCTGCCCGCCGGCTCGGATTTGAGGATTTCTCCGATCCGCCGCGCCGCCCGCTCGGTCATGCTTACCGATGTCGTCATGGAGTCGACCGTTGCCATTGTGGGTGCATGATAGTTAAGTGCGACCCCGGTTCAGGTCAACCTCCGGTCCGGGCGGGGTTTCGCCGCAAAATGCCCTTCGGGCGGCCTGTTCGCGGGGCACATGAGGCCATCATGGTGGTCACAGCGGCTCGGGCGCGCGCCCCTTATGCGGCCGATCCGGCCCAAAGCCGCGGGCGCCTCCATGCCGAGCCTCCGAGCCGGAACCGCAGCGATTTCCGCCGGGACTGCGACCGCATCATTCATTGCACGGCGTTTCGGCGGCTCGCCCACAAGACCCAGGTCTTCATCCCGCACGAAGGCGATCATTACCGCACCCGTCTCACCCATACGCTCGAGGTCACCCAGGTGGCGCGCTCGCTCGCCCGTGCGCTCGGGCTCGACGAGGATCTGGCCGAGGCTTCCGCGCTCGCCCACGATCTCGGCCACCCGCCCTTCGGCCATGCCGGCGAGCGTGCGCTCGACCGCTGCCTCGCCGCCCACGGCGGCTTCGACCACAATGCCCAAACGCTGAGCGTGGTGACGCGCCTCGATCGTCGTTATGCCGATTTCGACGGCTTGAACCTGACCTGGGATACGCTCGAAGGCCTGGTCAAGCACAATGGTCCGCTGACCGACGCCGGCGCGCGGCCGATCGGGCGCTATGCCGAAAAGGGCGTCTCGGACGCGATCCTCGCCTACTGCAAGCTGCAGGATCTCGACCTCGGGCGGTTCGCAAGCGCCGAAGCGCAAGCCGGGGCGATTGCGGACGATATCGCCTATGATGCCCATGACATCGATGATGGCCTGCGCGCCGAGCTGTTTTCCCTCGACGATCTCGCGCAGGTGGGGCTCGCGCGCGACATCCTGGACGAGATCGCCAAGCATCACCCCGCCATCGATCCGGGACGCCGCGGGCACGAATTGGTCCGTCGCCTCATCACCCGGATGATCGACGACGTCCTGGTGCACAGCACCGGGCGGCTGGCCGCGCTGGGCGCCCGCTCGGCCGACGACGTGCGCGGCGCGAGCGCCCCCGTGGTGGCGTTCTCGCCCGCGATGGCGGCGGCCGACCGGGACATCAAGGCGTTTTTGCTGCCCCGCATGTATCGCCACCCCCGCGTCATGCGCATCATGGGCGAGGCGGAAGGCGTGCTGGACGATCTGTTTCGGCGCTACTCGGCCGAGCCGCGGGAGCTGCCGGACGAGTGGCGGCGGGAGCTCGATCGCGCGGATGCCGGCACGCGTGCCCGGCACATCGCCGATTTCATCGCCGGAATGACCGACCGATATGCCCTGATCGAGCACGCCCGGCTCTTTGACTCGACCCCCGAATTGCGATAGGCGGCGGGCCTTCAACCGTTTGGGATTTTTGGGTTTTTCCGCATGGCCGCCACCAACATATTCAACGAGGTCCTGGATCGCGTGCGGGCCGTGAATGCGCGCCTGATCGCGGCCGGCGCTCTGCCGGGAGGCATCGACCAGTCGCGGGTCATTGTCGAGCCGCCGCGCGATCCGACGCATGGCGACATGGCGACCAATGCCGCGATGGTGCTGGCGAAAGACGCCGGCAGGAAGCCGCGCGAGCTTGCGGAGACAATCGCCGCGGAACTCGCCGCCGACGATCTTGTGCAGAAGGTCGAGGTCGCGGGGCCGGGCTTCATCAATATTACGCTCAAGCCGGCGGCGTGGACCGAGGCGCTGCGCACGGCATTGCGCGCGGGGATTCACTACGGCAAGAGCGATGTCGGGCGAGGCGAGCCGGTCAACGTCGAATATGTCTCCGCCAATCCGACCGGGCCGATGCATGTCGGCCATGGCCGCGGCTCGGTATTCGGCGATGCGCTCGCCAATCTGCTGGGTTTCACGGGATTCGCGGTCACGCGCGAGTATTACATCAACGACGCCGGTGCCCAGGTCGACGTGCTCGCCCGCTCGGCCTTTTTGCGATACCGCGAAGCGCTGGGCGAGGACATCGGTGCAATCCCTGAGGGTCTCTACCCGGGCGATTATCTTGAAGCCGGTCGGACAGGCGCTCGCCTCCCAGCATGGCCGGGCGCTCGAGCAGATGCCGGAGAGCGACTGGCTGCCGGTTGTCCGCGCCAAGGCGATCGACATGATGATGGCCGCGATCCGCGAGGATCTGGCGGCCCTCAACGTGCGCCACGACGTATTCTTTTCCGAGCGCTCGCTGACGCAGGCGTCGAACGATCAGGTCGCCCGCACGATCGATCAGTTGCGCGCGCAGGGCCACGTCTACGACGGCCGCCTGCCGCCGCCCAAGGGCGCGCCGGTCGAGGATTGGGAGGACCGCGAGCAGACCTTGTTCCGGGCGACCATGTTCGGCGACGATGTCGACCGGCCGCTCAAGAAGTCGGACGGCAGCTACACCTATTTCGCCTCCGATATCGCCTATCACAAATCGAAATGGGACCGCGGCTTCACGCACCTGATCGACGTCTGGGGAGCCGACCATGGCGGCTACATCAAGCGCATGATGGCGGCCGTCCGTGCGGTGAGCCAGGACAAGGCGGATCTCGACGTCAAAATCGTCCAGCTCGTGCGCCTGCTGCGCGGCGGCGAGCCGGTCAAAATGTCAAAGCGTTCCGGTGAGTTCGTGACTTTACGTGAAGTGGTGGATGAGGTCGGCCGCGATGCCGTCCGCTTCATGATGCTGTACCGCAAGAACGATGCGGTGCTCGATTTCGACCTTGCCAAGGTCATTGAGCAATCGCGCGACAATCCGGTATTCTACGTGCAGTACGGGCATGCGCGCGGCCATTCCGTGTTCCGCAATGCCGCCGACGTAGTGCCCGGACTTCCGCCAGACGCGCCCTCACGGGTCGAACTGCTCGCGGGCGGGGCGCTCGACCGTCTGACCGACCCGGCGGAACTGTCATTGATGCGACGGATTGCGCTCTATCCGCGTCTCGTCGAGGCGGCGGCGAGCGCCCACGAGCCCCACCGAATTGCGTTCTATCTGTACGATCTGGCGAGCGAATTTCATGCGCTGTGGACAAAGGGAAAAGACTTGCCACATTTACGCTTCATTATCCAGAATGATCCGACAATGACCGTGGCCCGCCTCGCATTGGTCGAGGGGGTTGTAACAGTGCTCGCCTCCGGGCTGCGCTTGCTCGGTGTCGACGCGCCCGACGAGATGCGGTGATCTCACCCGGCGCCGTTGGACGCAAGACGCGGTCGACGGATACGCGACATGGCCGAGTGGGGGAAGCCGTGAACGGTGGCGGTATCTGATGGCAGATGACACGTATCCGCGCGGCTACCGACACGATCCCCCTGGACGTGGCGGCGCGGGCGCGCCTCGCCAAGCCACCGACCCGCTCACCGAGCTTGCCCGGTTGATCGGGCAAAGCGATCCGTTCGCGGCCGACTCAGGACGCGATCGAGGTCCGGACAGGCGCGCCACCGATCCCCGCTCACAGGCCTCCGACTGGCGCAACGATACGCCGCAAGGCGACCCGCAATACGGGAACGCGTCTCCGTACGATGACTATCAGGCTGCCGCGGCGGGGCCTGCGTCGCCAACCGATCCGCATCACGACCAGGGTTATGGCGATTCCCGCCACTATGACGGCCAGCAAATTCACCAGGACCCCTCCTATTATCGAGACCCGCACGAGATGGAGGTCCATACCGGTTCCGTGCAGGGCGACGAGAGACATTATGGGGCCGCTTATTTCGACGACGCGGACCGCGCTCTGGGACAGGACGCGGACTATTATGACGAGGCCCCGACCCCGCGCCGCCGCGGTGGCGTGATCACCGCCGCCGCCTTGCTTGGCCTTGCGGTCATCGGGACCGCCGGCGCATTCGCGTATCGGGCGGTTTTCACCAGCGCCGGGCCGCCGTCGATCATCGCGCGTGAAGCCGGTCCCAACAAGATCGTGCCCGCCACCCAGAGCGCGGACAATTCGGGGAGCAAGCAAATCTACGATCGGGCGGGCGACCGCGGCCAGAATGAAAGAATTGTTCCGCGCGAGGAGCAGCCGCTCAATCTGGCGGATCCGGCGCGTGCGCCGCAGCGCATCGCCGGTCAGAACGCGGCCGCCGCCATTCCGGCGATGCCGGGTGGCGGGCCGGCGCGTTCCGGCGTTCCGTCCGATACGTCGGCGCTTGCCTCCGCGGTACCCACCAGCGGGGGTGAGCCGAGGAAAATCCGCACCGTCACGATCAAGGCCGACCAGTCGCCAGGCGATTCGGCCGCGCCCCATCCAGCCGCGCCGCCGCGGACCGTTGCTTCGCAGGCAGTCGCCCCGCCGGCGGCATCGCGGTCCGCGACGGCAGTGCCCACTCCTCCTAGCGGTCCGTTATCGCTATCCCCGCAGAGCGGACCGAGCGCGGCGCCGTCGCCACCCGCCCGCGCGGCGGCGATCGCGCCGCCGCCCGTCGCCGCGGGCAACGACATCCCGGCGGGATATTTCGTGCAAGTCTCCGCGCAGAAAACCCAGGAAGAGGCAGAAGCGTCATTCCGTGGAATTCAGGCGAAGTACGCCAGCGTGCTCAGCGGACGCCAGCCGGTCTTCCGCCGCAAGGATCTGGGCAGCAAGGGTGTGTTTTACGGTGCCCAAGTCGGTCCGTTCTCGCGCGAGGACGCGGTCCAGCTTTGCGAAAGCCTCAAAAGCGCCGGCGCCAGCTGCATGATCCAGAGGAATTGACGCGCCCGCTATTGTGCTCGGGTTTGGCGCGCGTTAAGTCGCCGCGATGGCGGCGCGGGCCTTCATCACCGGACTGTCCGGAACGGCGATCACCAAGGACGAGCGGGCATTTTTGTGCGCAACCTCGCCGTGGGGCTTGATCCTGTTCAAGCGGAATATTCGCGCGCCGGATCAGACCGCAGCTCTCATCTCCGATTTCAGGGAGACCCTCGGCCGGCCCGATGCTCCGGTCCTGATCGACCAGGAAGGGGGGAGGGTGCAGCGGCTGGGGCCGCCGCAATGGCCGGCCTATCCGCCCGGGGCGGCGTATGGACGGCTTTATGATCGCGACCCGGCCGTCGGGAGCGCGGCCGCCAGGTTGGGTGGCCGGCTGATCGCGTCCGACCTTGCCGGCCTCGGCATCACGGTCGACTGTCTGCCGATAGCGGATGTGCCGGCCGGAGACGCCGACCCGGTGATCGGCGACCGCGCCTACGGGAACACGCCCGCCAAGGTCGCGGTGCTGGCGGGCGCGATCACGCAGGGGCTGATGGATGGTGGCGTATTGCCGGTATTAAAGCACCTTCCCGGCCATGGGCGCGCCACCGCCGACAGCCATCATCGGCTGCCGGTCGTCGACGCCGACCGGGCGACGCTGGAAACGACCGATTTTGCCGCATTTCGTCCGCTGGCGGGCATTGTGCTGGGGATGACCGCCCATGTGGTGTTCACCGCGATAGATCGTGAGCTTCCTGCTACCACTTCGGCCACTATCATCACGCAAGTGATTCGGGGGTTCATTGGATTCGGTGGCTTGCTGATGAGCGACGACCTGTCGATGGGAGCCTTGTCGGGCACGATTGCCGAACGCACCCGTGCGGCGCTGGCGGCGGGTTGCGACATGGCGCTGCATTGCAACGGCGATCTCGCCGAGATGGAGGCGGTCGCAAGCGCCGCGCCGGAGCTTGCCGGGATCGCCGCCGCGCGGGCCGATGCTGCGCTCGGCGCGCGGCGGGCGCCGGCCCCGCTGGATCTGGCGGCCGCGCGGGCCGAGTTTGCGCGCATGATGGACGGCGCGGCGGGCATCGAGGTGACGGTCTGATGACGGCGGATATCGTGCAGCTCACCCCTGAACTTGCGCCCCAGCTCGCGTCCGACGAGCGGGCCTTGATCGTCGACGTCGAGGGTTTCGAAGGTCCGCTCGATCTGCTGCTCACGCTTGCGCGGCAACAGAAGGTTGATCTCGCCAAGATCTCCATCCTGGCGCTCGCCGACCAGTACCTCGTCTTCATCGAGCACGCGCGGCGCCTGCGCCTCGAGCTTGCGGCGGATTATCTGGTGATGGCGGCATGGCTCGCTTATCTCAAATCACGCCTGCTGCTGCCGGAGGCCCCGGGTGCGGAAGGGATGAGCGCCGCCGAGATGGCGAACGCGCTTGCGCTCAGACTGAAGCAGCTCGAAGCGATCCGCGCGACGGCCGAAAAATTGTTCGACCGCCACCAGCTCGGCCGTCATGTGTTCGGCCGCGGCGATCCCGAGCCGATCGCCGAAATCAAGCATCCGAAATGGTCGGCGACCTTGTACGACCTCTTGTCCGCCTACGCGATGGAACGCCAGCGCCACGTGCTCGCACGCGTGCGCTTCGCCAAGCGGACCGTATGGTCGCTGGCGGAAGCGCGCGATGCGCTCGAGCGTCTGATCGGCGCGACCGCCGACTGGAGCCAGCTCGACGCCTTTCTCATCAACTACATGGTCGAGCCGTCGATGCGCGCAACCGTCTTCGCATCGAGCCTCGCGGCGGCACTTGAGCTCGTGCGCGAGGGCCAGATGGAAGTGCATCAGCAGGCGGCGTTCGGGCCGATTTATCTACGCAAACGGGGCGAAGGCGGGCAATCTCCTTCGCGGTCGACGGAAACACCAGCATCGAGCGACATACGGGAATGAGCGAAAGTGGAATGAGCCAGGAGGGTTTGTCGATGGCGGGCTTGGCCGAGAAACGCATGGTGATCGTGGAAAGCGAGCAAGACAACGAACGGCCCGACGGCGACGAATTCCCGCCGGTCCCGGAGCAACGCCCGGAAGAGCTGCGGCTGCTCGAAGCCTTGCTGTTCGCGGCTTCCGAGCCGCTTGACGAGAAAGTGCTGGCCGAACGGCTGCCGGAGAATGTCGACGTGCGCGCGACGCTTCGCCGGCTGCAGGCCGAATATGCCCCGCGCGGGGTCAATCTGGTCCATATCGGCAAGAAGTGGACCTTCCGCACCGCGAATGATCTGGCCTGGCTGCTGACCCACGAGGCGGTCGAGCCCAAGCGGCTGTCGCGGGCCGCGATCGAGACGCTCGCGATCATCGCCTATCATCAGCCGGTGACGCGGGCCGAGATCGAGGACATCCGCGGGATTTCCGCCGCCAAGGGCACGATCGACGTCCTGCTGGAGACCGGCTGGATCCGCCCGCGCGGACGCCGAAAAGCGCCCGGGCGTCCGCTCACCTACGGCACCACCGAAGAGTTCCTGTCGCATTTCGGGCTCGAACTGCTGTCCGACCTGCCCGGCCTCGACGAGCTCAAAGGATCGGGCTTGATCGACGGAAGGCTGCCGGCGGGCTTTGCGGTACCGGTTCCGTCCGACGATTCGACCTTGCGCGACGACGAGGACCCGCTCGAGCCGGGCGACCTCGATTTTGGCCTGGCGCCGCGCGCGGAGCCGACCGGCGAGGAATAGCCGCGCTCACGCGGGCCCGCCGCACGGCCGAGGGCGGCATGGCGTGCGGCCGGAACGGACGCCTGTGGCGCCGTGACGCAACGTTGAGTCGTTTACCGAACCGCGCAAGAGCCCGCCCCGGAAGGGTTCGGTCCGGCTGAAGTCCTTGTTTTTGCCTCGTCCGCGGCCTAATTTCCGGGTGAAAACCGAGGGCAGGGTGCGCGCCGCGTAACCCGACCGTGCGGAGGGTAAGTCCGATGGGTTCTTTGAGCTGGGTACACTGGCTTCTCGTGGCGGTCGTGGTTCTGCTGCTGTTCGGCGGCCGCGGCAAGATTTCCGAGCTGATGGGCGACTTCGCTTCGGGCATCAAGGCCTTCAAGAAGGGCATGTCCGAGGACGACACGGCCAAGGTCGAACCCGGAAAGATCGAACCGGCGAAAACGATCGACAGCCAGACGGCACAGTCGACGCCGCAGCCCGAGACCCGTAAAGCGGGCTGACGGCGCTCACCGCGTCGACCGCCACAGGGGAGCGCCGGCCTTCGCGGGCGGGGCGCCCCTCGGAGTTGAGAATCACGATGTTCGATGTCGGCTGGAGCGAGCTCCTTCTGATCGGCGTGGTTGCGTTGATCGCAATCGGGCCGAAGGAATTGCCCGGCGCGTTGCGCGCGCTCGGCCAATGGTCTGGCAAGATCCGCCGCATGGCTTCCGAGTTCCAGGATCAGTTCCGGGAAGCGATGCGCGAGGCCGAAATGGCCGACATCAAGAAGGACATCGACGAGGCCGCCAGCAAGATCCACTCGGGCCTCGATCCCTTCGATTTCAAGGACGCCACCGACTGGAAGCCCGCCGACCCCGCCACCACATCTGCGGCCCCCACCGCACCCGGCGCGCCGCCCGCGGCCGATGCGCCTCCGGTGGCTCCCGCAGAGGCAGCCGCGCCGGCCCATTCAGCCGCGCCGCCGGATGCAGCGCCCGCCAGTGACCACAGTGGCGCCGTCCCGGCGTCCGCGCCGCCCGCCGACGGGGGGCGGGCCGCATGACCAACGAGGACATCGAGGCCACCAAGGCGCCGCTGATGGAGCACCTGATCGAGCTGCGCATGCGGCTCATCAAGGCGCTGATCGCCTTCGCCATCGCGCTGGTGGCATGCTTCTTCTTCGCCAAGCAGATCTACAACGTGCTGATCTGGCCTTATGTGTGGGTGGCAGGCCCGGAGAATTCCAAATTCATCTACACCGCGCTGCTCGAATATTTCATCGTTCAATTCAAGATCGCGATGTTCGGCGCCGCGTTCATCTCCTTTCCGGTGGTGGCGACGCAGATCTACATGTTCGTGGCACCCGGCCTGTATCGCCACGAGCGTGACGCGTTCCTGCCGTATCTGATCGCGACGCCGATCTTCTTCGTGCTCGGCGCAGCCGTCGTGTACGCGATATTGTGGCCGATGCTCGCGCGATTTTCGCTCGGCATGCAGCAGGCGGCCGGCAGCGGCCAGGCGGCGATCGAGCTCTTGCCCAAGGTCGACGATTACCTGTCGCTGATGATGACGCTGATCTTCGCGTTCGGCGTCGCGTTCCAGCTGCCCGTGATCCTGACGCTGCTCGGCCGCATCGGGCTGATCACGGCGCAGCAGCTCAGGGAGAAGCGGCGCTACTTCATCGTCATCGCCTTCGTCATCGCGGCGGTGCTGACGCCGCCCGACGTGATCTCCCAGTTGTCGCTTGCGATCCCGCTGGTACTGCTCTACGAGGGCTCGATCTGGTCGGTGCGGATGGTCGAAAAGAGGGCCAAGCCCACGACCCCGCCGGCGGGCGCCGAGAGCAAGCCGGCCGAATAATCCTGGCGTAAGGTAGGCGGCTAGGTAACGATTCGCATGCCCGGCTTGCGCGGGGCATCCACGTCTTGATCCTTCTCTTGACCCTTTG
Source organism: uncultured Pseudomonadota bacterium (assembly GCA_963791155.1). Taxonomy (GTDB): domain Bacteria; phylum Pseudomonadota; class Alphaproteobacteria; order Rhizobiales; family Xanthobacteraceae; genus JAVDCA01. The sequence goes on from CAWBRI010000028.1 coordinate 34,635, forward strand.
GTCGGGCAGACGGCCATGCACGACATCAAATGGATTCGCGACAATCCCGACGCTTTCGATCGCGCGCTGAAGCGGCGCGGGCTGTCCGGTCGAAGCGCAAGCGCCTGATCGCGATCGACGAGCGCCGCCGCGCCGTCATCCGGCAAGCTCGAGGCACGCGCAGGCGCGCCGCAACGCGGCCTCGCAAGGAGATCGGCGAGGCCAAGAAGAAGAAGGACGAGGCCGCGGCCGCAACGCTGATGGCCGAGGTCGCCGAGCTGAAGACGATCGATTCCGGCGATGGAGGCGGAGGAGAAGGAGCGCCTCCGACGAGCTCGAGACGGCGCTCGCGCAGATTCCCAACCTGCCGCTCGCCGAGGTGCCGGACGGCGAGGACGAGCACGGCAATGTCGAGCACCACAAATTCGGGGCGAAGCGCGATTACGCCTTCGCGCCCAAGCAGCATTTCGAGCTCGGCGAGGCGCTCGGCCAGATGGATTTCGAGACCGCCGCGAAACTCTCGGCGCGCGCTTCGTGGTGCTGAAGAAGGGGCTGGCCCGGCTCGAGCGCGCGCTCGGCCAGTTCATGCTCGACCTGCACACGACCGAGCACGGCTACACCGAGGTCAATCCGCCGCTCCTGGTGCGCGACGAGGTCATGTTCGGCACGGCGCAGCTGCCGAAATTCGCCGACGACCAGTTCTCGCACCACGGACGGATCTTCTGGCTATCCCCACCGCCGAGGTGCCGCTGACCAATCTGGTGCGCGAGTCGATCCTCGACGAGGCCGAGCTGCCGATGCGCCTCACCGCCTGCACGCCGTGCTTCCGCGCGGAGGCCGGGCGCGGCCGGCAAGGACACGCGCGGCATGATCCGCCAGCACCAGTTCACCAAGGTCGAGCTGGTCTCGATCACCACGCCCGAGCAGAGCAGGGACGAGCACGAGCGCATGCTGTCCTGCGCCGAGGAGGTGCTGCGCCGGCTCGACCTGCACTACCGCGTCGTGACGCTGTGCACCGGCGACATGGGCTTCGCCGTCGCAGAAGACCTACGACATCGAGGTCTGGCTGCCGGGGCAGAACCTGTTCCGCGAGATCTCCTCCTGCTCGGTGTGCGGCGACTTCCAGGCGCGGCGCATGAATGCGCGGTACCGCGCGAAGGACGGCCGCCAGGTGCGGCCTCGTCCACACGCTCAACGGCTCGGGCGTCGCGGTCGGCCGCGCGCTGGTCGCCGTCCTGGAGACCTATCAGCAGGCGGACGGCTCGGTCGCGGTGCCCGACGCCCTGCCGCCCTATATGGGCGGCGTGAAGGCGATCCAACGGACGACATGAATTAGCGCATGCGCATCCTGGTCACCAATGACGACGGCATCCACGCGCCCGGTCTCGACGTCTGCGCCGAGATCGCGCGCGCGCTGTCCGACGACGTCTGGGTGGTGGCGCCCGAGTTCGACCAGTCGGGCGTCGCGCATTCGCTCTCGCTCAACGATCCGCTGCGCCTGCGCGCGGTCGGACGAGCGCCGCTTCGCCATCAAGGGCACGCCGACCGACTGCGTCATCATGGGGGTGCGCCACATCCTCGACGGCAAGGGGCCGGATCTGATCCTGTCCGGCGTCAACCGCGGCCAGAACGTCGCCGAGGACGTCACCTATTCGGGCACCATCGCCGGCGCCATCGAGGGCACCATCCTGGGCATTCCGTCGCTCGCGTTGTCGCAGGCCTATAGCGCCGCCAACCGGCAAGCCCCGCATCTGGAAGACGGCGATCGCGCACGGTCCCGACCTGATCCGCAAGGTGCTCGCCGAAGGCATCCCGCGCGACGTGCTGGTCAACGTCAATTTTCCCGACTGCGCGCCCGACGAGGTCAAGGGCATCGCGGTCACCACCCAGGGCAAGCGCGACCAGGAATGGCTGCGCATCGACGCCCGCCATGACGGCCGCGGCAATCCGTATTACTGGATCGCGTTCGCGCGCGGGCCGCGTCCGCCGTCGCGCAACGGCACCGATCTGCAGGCGTTGTCGGACCACCGCATCTCGGTGACGCCGCTGAGGCTCGACATGACCGACGAGCCGTTCATGACGCGGCTCGCCGAATTGTTCGACTGAGAAGGACCCGCCGGACAAGCTCCGGCGAAGGAAATTGCGATCGCGTATGGTATTTGGTGCCGTCTGGCGTGCGTGCCGTGTAGGATGTGCCGACAGAGAGGTGGCGCGTGTCTTCATCGCCGTCGGCCGACGACCGGGTCGGCCGCATGGAATTCCTGCTCAATCTGCGGCGGCACGGGATAGCCGACGCCGCGGTGCTGCGCGCCATGGACGAGGTCCCGCGCGAGCATTTCGTGCCGGGCGCCTATGCGGACGCCGCCTATGCGGACCAGGCCCTGCCGATTCGCCTGCGGCCAGACCATCAGCCAGCCCTATGTGGTCGCCTACATGACCGAGCGGCTCCAGGTACTGCCGCAGCACCGCGTGCTCGAGGTCGGGACCGGTTCGGGCTATCAGGCGGCGGTGCTGTCGCGGCTGGCACGCGAGGTCGTCAGCATCGAGCGCTACCGCACGCTCGCCGACAGCGCCCGCACGCGGCTGGCGACGCCTCGGCTTCGGCAATGTCGAGATCGTCGCCGGCGACGGGCTCGACGGGGTTCCCGGCAAGGCGCCGTTCGATCGCATCATCGTCACGGCCGCGGCCGAGGAGATTCCGCAGGTCCTGGTCGAGCAGCTGGCCGAAGGCGGCATCATGGTATTGCCGCTCGGACCGCATGACGGCGCCCAAGTGATCGTAAAGCTAACAAAGACTAAAGATGGCCTGGCGCGCGAGGACCTGATCGGCGTGCGCTTTGTGCCGCTTTTGCCCGGAAAAGCGCGAGAATTGTAAGCGATTCCGCCGTATCCGGTTAGTGTTAAGGGTCGGTTTCCCGCTTAAAGCAATCTTTACTTCGCGGCTGCTTAACTGCCACGCATGTTGTTGCGTAGCAGTGAGTAGACCTATGCGTGCGGTCGTCGATTTTGCTTGCGCTCGCTCGTGGTCACGAGCGGCCGTCGTGGGAATGGTCGCAGCCGGCGTCGCCGGCTGTAGCCCGGATACCAGTCGTTTCGGCAATCCCAGCGCCAGTCCCTACGCGGCGCGGACGGCTGCGCCCGCCGACGTGACCGGCTCGGTCCGATCCGCTCCTTCGACCAACCAAATCTCGGCGCAGCCTTTGCCGCCGCCTCCGAACGCCAGCCATCCGGCGACCATCGCGTCGACCGGCGTTTCAGGCGGCGGGCAGGGCATGGGGTCATACAATCCCGCGCCCGCACCGGCGGCTCTGCCGCCGCGCGTGGCCGCCAGCCAGGACGTCACGGGATCGGTGGCGCGGCCCACCCAGCCAGGTTGGACTCGCAACGGCGGCACCGCCGTCATGGTGGGGCACGGCGAGACCGTCGACAGCCTGGCGCGCAAGTACGGGGTGCCGGTCGGCGCCATCCTGCAGGCGAATAATTTGAGCGGCCCGGCCGCCATGCGGCCCGGGCAACGGATCATCATTCCGCGCCAAAGCCCTGCCGTAGCCGCGAGCGTGCCGGCGACTCCGGCACCTGCGGTCGCGGCGGCCAATGTCCATATCGTGGCGCCGGGCCAGACCCTCATGTCGATCTCGCGGCTTTACCACAAGCCGCTCACGCAGCTTGCGGCAGCGAACAACATCCCGCCGCACACCCTGGTGAAGATCGGCGACCGCATCGTTATTCCGGGCAAGGTGGCGGCGATCCCGCCGGCCCCGCCGGCGATTGCGTCGCCAAAGCTTCAGGCGCCACCGCGCGCGCCGGGAACCGTCGTGTCACAGAACGTCGCGAGCCCCGAGCCCGTATCGACGGCGCGCATCGCCACCTCCGGCCCGCAGGCAACCGCCGATGCGGGTGCACCGGCCAGCACTGGAGCGCCTGCCTTTCGCTGGCCGGTGCGAGGCCGGGTGATCACCGGCTTCGGGCCGAAACCCAATGGTCAGCAAAGTGACGGCATCGATCTCGCGGTTCCCGAGGGCACTGCGGTGCGGGCGGCCGAGGACGGCGTCGTGGCCTATGCGGGCAACGAGCTGAAGGGCTACGGCAATCTCATCCTGGTGCGCCACGCCAACGGTTTCGTCACCGCCTATGCGCATGCGAGCGAACTCATGGTCAAGCGCAACGACGAGGTCCGTCGCGGTCAGGTGATCGCCAAGTCGGGGCAGTCCGGCAGCGTGACGTCGCCGCAATTGCACTTCGAGATCCGCAAGGGTTCGGCGCCGGTCGATCCGGCTGCAGTATCTGCCGTCCGGCGCCTGATCGCGCGCGCCGTTGCGGTCAACCGCTTTCGCCGAGAGCCTTGCGGCGTCTGCGCGTATCAGAACCGCCAGGACTCTAATTTTTTCTGGGAGCACGATCTTTTCCTGAAACCGGTTCCCGCTTTTCGGGATCCTGCTCCAGCGTCACGCCGAGCCGTCCGGCGATATCCTGCACGAACTGCCAGGCGACGCGCCCGGAGCGCGAACCGCGCGTCGTCGCCCATTCGAGCGCTTCGCCGTGGAGCGTCTCGCCATCCACCGGAACGCCGGAAATAGGCCACGTAGCCGTCGACCATGGCGAGGAATTCGTCCTGGCTGCAACGGTGAAATCCGAGCCACAGGCCGAAGCGGTCGGACAGCGACACCTTCTCCTCGACCGTCTCGCCGGGATTGATTGCGGTCGAGCGTTCGTTTTCCATCATGTCGCGCGACATCATGTGTCGTCGGTTCGAGGTGGCGTAGAGAATGACGTTCTCGGGCCGCCCCTCGATGCCGCCTTCGAGCACCGCCTTGAGCGACTTGTACGAGGTGTCGTCGGCGTCGAACGACAGATCGTCGCAGAACACGATGAAACGGTAGGGTGCCGCGCGCAGCACCGTCATCAGCTCGGGCAGGCTCTCGATATCCTCGCGGTGGATCTCGATCAGCTTGAGCAGTCCGGCCTTGGGACCGAGCCCGGCATTGACGCCGGCATGGGCGGCCTTGACCAGCGACGACTTGCCCATCCCACGCGCTCCCCACAGCAGCGCATTGTTGGCGGGCAGGCCGCGCGCGAAGCGCTCGGTATTATCGACCAGAATGTCGCGCGTCCGGTCGATTCCCTTGAGCAGCGACATGTGGACGCGGTTCACGCGCGGGACGGCGAGAAGTCCGCGTTCCGGATGCCAGATGAAAGCGTCGGCGGATCCCAATGCGGACGCGCCGCGGGCCGGCGGGGCAAGCCGTTCGAGCGCCTCCGCGATCCGCTTCAAGGTTTCGGCATCGAGTTGCGAGGGCGCGTTTTTGTGCTGTTCGGTCATGATGTTGCGTTTGACTGGCGAAATGTTCCCTTAGCGGGGCCGGGCATGTCCCGCAAGGTGGCGGGAGGCGGTTTCTTGCCGGTAAACCGGTCCTCGTGGCGTTGCAATCAGGCGCGTGGTCATTATATTGCGCGCCAACTGCGGGGTCGGGCCGAATTTCTCGGATTCCGGCCCCAAATTGCCCCGACCGGGGAGGGAGACCGTTCATGTGGATTACGCCTGCCTACGCTCAGGGCGCGGGAGCCGGCGGCAGCGAGATGTTCATTCAGCTCCTGCCGTTCGTCGCGATTTTCGTGATCATGTATTTCCTGATCCTTCGGCCGCAGCAGAAGCGCGTGAAGCAGCATCAGGAGATGGTGAAGAACCTGCGCCGCGGCGACAATGTCGTCACGTCGGGCGGGACGGTGGGCAAGGTCACCAAGGTGGTCGACGACGACCAGATCGAGATCGAGATTGCCGACGGCGTGCGGGTACGGCAGATGAAGAGCATGGTGGCCGAGGTGCGCACCAAGGGTGAGCCGGTCAAGGACGAAGCCGCCGCAAGCTGACGCCGGGGGCCGAATAAAGGCGGACGCAGGATCATGCTCTATTTCGCTCGGTGGAAGGCAGTGGCGATCCTGCTCACGGCGCTGATCGTGTGCGCTTTGGGTGTGCCGAATTTCATCTCGCCGGATACGGTGAAGAAATGGCCGGGCTGGGCCCAGCGCTACGTGGTGCTCGGGCTCGATTTGCAGGGCGGCTCGCACATCCTGCTCGAAGTTGACGTTAACGACGTCCGCAAGCAGCGGCTCGATTCGCTGCGCGATGAAGCCCGTAAGGTGCTGCGCGACGCCAGGATCATCTGGGCCAATCCCCCGGTCGTGCGCGGCACCAGCGTCGAGGTTCGGCTGCGTGAAGGCGCGGATTACCAGAATGCCTTGTCCAAGCTGCGCGAGCTGTCGCAGCCGATCACCAATAGCCTGGTCGGCGTCACCGGCCAGCGCACGCTCGACGTGACCGATGTGGGTGGCGGCCTGGTCCGCCTGACGCCGACCGAAGCCGCGACCACCGATCGCATCCGGCAGACGGTCGAGCAATCGATTCCCATCATCGAAAAGCGGGTCAACGAGCTCGGCCTGGTGGAGCCCACCGTCCAGCGCCAGGGCGTCGACCGCATCCTGGTCCAGGTGCCGGGTCTCGGCGATCCGCGGCGCCTGATCGAGCTGGTCGGAAAGACCGCCAAGCTCGAGTTCCGCCTGGTCGACCAGACCGTGAACCCGCAGGAGGCCCTGCAGGGCCGTGCGCCGGCGGACTCGGAAGTGCTTTACGAAGGAAAAGGCGAGCAGAAGATCCCGATCCTGGTCCACAAGCAGGTCATGGTCGAGGGCGCCGACCTGACCGACGCGCAAGCGACGTTCGACCAGCGCACCAGCGAGCCGGTCGTCAGCTTCCGCTTCAACGCCACGGGTGCGCGCAAGTTCGGCCAGATCACCCAGGAAAACGTCGGCCGGCCGTTCGCCATCGTGCTCGACAACGAGGTGATCTCGGCGCCGGTCATCCGCGAGCCGATCCTCGGCGGCTCCGGTCAGATTTCCGGAAGCTTCACCGTGCAATCCGCCAACGATCTCGCGATCCTGCTTCGCGCGGGCGCCTTGCCGGCCAAGCTTACGCCGATCGAGCAGCGCGTCGTCGGCCCCGGACCTCGGCCAGGATTCCATCAACAAGGGAAAATACGCCTCCATCGTCGGGGCTATCCTGGTCATCCTGTTCATGCTTGCGACCTACGGACTGTTCGGATTGTTCGCCAACATCGCGGTTGCGATCAATGTGGGCATGATCTTCGGCATCTTGTCGCTGCTCAACGCGACGCTGACGCTCCCGGGTATCGCCGGCATCGTGCTCACCGTGGGCATCGCGGTCGATTCCAACGTGCTGATCTACGAGCGTATCCGCGAAGAGGTTCGCGGCGGCCGCAGCGCCATCGCGGCGATCGACGCCGGGTTCAGCCGTGCGCTCGCCACCATTCTCGACTTCGAACATCACCACCTTCATCGCAGCAGCCGTGCTGTTCTTCATCGGCACCGGTCCGGTGCGCGGCTTCGCGGTGACGCTCGGCGTCGGGATCATCACGACGCTCTTCACGGCGTTCACGATGACGCGCCTGATCGTCGCCTATTGGGTGCGCTGGGTCCGTCCTCAGCGCGTGCCGATCTGAGGCGTGCGGGACAAGAACGAGAGAAACAGCCGTGTGGCACCTGCGCATCGTTCCCGACGAGACCAAATTCGACTTCCTCCGATTTCGGCGGGTGAGCTTTCCGATTTCGGCGGCGATGTCGATCCTCGCCATCTTTCTGTATTTCTATCACGGCTTGAATTTCGGCATTGACTTCAAGGGCGGCACCCTGATGGAGGTGCAGGCGAAGTCGGGTACGGCCGATCTCGCGCAAATGCGCTCGACCATCGACGGTCTCAAGCTCGGCGAGTTCCAGCTTCAGCAGTTTGGCGGTCCGGCCGAGGTGTTGATCCGGATCTCGCAGCAGCCGGGCGGCGAAGCGGAGCAGCAGGCGGCGGTCGAGAAGGTGCGCCAAGCCCTCGGCGATTCGGTCGACTATCGCCGCGTCGAGGTGGTCGGACCGCGCGTATCGGGCGAATTGCTCTACAAGGGCATCCTCGGAATGTTCGCGGCGATCGCGGCGATCCTGCTCTATCTCTGGTTCCGGTTCGAATGGCAGTTCGCGCTCGGCGCCATGATCGCGAACGTTCATGACATCGTGCTCACGCTCGGATTCATGTCGATCACCCAGATCGATTTCGACCTCACCAGCATCGCGGCATTGCTCACCATCCTGGGCTACTCGCTCAACGACACCGTAGTCATCTATGACCGCATCCGCGAGATGCTGCGACGCTACAAGAAGATGCCGATGCCCGAGCTCTTGAACGTGTCGATCAACTCGACGCTGTCGCGCTCGGTCATCACGCATGTCACGGTGGCGATGTCCCTGCTCGCGCTGTTGTTGTTCGGCGGCCAGGCGATCCACAGCTTCACGGCGACCATGATGTTCGGCGTCGTGCTGGTCGGTACCTATACGTCGGTGTTCATCGCTTCGCCGATCCTGATCTATCTCGGCGTCGGGACCGGCCGCGCCCAGCTCCCCGACGACGCGCCCGCAGAGCGGGCGGCGCCCGCGAAGTCTCCTCCCAAAGCGTCCGCCAGGGCGCGACGCTAATCGGACCGGCCGGTGGATCGGGACAGCCCGCATTTACCGCATGCCGCCCAGATCGAGGCCTACGGCAAGGGCGGATTCCGGTTTGCCGGAATGTCGCACCGGGGCTCGCTGCTCTGCCTCCCTGACGGAATCTGGCCGTGCCCGGCGGCGGGGCCGCAGGACATCAACGAGGCGAGCTTCGCCCTCGTGTTCGCCGGCTTGCCGCCGGTCGGCCACTGCCTGATCGGCGCCGGCCGCGATCCCTGGTTCCTGCCGAAGGAGTTGCGGGCGGGCTTCGCGGATCACGGGATCGCGGTCGAGTGCATGACGACCGGCGCCGCGGTGCGCACCTACAATATCCTGGTGGCCGAAGGCCGGCGCGTTGCGGCGCTGTTGATCGCCGTCGATTGATCGGCGCAACCCATGCGGGAGGCCTATGCCCATTGCGAGGCGCTGGTGCGGGAGGCCGACAAGGACCGCTTCCTCGCCAGCCTGTTCGCGCCGGCGGATCGGCGGCCGCATCTTTTTGCGCTCTACGGCTTCAACATCGAAATCGCACGGGTCGGGCAAGTCGCCCACGAGGCGCTGGCGGGCGAAATCCGGCTGCAGTGGTGGCGCGACGCGTTGGACAGGAAGGCGCCCGGCGAGGCGGCGGCGAATCCGGTCGCCGCCGCGCTCCTGGACACGATCGCGCGCTGCGGCTTGCCGACCGGCCCGTTGGGCGCCTTGATCGATGCGCGCGCGCGTGACCTGTACGACGATCCGATCCTCACGCCGAACGAGCTCGATGCCTACGGGCGCGCGACCGCATCGACACTGTTCGCCTTGGCGGCGCGGATCCTGGATCGCGGCGTGCAGCCGGACGACGTGGCGGATCCCGCTGGGATTGCCTATGCGCTGGCCGGACTGCTGAAAGCGTTTCCCCAACACGCCGCGCGCAACAGAATCTACGTGCCGCTCGAAACGCTCGAACGGCACGGCGTGCGGCGCGCGGATATCGCCGCCGGAACGGCGAGCGCGGGGCTCAGGGCCGCGCTCGCCGAGATTACCGACAAGGCGCGCGAACGGCTGACGCAAAGCGCGCGCAACTGGGACTCGGTGTCGCCGGCCGCTCGTCCGGCGTTCCTGCCGGTCGCATGGGTGGCGCCGCTGCTCGCGCGCCTGGCGCGAAACCCGGACCCGTTCGCGCCGGTCGAGTTGCCGCAATGGCGCCGGCAATGGCTGCTGTGGCGCGCCGCGAGGCGCGGCGTTTTCTGAACGGAAGTCCTATTCCGCCGCGGCCGCGCGCCCGCCGCCGATCCAGCGCGTCAGATCATCGAGCGCACGCGCCGTCAATGCCTGCTTCTTGGCGACGGTCTTCTCATTGCGACGCAGCCGGCCGCCGCTGGCGCCGCGCCCGGGCGCGTGCGCGAGCGGCGGGAACAGGCCGAAATTCACGTTCATCGGCTGGAACGAGCGCGGGCCGGCATCGATCGTTGCGATGTGACCGCCGGTGATATGCGCCAGCAGAGCACCGTGCGCCGTGGTCGGCGGGGGCAGCGCAATTTCGTCGCCGAGGCGTTCGGCGGCCGCAAAGCGGCCCGCCAGGAGTCCGATCGCGGCGGACTCCACATAGCCCTCGCAGCCGGTGATCTGGCCCGCGAAGCGCAAACGCGGTGCAGCCTTGAGCCGCAAGGTCGCATCGAGCAGCTTGGGCGAATTGAGAAAGGTGTTGCGGTGCAGCCCGCCGAGCCGGGCGAACTCCGCGCCGTGAAGACCTGGGATGGTGCGAAAGATCCGCACCTGCTCGCCGTGCTTGAGCTTGGTTTGGAAGCCGACCATGTTGTAGAGCGTGCCGAGGCGATTGTCCTGGCGCAGTTGCACCACCGCATAGGCCTTGTCTTGCGGGGCATGCGGATTGGTGAGGCCGACGGGTTTCATCGGCCCGTGCCGCAGCGTCTCGCGCCCGCGCACGGCCATCACCTCGATCGGCAGGCAACCGTCGAAATAGGGCGTCGACGCCTCCCAATCATGAAAGCCGATCTTGTCGGCCGCAACGAGCGCGTCGACGAAATCGTCGTATTGCGCGCAAGTCATCGGGCAGTTGATGTAGTCGGCGCCGGTGCCGCCAGGTCCAGCCTTGTCGTAGCGCGATTGGAACCAGGCGACGTCGAGATCGATGCTGTCGCGATGCACGATTGGCGCGATGGCGTCGAAGAACGCAAGCGCATCCTCGCCGGTCACGCCCCGGATGGCGTCAGCAAGCGCGACGGAGGTGAGCGGGCCGGTCGCCACGATGACGCTGTCCCAATCGGCCGGCGGCAGACCCGCGATCTCCTCTCGGCAAATCGTAATCAACGGATGGCTGCTGAGCGCGGCCGTCACGTCGGTGGAAAATCCGTCGCGGTCGACCGCGAGCGCGCCGCCGGCCGGCACCTGGTTGGCATCGCCGGCCCGCATCACGAGCGAATCGAGCCGGCGCATCTCCTCATGCAGCAACCCGATGGCGTTGGTTTGACGATCGTCCGAACGGAACGAATTCGAGCAAACGAGCTCGGCCAAACCATCGGTCTTGTGGGCAGCAGACATCCGCACCGGGCGCATCTCGTGCAGGCGCACCGGAATCCCACGGCTTGCGATCTGCCAAGCGGCCTCCGAGCCGGCGAGGCCGCCGCCGATGACGTGAATGGGTTGCATGGGTGTGGTGGTCGGGCAATTCGTGCTATGAGTTCAACCGGGTTCCGCGTGCCATGTTCCGGAAGTCGTGGGGAGGGCTTGATGCGCGTCGTCGTCGTGGCGTTGGTCGCATTGTCGGCACTGGGTATTCGGGCTGCGGCGGGTGAGGCCGATCCTGCCGTTTCGGGCACATTCCAGAATTGGTCGCTGCCGGTACCCAGTTCCAGCGGGCTCGTTTTCTGTCACGGTTACAATTGCAATTTCCGCACCGAGATCGGCTTGTCGGGAGCCGACCACGCGCGGCTGGCCGCGTTGATGGGACCCGGCCGCGCAACGGCGGCGGCCGAACGGCAGGCGATTGCCCGGACGGAAGCGTGGTTCGAGAAACGTGTGGCGCCGCAGACCGGGACGGCGCACGCCAAGGCCCGCGCCAGCGTGGGCTGGGGAGTTGGTGGCGATCCGGCGCAATTCGATTGCGTCGACACGACCGCCAACACCACCAGTCTGTTGGTCGTGCTGGACCGGCTGGGGTTGCTGCGGCATCACCGCGTTTCCACCCCGATCTCGCGCCTGCTGCGCGGCGGCGGACCGCATTTCACGGCAACCATCGAGGACAAACGCAACGGACAACGATGGACCGTCGACCCTTGGACGCATGACAACGGCGAACTGCCGGACGTCTGGCCGGTGGAACGGTGGTGGGCGGGTGGGTAATGCGGGCAACCGACGCCCCGCCAAAAGCAAACGCCCGCCAATCGGCGGGCGTGTTGCGGGGACGCGGCCAGTCAGGACTCAGCGGCGGGCGGTCTCCCAGGCGATCCGCTGAATGTCGGAGCGTGAGACCCCGATATCGGCCAGTTCCCGGTCGCCGAGGCTGCTGAGCTCGCGCAGGTTCGCATCGTAGCGCCGCCATGCGCGGAACATTCGGATGAGCTGAGCCAACATGGATAATGTCCTTTCTCGCAGCGCAGCATTTGCCGCACTCACTATCGTTAAGCGTTTAGATAAGAGGCTGAAAATACTTCATAAAGAACCTATTGTGCGTTGCACCCATGCAATATTTGCATGACTTGATCAGGGGCGCTTTTTCCGGTTCAGGGGCGGCGGAAATGCCCGCGGAATTGAGGGTCACGGCTGCACTGGCCCTGCCAGACGCAGGCACCCGTCCGGCCGTGCCTTATAATGGCTCAGAAACCCGAGGGGAGGAAAGGCATGAGCATGAGACCCATCGTTCTCGCGGTGAGCGCCGCGCTGTTGAGCGCCGCCACGGCGGTGACCGACCGCGCCGATGCGGGCGACATCAAGGTACTGACGGCAGGGGCCTTCGCGCAGGTCGTGGTCGCGATGGCGCCGGAATTCGAAAAGGCGACCGGTCACAAGCTCATCATCGAGAATGATACCGTGGGGGCGCTCGCCAAACGCATCGATGGGGGCGAGGCCTTCGACGTGACCTTCCTGGCGCCCGGTGCGGTCGACGACCTGATGCGGAAGGGCAAGGTGGCGGACGGCAGCCGGCTCAATCTTGCCCGGGTCGGCGTCGGCGTGATGGTCAAGGAGGGTGCGCCAAAGCCCGACATCGGGAGTGTCGATGCGTTCCGGCAAGCGGTGCTCGCCGCCAAAAGCGTCGCCTATATTAATCCCGCGAGCGGCGGCTCCAGCGGCATCTATGTGGCGAAGCTGTTCGACCAGCTCGGCATCGCCGATCAAGTCAAGCCGAAGGCCAAGCTCAAGAATGGGGGCCACGTCGCCGACCTGATCGCGAGCGGAGAGGCCGAGCTCGGAATCCACCAGATCAGCGAGATCGTGCCGGTCAAAGGGGTGACGTTGATCGGTCCGCTGCCGAAGGAGATCCAGAACTACACGACCTACGCGGCCGGGATCAGTGCGTCTGCCAAAGAAAGCGATGGCGCCAAAGCCTTGGTGAAACTGCTGGCCGGCCCGCGCACCGGCGAGCTTCTCAAGGCCAAGGGAATGGAACCTGCCGGCTCGTAACCACTAGCAGTCGCTGTTGCGGAGATCGCCTCAACTTGAAGCGATCTTCCCGACCATGCATCGCGGATCGTCTCGGCGCGGGCGCGCAATTCCGCGGGCGCCAGGTCCTCCTTCGGGCATCGGGAACGCAATGACTGGCCTCGGTCGGCGGTGCAGGGTCGACAGTGATAAGTTTCGGGCGACCATTGCGGTTCAACCGGCCGCTACTGTTGGGAGTCGTTGATGACGCGACTGATCGATATTTCGGTTTGTCTGGAAAACGATGTGGCAAGCGATCCGCCGGTGGCGTTGCCGAAATTGCGATACTTCGACCATTTCCAGACCATGGAGCGGATCCGCGGCTTCTTTCCAGGTCTGCAGGCGGACGAAATGCCGGACGGCGCCGGCTGGGCGCTGGAGAAGGTCGAGATCACCACCCATAACGGCACTCATCTGGACGCGCCCTACCACTTCCATCCGACCATGGATCACGCGCTGGGCGCGCCGAAGCCGGCGATGACGATCGACGAGGTCCCGCTCGAATGGTGCTTCCAGCCGGGCGTGAAGCTGGACTTTCGCCGATTGCCCGATGGTTATGTGGCGACTGCCGCGGACGTGGAGGCGGAGCTCGCGCGCATCGGGCACGTGCTCAAGCCGCTGGAGATCGTGCTCGTCAATACGCGCGCGGGCGAAACCTACGGCAAACCCGGCTATGTCGATTCCGGGTGCGGCATGGGGCGCGAGGCAACTCTTTACCTCCTGGAGCGCGGCGTGCGGGTCACCGGAATCGACGGCTGGAGCTGGGACGCGCCGTTCAGTTTCACGCAAAAGCGCTACGCCGAGACGAGGGATCCGACGCTGATCTGGGAAGGGCACAAGGCCGGGCGCGACATCGGTTATTGTCACCTCGAGAAGCTGCATAATCTCGAGGCGCTTCCGCCCGCGGGCTTCCGGGTTTGCTGTTTCCCGGTCAAGGTGCGCGCCGGCTCGGCCGGCTGGACGCGGGCGGTGGCATTCTTGGAGGATTGAGGTTGTCCATGTCTGGTCTCGCGCAGATCGCAACTGCCACAAGATCGCTGCTGCCGATTGTCGTGGTCGACGTCCGTGACGGGGGCCCGATCCGCCACGCATGCGAGGGCGCGTTGCGCGCGCAGGCGCTGCGCGAGGACTGCCTTGCCTGGTTTCCCGCCATCGCGGCTCCCATGGTGCCGATGATGGATCGCCTGGCGCGGCGCTGGCTCACCCGCTCCTGCTCGCCCTACGTCGCCGACATCGCGGCGATCGCGGCTGCGCTCGGGTTCCCCGGCGTCTGGCTTTTGAACGGATCCTACCAGTGGGGGTGTACCGCGTTGGCGCGCGAGGAGGGCGGAGTTCCGTGGCTGGCCCGCACGCTGGACTGGCCGTTTCCCGGTCTCGGCCGCCACGCCGACGTGGCGCGGATGCGCGGAGCGGCGGGCGAATTTTTCAGCGTCACCTGGCCGGGCTATGCCGGCGTCCTGACCGCCATGGCGCCGGGGCGGTTTGCGATCGCCATCAACCAGGCGCCGTTATGGCGTCGCACCCGCCATCCTTGGCTGCGATTTTACGACATCGCCGCCAATGCGGTGAATACCTGGCGCATCCGCCATATTCCGCCCGATCAACTGTTGCGCAGCGTGTTCGAGGACTGCGCCACCTTCGAGCAGGCGCGGGCCCGGCTCGAAAGCACGCCGATCGCCCGTCCGGTGATCTACACCCTGGCCGGCAGCCGTCCGGGCGAACGGTGCGTGATCGAGCGCACCGTGGAGACACATCTGACCCGTGCGATCTCGACCTGCGCGGCGAACGACTGGCTCGAAAGCGCGCAAGGCTGGGAAGGCCGAATCGGCGCCGACAAGGTGATGACATGCAGCGGAGCCGAGGCCATGGCGGCAAGCCGCCGCCGGCGCGAGGCCCTGGCGGAATGGAGCGGCTCCTTCGCGGGCGACAGTTTCGAATGGGTCGCCGCTCCGGTGTTGAACCGGTTCACCCGGCTCGCGGTCGAAATGTGCGCCGCGTCCGGGACATTGCGCGTGGCGGGTTACGAACAGGAGCCCGGCCGCGATCTCGCGCAACGCGCCACCCAAGTGACGGTCGTCGAGGGGTCTTGCGTCGCATAGGCGCGGGGCCGACGTCTTACCGGGTGCTGCTCGCGTTCGCCGGCATCTGCCCGGCCTGCGGACACCGATAGAGAACCGAATGATAGGTGTTGTCCTGATCGATGAATTCGACGGTCTTTTCGTCGCGGACCGTGAATTGGACATCGCCGAGGAGCATGTTTCCGCCCGGACCGTTGCATGACATTTGCGCAGAAAGCGTCTTGCCGTCGCGCTCTTGTTTCAAAAACGTGCAAACGCCAAAATTGGAATGAACGTCGGTCTCCGTGATGCGGACGACCTTCGCGGCCGGGTCGGTGCCGTCGCCCTTGCAGGCGGCATTTTGCACATACGTGCCGGCAATCGAGAAACCCTCTTCGGCGAAAGCGGGCGAGACGACGCAGGAGGCGAATATCACGGCCGATACGACACCACACCTACCAAAACTCATGGGCCTGCTCCTGCTATCGGCTCATACGAACGACGGTGCGGATGAATGTTAAAAAGTCCAAAGCGCCCGCGCAAGGCGTGTTTCCTCTGATTTTGCGGCGGCGTCTTTGTGCCCCTGCATCGCCGACGCGCGACGCCCCGGCGCTCAACTTCCGTTGAGTGCGTGGATCTCCGGAAAGAAATAATCCCGCCAGGAGTCCGGCGCGATCTTGAGCATGCCGGTGGTCTGCATGAAGCGCGCGAACTTCATCGTGTTCTCCGGGACCAAGGTCCAGCGCACCTGCGGACCGGAGACCACGCGGTCGACGAAATCGAGCGGCAGTTTCGAGTGGGAGTCCGCGATCCACAGCGCCGCGGCCGCGCGCCGGTCGTGATTGACGATGTCGGTCGCCTCCGCCATGGCGGCCATCAGCGCCTTGTAGAGGATCGGATTCTGCTCGCGGAAGCGCGCGGAGGTCCAGGCGACCGTGAAGGAGTGCGGGCCGTCCATCACGTCGTAGGAATTGAGGACCGTGGTGATGCCGGGTTTTTCCAGTTGCTGCTGCTGAAACGGCGGCACGCTGAATGCCGAATTCACCTCGCCGGCGCCGCTCAACAGCGCGATGGTGGCGTCGGGCGGCGCCATCGAGACCGTCAACGGGTCGAGCTTGGCGAAATTTGCCGCGCCGAACGCCTTGGCGGCGGCCATCTGCAACGCGATCGCCTGGATCGAGACCTTGACGGCCGGCACGGCGATACGGTCGGTATCGGAGAAATCGGCGACGCGTCTTGATGGCCGGATTGCGGGTGTTGAGCAGGAACGGTTGCGAGCTCATGGCGGAAATGCCGCGCACCTCCTGCGCGGTGCCCTTGGTTCGCGACCACAGCACCAGAAGCCCGGGCGTGCCGCCGGCCGCGATGTCGACTGAGCCCGACAGCAGGGCTTCGTTGACGGCGGCGGGTCCGTTGAACGTGACCCAGGAGACCTTCACCTCAGGGAGGCCGAGCGCGCGCGCGTGCTTTTCGATGAGCTGTCCGTGCTCCATGACGTTGAATTGCAGATAGCCCATGGAGAATTGCCGGGCGAGGCGGATCTCCGGCACCTGCGCGGCGGCAGGCGCCGCCACCGCAATCAGGACGGCCGCAAGGCCAACAGATGAGAACCTCAAGAGGCACCTCCGAAACTTTGGCGTTGGAACCCGCAGGTGGGCGCGCCGTAGCCGCGTCGCGGCAACAAACGAACGAATTCTCGCCGTAAACGCCGCCGCAGAATAGCAAAAGTAGAAATGCCGCGAATAGGGCAGATGCGCCGATCACGCCGGGATTGCTGTCCCGATGCCGCGCGTCACTCCGGTGCGACGACCTTGCGGTAAAGATGCCAGGTGGAGTGCCCGAGCACCGGCATCACGACGGCAAGGCCGAACAGCAGCGGCAACGAGCCGATCGCGAGGCTGCCCGCCACGATCAGGCCCCACAACGCCATCGGGCCGGGGTTCGCCGCGACCGCGCGGTACGACGTCAGTACGGCGACCGAGGCTCCGACCGGCCGGTCGAGCAGGAGCGGAAACGACACGACGCTGACGATCATGACCATGACGGCGAACAGGAAGCCGATCGCATTGCCCACGACGATGACCGTCCAGCCCGCCGAAGTCGTGAAGATCTCGCGCACAAAAGAGGTTACCGACGCCGGCGTCGCATATCCGAAATTCGCCTGATAGAGCGCCTGGGCGATGGCGAGCCAGACCAGAAAGGCCACCATCAGGCACACACCCATCATCGCGATGGCGCCGAAGGAGGGCGAGCGGAAGACATCGAACGCATGTCCGGCGGTGCAGTCGAGGCCCTGCTCCCGTCGGCGGGAGAGCTCGTAAAGTCCGAGTGCCGCGAACGGACCGATCAAGGCGAAGCCTGCCGCCATCGGAAACACCAGCGGCATCACGGCTCCGCCGAGCGCAAGCTGCACCAGGATGAGGCCGACGATCGGATAGATCAGGCTGAGGAACACCGCATGGCTCGGCATCGCCCGGAAGTCGTCGATGCCTTCGGCGAGGGCGTCCTTGATGTCGGCGACCGCGATCTTGCGGACCGTGGGAGGCGCGGGGGTGTCGAGACCGGTAACCGCTTGGGCCATGGTGGTGCCTCCCTGAGCCAGTTAGGTCTAGGGAGACAACCGCAATCGCCGCCGATTGGTTCCGGACGCCTTTTTTCCCAGCCCCGGACCGACACGTGGGGGCCGGATCGGCCGGACCCATGCGTAGAGGGCTACTCGGCCGCCGGGGCGTGGGCCTGTTCGCCGCTGGCGAGCGCCGCCAGGATTGTCTTCACCAGCTCCCGGGCCGATTGCGCGGAAATCTCAACGGCGACGCGTTCACGCGCGCCATCGGCCTCGCACACGAAGTCGATACCGAGCGCGTGGTCGAGCGGCGCGTGATAGGGATGATCGAAATAGACATTGGCGGTGTCGATCCGCATCCAGCCGCGCGGGCCCTTGGCGCTGCCAGACAGGCGCGCTTTCTCGACGATGTAGGAGCACATGGATCACCTCTTTGGGTTCGATTGCGGGGTTGATTGGACGCTCACGCGGCAAGGCGCTGTCGCAGGAACGCAAAGACCTTTTCCCACCCGTCGGCCGCCTGCTCGGCCCGATAGGCGGTGCGCGTGGTGTTGAAGAAAGCGTGCCCCGCGCCGTCGTAGCGGTGGAATTCGTAGCTCTTGCCGAGCCGCCGGAGCAGTCGCTTCCGTGCGGTTCACCTGGTCGGCGTTGGGGTTTTGATCGTCGTTGCCGAACAGGCCGAGCAACGGGCAGCGCAATTGCTCGGTCAGATCGATCGGCGCAATCGGACGTTTGGCATTGAGCTGGGACTTGTCGTCGACGACGACATTGCCGCCCCAGCAATCGACGACCGCGTCCAGGTCGGGGATCCGGCACGCGCACAGGTAGGCGTGGCGACCGCCGGAGCAGAATCCGATGACGCCGACCTTGCCGTTGTGGTTCTGCTGCGCGCGCAGAAACGCCATGGCGCCTTTGACGTCCCCGACCACCTGGTCGTCGGGCACGCCGCCCGCCGCCCGCACGCGCGCCCCGATGTCGTCCGGATTGCCCGGGCCATCGCGAAAGTAAAGGTGGGGGGAGACGCTGGAAAAGCCGTGATGGGCGAATTTGCGAACCACCTCGGTGATCCACTCGTCCCAGCCCGGCATGTGGTGGATGACGACGACTCCGGGGAATTTTCCGGCGCGGGTCGGGCGCGCCCAATAGGCTTCGCCCTAATCGCCGTTATGGCCGCGGAACGAAACCGTTTCCGCGAGCAGGCTTGGATAGGTCATGCGTTTTCCTCACAACAATCGGCGGGTGTCGGGATGATGGCGCGAACGTCGCCATGCTATAATCCTACACAAATTGAAGCCATTCCATGGGCACCCTCGCGTGGATCGTGGTCGGCCTCGTTGCGGCATGGCTCGCCCCAAGACCACCAGTTCCCGCGCGGTCCGCCGCGCCCGTGCGACGCCTTGCCCGGGGCATCCGCGGTGCGTAAGTAAGATCCGAGGGCCTTCCGATTCAACGTGATCGGAACGCACGCCAGCAAGATCGAGGAACCCATGGTCGTCGTTCTCGACACCATCAATGGCCCACCGGTGCGGCATCCCGAGAAGGCGCATCGCCCGGACCAGCCGGCGCTCAAGAAGCCCGATTGGATTCGCGTCAAGGCGCCGGTATCGCGCGGCTACGGCGAGACCCAAGCGATCGTGCGCGCCAACGGCCTGCATACGGTCTGCGAGGAGGCTGGGTGTCCCAATATCGGCGAGTGTTGGGAGAAGAAGCACGCGACCTTCATGATCATGGGCGACACCTGCACGCGTGCCTGCGCGTTCTGCAACGTCAAGACCGGGCTGCCGGGAGCGCTCGATCCGGCCGAGCCCGAGCGGGTCGCCGAAGCGACATGGAAGCTCGGCCTTGCCCACATCGTGGTGACCTCAGTCGATCGCGACGATCTTGCGGACGGCGGGGCGCGCCATTTCGCCGATACCATCCTGGCGATCAGGGCACGCTGCCCGGCCACTACGATCGAGGTGCTCACCCCCGACTTCCTGCGCAAGGAGGGGGCGCTCGATGTCGTGGTCGCGGCCAAACCCGACGTGTTCAACCACAATCTCGAGACCGTCCCGTCGCGCTACCTCACGGTGCGGCCGGGCGCGCGCTATTTCCACTCCGTCCGGCTTTTGCAAAGAGTGAAGGAACTAGACCCTCAAATGTTCACCAAGTCGGGCATCATGGTTGGACTGGGGGAGGAGCGCAACGAGGTGCTCCAGGTGATGGACGATCTGCGCTCTGCGGCGGTCGATTTCCTCACCATCGGTCAATATCTCCAGCCGACACGCAAGCATCATGCGGTCGAACGCTTTGTTCCGCCGGACGAGTTCAAGGCGATCGAGACGATCGCCTATGCGAAGGGCTTCTTGATGGTGGCGGCATCGCCGCTGACCCGCTCCTCGCACCATGCGGGCGAGGATTTCGCAAAGCTCAGGGCCGCGCGAGCCGCCGGTCGATAAACATGCCGCAATTCTCGACCAAACGTCGCGTGCGGCACGGCGCCGCCGACATGTTCGATCTCGTCGCCGACATGGAGCGCTATCCCGAATTCGTTCCCTTCTGCCGGTCGCTGAAGGTACGGCGGCGCAGCCGGGACGAACGCGGGCGCGACACGGTCGTCAGCGAAATGACGATCGCCTACAAGCTGATCCAGGAGACGTTTACGACCCGCGTCACCCTCGACAAAGCGGAGCTTCAGATTTTCGTCGACTATCTCAGCGGTCCATTCCACCGGCTGGAAAATCGCTGGAGCTTTCGGGACACGGGCGACCGCGCCTGCGATGTCGAGTTCTACCTGCACTACGAATTCCGCAGCCGGGCCCTGGCGTTCGTGATGGGCGCGATGTTCGAGGCGGTGTTCCGCCGCTTCGCGGACGCGTTCGAGCAGCGCGCGGATCAGATTTACGCGGGCCGCTCCGCTTAAAGCATCGGTCACGGTTTCGACCGCGAACCGACGTCCTCCGGATCAAGTCCGGGGTAGGCGTTCGCCGGAAGATGCTCTACGCGTGATCGCCGCTCGCCAGCGATTTGAGCATCGCCAGCGCCTCGGCGACCGATTCGAGCCGTATCTTCCGTCGTCCGATCTTGCCGAAC
>CAWBRI010000029.1:0-159055 GCA_963791155.1 uncultured Pseudomonadota bacterium
CTGGCCAGGCGTACCTTGACACACCAAGCGCGGCCATTAAAGGCGGCTTTATGAAGCGGAGTTGCTTCTTCAACATCAACAGAATTAACATCAGCACCCTTGTCTACCAGGAGTTGCAAGACTTCATTATCGCCCATGTAAGATGATTTGTGAAGCGCGGTAGCTCCCTCTCGGTCTTTACCGTTAATATCCACTTCCTTCAGCGACGTGAGATATTTAACTGCTTCGAGTTTGTTGTTGTAAGCAGCGCTATGTAACGGTGAGCCTCCGTTAAAATCCTTCCTTTAGGGTAAGTATCAACTAAGATTACATATCGTTACCTTTAAGGAAGGTTTTGCTCCCTTATCTATCAGTAGTTTACATATTTCTACACTTCCATTGAAGGCAGCATGGTGAAGGGCTGTTGCCCCATCTTGGTCTCGCGCGGATATATCTATCCTACTCCTGAGAAGCTCTACCACTACTTCTTCATTACCACCAAATGCCGCGTAATGTAGGCAAGTCGACTTATCTTAGTTATCACAATTAGCACTCTGTAAGGGCGAGTATGAGAACAATTCGCCTACCCTGATCAGTTATTTCCACGTCTGCTCCAGCCTCAATTAATACTTTGACTACGCCAACATGGCCATTGAATGCAGCATTTTGGAGCGCCATACCCCCTTCCCCGTCACGGTGGTTCACATTTGCACCTTTGCTCAGAAGATAGCGCACGACGTCAAGTTTGCCCGTGAAAGAAGCATGTAACAGAGGAGTGGCACCACCACGTTCCAGCACATCCACTGTCGCTCCTATTTTGAAAATGTTTGCCACTCTTCATCCTTCAAGCGCTTCCTGCATTTACCTTTTTCCATAAGCACCTTCACTGTCTTTAAATGGCCGCGATAAGCGGCGTGATGTAGCGCCGTAGCCCCGTCGCGGTCAGGCTTGTTTATGTCTACCGCACCTGATATGCGCGTAAGGAAGAGAACGGAGGAGAGGCGGCGCAACACAAGTGACCTGTTTTCAGCAATTCTATAACAAGTTTGTGGTTATCCTTGGCTGCAGCGATATGAAGGCTACAAGCCCTGCCCTCCCTGTCAAGAATCTATTATATCCAAGTGGTTAGCAATATCCCACTTCAATGGACAATCGGGTCAACCTGAATGTCATCCTCGGATTCGCAGTCTTGAATAGTCTTGAGAGAAGAAGATTCGTAATTGGCGATTAGGGCCTCCGCAAACGAGTTATTGACAGTACCTTCCGCAAGGATGGTAGGTACCAAAGGTTTTTCTGTTGGAGAAAGCCCACGAGGTGTAAGAGCTTTCTTGTTTCCAGAAGAGCCGCTTGGTCCTGCAGCTCCTCGCGGAGACCTTTCGTGTTCTCGAGGAGAAAGCAACGCTGCCCCAACGCCTTGAGAATTGCCCAAGGTAGCCTTCGCTAATGGCCGAGGTCTTTCTTTTCTTCGCGGAGATGAAGGAGGAGTGCGTCGTGTGTGTGTTTCCCCTCCTTATATGATATACCAATCACGGAAGCCCTTCGAAGATTTGTTTTTGCTTGAGACTTTTCATCCCTATCCTTGCTTTCTCCCTTGACATCCCTGGGCTTTCTCTGATCCCGTCTTTTTCCCCTCTTTCTCTCTCCTTCTCTCGCTTCTCCCTGATCTCCCATTTCTGTGAGTCGAGGTTATCGTCCTGAGGGAAGAGACAACCCCTCAAGCCGTTTGTGGGGTTGCTAAAAATGGACCCAAAAGAAAACCCTAAAGAGGGAAGCCAAACCTTTTTTTTTTTTTTTTTTGGTGTCCAAAAAAGACGAGGTTTTTTCAGTAGGCTGTGCTTGCAACAACAGGCCCTTGAAGCTAAAAAGCTAGTCACCACAGAGTGTCAGGCAAGGGCAGTACCAAGCGGCCTATTGTGATAATAGGACCCCCAAAAAAAATGCTTTAAGATTTGCATTGATCAAAAAACATTTGTTTTGATAGTAATGAAATCATTACGTTCATTACTAGCCGATAGTGCACGTAGGCATAAGTTTGCCGGCGATAGAAGGAACTGGGACGAACACAAGAGACATATTACGCTGTCAAACTTGCAGTGCTCACTTCCAAGAAACTTTCTAGTTTAACTACCGTCGACGTTACTTTTTTTTTCCTCACCCCATGCAACACCCTGTGCAAGAGCTCCAAGGCCAACGCCATACTTTATTCGTTTCCTCCATCCCTCCCACCCTACCACCCGAAGAGTTCGCAGTGCTTTTTCAAAGTTATGATGATTACATCGACGCGAGGTTGACGCAGGACAGAAATGGCGAGTGCGTATTCCCTTCACAATTTCTTTACGCTTTCAAGCTATCATCACTTTTCAAATGCTTTGACCATCATTCCTCCAAATGCTGTTGGCACTGACTCCAACTTTCTCTTTCGACCCTTCAAACCCCTAATTTTTGTTGTTAAACTGCGCACAAAACACAAATTCAGTTTTCTACCAAAAATACCGTCCCCCTTCCAACCTTCCCTTCCAATTTCCATTTGTTCAGCACTGGACACTTTGGTATTCCGGCTTACTCCAGGGAGCCACTAAAGCGTTGGAACAACTCAACGAGTACAAGTTTCAAGGAACCGATCCAGCAATTTGAAATAACCTTTTCTCGTGGGGGCACTAGAGATCATGCCTGAGTAATGCCCGGTGGCGGTGGTGGGGGTGGTAGTGCGGTAAGTTTAAGTGAAAGTTTAGAACAGCACCACGCAATAACCTGTTCTTGCGCATCACACAACAATAACGACCAGTTACTTCGCACGAAAACTGAAACAACATTCGAACAGATGGGGGTCACAGGGGCACTGGGCAAGATGTCTCTGTACACTAATCCCCTCGTCTCCATGCAGGCGCAACCTTATGCACAGGGTTTGTCTGCCCAGATGGGAATGGTATGTTACAAAGGCTTTCTGCTTAGTGTTCCAGACCAATTAATTTGTCCTACTTCTAGCCAGGCTTACACCCACACCTTCGCATGGTAATTACTGTTCCTTTTCATTTAAGGTTTCTCACGTTCCTTTCTACAGCCCGCAGAATATTTGTATGACCTTGTACTCGTCACCTTTTTTCCCCTTGTGCTGAACACTGATCTGTGCCATTTTACATGAGCCCCCCAATGCCAGTGAAACTCTCTATGTACAAGGCCTTCCGTCCGATATTACCCGCCGCGAACTCGCCCGTATCCTTTATCAGTTGGTGCAAACCTTTTTGGTCACAAATATTTCCTCCCTTGACCTTCACCAGATATTTTCCGGCCTTATGCTGGCTACCAATCTACGCGAGTAATCACCAAGGAATCCACCCAGTATCCAGACACTATGCACACTCTCTGCTTCGTGGAGTTTGAGACCAGCCTCCATGCAACTTTTGTGATGCAAGCCCTCCAGGGGGTGTATCGCCTTGATGAAGAAGACGCAGCGTCCCCGATGCTAACCATCACTTACGCTAAAAACAAAGTAACGAGACTTTCGCTAATCCCTGAACTTACTAAATTAAACATTAAGAGACAGAAACAAAAACAGTGGCAATAGTGCTTTATGACCACCATAGCCATTGTGCCCATTCTTCTACATCTCCTCCAGCCAACATAACTTGTAATAACCCAAGTCTGCACCCTTTGATGAATCAATAAATATGCAACTAGCTACTACTACTGGGGTTTCGCCTTGGCATTTCACTGGGTAAAAAAATTTACCGACACTACGACTGCACCGCCTGCCTTTTGCCCTCTGCAATGACTCATTTGATACCCACCTTGGGCATGAGAAACGGAGATTCGAACAACAAGCAAAAGGGAAGCTTTATTTTTGTCAACCACACTCGGCTAGTGGTGGGTCGGTTAGTCGAGACAAAAAGACTCCTCAAATGTTGCGCAGTGAAGGGTATGCAGCAAGTAAATTGCGAAAGGCTGTCTGCTGAGAGGGATGACCCTTTCTGTGGGCTGGAGCGCTGGCAGGTGCTTGGTGCGCCATGGCATGAGTGGGTGCAGGTGAATGCACCCCAGCTCCTCTTCCCTCGTTCTTCAAGAATGTTTCCATCCGCTTTGAACCTGAGCTCCACCCTGAAATCCGCTGGATAAATTTTGTGCTTTGAATCTTTGTGTGCCTTATCCAACTCTGGCTTATACAAGATTGTACGAGTCTGCACAAAGGCCGTATTTATCCAAAAGTGCAAAATCTTTTCCTATGTATGGACATCACTTAGATTTCATTTTTGAAAAAGAGGGACGTACAAACTCAAAGCGAAGATCCCCAGAGATAGAAACATCCAGAGATTCCAAGACAAGTTTGGAACCTTCCTCCCCTTCATCAGTGTCTGGGAGAGGAGCACTTTTTTTCCCCTTGCCCTTTTTCTTTTTATCTTTAAGGAGATCTTTCACTTTTTTCTGTTTTGCCAGGAGATAATAAGATTAGGGAGAAAGAGAATGGGACCTGCCTTGAGTGAGTAAACATTCACTTGAGTAGGCCCTTTTGTAATGTTCAATTTTAACTCTTGCACATGTTTTGGCACTCCATACAATATGATGTGAGTAAGCGTAACGGTCGCAGGCTCGATAGGCCCATAGCGCACCTTTGAAAGCAAATGATTAACTTATGTTATGAACTCTCTTTGCTTCATGTCTACTTTACCCGCTCTTCAATAGCGAATGTAACGCACTTGGCTTGGAATAGTAACACCCTAGGTTAAAAAAATTAAACAGAACACAAAAATCAAACAATACCTTTTGGTTCAAGGTCCTGGCAAGGGCATAAAATTTCATTGCATTGTCAGCAGTATCCCAATCCCTGCAAAAGAGAAGCCAGCAGCATATCATCAACCCTGTTCTACCCTATAATAGGGATGAGCAACTTATGTTGAATGGTTAGTTACCTTCCCAGCTTTGCAATGAATAACAGCGACATTTTCAGGACTTGCATCTTTGTGGTGTGAGAACCTTCCTCTCCACAAAAAATACAAACAAACTAAAAGTACTAAAATAAATAAATACCAAGCCATGCCTCGACATCTTCGCAGAAGGCCCATATATTCCTATGTAAAATTGGGGCTGGGGGTGTTGAGCTTGTGAAACACAGACATAAAGGTACCAGTTGTGATCATCAAAAGGATAGCGCTCCACTCGGTGGTGAAACTTCTTTGGATCTTATAGGAAAATTAGAGGCGTTGACAAAACCCAAGATATGCATTACCGTACGAACGCTCCTAAATAAGATCTAAGACTTTATATGCTCCTTGTGCCTCATCTCTAACATTTTTTGCACCTCGCTCATGGGGTTGCGATATATCGATTCGCGCCCTTCAGATGGAAACCCCATTGCAATGATACGATCATTCATGTCTGGCCCAATGGTTAAAAAAACATACCAGAGGCATAGAAGAATATTCATTTAAAGGATACAACTTAAATCTAGGTCTATGCCATTCTTTTCATCTATAAAGCGCCGTTTACTTTTTGACACAGTGTGCTTCAGCATGCCTGCGTTTCAGTTTTTTATTATTACATATTTGTTTTCGAAGAAATAAATAACCTTTTGCACCATATTAAGAAATATAACGGTAGGTTACACCAACGCGCCAAAAACCTTCGCTTTGTCTTCTTATCTTTTTTTTTACAAACAAGAACATGGTATGTGCTCGTAATCCTCTTCCTTGCTGACCTTGTTGCAGCAAGCTTCTCTGGAAAACATTCCCCCTGCTTGTATTAGGCGAATCGCGAATGAAATAAGGAAATTAACGACCACGCCTGCCGAAGGTGTAAAGCTCATACCCAATGAATGTGACATCACTGATATTCAAGCATTGATAGAAGGACCTGGTAGGGGCACGAGCGATTTATTTTTACTTCCTCATATTCACTCATTACAGCTGGGACTCCCTACGACGGGGGGACGTTTCGTGTTAAGCTCAAACTCGGACCCGACTTCCCTCAAGCCCCACCCAAAGGTTAGTCCTGATGATGAGAATCTTTTACTCATTCAACAATCTGCAAGCTTTCTTTTTGACCAAGATCTTTCATCCAAATGTGGGGAAACACGGGGAGATATGCCTAAACACGTTGAAAAAGTAATTTTATGAAAATTTTTTGTTGTGATTAAAGTTTATTCTTCGCAGGGACTGGAAGTAAGGAGCATGGCATTGAACACATATTATTGGTAACTTTTCTCAATACCATTGGTCAGCTTTTACTAACCTTCCTTCCAGACAATCAAGTGTTTGCTCATAGCGCCCAATCCTGAGTCGTCCTTGAATGAAGAAGCTGGCCGCCTGCTCTTAGAAAAGTATGACGACTATGCCAAACACGCTCGGCTATACACAGAGATCCACGCCAGAGGACCTCGCGTGCAAACTGAGGAAGCGCAAATCGAAGTAGGGGAACCAACGCCCGCCATTTCTGCAAATAGTAAGAAGAGAAGTGCTGGCAGGACAAAGAAAGAAGGCGAAAAAAAAACTGCCCAAAAGAAAAAGAGTCTCAAGCGGCTGTAGATTTCATCAAATACAGACTTAAAGTTGTACAATTAGCGGTGATAGGGAAGAATCTCGTGACTCTTGAGCGATGTGTAAGCGACGTGCAGTGGAGCATCCATTGTATACTAAGGGGAGTAGTTTAGGAATTTGAAGAATGACTGCTTGGACCGCGAGTAGGAGGGCAACCAAACAGGGATGCCGTTTCGGTGCGCCAGCTATTTATCAACCAGCCTTCAACCAAATTTCTGTTAAAGAGAGTAAAGCTTCTCGTCAGCACTTCCAGGAACGGAGTCACCCTTGAAAAAGTGGTATGCAGCAGGTATCGAACTCATGTATTTTACTGGCTTCCGTGCTCTCCAGCTTGGCGTTAAATGATTTAAACGGTTTTTTTTCTTAACGGTTAGCTCTCACATAAAACCGGTTTGACTGCGCCAAAACGGCATCACTAGCCCCTGCAACCAAAGGGGCATAACGCGTGCTTCCGTGCATTGCAGTAGCGCCAAACTTGGCCGCCAACCAAACCAAGCCATAATTAGCCAGCGCCAATACTCTGAGGTACCATCAGGAGCATTGTCTTGTTGGACAGCTCTTAAATCAGCACGCATGGAGCAACAAAAGGGATTTACTAGTATATGATGTACTTTGGCTGTCAAAAATCACAGACTCTGTTGCAGGCTTCCGTACAGCGGGAGTGTAGACACACGAACACTCACAACTGACCGCACTCAGCAATTATTACAGCGGAACGAGGCTTGTCATCTTCATCCGTTCGCAGTGCTTCTATTTTCTTTACGACATCCATACCCTCTACAACTTTACCGAACTGCAGAACACCGATGGCATTAAGTCAACAGTTTGACACAGTATCTACTTACCACAACATGTTTGCCATCTAGCCATTGCGTCTTAACCGTGCAAATGAAAAACTGACTGCCGTTGGCTGTAAAGGACAGAGTTAATACCACCCAAAAAATTATTGCACGTACTGTTGCGCCCCGCGTTAGCCATAGAGAGAGTGCCAGGTCCAGTGTGTTTGAGCTTGAAGTTTTCATTATTAAAACTCGCCACCATAGATAGATTCTCCGCCAGTGCCACTGCCAAATGGTTAACAAGGCTTTACAAAGGTTCGTAAAATCACGTACTCATGGTTCGTAAAATCACCACCTACAGTAAATCAAATGGTTCGACGAATAGGACAACATCATGATCAGGAAATAAACTAAAGGAAAACAACTTCACCTTGCAACATGAAATCCTGAAGAGTTGAGTTAACTTGACGCTAAAAACGATCATAATAAAAATACCGGAATCACACGGGCGAAAGTGCAGTTTTTGAAGTGAAGTGGCTTGCCACTGCGCCCTCTTCCCTTTTCCCCTGTACACAGGGCCCTAAAGTTTTCCGCTGTCCTTGGTACCACATCGGCAAACAGTTCCTTTGTAACAAAATCAAACAAGGTTTGAATAGAAAAGCTACCATAGTAATGCGGCCACATGCCTGCCCACCAATACTAATTGTTTGTAGAGTCAGGTATGAAGATGGAAAAGCAAATGAAACCTACGTGATGTCGAAGAACACGCGAGGGTTAGCCATCCTGCAGCAGACGGGACGTAGTGCAAGCAAAGAACACGAAATTATTTACGCGAGTTCATTGGATGCTGCAGCATGAAATTATTCTTGTAAAAATTCTTAATAAACTAAGTACTTTTGCCATGGCTGACGATGAGGGGCTTGTTCCAGCACAGATGAAGGTGCGGCAACTCTACATTTTACCAATATGAAATCAGTTGGAAGGCTAGTACTGACCACTGTTTCGTTCATGTAGGTTGCTGAATTAAAAACTGCTCTTCGTGAACGAGGCATTGAGTTTTATAATTAGTTTTATTTAATAGTTAACTCTTCCCAGGCTTAAGTACAACAGGTGTTAAAGCCACATTACAAGCTCGGTAAGTCATCATTCATTTTCGGCTGAATTCATTCCCTTCAAGCCTTGAAGAAGCCCTTGGGGCACTAAAGAAAAAGGTGAAAGTGAAGAGGGAGAAGAAAAGGTGGGGACCAAGAGGAAAGCCCCATCTAGAGCCGCGAGTAAGAAGGCTCAGAAAGAAGAGGAAGAGGAAGAGGAAGAGGAAGAGGAAGAGGAAGAGGAAGAAGAAGAGAGAAGAAGATGAAGAGGAAGAAGAGGAAGAAGAAGAACCTCCCAAAAAGAGGAGTAAAGGTGCCGCACCGAAAGTTGATCCTCGTTGCAGGTACAGAATTTTGTAGACAAGATTATATTTGCTTCTGAACACCGCTACAGATTGTCTTCTGCTGAAGTAGTTGATGATTATGATGCTTATGCTTAATTAAACGAACATACAAAAGCATAAGAAACAAATTTTATGTTGTCCAATTGCTGAAAATCTGGGAATGGCCATTATCTTTACACTCGATGGGGCAGGGTGGGCGAAAATGGGCAAAATGCGTCTGGCAATGTGTGTATTGACTTGGACTTCTTGAGTGTATTCGTTGATTTAATGTTTCTGCTAGCTGTCGGCAGTAAGGAAGCTGGCATTGCTGCCTTCAAGAAGCAATTCAAATCGAAATCAGCTAATGACTGGGATAAGCGGGCCAACTTCAAGGCAAAGTCAGGGAAATACACCTTGATTGAAATTGAACATGGTGAAGAAGAGGAGGTTGAAGAAATCGAAAAGGCTCTGGCCAAGATCGAAGGTCCCATCAAACAGAGAACATCTGCTCAGCTGTCCTGCAGTCTCCCTGCTGCGACGCAGGCGCTAATTCGTCTTCCCAAGGTGACGTTTTCAAATGCCGTCAACCAGGGAAACAGGCTAGGTGCTTGAAATACCACGCCGCGATCAGGCCCCGCTCCGTCAATTTCCCTGTTGTCGAGAACAATTCCGCCTTCGGAAATGCTGTTTAATCCAGCCGTCATGGATAAAACCGTGGATTTACCGCAGCCTGAATGGCCGATAATCGAAATAAATTCGCCTTTTTTCATTTTCAGGTCGAAGCCGTCAACGACTTTAACGGTGCTGTTACCATCGGGTGTCGGATAAATTTTTGACAGCTGTGAAAACTCAAGATAACGAGGTCTACCCAGATCATCCGTGCCGGGTTTCAATGCGGAACTGTCCAGTTTCCAATCGTTGCTGGTATTGGGCCGGACCTTGGGTAAAGTGATTTTATCGGGGCTTAAGTCCAGGGTTTTTTCCATGCCAATCGCCATGAGATATTGGGTGATCTCGGCGCGCAATTTTTTAAACGTTTCATTATGGTTTAAGGCTGTCCGGTCGCGCGGCCGCTCGATATTGATATGAAAATCCGGACCAAACGTGGCATCAGGACCAGGGTTTAAAGGGATAACGCGATCCGCCATATAGATAGCTTCATCAACATCATTGGTAATCAGGATGACGGTTTTCTTTTCCTGGTTTCCCAGATTTGCAGAATTTCATCTTGCAAGTTGCCGCGAGTTAATGAATCCAGGGCGCCTGACGGTTCATCCAGCAATAATATATCCGGGCTGGCCGCGAGCGTCCAGCTCAAGACCAGCGCGGCCGCCTCCGCGGCGTCGACGCCCGCCGGCACGCGGGTCAGGTCTCTGGCGCGGAGCGTGCGCCAAGCGGCGTTCGACCCGAGTACCGTCATATCGGCCACGCGGTCGCCGAGCTGAAAGCCGCGCACGCCGTCACCGAGCTGGTCGATTTCCCCGACCACATCATAGCCCAGCACGAACGGGCGCCGGCGGTGCATCGTTTGCGGATAGACGTGGCGCCGGATCACCACATCGGTGTACTCCACGCTCGAGGCGAGCACGCGGACACGCACCTCGCCCCAGCCGGCCGTCGGCAGGGGAGCGTCGACCACCTCCAAGCCTCGGGACCGCCGAAGCGCCTGATTTGAACAAACCGGTTGCGCGGCTCACCCATGGGCGCACTCCTCGCAACGCATGATCCCGAGGACGGGCAGGAAAACGTTCAGCCGCTGTATTGCCGGCGCGACTTTCGCGATCGTTTCAGCGATCGCGCGGAAAAAGAGGTCATGTCCTTGACGAGAATCAACGCGTCCCCCGCTCTTCTGATCCGCTGGGCACCGGGCGAGGGCCCCACATGCTTCGCCATACGGTATCTTCATCTTCGCAGATAACGTGTGTCCCGCTAACCGATCGTTTAATCGGCGATCTTGTCTACTTCAGCCTGCGAGCCACATCGAAAGGAGATCAGCCCTCGGCGAACGCAAAACCGCCAACGATTGTCCTGATCATGACACCCGTCAAATAAGGGACGAAACGCGATCCTACCACGGCCCGACCCGAGCGCAGTTGATTAAGATCAATCGTCGTTGATTTCGGCGGATGTATTGATGAGCGTGCCGGCGTCCCCCCACCTCCCTTCCCTTCGGAATGCCGGCAGGGCCTCGCCCGTCTCAAACAGGGCGGCGGAGCCTCTTTCCATCCGTCGTGCAGAGGGGTCGACTATGGCTGAAACAAGCAAGCTCTCCGTCGGCAAAGTGCTCGATAAGCTGCGCGGCAGCGATGCGCCAGAGAAATCGAAAATCACGCAGCTCGATGAGAAAATCAAGGCGCAGGACCAGGAGATAGAGCGCTTGAGAGCGATAAGACGACGCCTTGAATGTGGCCAAGGCGCCGGCTCACTTAAGAGCGATTGAGATACCCGTTGACGTCTGTCCGCTTTCCACCTGCCACCGCGACCCGCACCCGGGTCGTTACAACTGGTCACTCACTGGCGCGCACGCGCCGCGAGCACCAGTGTCCACGCGCGGCACCGCCGATAATGCCGACGCCGCAAAGGCGGAGCTGCTCGCAAGTCAGCGGTGCCGGCAGGAAATGGGCCGGGAACGGGGATCTTCTCGCGCCTCGCCAGCAAGTTGCGCTGGATCAATCCCGCCCATAAGCTACGTGCTAAGGGACTGGCTTCGGGGAAAACAGAGGCGCCCGCGTTGCCCGGCAGAAGCGCGACGCGCTCGTCATCGCGGCGCGGCAAAATCAATTCGCAGACGGTCGTTTGAATGATGCCAGCATGCTGCGCGATATGCTCGACGCTTGCCGCTATACGTCCGGGTACTCCGGTGATGTCAGATCTTGTGCTGAGCGCGCTGGCCGCGCGGACCAGCGACAGCGCCGAGAAATTCTGAGCCAGGATGGATAGCCGACTTAATGTGCTCGCGATCGGCACTTGCGGTTTTGACCCCGCGCGGACGCTCGGGCGCACTTGTGGACGCGGACATGAGCCGTTCCTTGGCTCGTTCTTCTGCCGAAAAAAACCTTAAGGCGTCCCGGTACGATTGAATTGGGAGGCCCTCTACATTCCGGATCCATTCGATCCTTCGTGACGAGCGGGCGCCCACCCCGGATCAGGTCCGGAGTGGGCTCTCGCCGGAAATATGCTCTAGTCTAGTAGACGCCGCCGCCCCAATTGAATCGGTAATTGATACCGGCCTTCAACATCTGGATGTTGCGGCTGATGTTCAGCCTGTCGTTGACGATGACACTGCTGGTCGACGGCGACCAGTTGTTCAGACCCACCCAGTCGTACTCGAGCTTCGCCGACCACTGGGGCGCGAACGCCCATTCGCCGCCAAGTCCGACTGTCCAGCCGCTGTTGTTGTTGGTGGCGCCGACTGATGCTGTAGCGCCCGCCAGATTGGTGAATGTCAGCGTGGCGCTGTTTTGCACCCATGCGCCGCCGCCCTTGAAGTAGAACAGCCAGTTGTCCCAACCGTAACCGATGCGCCCGGTCAACGTCGAAATCCAGTCGGTATTGGCAGACGCCTGCAGGGTTCCAATCGGAGTGACGACGAGGTTGCTCGTCTTGCTGATCGTCGTTCCGTCGATGTCCCATTCGACGCCGAGCACCCAGCGGTCGATCTGCCAATTGTAGCCGACTTGTCCACCGCCGATGAACCCGCTGCTGTTGCTGGACAAGTTCGCGCCCGTAACGTTGTCGGTGATCGTGCCGTTCGACCACGCACCGCCAATGTTGGCGCCGAGGTAGAAGCCGGTCCAACTGAAGACGGGGATCGGGGGCGGTAGAGGTCGCGCCTTCACTGGAAGATCGGCCGCCAGTGCAGACCCGGCGACGAGCGCAGAAGCGCAGAAGCCGATCAAGAGTGACTTTCTCATGGGAGCCCTCCCTTAACGATAAGAATTGGGGGTTTGGTTCATGCCAGTTGCAACACTAGCACGGGCCTCTCCTAAACGTTGTGCCATTTGCGTCACACATTCAAAAACTTTTCATTGTACGAAATTACCAGAGAAGAAAGTGGCGGGATTTCCGAGGAGTTCGCTCCGCGGTATGCGAATCCGCTAATAGCTAGTTCCATCGAGGTAATGCGGAAAGATATGCACGCAGATACCCCTTGGAAGTCTCAAAGCTTAATTGCTATGAGCCGATACGGTATCTCAGTGCCGCGTGATGTCGAAAGCCGCGATTTTCGCGTCAACCTTCGCGCCGTTCATGGCGACCTTCACGCCGCTCCTGACGCGGTTCCACGCCGGCACTCTGCGCCTCGGCTTCCGACCCGATCAGCGCCGATGCGAGTCCCAGCGTGATCGCGCCGAAAGCAAGAAACGCCTCACGACGCGAGATGATGATGCCGACCTTGGAACTTTTATTCATTGCCAATCTCCTTGTCGCACCGCCCCCCGTGAGGCGTACAGCTTCAGAGTTTCGCCGGCGCTCCTCTAAACCTGAATTTTTTTCCGTATTGATCTCGATCAAAGTCCTCCCACGTCACGCCACCCTGAGCAGGTTTCGTCTGACGCCAACTCCTCTCGTCCGGATCGATCCCAGGGTACCTAATGTGCATCGCGAAGATGAGCGGCTGCGTGCCGCCGATACGAAAATCTGCAGGGGGGGCGAGATCAAGAAGCTCGATCCCGACGTAATCGTGCCCATGCACTGCAGCGGCGAAAACGTCATTCGCGAGGTGCGCGCGCAAATGTCCGACAAGCTGCTGGTGCCGGCAACCGGCGCGCCTGACCTTCGGCGCGCGAGGCGCCGCCGCAACGACTCGCGCGAGCGCGTGACGTGAGCAGGCTCCTGCTAGCCGCGCCGTTCGCCGGCGGCGTCGCGGCCGCGGGTGCCGGCTGGCTGATCGGGCCGCGCGAGGCGCCGGTGCGCAGCGCCGCCGAGCGGCGCAAAAATAATCTGCTTATGTTTGGAACCAACCGATAGGTCGTAACCTATGTTCAAGGGGCGTTTCGCTTAGTCAGGAGAAAGATCATGACCAAGCTGCGCCTGTTGGCGGTTACCTTTGGGGTCGGTCTGGTGTTCGCGGCGATACCCACTTCGATCAAGTTATCGCCCGCAAACGTGACATCACTCTCCATGCTTTCTTTAGACGCGGCTGAGGCCAGAATTGGGCGGCCTCTCACGCCCCTGAGCGTTGCCGGTGTTCACCGAAGAGCCTATCGGCGAGGATATTCCGGAGGATACTACGGCACAGGAGTAGGGGTCGTGGGCGCCGGAGCCGTCGCGGCGGGGGCGTATGTCGCGGGCTCCGCATCGTCGACTTATCCGGCGTCGGCACCCTCTTTCGTGTCCGACGCTGTGGCGGTGGAACCTGGCCTCAGTGCCACCGTCACCGACCCCGCTACGGGCAGGCGGTGCACAATATCGACGAGTGGCTACCACTGGTGCTGGAGGCCATAGGCCCCGAGAGAGGCGGGACGCCGCCAGACGCATTGCGTGAGCATGCGTGGCGTCCAACGTCCCGCACGCGTTGGACGCCCTCGCAAATGTCACCGCTCTCGATTGGGAGCGAAATGGAAACGGCATCAAAACTGACCCTCAAAAGTTCAAGCCGAGGGCCTCGTGCACCTCATCTGCGACTTTATCAAAACCATCGGCCCGGAGCGAACATCAGCACCCGTTGATCAAGCGAAGACCTCGCCCCACAGTTAGTCCTTCAGTCGGCTAATTAGGCCATGGATGTCGCCGAGCACAAAAAGGTCTCACACCTTGGTGCCCTCGAAGTCGAAGATCGGCATGCCCGTCCACCACACGTGCCGACCGCTGGGCGGCACTCCAAACAATTCCTTGCGATGAAAACCGTGGAACCGCATCTTGCCGCCGACGCGATTGCCTTCCTCGATCATCGCCAGAATGTCCGTTGTGTATTGGCGGAACGCTTCCGTTACGAAGTCGACATAGCCAGCAAACTGGTCATGGCCGACGAGTGTCGGTCCAAGCGAGACACGGTAGGTGAAACCTTTGTGGAAGATGACCGGTAAGAGTTGCTTATCTGCGTGATCCCACAATTCCTTGTCGAAAACTCGGACCGTTTCTTTCTGCGGCGAAAGGGTCAGGCCCACAAATTTGAGCGCGGGTTCATCCATGGACGACAGGCTAGCGCATTCACCGTCTTGACCGTTCCAGGTTGATCAAGGGGTCTACGGTTTGGCGGCTGCGATCTCGGAACGATCGACGAAGGAGCCTCGAGCCAATGGCGATCCCGGGAAGATTCGAACTTCCGACCTTCGGTTTAGGAAACCGCTGCTCTATCCGGCTGAGCTACGGGACCGTGGCGGGCCGTTTAGCATAGCGGCGCGCCGGATGCATCCCGGTGGCGGACGCGCGATGCGACGGCGGCCGATGACGCGGCGATCACGGGTCCTGGCGTATGGCATTTTCTGAGCGCCGTTGAGACGCCCCCTCACCCGCCTTCGCCAAGCGCTACGGCGGGCAGGCCCCCTTGTCCGCCGAGGCTTTAGCGAAGGCGGACGCGCGACAAGAGGGAGCGCAGGCTCAGCCCACCCGGCCGCATTTTGGCCGAAGTCCGGCCGCGGAGCCTAATTTTGGTTAAATTGTTGTGGCCTCCTGATCCCGGACGGGGGTCTCACTTCCATGGCGATGCGTCGCCGACGCGCGATGTCGACCGGTCGACGGCTGCCTGCCGGCATGCCCGCATGGCTGTTCGCACCCGTGATTTTGGCGTGCTCGTTAGTGTCTGCGGCGCGCAGGCGCAGAAAAAACCCGCTCCGGCATCGGCCACCCCCTGCGGGCTCGAGGCGTTCGGGTCCGGCCTGGTCGACCGGGTCGTCGATGGCAGGACCCTGGTCCTTGCCGACGGCCGGGAGGTGCGGCTGGCCGGGATCGAGGTCCCGCCCCTGCCCGACGCCGATCTGCGCTTCGGCCCGATCCGGCGGCGACCGGGGCGGCGCCGGCGGACGCCGAGAGCCCCGATGGCGGGCTTGCGGCCGCGGCCGCCCTGCCGCCCTGCTGGAGGGCCGCGACGTCGTCCTCAAGCACGCCAAGCTCGTGACCGACCGCTACGGCCGGTTCCTCGCCGACGCCGTCGTGACCCGCGACGGCGCCGCGTCTCGGTCGCCGAAAACCCTGTTGGCGCAAGGCCTTGCGCGCCTGGCCGCGCGCCCGGGCGAAGCCGCATGCACGGCGGAGTTGCGTCCGGCCGAGCGCACTGCCGGGTCGCCAAGCTTGGCCTGTGGGCCGATCCGCGGTATTATTCCGAAGCGGCCGAGAACCCGGCGGAGATCTCGGCGGAACGGGGCCGTTTCACGCTGGTCGAAGGCAAGGTGGTGTCGGTGCGCGAGAGCGGCGGCACGATCTACGTGAATTTCGGGCGGCGCTGGTCGGAGGACTTCACCGTCACGATCTCGAAACGCAACGAGCGCTGTTCGCCGCCGCCGGGCTGCGAGCCGCAGACGGCTCGCAGGGCCGCCGCGTCGAGGTGCGCGGGTGGATCGAGGAGCGGGGCGGTCCGTGGATCGAGGCGACCCGGCCGGAGCAGATCGAGATGGTCGGACGGCGAACTGAGTCGGCAGATGGGTGAACGGGACCGGGGTGCGGAGGTGCGCGGGGACAGCTGGCACGACGCCGGCAGCGCGGCGCGCCGCTGATCGCTGGTCGCCGTGCTCGCGCGCCGCGCTCGTGCTCGCCGCCTGCTCGGCGACCGCATCTTCGGCGACCACAGCGCCGGTGGCGCTGCGCCGAGCCCGCCCAAGCAGGCCGAGGCCGTCGCCCGCGGCGCCAGCGCGAGCATCAGCGCATCCTCGCCGCCTATGGCGGCGCCTACGAGGATCGCCAGGCTCGAAGCGCTGATCACCAAGACGGTCGACAGGCTGGTCGCCGCCTCCGAGCGGCCGGACCTGCACTACAAGGTCACGATCCTCAACTCGCCGGCGGTCAACGCCTTCGCGCTGCCGACCGGCCAGCTCTACGTCACGCGCGGCCTGATCGCGCTCGCCAACGACACCTCCGAGCTCGCCTCGGTGCTGTCGCACGAGATGGCGCATGTGATCGCGCGCCATGCCGCGATCCGCGAGGACCAGGCGCGCCAGGCCGCGCTGGTCAGCCGCGTCGTCACCGACGTGCTCAGCGATCCGCAGATCGGCGCGCTGGCGCTCGCCAAATCGAAGATCGCGCTGGCGAGCTTCTCGCGCGCGCAGGAATTCGAGGCCGACGGCATCGGCGTCGGCATCGCGGCGCGCGCCGGCTTCGATCCCTACGGCGCGACGCGCTTCCTCACCTCGATGGGCCGCAACGCCGAGCTGCAGCCGTCCGGCCAGCCAGCATCGATCCGCGCTCGCTCGACTTCCTGTCCTCGCATCCGGCGACGCCCGAGCGCGTCAAGAACGCGCAGACCAATGCGCGCCAGTATTCCGCGCCCGGGCGCCGGCGAGCGCGACCGCAGCCGCCTATCTCGCCGGCATCGACGGCCTCGTCTA
This sequence comes from uncultured Pseudomonadota bacterium, assembly GCA_963791155.1. GTDB lineage: Bacteria > Pseudomonadota > Alphaproteobacteria > Rhizobiales > Xanthobacteraceae > JAVDCA01. The sequence goes on from CAWBRI010000029.1 coordinate 17,180, forward strand.
CGGCGAGGACCCGAGCGAAGGCTTCGTGCGCGGCCGCCGCTTCCTGCATCCGAAGCTCGGCTTCACCTTCACGGCGCCGGAGGGCTTCACGCTCGAGAACACCGCGCAGGCGGTGCTCGGCGTCAAGGAGGGCGGCAGCCAGGCGCTGCGGCTCGACGTCGTGCGCGTGCCGGCCGAGCAGAGCCTGGCCGATTATCTCAATTCCGGCTGGATCGAGAACATCGACGCCGAGCTCGATCGAGGAGCTCACGATCAACGGCTTCCCGGCCGCGACCGCGATCGCCAAGGGCGACCAGTGGGCGTTCCGGCTCTATGCGGTGCGCTTCGGCAGCGAGGTCTATCGCTTCATCTTCGCCGCCAAGAACACGACGCCGGAGACCGACCGCGCGTTCCGCGAGTCGATCAACACGCTTCCGCCGCATGAGCCTCGCCGAGATCAAGCCGGCCAAGCCGCTGCGCATCAAGATCGTCACCGTGCAGCCGCGGCGACACGGTCGAGAAGCTCGCCGCGCCGCATGGCGCTGATCGACCGCCAGGTCGAGCGCTTCCGCGTGCTCAACGGGCTCGAGCCCGGCGACCGCCTCAAGCCCGGCGACCAGGTCAAGATCGTGGTGGAGTGAGGGCGCGGCCGCGCGTCACGCCGTGCCGCCGCGCCTCCAATGTCATTGCGAGGAGGCGAAGCCGACGAAGCAATCTCGGCCAGACGTGCATGAGCAAGGGAAATGAGATCGCTTCGCTTCGCTCGCAATGACGACGATCTACCTATCTGGAAGGACACGCCATGCGCCTGATCCCGCGCCCTGTGCTCGCCCTAGCGCTCGGCATGATCGCCGCCATCGGGGCGACGCACCCCGCGCCGGCGCAGCCAGCGGAAGCGCCCGCATCAGCGGCCCCGTCATCGGACGCGCAGGCATCGGACGTGCGATCCTGGCCGCGGTCCACGGTCAAGCTGATCCTGCCGCTCGGGCCGGGCAGCGCCACCGACGTGACGGCGCGCCTTTTCGCGGAGCGGCTCGCGGAGCGCTGGGGCAGGCCGGTAGTGGTCGAGAACCGCACCGGCCCAGATGGACTGGTGGCGGTCGCGGCGTTCCTGGGCGCGCGCGACGACCACACCTTGCTGTTCTCCATCGGCGGGCCGGTGACCATCAATCCGGCATCGCATGAGAAGCTCGCCTACGATCCGGACCGCGACCTCGTGCCGATCGCGCCGGCCTCCGACTCGTTCCTCGCCATCGCGGTGAGCGCGTCGCTCGGCGTCACGTCGATCGACGAACTGATCGGTCGCGCGCGGGCCGAGCCTGGAAAGCTCAGCTGGGCCGCCACGCCCGGCCTGCCGCAATTCATTTTCGCCGGGTTCACCAAGAGCGCCGGGCTCGACATGGTGCAGGTGTCGTACCGCGACTTCTCGCCGGCCTTGCAGGATCTGGCCGAGGGACGCATCCAGGTGGTGGCGACCGGCCTGCTGCCGCTGCTGCCGCTCGCGCAGGCCGGCAAGATCCGGCTGCTGGCGGTGACCAATCGCGAGCGCTCGCCGGCCGCGCCGGAGCTCGCGACCGCCCAGGAGATCGGACACCGCGAGCTCACCGCCGACGGCTTCCAGGGATTTTCGGCTGGCGCGACATGCCGGATGCGCTGCGCGAGCGCATCGCGGCGGACGTACGCGCGGTCGCGGCCGATCCCGCGCTCAAGCAGAAACTGGCGACGCTCGGCCAGGCGCTGCGGGTGGGCACGCCGGCGGACTTCGTCGCGATGATCGAGGAGCAGCGCGCCAAGATCGCGGCGATCGCCCAGGCGATCGGCTTGAAGAAGCAGTGAAGCCTAATGTCATTGCGAGCCGGCAAGCCCAGGACAGGCTCCGCGCAGCGATCCCCGCCGCAGAGATTGCTTCGGCCTGCTTCGCAGGCCTCGCAACGACAAGACTTAGAACGACGCCGCGGCGCGATCCATTTGATGCGGCGTCATCGCCCGCGCAAGCGGGCGATCCAGATTCACGGGCGTTCGAACGACCGCCGAGCTTCCCCCGCACCGGAACGGCGTACTGGATGCCCGCGTTCGCGGGCATGACGGCTCATTGGATACGAGTGCTGCCGAAATGGAGCTTCGCGCTGCACGAGATTGCTTCGTCGTGCACGCCTCGCAATGACGCGACTTAGAACGACGCCGCGACCTGCTGGAGGCCCATGACATGCGCGAGCAGCGGACCTCGCGCTTCTGGTCCTCGTTCATGCTCATGATCAGGGGGATGGCGGCAGACTTCAGCCGCTGCACCTCGGTGCTGTTGGGTCGATCCCGGCCGCCTGGGCGGCGCGCGAAGCGGTTTTGCGCGTGTCGTCGTGCGCGGCTTTCCAGGCGATGTCGCGCAGTGCGGATTCGACCGGCGGCCAGTATTCTTCCTGCATGGCCGACAGCCTCAGCCGGCTCTTGATGCTGGCGAGTGGGCGTCGTTGAAGAGCGCGGCGTCCTTGCGGGCGCCGCCGGCCGCCGTTTGGGCGCCGCCACGACGCGCGGGCTTTGCTTCGGCTCGCTCTTCAGTTGGGTCTTGATCTCGCATTGGGCTCGGACGCCGGGTCGGCAGCCCGCGACCGGCGGCGCGGCGACAACGCCCGCCGGTGGCCGGGCGGCCGGAAAGTCTGATAGGGGCTGAACAGCAGGTCGATTCGAAATGGCGGCCTCCGGGTCGCGCTGGCGAGCCCATAGGTGGCGGGTGGTGCGGCGTCGTGGTCGTGTCGTCGTCGTTCCAATCGGGCGGAAAGCGCAAACCGACGACGTCGGCAGCGGACAACGCGGCGGTCTCGACCGGGCTCGTGCGCAGCCCGCAACCAGACCCGCGATCGCCATGACCCCGAGGACCCCGAGACCCGCAAGCACACGCTTGCTCATCCCGCGCCGCAACCCCTTCCCACTGCCACGATTTCCATCACCCCGTTTGCGTCAGACGGTATTGTCCTCGCAAACGGTGTTTAATTACGACTTAACCGTGGAAATGTGGGGTGGGGCCGCCGGTGGAAATCGACGGCGAATGCCGGGGTAATGGCTCCGCGCCGCTCCCGAACTGAAAAGGCCCGCACGACGGCCGGGCCTCGAGATTTTGAATGCCGGAGAGGCGCCAATCAGGCCGCTTCTTCCTCGACGACCGCTTCCTCGTCGGCCGGCTTCACGCCGCGACGCGGGCCCTTGGCGAGTGCCGCTTCGATCTCCTTGATCGCCTCGGTCTCGCGGACGCGCCCACCGCCGAGATTTCACGCGACAGCCGATCGAGCGCGGCTTCGTAGAGCTGACGTTCGCTGTAGGACTGCTCCGGCTGGGTCTCGGACCGATAGAGGTCGCGTACGACTTCCGCGATCGCGACGATATTGCCGGAGTTGATCTTGGTCTTCGTATTTCTGCGCCCGGCGCGACCACATGGTGCGCTTGATGCGGGCACGGCCCTTGAGCGTCTCGAGCGCGCGCTTGACGATCGGCCTTCGGCGAGCTGCGCATGCCGATCCGCCGCGATCTTGGCGGTCGGAACCCGCAGCGTCATCTTGTCCTTGACGAAGTTGATGACGAACAGCTCCAGCTTGAAGCCCGCGACCTCCTGCTCTTCGATCGCCATGATCTGGCCCACGCCGTGGGCCGGATACACGATGAACTCGCTGGTCTTGATGCCTTGCCGTTGGGTCGTCTTCTTGGCGATGCTCATGGCCGTTCTTCTCGATGCTCATCATCAGGCTCATCAGTTCGACGCAGGAGTGACTTCAGGGAATGACAGTCGCCAAGAAGACGACCCAACGGCAAGGCTTCAAGACCAGCGAGTTCATCGTGTATCCGGCCCACGGCGTGGGCCAGATCATGGCGATCGAGGAGCAGGAGGTCGCGGGCTGCAAGCTCGAGCTGTTCGTCATCAACTTCGTCAAGGACAAGATGACGCTGCGGGTTCCGACCGCGAAGATCGCGGCGGTCGGCATGCGCAAGCTCGCCGAAGGCGCCGATCGTCAAGCGCGCGCTCGAGACGCTCAAGGGCCGCGCCCGCATCAAGCGCACCATGTGGTCGCGCCGCGCGCAGGAATACGAGGCCAAGATCAATTCCGGCAATATCGTCGCGATCGCGGAAGTCGTGCGCGACCTCTATCGGTCCGAGACCCAGCCGGAGCAGTCCTACAGCGAGCGTCAGCTCTACGAAGCCGCGCTCGATCGGCTGTCGCGCGAGATCTCGGCGGTGCAGCGCATCACCGAGACCGAGGCGATCAAGGAGATCGAAGCCGCCCTCGCCAAGGGCCCGCGCCGCGGCGTGAAGCCGGCCGACGAGGAGGCGGTCGTCGAGGAAGAAGCGGCCTGATTGGCGCCGTCTCCGGCATTCAAAATCTCGAGGCCCGGCCGTCGTGCCGGGCCTTTTGATTTGGGAGCGGCGCGGAGCCATTACCCCGGCATTCGCCGTCGATTTCCACCGGCGGCCCCACCCCGACATTTCCATGGTTAAGTCATAATTAAACACCGTTTGCGAGGACAATACCGTCTGGCGCAAACGGGGTGAAGGAGATCGTGGCAGTCAGGAAGGGGATGCGGCGTGGGACGAGCAAGCGTGGGCTTGCGGGTCTCGGCGGTGCTGGGGATCATGGCGATCGCGGGTCTGGTTGGCGGGCTGGGGCGTGAGCCCGGTCGAGAGCAGCCGCGTTGTCGCGCTGCCGACGTCGTGGCGTTGCGGTTTCCGGCCGATTGGAGAACCGACGAGACGACGGCACGACCACGACGCCGCCGCCCGCCACCTATGGGCTCGCCAGCGCGACCGAGCCGCAATTCGAATCGAGCCTGCTGTTCAGCCCCTATCAGACTTTCGCCGGCCGCCCGGCCGCCGGCGGGCGTTGTCGCCGCGCCGCCGGTCGCGGCTGCCGACCCGGCGTCCGAGCCCGATAGCGAGATCAAGACCCGAACTCAGAGAGCGAGCCGAGGCAAAGCCCGCGCGTCGTGGCGGCGCCCGAACGGCGGCCGGCGCCGCGCGCCCGCAAGGACAGCGGCGCGCTGTTCAACGACGCCCAACTCGCCAGCATCAAGAGCCGGCTGAGGCTGTCGGCCATGCAGGAGAGTACTGGCCGCCGGTCGAATCCGCGCTGCGCGACATCGCCTGGAAAGCCGCGCACGACGACACGCGCAAAACCGCTTCGCGCGCCGCCCAGGCGGCCGGGATCGACCCCAACAGCGACCGAGGTGCAGCGGCTGAAGTCTGCCGCCATCCCCCTGATCATGAGCATGAACGAGGACCAGAAGCGCGAGGTCCGCATGCTCGCGCAGGTCATGGGCCTCCAGCAGGTCGCGGCGTCGTTCTAAGTCGCGTCATTGCGAGGCGTGCACGACGAAGCAATCTCGTGCAGCGCGAAGCTCCATTTCGGCAGCACTCGTATCCAATGAGCCGTCATGCCCGCGAACGCGGGCATCCAGTACGCCGTTCCGGTGCGGGGGAAGCTCAGCGGTCGTTCGAAACACCCGTGAATACTGGATCGCCCGCTTGCGCGGGCGATGACGCCGCATCAAATGGATCGCGCCGCGGCGTCGTTCTGAGTCTTGTCGTTGCGAGGCCTGCGAAGCAGGCCGAAGCAATCTCTGCGGCGGGGATCGCTGCGCGGAGCCTGTCCTGGGCTTGCCGGCTCGCAATGACATTAGGCTTCACTGCTTCTTCAAGCCGATCGCCTGGGCGATCGCCGCGATCTTGGCGCGCTGCTCCTCGATCATCGCGACGAAGTCCGCCGGCGTGCCCACCCGCAGCGCCTGGCCGAGCGTCGCCAGTTTCTGCTTGAGCGCGGGATCGGCCGCGACCGCGCGCACGTCCGCCGCGATGCGCTCGCGCAGCGTCGTCCGGCATGTCGCGCCAGCCGAAGAATCCCTGGAAGCCGTCGGCGGTGAGCTCGCGGTGTCCGATCTCCTGGGCGGTCGCGAGCTCCGGCGCGGCCGGCGAGCGCTCGCGATTGGTCACCACCAGCAGCCGGATCTTGCCGGCCTGCGCGAGCGGCAGCAGCGGCAGCAGCCCGGTCGCCACCACCTGGATGCGTCCCTCGGCCAGATCCTGCAAGCGCCGGCGAGAAGTCGCGGTACGACACCTGCACCATGTCGAGCCCGGCGCTCTTGGTGAACCCGGCGAAAATGAATTGCGGCAGGCCGGGCGTGGCGGCCCAGCTGAGCTTGCCAGGCTCGGCCCGCGCGCGACCGATCAGTTCGTCGATCGACGTGACGCCGAGCGACGCGCTCACCGCGATGGCGAGGAACGAGTCGGAGGCCGACGCGATCGGCACGAGGTCGCGGTCCGGATCGTAGGCGAGCTTCTCATGCGATGCCGGATTGATGGTCACCGGCCCGCCGATCGAGAACAGCAAGCGTGTGCTCGTCATGCGCGCCAGAGAACGCCGTGACCGCGACCAGTCCGTCTGGGCCGGTGCGGTTCTCGACCACTACCGGCCTGCCCCAGCGCTCCGCGAGCCGCTCCGCGAAAAGGCGCGCCGTCACGTCGGTGGCGCTGCCCGGCCCGAGCGGCAGGATCAGCTTGACCGTGGACCGCGGCCAGGATCGCACGTCCGATGCCTGCGCGTCCGATGACGGGGCCGCTGATGCGGGCGCTTCCGCTGGCTGCGCCGGCGCGGGGTGCGTCGCCCGATGGCGGCGATCATGCCGAGCGCTAGGGCGAGCACAGGGCGCGGGATGAGGCACATGGCGTGTCCTTCCAGATAGGTAGATCGTCGTCATTGCGAGCGAAGCGAAGCAATCTCGACTTCCCTTGCTCATGCACGTCTGGCCGAGATTGCTTCGTCGGCTTCGCCTCCTCGCAATGACATTGGAGGCGCGCGCTGCGCGGCCGTGCCGCGCGGCCGCGCCACCCTCACTCCACGACGATCTTCACCTGCTCGCCGGGCTTGAGGCGCTCGCCCGGCTCGAGCCCGTTGAGCACGCGGAAGCGCTCGACCTGGCGGTCGATCAGCGCCATGCGGCTCGCCAGCCGCTCGATCGTGTCGCCCGGCCGCACCGTCACGATCTTGAGGCGCAGGGGTTTGGCCTTCTGGGCCTCCGCCGGGCTCAGCCGGCGGAAGGTCGCGACCGCGTCGCGGAACGCGCGCTCGATCTCGGGCGTGCGCGTCTTGGCGGCGAAGATGAAGCGATAGACCTCGCCGTTGAAGCGCACCGCATAGAGCCGGAACGCCCATTGGTCGCCCTTGGCGCTGGCGGTCGCGGCCGGCAGGCCGCCGAGCGTGAGCTCCTCGATCGAGCCGGCGTCGACGTTCTCGATCCAGCCGGAGCCGAGGTAGTCGGTCAGGCTCTGCTCGGCCGGCACCCGCACGGCGTCGAGCCGCAGCGCCTGGTTGCCGCCGTCCTTGCAGGCCGAGCACCGCCTGGGCGGTGTTCTCGAGCGAGAAGCCGTCCGGCGCCGTGAACGTGAAGCCGAGCTTGGGATGCAGGAAGCGGCGTCCGCGCACATAGCCTTCGACCGGGTCCTCGCCGTAGACGAGGCCGTCGAGGCTCGCGAGATAGCGGTTGCGGTCGCGCTCGCCGGCGCCCGGGCCGGAATATTGGCGCGCATTGGTCTGCGCGTTCTTGACGCGCTCGGGCGTCGCCGGATGCGACGAGAGGAAGTCGGGCGAGCGCACCTCGTTGCCGTTGCCGCCGGCGCGCAGGTCGGCGTTGCGGCCCATCGAGGTGAGGAAGCGCGCCGCGCCGAACGGATCGTAGCCGGCGCGCGCCGCGATGCCGACGCCGATGCCGTCCGCCTCGAATTCCTGCTGGCGCGAGAAGGTCGCGAGCTGCGATCTTGGAGCGCGCGAGCGCCAGCGCGCCTTCCTGCGGATCGCTCAGCACGTCGTTGACGACCCGGCTGGCGAGCGAGACCTGGCGCGCCTGGTCCTCGCGGATCGCGGCATGGCGCGCGATCACGTGGGCCATTTCGTGCGAGAGCACCGAGGCGAGCTCGGACGTGTCGCTGGCGAGCGCCAGCAGGCCGCGCGTCACGTAGAGCTGGCCGGTCGGCAGCGCGAAGGCGTTGACCGCGGACGAATTGAGGATCGTCACCTTGTAGGGCGTGTCGGGCCGCTCCGAGGCGGCGACCAGGCGGTCGACCGCCGCGCCGACCTGCGCCTCGAGCTTGGGATCGTCGTAGCCGCCGCCATAGGCCGCCAGGATTCGCTGATGCTCGCGCAGCGCCGCGGGCGAGGCCTCGGTCTGCGCCGTGGCCGGACTGGGCGCAGGCGCCATCAGGCTCTGGTGGTCGCCGAACAAGCGGTCGCCCGAGCAGGCGCCGAGCGCGAGCGCGGCCGCCATCACGGCGACCAGCGTCAGCGTGGCGCCGCGCGCGCGGCGTCGTGCCGGCAAATCCCCCGCGTCCACGCTCACGTCCAACACGCGTCCCCGTTCATCCGCAACCCGCCGTCGTCCCTTCATCTGTCCGCGATGATCTCGATCTGCGCGGGTCCCGACGCCTCGATCCACGGACCGCCGCGCTCCTCGACCCATCCCCGCACCATGACGCGCCGCCCCGCCAGCTTTTGCGGTTCCAGGCCGGCAGCAGCAAACATACGCTCGTTACGTTTCGCGATCGTGACCGTGAAATCCTGGCTCCAGCGCCGGCCGAAATTCACATAGATCGTGCCGCCGCTCTCGCGCACCGACACCACCTTGCCCTCGACCAGCGCGAAGCGTCCCCGTTCGGCCGCGATCTCCCCCGCGTTCTCGGCCAGCTTGGAAAAATAGCGCGGATCACCCCACAGGCCAAGCTTGGCCATTCTGGCAGTGCGCTCGGCCGTACGCAACTCCGCCGTGCATGCTGCTTCGCCCGGGCGGGCGGCCACGCGGGCAAAGCCCTGCGCCACCAGGGTTTTGGCGACCGAGACGTCGGCGCCGTCCCAACTCACGAACGCGTCGGCGAGCAGCCGCCCGTAGCGGTCGGTCGCCGGCTTGGCGTGCTTGAGGACGATGTCGCGGCCGCCCACCAGGGCGGTCAGGGCGGCGGCGGCCGCAAGCCCGCCATCGGGGCTCTCGGCGTCCGCCGGCGCCGCCCCGGTCGCCGCCGGATCGGGCCGAAGCGCGAGATCGGCGTCGGGCAGGGGCGGGACCTCGATCCCGGCCAGCCGCACCTCCCGGCCGTCGGCAAGGACCAGGGTCCTGCCATCGACGACCCGGTCGACCAGGCCGGACCCGAACGCCTCGAGCCCGCAGGGGGTGGCCGATGCCGGAGCGGGTTTTTTCTGCGCCTGCGCGCCGCAGACACTAACGAGCGCGCCCAGAATCACGGGTGCGAACAGCCATGCGGGCATGCCGGCAGGCAGCCGTCGACCGGTCGACATCGCGCGTCGGCGACGCATCGCCATGGAAGTGAGACCCCCGTCCGGGATCAGGAGGCCACAACAATTTAACCAAAATTAGGCTCCGCGGCCGGACTTCGGCCAAAATGCGGCCGGGTGGGCTGAGCCTGCGCTCCCTCTTGTCGCGCGTCCGCCTTCGCTAAAGCCTCGGCGGACAAGGGGGCCTGCCCGCCGTAGCGCTTGGCGAAGGCGGGTGAGGGGGCGTCTCAACGGCGCTCAGAAAATGCCATACGCCAGGACCCGTGATCGCCGCGTCATCGGCCGCCGTCGCATCGCGCGTCCGCCACCGGGATGCATCCGGCGCGCCGCTATGCTAAACGGCCCGCCACGGTCCCGTAGCTCAGCCGGATAGAGCAGCGGTTTCCTAAACCGAAGGTCGGAAGTTCAAGTCTTCCCGGGATCGCCATTGGCTCGAGGCTCCTTCGTCGATCGTTCCGAGATCGCAGCCGCCAAACCGTAGACCCCTTGATCAACCTGGAACGGTCAAGACGGTGAATGCGCTAGCCTGTCGTCCATGGATGAACCCGCGCTCAAATTTGTGGGCCTGACCCTTTCGCCGCAGAAAGAAACGGTCCGAGTTTTCGACAAGGAATTGTGGGATCACGCAGATAAGCAACTCTTACCGGTCATCTTCCACAAAGGTTTCACCTACCGTGTCTCGCTTGGACCGACACTCGTCGGCCATGACCAGTTTGCTGGCTATGTCGACTTCGTAACGGAAGCGTTCCGCCAATACACAACGGACATTCTGGCGATGATCGAGGAAGGCAATCGCGTCGGCGGCAAGATGCGGTTCCACGGTTTTCATCGCAAGGAATTGTTTGGAGTGCCGCCCAGCGGTCGGCACGTGTGGTGGACGGGCATGCCGATCTTCGACTTCGAGGGCACCAAGGTGTGAGACCTTTTTGTGCTCGGCGACATCCATGGCCTAATTAGCCGACTGAAGGACTAACTGTGGGGCGAGGTCTTCGCTTGATCAACGGGTGCTGATGTTCGCTCCGGGCCGATGGTTTTGATAAAGTCGCAGATGAGGTGCACGAGGCCCTCGGCTTGAACTTTTGAGGGTCAGTTTTGATGCCGTTTCCATTTCGCTCCCAATCGAGAGCGGTGACATTTGCGAGGGCGTCCAACGCGTGCGGGACGTTGGACGCCACGCATGCTCACGCAATGCGTCTGGCGGCGTCCCGCCTCTCTCGGGGCCTATGGCCTCCAGCACCAGTGGTAGCCACTCGTCGATATTGTGCACCGCCTGCCCGTAGCGGGGTCGGTGACGGTGGCACTGAGGCCAGGTTCCACCGCCACAGCGTCGGACACGAAAGAGGGTGCCGACGCCGGATAAGTCGACGATGCGGAGCCCGCGACATACGCCCCCGTCGCGACGGCTCCGGCGCCCACGACCCCTACTCCTGTGCCGTAGTATCCTCCGGAATATCCTCGCCGATAGGCTCTTCGGTGAACACCGGCAACGCTCAGGGGCGTGAGAGGCCGCCCAATTCTGGCCTCAGCCGCGTCTAAAGAAAGCATGGAGAGTGATGTCACGTTTGCGGGCGATAACTTGATCGAAGTGGGTATCGCCGCGAACACCAGACCGACCCCAAAGGTAACCGCCAACAGGCGCAGCTTGGTCATGATCTTTCTCCCGACAAAGCGAAACGCCCCTTGAACATAGGTTACGACCTATCGGTTGGTTCCAAACATAAGCAGATTATTTTTGCGCCGCTCGGCGGCGCTGCGCACCGGCGCCTCGCGCGGCCCGATCAGCCAGCCGGCACCCGCGGCCGCGACGCCGCCGGCGAACGGCGCGGCTAGCAGGAGCCTGCTCACGTCACGCGCTCGCGCGAGTCGTTGCGGCGGCGCCTCGCGCTCGAGCCGCGCGATCCGGCCTGCGCCGGCTTCATCTGACCTTGGCCCGGAAACGCCAGGCGCGGATCGTCGGAAAATGCCTTCACCCAATTGCGCAACTGCGACTGATGCACAGACAGGTCTTGCTCGGCCTGCGCATACGACACGCCGCGATCCTTGATCAGGCGCCGCCCTGAAGCTTGAACTCCCGCGTAAACTTCCGCCTCTCCATGACCCACCTCCGGTTCCATTAAAACACCTAACTCGGTGTCTTCGAAACCGGGTGCAGGCCAGACGAGAGGAGTTGGCGTCAGACGAAACCTGCTCAGGGTGGCGTGACGTGGGAGGACTTTGATCGAGATCAATACGGAAAAAAATTCAGGTTTAGAGGAGCGCCGGCGAAACTCTGAAGCTGTACGCCTCACGGGGGGCGGTGCGACAAGGAGATTGGCAATGAATAAAAGTTCCAAGGTCGGCATCATCATCTCGCGTCGTGAGGCGTTTCTTGCTTTCGGCGCGATCACGCTGGGACTCGCATCGGCGCTGATCGGGTCGGAAGCCGAGGCGCAGAGTGCCGGCGTGGAACCGCGTCAGGAGCGGCGTGAAGGTCGCCATGAACGGCGCGAAGGTTGACGCGAAAATCGCGGCTTTCGACATCACGCGGCACTGAGATACCGTATCGGCTCATAGCAATTAAGCTTTGAGACTTCCAAGGGGTATCTGCGTGCATATCTTTCCGTATTACCTCGATGGAACTAGCCTTTTAGCGGATTCGCATACCGCTGAGCGGACTGCTCGGAAATCCCGCCACTTTCTTCTCTGGTAATTTCGTACAATGAAAAGTTTTTGAATGTGTGACGCAAATGGCACAACGTTTAGGAGAGGCCCGTGCTAGTGTTGCAACTGGCATGAACCAAACCCCCAATTCTTATCGTTAAGGGAGGGCTCCCATGAGAAAGTCACTCTTGATCGGCTTCTGCGCTTCTGCGCTCGTCGCCGGGTCTGCACTGGCGGCCGATCTTCCAGTGAAGGCGCGACCTCTACCGCCCCCGATCCCCGTCTTCAGTTGGACCGGCTTCTACCTCGGCGCCAACATTGGCGGTGCGTGGTCGAACGGCACGATCACCGACAACGTTACGGGCGCGAACTTGTCCAGCAACAGCAGCGGGTTCATCGGCGGTGGACAAGTCGGCTACAATTGGCAGATCGACCGCTGGGTGCTCGGCGTCGAATGGGACATCGACGGAACGACGATCAGCAAGACGAGCAACCTCGTCGTCACTCCGATTGGAACCCTGCAGGCGTCTGCCAATACCGACTGGATTTCGACGTTGACCGGGCGCATCGGTTACGGTTGGGACAACTGGCTGTTCTACTTCAAGGGCGGCGGCGCATGGGTGCAAAACAGCGCCACGCTGACATTCACCAATCTGGCGGGCGCTACAGCATCAGTCGGCGCCACCAACAACAACAGCGGCTGGACAGTCGGACTTGGCGGCGAATGGGCGTTCGCGCCCCAGTGGTCGGCGAAGCTCGAGTACGACTGGGTGGGTCTGAACAACTGGTCGCCGTCGACCAGCAGTGTCATCGTCAACGACAGGCTGAACATCAGCCGCAACATCCAGATGTTGAAGGCCGGTATCAATTACCGATTCAATTGGGGCGGCGGCGTCTACTAGACTAGAGCATATTTCCGGCGAGAGCCCACTCCGGACCTGATCCGGGGTGGGCGCCCGCTCGTCACGAAGGATCGAATGGATCCGGAATGTAGAGGGCCTCCCGATTCAATCGTACCGGGACGCCTTAAGGTTTTTTTCGGCAGAAGAACGAGCCAAGGAACGGCTCATTTCCGCGTCCACAAGTGCGCCCGAGCGTCCGCGCGGGGTCAAAACCGCAAGTGCCGATCGCGAGCACATTGAGTTGGCTATCCATCCTGGCTCAGAATTTCTCGGCGCTGTCGCTGGTCCGCGCGGCCAGCGCGCTCAGCACAAGATCTGACATCACCGGAGTACCCGGACGTATAGCGGCAAGCGTCGAGCATATCGCGCAGCATGCTGGCATCATTCAAACGACCGTCTGCGAATTGATTTTGCCGCGCCGCGATGACGAGCGCGTCGCGCTTCTGCCGGGCAACGCGGGCGCCTCTGTTTTCCCCGAAGCCAGTCCCTTAGCACGTAGCTTATGGGCGGGATTGATCCAGCGCAACTTGCTGGCGAGGCGCGAGAAGATCCCCGTTCCCGGCCCATTTCCTGCCGGCACCGCTGACTTGCGAGCAGCTCCGCCTTTGCGGCGTCGGCATTATCGGCGGTGCCGCGCGTGGACACTGGTGCTCGCGGCGCGTGCGCGCCAGTGAGTGACCAGTTGTAACGACCCGGGTGCGGGTCGCGGTGGCAGGTGGAAAGCGGACAGACGTCAACGGGTATCTCAATCGCTCTTAAGTGAGCCGGCGCCTTGGCCACATTCAAGGCGTCGCCTTATCGCTCTCAAGCGCTCTATCTCCTGGTCCTGCGCCTTGATTTTCTCATCGAGCTGCGTGATTTTCGATTTCTCCGGCGCATCGCTGCCGCGCAGCTTATCGAGCACTTTGCCGACGGAGAGCTTGCTTGTTTCAGCCATAGTCGACCCCTCTGCACGACGGATGGAAAGAGGCTCCGCCGCCTGTTTGAGACGGGCGAGGCCCTGCCGGCATTCCGAAGGGAAGGGAGGTGGGGGGACGCCGGCACGCTCATCAATACATCCGCCGAAATCAACGACGATTGATCTGAATCAACTGCGCTCGGGTCGGGCCGTGGTGGGATTGCGTTTTCGTCTCTTATTTGACGGGTGTCATGATCAGGACAATCGTTGGCGGTTTTGCGTTCGCCGAGGGCTGATCTCCTTTCGATGTGGCTCGCAGGCTGAAGTAGACAAGATCGCCGATTAAACGATCGGTTAGCGGGACACACGTTATCTGCGAAGATGAAGATACCGTATGGCGAAGCATGTGGGGCCCTCGCCCGGTGCCCAGCGGATCAGAAGAGCGGGGGACGCATTGATTCTCGTCAAGGACATGACCTCTTTTCCGCGCGATCCTGAAGCGATCGCGAGTCGCGCCGGCAATTCAGCGGCTGAACGTTTTCCTGCCCGTCCTCGGGATCATGCGTTGCGAGGAGTGCGCCCATGGGTGAGGCGCGCAACCGGTTTGTTCAAGTCGGGCGCTTCGGCGGTCCGGAGGCGTTGGAGGTGGTCGACGCTCCCCTGCCGTCGGCCGGCCGGGGCAAGGTGCGTGTCCGCGTGCTCGCCTCGAGCGTGGAGTACACCGATGTGGTGATCCGGCGCCACGTCTATCCGCAAACGATGCACCGCCGGCCCCCGTTCGTGCTGGGCTACGATGTGGTCGGGGAAATCGACCAGCTCGGTGACGGCGTGCGCGGCTTTCAGCTCGGCGACCGCGTGGCCGATATGACGGTACTCGGGTCGAACGCCGCCTGGCGCACGCTCCGCGCCAGAGACCTGACCCGCGTGCCGGCGGGCGTCGACGCCGCGGAGGCGGCCGCGCTGATCTTGAGCTGGACGACCGCGTACCAGCTCCTTCATCGCGCCGCCCGGGTGCGGCGAGGCCAGCGCGTGCTCGTGCAGGGAGCCGCCGGCGCCGCCGGTCAGGCGCTGCTCGTGCTCGGTCGGCTGGCCGGACTCGAGCTGTGGGGCACCGCGCGCGGCGCGCACGCGGCGCTGATCCGCGAGCTCGGCGCCACGCCGATCGACTATCAACGCGAGGACGTCACGCGCGTCGTGCCGGGCGGGTTCGACGTTGTCTTCGACGGCATCGGCGAGGACGACTATCGTGGCTCGTTCGCGGCGCTCAAGCGCGGCGGTCTGCTCTGCGCCTACGGCTACACGGCGGGCGTACGGGCGCAGCGTCGCTTGCTCGCCAACCTGATGTGGATCGCGCGCGTGTATCTGGGGAGGTGGTTGCTGAGCTGGTTGCCTGGCGGCAAGCGCCTCCGCGTCTACTCGATCAACGCGATGCGGGCGCGACATCCCGCCTGGTTCCGGGAGGACCTGGGGCGGCTCTTCGACCTGTTGGCGACGGGCGCCATCCGGCCGCGCGTCGCCCAGCGGATCTCCTTCGATGAGGTCGCCGAGGCACACCGGCGTCTCGAGGCCGGCGGTCTCGAGGGCCGGCTGGTCCTATGCCCGGACCTTCCGGCTCGGCGCGAGCCGCGTCCCCGGTCGGCGGGCGCCGCGCCATGAGGGCAGAGCGGGGCGCCGACGCGACAAAAGGGGGTGAAAAATACCTCTCCGGAGCCGGCAAAATCATGAACCTGAACGCGGGTCGGCACGACCAACAAGGACGATGGGGGGCGATTGCCCCGGCGAATTCGATCCGGAGCGCCGATGTCTGCCTACGACGATGCCTACAGCTTGACCTCGGGCCGCCCGACGGGCGCACGCTCGTTTTCGGTCGTCGCTGCCGCAATCGCTGTGGTCTGCGTGGCGAGCAGCATACCTGTCATGCAGCAACTGATGGGCTCGCCGGCCGCACGCGCGAGTGCCGCCACGACCGCGCCGACCTGGGATCTCCAGGCGCGCTGGTGGCCCGGTGTGGTGCCACCAGCCAGCCGGCAAGCCTCGATCGCGCCCGAAGACGATCTCACCTTTACGAAGGGCTATACGCTGCGAGTCGCGGCCCGACAGGCCGCCTCGGCGGCACGGCTCGCCGCCAGCGGGCCAGCGTCCGAGAGTCAGTTCGGGCGGTCGGCCATGGCGGTGCGCAACGCCGCCACGTTCGCACGCGCCGACGGGGCGCCGACCCTGCGTCGCGTCGCTGCGGCGCACATCGATACGCGCGACGATCGGCCGGGTTTTGGCAGTCATGCGTTGGCATTCGGCGAGCAGCGCCCGAGCCAGCGTGGATTCGCAAAGTCTCAGGGCGGCCTGTTCGCAAACCTGTTCGGCAATCTGAATTGATGGTTCGGAAAAAGTCTTCCCGCCTTCGCGCCACGGCCGATTCGCGCGCGATGGTCGCGCCGTTCGGTCAGCACGCGCCCCGCTGCGGTCACCGCGAGCAACCCCGGTATTCGGAGCGACAAGCAACGCTCGCGCGGCCGCGTGCCGAGCGACCTCGGGTGCGTAAAGGCTTTGTTAACAACAACATTCCCGTCCCGATAAATCCCCGCAAGGCGCACAAAAACGGTGAACCGCTCCGGGCTTCGCGGCGACTAATGAATGGGTCCGCGATGCAGACCCTTTGCAAGGTGTGACGATGAGGGCCGGTGCGATGTTACAGGTAGATCCGTCGAGAAAAGCCGCCGAATGCGACCGCGCCATCGAGCTCGTTGCCGATCCCGAGCGCCGCATTGTTTTGGAAAGTCTGCGAAGCCTATGGCTTGCGCTGAGCAACGAACTGTCGCTTCTCGACGAACCTGAGCGAGCCGACCAGCTCTCCACCATTACCCAGATACACACGGAATTGATGGCGGTGTGCCGGTGGGCCATGCACTGACGGCCTCGGCCGTTACCGCAACGCCGGTACCACAACACACGCTTGGCCACATCCGGAGTGACGTGGCCGCACCGCCTGCCAGGCTTCAGCCCCGATTGTGCAGCGCCGGCGGATTTGGCGTTGCTCCCTCGACAGCAGAGCTTTGCGTGCCCGCCGCTGGACCGATCATCGTGCGATAGTAATCGAGCACGAACAGGCGAATGGCCGATGACAGATTGCCGTTCGGGCGCCCCGCATCGATGGCGCCGACCATGTCGGACAAAGTGAGTTCGCGATCCGATGCGATCTCCTTGAGTCCCTTCCAGAATGCATCTTCGAGACTGACGCTGGTCTTGTGACCCGCGATAACGATCGAGCGCTTGACGACAAGCGATTTCATGGCCCCCTCCAACGAGTTCACCCAGTACAGACAGGGGCTTCGTCAGATGTGCAGCCTGTCTTGGCTTTCCCCGAGCCAATCAGCACCGCAGTGCTCCCGAAAACTGCTCACGTCAGCCCTGAAGGCTCTGACAGGCGCCCTGCCAAGACGTGACCCGACCCACCCCTGACGAATCCCATGCAGCGCTTAGCGGAGACAGCTTCCAATCTAAATATGCTCGAAAGGTGGCGAGCCGCGCCCCGTGCACAAGGAGTCTTCGAGTCTGCATCGGGTCGCACGCCGAAGATTGCAATCAGCGCATATGTTCTGCGCGCTACGCCCAAAGCGAAACGGGATTGCTGCTTTCGCGGGCGATGACGCCGCTTTTTTCCTCGGCCTCTCAGCCGTCATGCGGCGCAAGCGGTCTTCTAGTACTCCCTGCCGTCAGGCGCTGCGCTCGTTTGGAGATGGCGGGTAATATCGGATGGCCGCGTTCGCAGGAAACACCAAGCCTCACCAGCGGGAATACCCGCCGCCGAAAGGCCAGCCCCAATCAAGCTGGCGGCGCACGTAACGGGCCTCGGTCGACGGACCGCGCCGACGAAACTTGATGCCGCCTTGCGGCTCGCCGCTCAGGACGACCACGAAATCCGTGCCGTTGCCGGTTTCCGTGCTCAACGCCTCGTCGGAAATGATCAGCGACGATCGCGGCGACGCCATCCCGCCGATGCGATCCATGACGTCCTGCGGAATGACAATCCGGTCGAGCGCGTTCCTGGCGCCGCTCGTGTCCGTCGAACCGTGATCCACGTTCGCAGCGTGGCCGCCGCGCGCCTGCGCATCCGCTTCGACCAAGCCCTGCACGCGTCCGCTCTCCAACGAGACCACGCTCCATCGCATGTCGGTGTCGCCGTTGGTCCGCGCCATGGCGGTGAAGATATGCGTGCCGATCGGACGATCCGCATTCTTGATCTCGACGGGACTCTCCAGCACGGGCTGAAACGCCCTCCGTACGTACAGGCGCTGGGTCTTGCGGCTGATGAATACCGATACCGGCTCGAGGTCGCGCGCGGCCTCGCGCGACGCCTGGACGGCGGCGGCCCGCGCGGTCTCGGCCGAGGCGAGCGCTTCGCGCGCGGCCGCGGCGGCGTCGAGCGTCGGTTGCAGCTCCGCATTGGCGGCGTCCAGTTGCGCCTGCGTCTCGGCGAGCTTGGCGACAGCCTTCGCCCTGGCGTCCTCGGCCTGCTCCCTGGCCTCGGGCAAAGCTGCGCGGCCGGGCGTCCGCTCGGCGGCCGCCAATTGCGCCTCGGCTCTGCGTTTCAGATTTTCCGCCGCGCGCACCGGTATCATCGCCCGCGCGGCCTCGCGGGAGGCCTTCGCGGCGGCGACCTTCGCCTGATCCGCCTTCCTGACCGCTTCGTCCGCCTCTGCGGCGCGGGCCGCCGCGAGAGCGCCGGCGCCCGGCTTCGGCCCGAACAGGGCCGGATGGGCGATCTCGGCCGGCGTCGCGTCGCTGGGCGCCACGATCACCCGCATTCCCACCCGGGTTTCGTCGAACAGGCGTGCGGCGAAATCGTACGGCATCCGGACGCAGCCGTGGGACGCCGCATGTCCCGGCAGCACGCCACCGTGGAGCGCGATGCCCGACCAGGTGATGCGCTGCATGTGGGGCATGAAGGCATCGTCATACAGGTTCGAGTAGTGTTCCGCCTGCTTCTGGATGACGCTGAAGATGCCCGCGGGCGTCTCGCGTCCCTTCTGGCCGCTCGACACCGGCGCCCGCAGGATCCAGCCGTCGGCGTCGTAGACGGTGATCTGCTGGCTGTGGAGCGAGATGATGGCCATGACCGGCGCGCCGGCGGCACGCGGCGCGACGGATTCGATCCGGCGTTCGTTCCGAGCGCTTGCGGCGCTCGCATGATCGGCCGCGATCAGCGCGGCCAGGCTCGCTACGACGAGACTCGGCGGGGCGCAGCCATGTGGGCTCGCGCGTCGGGATCATGGAACGAGGCGTCATGCGTGTTGCGTCCGATCGGGCTGCGCCGGCTTGGCTTACGGCTTGCGTCCGACCACTGATAACGTCATTGGCCGAATCTGCCAACACGGATCTCGGCGGATGCTTAAGGATCGCGCCCTGCCGTCATGGCCCTGGCCGGGTCCGCCGGTAATCGGTTGGGTTTCAAGAAGAATGCGTCTCGAACTCGCGGCTGCGTGAACGGACGGTCGGATGTTCGAGTCCTCCCGGGACCGCCACGCAGTTTCCACGAACCCGCCTTTCCGGTGCGGCCTCAAGAAACCCGGGATTTGTCGGGCGTTGACCGGAGCACGTCAGGCCATGTGGCGCCCGGCGCCAAGCCGCTGTTTCATGCGCGGGCGATCATGAGGGGAGATCGCGCCGCGCGAACGGTTCAGGCGTGACGGTATACGCCTCGAACATTCGCGGCTGGGGAGGCCACGGCGCTCGGACGATGTGCGACGGTTTGATGCTTCTCGCGCCACTTGGGTCCCGGGCCGCGCATGTAGTGAAGCTCGGGCCGATAGGGATCGAACAGGCCCGCGGATAGCGACCGCAACAACGCGATCACCGTGACACGGCGGCTCGGGGCCTTCTTGTTGGTCTTTTTCATGACGGTTCCGGCCTCTCGAAATGGACAGCAGCGCGGCGCCGGGCTTCGGCGCGGGCTCCCGTCACGTCGTCAGCAGAGTCACCATCCCGACCAGCGCGAAGCCTCCGAGAAGGAGCGCCCAGTCGCCCGTGTCGAAACCCAGAAGGCGGCGTTCGGCCATATAAGCAAACATGTGATCCCCGGACGGTTGTTCGTCGCCATGCGTCGGATGAATTCTTGGTAGCAGGCGCTTGCGGCCGTGGCTGTAACCCAGCCGCAACAATGGAGCGCAAACCGCAATCCAGGTTCTGCGCCCAAAAGCATTTTGCCTAGGAATCGGAGCGAGTTAGGACGCGGTGTCGCGCACGCTCCGGCATAATCCATGTCGAGTGTTGCATCCGCGCATCGGTCAGTTCCGAGCGATCGCAGGCGCCCCATGCCGCGGACCCGCAACCAGCCGCGTCAGGCCAGCATATCGCGCACCAATGGGATGACCTTGCCGCCGTAGAGCTCGATGCTGCGCATGAGCTTGTCGTGGGACAGCGGCCCGGCGCTGTACTTCAGATCGAAGCGCGAGATGCCCAGCACCTTCGCGGTCGCGACGATCTTGCGTGCGACCGTCTCGGGCGAACCGACATAGAGCGAGCCGCTGGTCGGCTTCGCGAACGAACTCGGCCTGTCCCATCGGCGGCCAGCCGCGCTCGGCGCCGATCTTGTCGCGCATCCGCTTGTAGTCGGGCCAAAACTCCTCGCGGGCTTGCGCGTCGGTGTCCGCCACGTAGCCGGGCGAGTGGACGCCGATCGGCTTGCGTCGGCTGGCCGAGCTGCTCGAGCGCGCGACGATAGAGATCGACATAGGGCGTGAACCGCTGGGATCGCCGCCGATGATCGCGAGCATCAGCGGCAAGCCGTAGCGCGCGGCGCGGACGACGGATTCGGGGCTGCCGCCGACGCCGACCCAGGTCCTGAGCGTCCCGGTTTCGATCGGGGGAAAGACGCGCTGGTCGGTGAGCGGCGGCACGCGTGGCGCCGCGCCACGTCACCGGCTCCTGGCTGAGCAGGGCGGCGAACAGATCGAGCTTTTCTTCGAACAGCTTCTCGTATTGGCCGAGCTCGAAGCCGAACAAGCGGAAACGACTCGGTGAACGAGCCGCGCCCGAGAATGACCTCGGCGCGTCCGTTCGACATCGCGTTGAGCGTCGAGAAGCGCTGGAAGACGCGGACCGGGTCGTCGGAGCTCAGCACCGTCACCGCCGAGCCGAGCCGGATCCGGCTGGTGCGGGCCGGCGATCGCGGCGAGCACGACTTCGGGCGACGAGATGGCGAAGTCGGCGCGGTGGTGCTCGCCGACGCCGATGAAATCGATGCCGAGCTCGTCGGCGAGCACGGCCTCGCCGATCACGTGGCGGATGACCTGCGCATGGGACAGCAGCCGGCCATCGGCGCCGGCCGTGACGTCGCCGAACGTGTCCAGCCCGAGCTCGAGTTGCAGTGGCATTTCGTTCCCGCCCATGGTTGACGCCGCTCATTCTATGCTTGTTTGATGGTCGCACGTCGCAGACTGTATGATCATCGGTGGAATTGCGATGGCCGCAATCGCTACCCCCGGCGCCGGCCCTCTTGTCGCCGAATGTGGATCACCTCATGACCAATGAGCCAGGCAGAAGCGCGCCCAGGCGCACTCACGCGACGCCCGACAGGCGTCGCACCGTCGCGGCGTGTCTGGGAATGTTTGCGGCGCTGTGGCTGCCGCGCGACACCCATGCCCAGGCGTATCCTGACCGGACGATCAGCTATATCGTGCCGAGCTCGCCCGGCAGCTCGCCGGACATCGTCGGGCGCATCATGGCGGACGCCCTCGCAAAAATTCTTGGGCAGCCCGTCGTGGTGATGAACCGGCCGGGCGCCGGCGGAACGATCGCCGCCGCAGCGGCCGCCAAGGCGGCCGCCGACGGCTACACGATCCTGCAGGCGAACACCAACCACTCCTTCAGCCAGACGTTCTACAAGAATCTCGGCTACAATCTGGAGCAGGATTTCAGTCCGGTCGGACGTTTTGCGTCCGCCTTCTACATCGTGGTGGCGCATCCCAAGCTGGGGGTACGAACCCTTGGCGAGTTGATCCGGAAGGCCAGGTCGGCGCCCGGAAAACTGAACTATGCGTCGGGCGGCATCGGGGCGGCGACGTTCATCGTCGCCGAAGTGCTCAAGGCGCAAGCCGGCATCGACATGGTTCACATTCCCTACAACGGCGGCGGACCTGCGCTCGCCTCGATCCTCTCGGGCGTGACCGACATTTACGGTTCGCCTTATGCCACCGCCAAGCCGTTTGTCGACGAGGGAAAGCTCATCGGTCTCGCCGTATCGTCGGCCGAGCGCATCCCTTACATTCCGGACGTGCCGACCGTCGCCGAAACGCTGCCGGGCTACGAGGTGACGACGTGGTACGGGCTCCTTCTGCCCGTCGACACGCCGAAACCCGTTCGCGACAAGGTGCAAGCGGCGGCGACCCAGGCCATCGGCATGGCGGAGATGCGAAAGCGCCTCGAGGACCTCGGATATGTGACCTCGAAGGATACCCCCGAGGAATTCGCCCGGTTCCTGCATGAGGACATCGAAAAAATGGCCGGGCTCATCAAGCAATACAACCTGAAGCCGGAGTGAGGCCCGGATAGATACGCCTTCGGTCAATTCGAACCACGCGCTCGTCTTACTGCGTCATTGCCCGCGCAAGCGGGCAATCCAGTAAACACCATCGTCTCGATTGAGCACACTGTGTCAAATCGCAGTGACACGGAGTACTGGATGCCCCGCGGGAGCCTGTCCTCGGACGGTGCGAAGCACCGCTCCGGGGACGGGGCATGACGCCGCAGGACTAGCCTGCTGAACGAACGGACGTACTCGACGCGCGCGGCACCCTCGCCTTGGAAACACGATGAATAAGAAAATCGCAGTTCTCGGTACCGGCGCGAACGGCAGTTGCGTCGCGGCCGATCTCACGAATGCCGGGCTCGATGTCGTGCTCATCGACCAGTGGCCCGCGCATGTCGAGGCCATGCGCCTCAACGGCCTTCATGTGACCCTGAGGCAAGGAGAAATTCACGCCAAGGTGCGGGCCTATCACTTGTGCGACCTCGCCGCGATGCATCAGGTCTTCGATGTCGTGTTCCTGGTGACCAAGGCCTACGACACCCGCTGGCATGCCGAGCTCATCAAGCCCTATCTGCGGCCGGACGGATTCCTGGTCGGGCTCCAGAACGGGATGACGGCGAGCATCATCGCCGATGTGGTCGGCGCGTCCCGGACGCTGGGCTGCGTCCCCGAGCTGTCGTCGTATTGCTTCGTGCCGGGCCAGATCAAGCGCAACACGGCGCCCGACAGAACCTGGTTTGCGCTCGGCAGCTTTCACGCTTCCACGGACGGGCGCGAAGAGGAAGTTGCCGCGATTTTGCGCCACGCCGGCAAGGTCGAGATCACGCCCCGCATTCTCGCCGCCAAGTACATGAAGCTCGTCTTGAACTCGATGACGCTCGGCACGATCGCGATGACGGGCGGCGAGCTCGCCGACGCGCAGCCCGAGGGCATGCAGGAGCTCATGATGCGGCTCGGCTCCGAATCTCTCAAGATCGGCGAGGCGCTGGGCCACCCGGTGGTGCCGATCTTCGGCCTCACGCCGGCGGAGATCGAAGGCTCGAACAACCTGCTCATGCGGCTGGTGGATAAGGTCAATCACGACATCGGCCCCGGGCGCGGCGCCAATACGACGCTGCAGGACCATATGAAGGGCCGGCTCAGCGAGATCGACCTGATCAACGGCTTCGTGGTCGAAGAAGGCCGCAAACGCGGAATTCCGACCCCCGCGAACGAGACGCTGGTCGAGGTCACGCGCCGGATCTACGCCGGCGAATTGAAACCCGACCCTGCGAATCTCGACATCGCGATGGCGCTGCTGAAGTCGAAGATGCGCGGCGCGGGTCCGTGAACGGCATCGCCGGCGCGGTAATCCCGCATCAAGACTCTTGCGCACCCGTTTCTGGCCGCGTAGGAGAAAATCCATAGTCCGAATTGCGCCCGGCGCCCGCAAGCGCCGGGCGTTTGCATGAGAGCGGCCGTTCTGGCGCCGTCGTCCGCACATGAAAGCAAGCAACGAAAAGCGCCGCCCCTCGGGCGGCGCTTTTGTCTGGAGAACCGCCGGACCGCGTTCCCACAGGGCGGCCGGTCCGGAGGCAGGCCTTGTAAATTCGTTGTTGTTTACAACAAACGCGCCCTGGTGGCGGCCAATCCGTGTGCGTCGGCGCGCAACTCAACCCCAACCCTCACACTCACCACAATCCAAACGAAGGAGACATCCGATGACATTCCATAAAGGCGAAAGCGGCAACCCGGCCGGCCGGCCGCGCGGGGCGCGCAACCGGCGCACCGTGCTCGCCGAGCATCTGTTGGAGGGCGACACCGAGGCGATCGTCCGAACCATGATCGATCGCGCCAAGGAGGGCGACATGGCGGCGGTGCGGCTGTGCGTGGATCGCATCTGCCCGCGCCTGTCCGACCGGCCGGCGGGTTTCGAGCTGCCGCCGCTCGTCCGGGCCGCGGACGCGCCGCCCGCCATGGCGGCGATCGCGCGGGCGCTCGCCGACGGCGACCTGACGGCGGCCGAGGCGGCGGACCTCGGCAAATGCGTCGACTCCTTCGTGCGGGCTTTCGTCAGCGCCGATCTGGAGGTGCGTATCGGGCGGCTGGAGCGGATCGAGCAGGACCGCAAGCTGAAACGGATGTCCGGCGCCGCATCGCCGCGTTGATCGCGCGCGGCAAGCCGCGCCGCGGATTGCGCAGAAAACGCCGTTGCAAAGCCGCCGATTTTCCTACAACCTCCGATAGGCTAACGCGGCAAATGAGGAGCATGGCGGTGGCAGTCTCGATGTCGACCATCAAGCGCGTTGCGAAGGCCGTCGCGGGTCTGGTGCTGCTGGGGGCGATTTCCCTGGGCGCCCCACAGGTGAGCCGGGCAGCGGATGTCGATCCGTGTGGTCTGCCGCCGCCGCCACCGGCCAGCGCCCTGACGGCGCTTGAAAACGCGACGACGACGGATGTTCCCGACATCATCTTGACCACCAAGATCGTTCCCGCGGGCACTTCGGCGGATTTCATCGTGCAGCGGGATTTCGACGCCCAGACGGCCTATCGCGCGGTCATCAAGGGCGCGTCGACCGTGAGTCTTTTCGGCAGCCACGTCAGCGCGAAACGGGTTCCTGCCGACCACCCGCTCGTCAAAAGCGGGGAGGTCGTCGTCCCGGCGACGATCGTGACCCTCAAGATTCCGTCGGCGGTCGGTGGGCTCTGGCCCGACGCCGTCATTTATATCTTCGGCTGCAAGGCCGCGCCAGGCGGGGCCGGTGTTCTTGTCGACCACAACCGCACCGTTGAGCGACGGGATCTACAGCGGCGCGCTCGTCCTGATCTTTCTCGTCGGCGTATATCTGCTGCTCGCGCGGGCCGCGCAGGTGGTCGACAAGCAGACGGACAAGAAATTCCTGCGCTACCTCGACCCGGTCCTGCTCACCGCGGGCTCCAACGGCAAAGGCAATCTGGCGAAGCTGCAGATTCTGTTCTTCTCCGGCATCGTGGTGGGACTTGTCGGTTTTATCGTGGGCCGCACCGGAATATTGTCCGACCTCTCTCCGACCATCCTGGTTCTTCTGGGAATCGCCGGCGTAGGCTCCGCGGCCGCCAAGGCCACGGACGTCAGCCGAAATCGCATCGATTTCGAGAACTGGGCCTGGTTCGTCCGCAGGGGATGGTTGCCGCAGGGCGGATTGGCGGCGGTGAACGAAGCGAAGTGGCGCGATATCCTGACGACCGACGGGGAGTTCGACGTCTATCATTTTCAGAACCTGATCTTCAGCGTGGTCGTCGGAGGCGCGCTGCTCGTGGTCGGGCTGAGGGACCTCGCATCGTTCAGCATTCCGGAAACGCTCCTGGGCATATTGGGGCTCAGCCAGGTGGTTTATCTCGGCGGGAAGCTGGCGGGCGCTCCCTCCTGCGCGGAGCTCAATAAAGCCACCAGCGCGCTGAAGGATCTCGAAAAAGACTTCGTGACGACCGCCGCCGGCACGCCGGACCCGTCGCCACCGACCGGCGTGAAGGCGACTGATCCGCCGGCGGATCTGAACGCGGCGATCCGGCGCGCCGGCAACGCCAAATTCACGGCCTATTCGGAAGCGCTGAAAAACGTGCGCATCATGTTCGAATCGGTCACCGGGCAGAAAGTGACGGACGAAAACTTCCAGCCCGCATACAAGTTCTAGCGTCGGCCCTCTCGCGTCATTGTCCGCTTGTGCCGCCAATGACGCAGGAAGACCAGGCGGCGAGGCGGCGGCTCTGCGATCCGATCCGCCTGGTCATGAAAGACCCTGCGCGAGCGGCGTCGTTGCCGGAGCGCCGACGCGCGCAGGCTCATGCTCATCCCGGAACGCATACACGTCCATCCGCAGCACGCTGTAGGTGGCGCTGGCGTGAAGCCGCTCGGCGCGGGCGTTCTCTCCGGCGGCGCCCAGCGCGACGTACAGCGGCAGGAGATGCTCTTCGGTCGGGTGGTTCTTGGCCGCGAACGGCGCCTGACGCCGATAGTCGAGCAGGTCGTCGGTCTGACGGCGCGTCAGCGCCGAATCGAACCAGTCCGCAAAGCCGTTGACCCAATCGGGTGACGGATCGCTCACGCCATGGCCGCGAAACTCCGACAGATCGTGGGTGAAGCTGCCGCTGCCGATGATCAGCACGCCCTCTTGCCGCAGCGGCGCCAAGGCGCGCCCGACGCGCAGATGGTGCTCGGGCCCGAGATGAGGCTGAACCGAGAGCTGCACGACCGGAATGTCGGCTTGCGGATACATCAACCGCAGCGGCACCCAGGCGCCGTGGTCCAGGCCGCGGCGGTGATCGGTCGTGCAGGCGAATCCGGCCGTACGCAGCCGCTCGGCGACGCGCGCCGCAACCGGCGGCGAGCCCGGGGCGGGGTATTGCATCTCGTACAGCGCGCGCGGGAATCCGCCGAAGTCGTGGATCGTCTCGTTGCGCTCCACCGCATTGACGGCCGGCGAGGCCGTCTCCCAATGCGCCGAGGCCACCAGGATGGCCTGGGGGCGCTCGATCGTATGGCCGAGCCGCTGCAGGAACGCGCGTGCCGGCGTGTCGGTGAGCGGCAAGGTCGGTGAGCCGTGCGACAGGAACAGGCTTGGCATCGTCATGGCGGTTCCTCCGGCGGCGCGGGGGTCGGCCCCGCGGCCTCGTTCAATGTGAGTATGCGTCGGCGAGCTTGCCCACGGGATCACTATTCCGCGACACGCGCAGGGCGAATGCGCCGTCGCCGAGCAATGCCTGGGCGACAAGTGCGGCAGTCCAGAACACCGGAAATTCCCAGCCACCGCCTTGGTTCGTGAACAGCCAGCCGCCGGCCACGTGCTGCAGAGTCGCGCCGATCATGATGGGCATGAGCAGAAGCGATATCGGCCGTGTCCAAACGCCGAGAAGAAGTGCGAGCCCGCCGCCGATTTCGCCGGCGATGACCAGGTAGGCGAAGAAGCCCGGGTATCCGACGCTTTCAAAGAACGCGACGGTGCCGGGGATCGTGAAGGTGAACACTTTGAGCAAGAGGCCGTGGGCGAGGAACAGAAAGCCGAGGCTGACGCGAAGCAACAGCGCCGCATAGGGGGCGGTCCGGGTATCGATCATGGGTGTCTCCTGTGTTTGCCGCCCTGATATGACCTATTCCATATGGTGTGATAATATGGAGATTGTGAATTACAGATCACACCCTGAAGGTGAGATAAACCTGTGCTGGACCGCCTGACCGGCCTGGAGGTCTTCGCGAAAGTCGCTACCGCCGGCAGCCTGTCCGCCGCCGGCCGCGCCATGGGCATGTCGCAGACCATGGTCACCAAGCACATCGCAGCGCTCGAAGCCCGGCTGGGCGTCAAGCTGTTTCACCGCAGCACGCGGCGGCTGTCGATCACCGAGGCTGGGCGAAGTTACCTCGAAGCGTCCGAACGCATTCTCGCAGAAATCGATGCGGCCGAAGCGGCAGTCGCCGCCGATCGTGTCGAGCCGAGGGGCTTGCTCCGCCTCAATGTCCCGGTCGCATTCGGTGCGCGGCAGATCGCCCCTCTGCTCGCGGAGTTCGCGCAACGCCATCCGCTGGTGACCGTCGAGCTCGGCCTCAACGACCGATTGGTCGACCTTGCCGAGGAAGGGTGGGATCTTGCGATCCGTATCGGCAGCCTGAGCAATTCAAGCCTGATTGCGCGGCGGATCGCGCCCGCCCGCACCGTCGTCTGTGCGGCGCCGTCTTATCTCGCGGATCGCGCCCGCCCGCGCACGGTTTCGAGCTTGGCGGACCACAATTGCCTTGGCTACACGCTCTCCAGCGTGACCGGCGTCGATTGCTGGACGTTCGGCGCGCGCGCGGACATCCCCATTCGGGTTTCCGGCAATCTGCGAGCCAACAATGGCGAAGCCCTGCGAGCCGCTGCGATCGCAGGCCAGGGCCTCGCCTATCTGCCGACGTTTATCGTTGCCGATGACTTGCGCGCAGGCACGCTGGTGACGCTCGATCTGGACCAGCCGACCGCCGAGTTTGGCGGCATCTATGCGGTGTTCCTCCCTGACCGTCACCCGGCCGCAAAAGTACGCGCCTTCATCGCGTTCATCGCGACCCGTTTCGCCCCCGAGCCGCCGTGGGATCGCGACGTTGCCGAATTTTTGCAGAAATCCGCTCAGGCGAAGAGTCGTTAATGATTTGGTAACCGTTGCGATCCCACGCTTGCGACCAACCACCAACAGCTGCCAAAAGGAGCGGGTCGCATGAGTTGTCGGGTCGAGCGGTATGATCATCCCACGATCGTTGTCCGGGATATACTGACCGGCGAACGCCATGAATTCACGCTGGATTATGACGGGACGCTGGCGCGCGATGCGGCCTGGTTCGACATGAGCGAAGCGCGGCGAACCGCGATCGCGTTTCTGGACCGCTACCGCAGCGCGGCCTAGGCTGGCTGCGTCATTGCCCATCCCCCGCCAGGCGTTGTGCGGGACTGGAAAAAATTCGCGATCGTCTGATGCGGTCCTCCTGCGTCATTGCCCGCGCAAGCGGGCAATCCAGTACTCCCGGGAGACGATGAAGGGCAGGGGGCGAGCTTACTGAGTTTTATCCTCGCCAGTCGGCACTTCCCTTCCACTTCCAACCCTTGAGTATACTGGATTGCCCGCTTGCGCGGGCAATGACGGAGGAGAGATAGGCGAACGTTGCGCTCGCCGCTCTCACGCCCGACTCATTCACCAAAGCCAAGGGCCGGCCGGCACGGCGCCGGCCGGTTCTCGTTTCATCGTGGTCACCGGCCTTGCAGCTGAAAGTCGTTCCAGCGGTTCGCGAGAGCCTGCTTCGACACTTGGAAGTGCGCGGTCGTGACCGCGGACGCGTAGGCATTGGAGGGCAGGGTGATCTCGGACACATAGCGCCCGCTGTCACGCAGCTCGGTCGCCGTGTCCTGGTCGCCCGCGAAAGCCGGGGCGGCGAAGACGGTCATGAGGGCCGCGAGGGCCGCGATGGTGGTTCGGTTCGACATGGTGTTCTCCTGTTCGGTTGGTTGTGTGAATAGGCCTGCGGTTCGGCCGCTCACCGGCCTTGGAGCTGGAAGTCGTTGCCGACCGACGGAATGGACGACCGGCCCTGCTTGATATTTCCGTGATCGACCGCGGACGCGTAGGCGCCGCCGAAAACGTGGGCGCCGGCCGGCATCACCAGCTCGGGCACATAGCGGCCGCTGTCGCGCAGCTCGGTCGCGACATCCTGGTCGCCCGCGAACGCGGGGGCCGCGATGACGGTCGCCAGGGTGGCGAGAATTGCGATTTTGCTCTTCGTGAACATGGTCATTTCTCCTGCTTGATGCGGCCTCGGGAGGTCGCTCGATCCGTTGATCAGGCGTCACCAGCGACGCCGATGACCGATACATAGGGGAGGGCCGGAATCGCCGGGGTGCGAAATCGCACACTGCGTTGGCCGAGGCGCCGGCCACAAATTCTAACTCGTCGTTCCGGGGCGCGGGGAATTGAGAGATTTAGTAGCGCTCAGGCGGGCGACGCCGGTCGCAGCAGCCTGTCCAGCTCGTCTCTGGTGCGAAACAGGACGGCCGGTATGGGATCTTCCTTTCCCGGAATCGACAGGGCGCGCGGCGCGACGTCGTTTTGGCCGGGCGCGACCAGGGCGGCGGCCTGCGCCGACGCGATCAGGATGCAGTTCAGTCGCTTGGTCTCGGCTTCGAGTTTGGCCGCCAGATTGCCGGTGTCGCCCAGGAATTGCAGTGATCCGGAGCCGCCGGTGGAAATCATGCCCACCACCGCCATGCCGACATGCAATCCGATGCCGATCCGCAGCGGCACCTGGAGCTCGCCGGCCAGGTCGTCGTTCAGCGATTCGACGCCGATCCAGATTTGCGCGGCCGCCTCGAACGCGTCGCGCGCCGCCCGCGCCCCGTTGCTGTTGACGCCGAACATGCTCATCACGCCGTCGCCCGCGATGCTCGTCACGTGGCCGCCGTTGTCCCGCACGGCCGCGGTGACGACCTGGATGTACCGGTCGAACAGGAACAGGGCGTCGTAGGGCAGCCGTCCGGTCGCCAGGCGGGTCGATTCGCGCAGGTCGACGAACAGCGCGGCGATCTCCATCTCGGTGCCGCCCTCGATCGCGGCACCGAATCGCACGACGCCGTACGGCGCATCCACGCTGGTGCGCACTAGCGGCTCGACCTCGATGTCGGCCAGCGGGCGGATCTGGCACGCCAGACGCACGCCGACTGGGTTGCCGATCCGCTCGAGCGTGCGGCGCTCGACCGGGCCCGGCGCGGCGAGATGCTCCGACCCCCTGGTGACGCGCACGCGGCAGGTCGAGCAGCGGCCCCTGCCGCCGCACACCGAGGCATGCGGGACCCCGGCCCAGCGGCTCGCTTCGAGCACACTAAATCCCGGCGGGACCGCGACCACGCGATCGTCCGGATATGCAATGTGGACCGCATGGTATCGCCGCACATGCCAATCGCGCAGCACGCGCAGCCCGACCGTTCCGGCCACCAGGCCCAGATAGGCGAGGGTGAGCATGTCGCCGATCCGGCGCACGCGCGCGAGATCCTCGGCCGCCGGCGTTCCTGGCGCCGCGATGAGGTGAACGGCGGTCGCCTGCGGATTGCGCTGCGCGGCTTCGCGCGCATCGAGGCCCGCATTGGTGAATCCCAGCAGCGCCAGAACCGGCACCAGCAAGGCGAGCGATGCCAGGGGCGAGGCGATGCGCCCGTACCATGGCTTGGAGGACAGCCACGCCCGCAATCCGATGCAGCCGTGAATCCAGACGATGAGCAGCAGCGCATATTGACGGACCAGCGCCTCCTCGACGGCGAAGAACCAGAACTGGTAGATCAGCCGCACATAGCTGAATTCCAATCCGTAGATTGATTGTCCGATGCGGACCGGCGCGGCGTGCGGAATGAGCAGAAGCGGGATCGCGAGGCCGAGCGCGAGCTGCCAGGCCTCGGCCGCCGGCATGCGCAAATGGCGCCGGCGATACAGCGCATACAGGCCGAGCAACCCGTGGGTGAAGAATGAGGTATAGAGGAGCGTGAGGCCGGCGAGCGTCTGCCAGGGCCAGAGCAATAGGACGCTCGCGGCCTCCATGGCCTCGACCGAACGGATTCCGAAGGCGTGATTGACGAGATGACACGACGCGTAGCTGAACAGGATCAACCCGGTCGCCAGGCGAAGCAGCCGCTCGATGCGCTGGCCGGCCCGCGCAAAGCCGGGAACGATCGAGGTTGACTGGAATATTCTCATGGCTCGACGCACTGAAACCCTGGCAAAAATTCCCTTGTTCCGTTCCCTGGCGGCGGACGCCATCGCGGCCCTGGATACGCAGTGCTCCTGGCGCCGGGCCGCCGGCGGTCAATGGATTATCGACTATCAGGACGCCAACCGCGATGTCTTTTTCGTCGTGAGCGGCGCCGTCCGCGTGGTCATTCAATCGGCGGGACGCGAGGTGCTGCTGCGACAGATCAATGCCGGCGAGTTTTTCGGCGAGCTGGCCGCCATCGACAACGCGCCGCGCTCCTCCGGCATCGTGGCCATGACAGACGTGACGGTTGCCCGCATGTCCGCCGCCGTATTCCTGGCCGCCGTGCATGCCCATCCGGACGTTTGCGATCAGTTGCTGGCGCTGCTCGCCGGCCAGATCCGGATGCTGGCCAATCGGGTGAACGAGTTCAGTACGCTCGACGTGCGCCACCGCATCCATGCCGAGCTGCTGCGGCTGTCCCGCACCGAGCCGGCCAATCCGTCGCGCGCCATCATCTCGCCGCCGCCGGTGCACGCGGAAATCGCCGCGCGCGTCAGCACCCGGCGCGAGGCCGTGGCGCGCGAATTGAAGGCGCTGGAGCGGGACAATCTGATCGAGCGCCGCCGCGGCGCGCTCGTGCTCACCGACGTGGACCGGCTGCGGCGGATGATCAACGAGGCGATCGAGGCTGGGTGAGCGCTGAACTCTCGGGCCAAGCGCGGGCATCTTGAATGCAACATTCAACGCGATCGAAATTCGCGCCGGTCACACTGCGTCATTGCCCGTCCCCGGGTCCGACCTTCGGCCGGCCCGAGGACAGGCTCCAGCTGGCAATCCGGTGGTCACCACCGTTTCGATTAAGCGCGCTGCCCCAATCGCGGTGACACGGAGTACTGGATGTCGCGCATGCGCAAGGCATGACGACGCCATAGGACTAGGTGTCGGCCCCGTCTTTCAATAAGCTATGCAGCAACGACCAAGTCGGGGGAGGGATCCAATGTTTCGATGTGTCGCGCCAATCGCCTGTCTGACGTTCGTCGGGCTCTGGCTCGCGCCTCCTGCGCAGGCTGAGACGTTGCTCGAGCATAGCGCCGAAGCGCAGATGCAATTGGACTTCCACGTGCCGGACGCGGCGCTCGCCGCCATGCTGCCAGCCGGCTGGGAGCCCAATGTGGCGACCGCCGGGCCGGCGAAGGACGCCAATTTGCGCATGATCTTCATCGATCGCGTCGACATCACGGGGCCGGACGGCAAGCCGCTCGGCCGCGGATCGAGCCAATTGGTTTATCTCGCCATCCCGATCAAGCAGCTGTCGACCGGTACTGTGGGCCAGATGATCATCGGCGGGATCACCGCCGATCCTGCCGACGCACCCGGTCCGTTCGGCGTCTACCTGCCGGCCGGCGTCCATCGCATGGAGCGCGCGACGGTGGCGGGCGCGCAGCCGACCCTGACGCACGAGGACTGGGAATTCGCGGCCCCGTCGGGCGAGCGCATGGAGGTGCACCTGCGTTACGAACGGCGTGGCGCGCCCAAGGCCGCCGCGGAAGTGAAGTTCTTCTCCGCCGCCAATCCGGCCGTTTATCAGATTTTCAAGTACGAGCGCGCGCTCGACATCATGCGCAACGCCACGGTCAATGTCGGCGACCGGGTGAAGGAGTTCAGCTACAAGGCCTCCGGCGGACGCATCGGCGCCTTGTTCGACGGCAGCGAGCGCGTGCTCAGCATCGACGCCATCCACTGGTCCAATCGCGCCACCTATGCGCCGTAGCCCTCAACGGCGAAAGCCTGCCTCGGATCGCGTCCGGGGCAGGCTTTCGCCGGAGAATACCTTTGCGGGCCGACGACGCGGCCCTGCCGCCTCATCCGCGAAGCAGCTGGTTTTCCTTCACGACGCGTTCATAGGTCTCGCGCGCGCTCTTGATGCGATAGGAGACCTCGCCGTTCGTCTCGGGAAGCTGCCGCACAACCTGGTAGCCGGTCGACAGAGGCGCAAGGTAGCGCGTACCTTGCATCAACTGGACGGTCTGGCCCACGTGGAATTTGTACGACATACACTACCTCCGGTACCTCACGACGCGATCGCCAGTGGCGGGCCGGCGCCGACTCGCGGCGCAGGCCCACTGGTCATCACAACGTTTTCAAATTTTCGGCGCTCGTCTTGCCCCGCTTTTGATCCGTCACCAGCTCGTAAGACACCTTCTGCCCTTCGACCAGATTGCTCAATCCGGCGCGCTCGAGCGCGCTGATATGGACGAAGACATCCTTGCCGCCGTCAGACGGCTGGATGAAGCCGAAGCCCTTCTGCGTATTGAACCACTTCACGGAACCTGTAGCCATGTCGGCCTCCTTTGCACCAAGTCGCACAAGCCTGCGTTACCGTACGAGTATCGCACAGTGTCGATCCGAATTCAGCGATGTCTTGGGGGGAGCCCTGGGGGGCGCGATCAAGGCAAGCTAAAGCTCGAACCTACTTACTATACACGCGATGGCTGCGAATTGCAAAGGTCAAACCGCAACGCCGACGAACTAACTTGTAGAGCCAAGGTTAAAGCCCTTCCCCGCCAAGGCTTGTCCCCAAATTGATCCGGAATGGACGTCGATTCGCCGTCGAAGCCATGGAGAATGCTGGCAAACACGGGCCTTGACGCAGCGTCTCCCAAGACAACCGGTAGTCGCGTAGCTGCCGCCATCATGGTTAAGGCAGCCGGCCGGTCCGGCACCGCCCGGGTCGCGGGGCGTCGCAGGCCGGCCTCCGCGCGCGCCATTCTGCGCTTGACGCCGCCGGCCGATCCGGTGAGCATTTTGCGAAGCGTGGAATCTGCCGCGCCGACCGGGCTCCCTGACATGTACGGAAATCGCGCGCGCATCGGCTACACATCGCCTCCGCTCACGACCGAAATCTTCCCTTATGAGTTCTACAAGATCGTTCCCGATGGCGTGACTCTCGTCATCACGACGCTCGCCATCGTCGAGCGCAGCAAGAGCGAGGTCGAGCAGTCCTACGAGACCAGCATGAAGGCGGCGCGCGAGATGGCGGCGGCCGGCGTCGATATCATCGTGCTCGGCGGCGTGCCGATCAATCTGTCGCGCGGCGCCGACAACGCGCAGCAGATGATCCGCGACCTCGAGGCCGAACTCGGCGTCAAGGTCGCCACCAGCGCGTCCGCCCAGGCGAAGGCGGTGGAAGCCCTCGGCTGCCGCAAGGTCGTGGTGGCGCAGCCTTATGAGACGACCGAGACTGTGCGGATCGGCGGCTATGCGCGCGAGTTCGGTTGCGAGCTCCTCGGCGCCACCGGTTGGGGCAGCGCCTTCAACCAGATCGGCCGCATCCCGCAGGAAGCCGCCCTCAAGATGGGTCGCGAGCTCATCCGGGCGCATCCGCAGGCCGACGCGATCCTGTTGCCGTCGCCGCATTGGCCGACCATCGGCGCGATCGAGCCGCTCGAGCGCGAGCTCGGCGTCACCGTGATGACGGCCCTGCAGGCGATCGTCTGGCACGCGCTGCGGCGGGTCGGCGTGAACGATCGCATCGACGGATTTGGCCGGCTGTTTCGCGAGTTCTGATTCTTTCTTTCCTCCCCCTGCGCGCTCTTGCGCGTGGCGGGGAGGAGTTAGGGGTGGGGGGCGGCAGTTAGACGAAGAGCGACAGCATAGGTGCCACGCTGACCCCCACCCCTGTCCCCTCCCCACAAGGGGGAGGGGAACGCAAGAGTCGATGCGCTCACAAACCATGATCACAACGACCATCAGATGCCTCTGTGTTCTCGCGGCCATTCTGCTTCTGCCGGGCATCGGCTCGGCGCAGAGCGTCGAGCAATTCTATCGCGGCAAGCAGATCTCCCTGCTGATCGCGAGCGGGGTCGCGGGCGGCTACGACACCTATGCGCGCGCCTTCGCGCGCCACTTTTCGCGCCACCTTCCGGGCGAACCCTCGGTCGTGCCCAAGAACGTGCCGGCCGCGGGCGGGCTCACGGCGGCCAATACGCTCTATTCCGTGTCGGCGAAGGACGGCTTGACGATCGCGGCGCTCACCAACGGCGTCGCCATGGACCCGCTGTTCGGCAATCCGGCGGCGCGCTTCGAGGCTTCGAAGTTCAATTGGATCGGCAGCATCGGCAAGCTGCAGAACGTCTGCGCCACCTGGTTCCAGAGCCCGATCAAGACCGTTGCGGCGACACGCGAGCGCGAGGTCGTCGTCGCGGCGGCGGGCGCCACCTCCAACACCGCGATCGTGCCGCACGTCTTGAACACGCTGCTCGGGACGCGGTTCCGGGTGATTGCCGGATACGACCCGGGCGCCGGACTTAACCTGGCGCTCGAGAGCCGCGAGGTGGAGGGGATTTGCGGGCTTTCATGGTCGACCCTGCGGGCGTCGCGGCCCGACTGGATTCGCGAGCAAAAGCTCAACGTCATCCTCCAGATGGCGTTCGAAAAGCTGCCCGAGCTTGCCGACGTGCCGAGCGCGCTCGACCTCGTCACCGATCCGGCCAGCCGCCAGGTGCTCGAGCTCATCCTGATCCGCCAGGAGATGGGCCGGCCCTACGTTGCGCCCCCGGGCGTCCCGACCGATCGCGTCGCGGCGCTGCGCGCGGCTTTCGACGCCACCATGAAGGACCCGGAATTCCTGGCCGAGGCGCAGCGCCTGCAGATGGAGATCGACCCGCTGACCGGCGCGCAGATCGCAGCACTTCTGGCCAAAGCCTATGCGGCGCCGCGCGAGATCGTGGGACGCGCCGCCGCCCTGGTCGAGCCGGGGGCGGCTCGCAAGGCGCCGTGACGCCAGCGCCGTGGTGCTCTACCTCATTGTGGCGGCCACCGTCCGCCACATCGTCAACGGCAACGGATCGCCCTCCCTGAGCGAATTTTAGTGCGTCATTGCCCGCGCAAGCGGGCAATCCAGTAGTCACCACCGTTTCGATTGAGTGCATTGTCAAATCGCAGTGGCACGGAGTACTGGATGCCCCGCGTGCGCGGGGCATGACGACGCCGTAGGACCTGAACGAGACGCGCCTGGCGCCCCCGCGGCTTGCGACGCCACATTAGACTCTTGGTCCCCCCCGAAAAACAATGCCGCCGCCATGAGGGCACGCCGGGGGAACATGCGCATGCGTCGTACCTTGGGGGCGGTTCTGCTCGGCGGCTTCGTCCTCCTGGCGCCGGCGGCGCAGGGCGAGACCTATCCCGACCATGCGGTACGCCTGATCTCGCCCAACCCGGCCGGCGGCGCGAACGACACGATCGTGCGCATCATCGCGGCCCGGATGTCGAAAATCCTCGGCGCCTCGTTCGTCATCGACAATCGTGGCGGCGGGGGCGGCAAGATCGGAGCCGAGGCGGCCGCCCGCGCGGCGCCGGACGGCTATACGCTGCTGGCCGGTTCGGTCTCCACCCACTCGTTCGCGCCGATCACCACGCCGAAGCTTGCCTATGATCCGATCAAGGATTTCGCGCCGATTTCGTTGTTCGCGCTGGTGCAGAATGTGCTGGTCGTCCCCCCGAAGCTGCCGGCCGCCGATGTGCGCGCGCTGGTGGGGCTCGCCAAGGCGCACCCCGGCACGCTCAACTACGCGTCCGGCGGCCCGGGCTCGACCAGCCATTTCGCGGTCGCCATGTTCGTGGCGCTCGCCGGCATCCAGAACGATACGGTGCACGTGCCCTACAAGGGCGGAAGCCCGGCCGTGATGGCCACGATGGCGAACGAGGCGCAATTCTACTTCGGCCCGATCGCCGGAATGGTGCCGTTCATCGAGGCAGGCTCGGTGCGGGCGCTCGCCATCAGCGGCGAGGCGCGCTCGGCCCTGCTGCCGGACGTGCCGACCATGGGCGAGGCCGGATTTCCTCAATACAAGGCGGTAAGCTGGTTCGGATTGCTGGCGCCAGCCGGGACGCCGGCCGCCATCGTCGAGCGGCTCAGCGCCGCGGTCGGCGAGGCGGTAGCGAGCCCGGAGGTCGTCCACGCGCTGCGCGCCCAGGGCATCGAGCCGAAGAGCAGCCGGCCGGCGGAATTCGCCGCTTTCATCGCCGAACAGCTCGACCTTCATCGCAAACTGGTCGATGAAGCAGGGCTCCGAATTCGAGCAGTAAGATATGTCATTGCGAGGCGCGCGCAGCGCGCCGAAGCAATCTCGGTCAGGAAGTGGTTGGCGCGGGATTGCTTCGCGTCGCTTGCAATGACACGAATATGAGACGCTCAGGCGACAGGGAATACCCATGACAAAAGCGATGGCAAAAACGATGGCGACCATGACGAAAAAGACAAAATCTCCCAGGCGGTCGGCGCGCCGCTATGGCGACATCCTTTACGAGGTGAAGGATCAGGTCGCCTGGGTCACCATCAACCGCCCGCGCGTCATGAACGCGTTCCGCGAGCAGACGCTCGACGAGCTCATCGACGCGCTCAAATCGACGCGCCTCGATCCCTCGATCGCCTGCGCGGTGGTGACCGGGGCCGGCGACAAGGCGTTCTCGGCGGGTGGGGACTTCTACGCCATGAAGCGCCTCACCTGGGTCAA
The DNA here is from genome assembly GCA_963791155.1 of uncultured Pseudomonadota bacterium. Lineage (GTDB taxonomy): Bacteria > Pseudomonadota > Alphaproteobacteria > Rhizobiales > Xanthobacteraceae > JAVDCA01. The sequence goes on from CAWBRI010000029.1 coordinate 55,166, forward strand.
CGCCGCCATGTGGAACGACCGCATGCAGGGCCTCGCCATGACGATCCGCGGGCTCGCGATTCCCGTCATCGCCATGGTCAACGGCTGGTGCATGGGGGGCGGGCACGAGCTGGCGCTCTGGTGCGATCTCGTCATCGCGTCCGACAATGCGATGCTCGGCCAGACCGGCGCCAAGGTGGGCGCGTGTCCGACCGTGGGCGCGACCCAATACCTGCCGCGCATCATCGGCGAGCGGCTCGCGCGCGAGATGATCTTCTGCGCACGCCGGTTCAGCGGGCCGGAGGCGGCCCAGATCGGCCTGATCAACAAATGCGTGCCGCAGAAGGACCTCCGGCGCGAGACATTGGCCTGGTGCGAGACCATCAAGGGTCACAGTCCGCAGACGCTGCGGATGACCAAGAAGAGCCTCAACTTCGAGTCGGACCTGCTCTACGCCTCATGGCAGCACGGCATGGAGCTGCTCGCCCATGTGTGGGGCTCGGAGGAAAGCCTGGAGGGCATGAACGCCTTCCTGGCCGGCCGCAAGCCCGATTTCCAGAAATTCCGCATGCGCGACAAGCGCGCGCTCGAGAACTATCTCGACGGCTGCGCGAAGGATTTGAACACGCCGCCCGCGATGCGCAGGAAGGCTTGAAATCCCAAGATGGCCGAACAATCGAACGGTCCGCTCGCCGGCACCCGCGTGATCGATCTCACCCGCATCCTGGCGGGGCCGCTGTGCACCATGATGCTCGGCGACATGGGGGCGGAGATCATCAAGGTCGAGCCGCCCGGCAGCGGCGACGACACCCGCAGCTGGGGCCCGCCCTTCGTCGCGGGCGAGGCCGCCTATTTTCTCGGGGTCAACCGCAACAAACGATCGCTGACCATCAACATGGCGGCGCCCGCCGGCCAGGCGGTCCTGCGAGAGCTGGTCAAACGGGCCGACGTGCTGGTCGACAATTTCAAGCTCGGCACGCTCGCCAAATGGGGTTTTGGCGACGCCTGGTTCGAGCAGCACGCGCCGAATTTGGTGCGTTGCTCGATCACCGGCTACGGATCGAGCGGGCCCAAGGCGGCGCTGCCCGGCTACGACTTCATCCTGCAGGCCGAATCCGGGCTGATGAGTATTTGCGGTGCGCCCGACGGCGGGCCGACCAAATACGGCGTTGCGATCGTCGACGTGTGCACCGGCATGCTCGCCTGCAACGCGATCCTCGCCGCCCTCAATGCGCGGGGCCGGACCGGCAAGGGCCAGAAGGTCGAGGTGTCGCTGTACGAGAGCTCGCTCGCCATGCTGGTCAACGTCGCGGCCAATTACCTGGCGGCGGGACGGGGCGGCGGCCGCTTCGGCAACGGCCATCCCAGCATCGTTCCCTACACGACCTACCCGGCGGCGGACGCCATGGTGGCGCTCGCGGTCGGCAACGACTCGCAGTTCGGGAAATGCGCCGGCGTACTCGGTCATCCGGAATGGGCCCAGGACGCGCGCTTTTCGACCAACCGGGCGCGCGTCGAGAACCGGACCGTGATCGACGCCCTGATCGGCGAGGCGCTGGCGCAAGACAAGGCGGAGCGCTGGGTCGAAAAGCTCAAGGCCGTGGGCGTTCCGTGCGGGCAGATCAACACCGTGGCGCAGGCGCTCGACGATCCGCACACCGCGGCGCGCCGCATGGTCGAAACCGTGACCCATTCCACCATCGGCGACTTGAAGATGCTCGGCATTCCGTTCAAGTTTTCCGATACGCCGGCTTCGGTCGGGCGCGCGCCGCCGACCCTGGGCCAGCACACGGACGAGATCTTGGCGGAGCTCGGGATGGATGCGGATGCGATTACGGCGCTGCGGCAAGGAAAGGTGATTTAGGTGATGTCATTGCGAGCGAAACGAAGCAATCTCTTTCCCGCGCGTTTGCTTCGGCATGCTTTGCATGCCTCGCAATGATGGAGAGAGACAAGCCCATGTTCACCGGCCTCAGTCACGTGTCGATCGTGGTGCCCGACCTTGTTGCGGCGGCGCTTCGGTTGCGGGAGACCTATGGGCTGCGGGTCGGAGAGGCCCGGACCAATGCCGAGCAGGGCGTGCGCCTCGCCTATGTGGATCTCGGCAATGCCAGGATCGAGCTGATGGAGCCTTCGCGTCCGGATTCGCCGGTGGCGAAATTCCTCGAACGCAATCCGAAGGGCGGCATCCACCATGTTTCGTTCGGCGTCGACGACATGGAGGCGGCCGCGGGGGAGTTGCGCCGGGGCGGCATTCGCATCTTGGGCGAGGGCTCCCCGCAATATAATGTGGCGGGCGAGCGGATCGCCTTTATCCACCCGGGAGACTTCCTGGGTACGCTCGTCGAGCTCGAAGAGCACGGCCGGAAGGGCTGAGGGTCGCCATGAAGATTGCGCGCATCGAACCCATCGCTGTCGCCTTTCCGATGAAGAAGCCCGTGTTCATGGCGGGCGTCGAGATCAGGCAGGCCGACAATGTGCTGGTGCGGATCGAGTCCGACACCGGCGTGATCGGCTGGGGGGAGGCGGCTTCGGCGCCGACCATGACCGGAGAGACGGTCGAAAGCATGATGGCGGCCGTCTCGTATCTCACCCCGGCCGTGCAGGGCCGCCCGGCCGAGGACATCGCCGGCGCCGCCGCGGCGATGAACGGCCGCATGTACGCCAACCAGGCCGCCAAGGCGGCGATCGAGATCGCGCTGCATGATCTCGTGGGACGCGCTACCTCGCGGCCGGCCTACGCGCTGCTGGGTCCGCAAGGTGCGCGGCCGTATCGCGGTTCTCGGCGTCATCAGCAACGGCGAGCTCGCCGCCGACCTGCGCGACGCCGCGCTCAAAAAGGCCGCCGGTTTTACGGCCTTCAAGATCAAGGTCGGCATCGGCAAGCCGATCGCCGACGGCGAGCGCACGCGCCGCGTCTGCGAGGCGCTCGGGCCGGGCCTTTTGATCTCGTCGGACGCCAATGCGGGCTGGAGCACCGAGGAAGCCGTACAGTATGTCGGCGCAGTCGCGGGCAGCGGACTTGGATTCTTCGAGCAGCCCGTCGCGGCGGACGACGTCGCCGGCATGGCGACCGTCGCGGCGGCCGCCGCGGACGCGTGCGGCCTGGCGATCGGCGCGGACGAAAGCATCCACAGCCTCGCGGACATCCGGCGGCACCACGAGCGCAAGGCCGCGCGCGGGGTGAGCCTCAAGACCATCAAGCTCGGCGGCATGCGCGGCGTGTTCGCGGCCGGCCAGTTGTGCGAAACGCTCGGGATGGCCGTCAACGTGTCCTGCAAGACCGGCGAATCGAGCATCGCGGGCGCGGCGGGACTGCACGTCGCGGCGGCCCTGCCGCAGCTCGCCTGGGGGTTGACCCTGTCGAACGAGGGCCTGGCCGAGGATGTGACAGCGCGCCCCATTCGCATCGCAGACGGACATGTGGAAGTATCCGACCGCCCGGGACTTGGAATAGACGTCGACGAAGACCGCATCCGTCGCCATCGGCGCGACATCGCGCGGCGGCACGTGGCATAATGACAAAATAACCGAGTGTGGGAGGACGTGATGGAAGCCCCAAGGACATCGCCTCGCGTGGTAGCCCGGCGCGGCAGGCTCGTTGCGGGAACGCTGGCGGCCGCGCTTTCGGTCGCGCTCGCCGCAGGTCCGGCCGGCGCCGGCGAGAAGGTCAAGCTGTCGACCTTCCAGGCCAACCTGTGCTGCTTCACGGTCTACGTGGCCCAGCACCTGAAGCTGTTCGAGAAGCACGGCGTCGACGTCGAGATCGTCTACGGCACCGGCATCCAGGTGGCCAACATCATGATCAGCGGCTCGGCGGAGGTCGGCGCCTTCGCGATCGAGCACGGCGTGGCGGTGAGCAGCAAGGGGCAGGACCTCAAGCTGCTCGTCGTCAACCAGCAGCTTCCGCCGCTCAGCCTCATCGTGCGCAACGAGGTGCCGACGCCGAACGCCGCCAAGCCCTATCCGCAGATGGTGCGCGATCTCAAGGGATTGAAGATCGGCATCAGCTCGGCCGGCGCCTCGACCGACACGATGCTGCAATACCTGCTGCGCGAAGCCGGCCTCGATCCGAAGAAGGACGTGAACATCGTGCCGGTCGGCGATCCCGGGACCATGCTGGCGGCGCTCAAGAACGGCGTGATCGACGGCGCCATGGCGGTCGAGCCGACGCAGACCGCGGCGCTGCACGGCATCAAGATCGCCAAGATGGTGGTCGACGTCGAGGGCGGCGGCGCGCCGCTGTTCAAGGAATACGCCTACAACGGGATGTGGGTCCGCGCTGCCTTCCTCAAGGATCGGCCGCAGGTCGCGCGCGGCATCGTCGACGCCGTCGTCGAGGCCGAGCAGGCGATCAACGATCCGGGCCGCATCGACGAGATCATGCAGGTCGGCGCGACCTATATGAAGGGCATCGATCCGGCGCTGCTGCGCGCCTATCTGGAGCAGGTATCGTTCGATCTTCCAGCCGGTGGCGACCCCGACGGCGATCGAGAACGTCAGCAAGCTCCTGCTCGCGGGCAATCTGATCGCGCAGGCGGTTCCCTACGACCGCATCGTCGCGACCGATTTCATGCCGCGCGATTTCTCGCTGCCCAAGACCCACTGAGCTGCGTCATGGCGGTCGATCTCGGTCTCGTCGAGACGATCTCGACATCGCGGCGCAATCCGATCCGCGCGCGCGCCATCGCAAGGTGCTGCTCGCGCGGCTGCATTGTCGTCGGCAGTCTTCCTGGCGGTCTGGCAGAGCGGCGGTCGAGATCGGTCTGGTCGATGCGTTCTGGATCAGCAGTCCGGTGCTGGTGGTCGAGGAGCTGTGGCAGCAGCTTGCGAGCGGCGAGCTGCTTCGGCGACGTCGCCATCACGGTGTTCGAGGCGCTGATCGCCTTCGTCGTGTCGTCGGTGCTCGGCATCGTCGGCCGGCCTGCTGCTCGCGCGCTCGCCGTTCTGGGACGAGGTGCTGGCGCCGCTCGTGCTTGCGCTCAACAGCCTGCCGCGCGTCGCGCTCGCGCCGCTCATCATCCTGTGGTTCGGCATCGGCATCACCGCCAAGGTGGTCACCGCCTTCACGCTGGTGTTCTTCATCCTGCTGGTGAACACGCTGGGCGGCGCCAAGAATGTCGACAACGACATCCTCACGATCGCCAGGCTGATGGGCGCGTCGAAGCGCGACATCCTGTGGAAGGTGACTCTGCCGTCGGCGCTGCCGTGGATCTTTGCCGGCCTCAATCTCGGCCTGACCTACGCGCTGCTCGGCGTCATCGTGGCCGAGATCCTGGCCTCCAACCACGGCCTCGGCTACGTCATCGCGTCGAGCGCCGCGACCTTCAACACGGCCGGCGTGTTCGCGGGTCTGATCACGCTGGCGGTGGTCGCGTGGCTGTTCAGCGCCGTGATGCGCAACGTCGAGGCGCAGGCTGTTGCGCTGGAAGCCCTCGCTGACGAGCGCCTGAGCACACCGCATGTCGCAGCCCGCCGCAAAGATCCGACTGGTCGACATCGGCATCGTGTTTCGCCCGCGCGACCGCGAGCCGGTCGTCGCCTGTCGCGACGTGACGTTCGACGTGCCGGAAGGCTCGATCGTGTCCATCGTCGGGCCGTCGGGCTGCGGCAAGTCCACCTTGCTCAATATCGTGTCCGGCCTGATGGCGCCGAGCAAAGGGCTCGCCGAGGTCGACGGCCGCGCGGTCGCCGGCATCCGCCACGACGTCGGCTACATGTTCGCGCGCGACGGCATGATGCCGTGGCGCACGGCGCTCGCAGAACGTCGAGTTCGGCCTCGAGGTGCGCCGGCGTCCCCAATCGACGCGAGATCGCGCGCGAGTGGCTGCGCCGGGTCGGGCTCGACAAGTTCGAGGGCCATTACCGCCACGAGCTGTCGCAAGGCATGCGCCAGCGCGTCGCGGTGGCGCGCACCTTCGCGATCGAGCCGAACATTCTCCTGATGGACGAGCCGTTCGGCGCGCTCGACAGCCAGACGCGCCTCCTCCTGCAGGAGCTTTTTCTCGAGGTCTGGGAGAAGCACAAGCGCACCGTGCTGTTCGTGACTCACGATCTGCACGAGGCGATTTTCCTGTCCGACGTCGTGATCGTGTCGACCAACCGGCCGGGCCGGGTCAAATCCATGGTGCCGATCGACCTGCCGCGGCCACGCCTGCCGCCGGCGGAGCTTGCCGTGGCACCCGAATTCCGCGACATCTATTCCCGCATCTGGGCCGACCTCAAGGACGAGGTGCGCAAGTTTGATTAGGACCGATTCCGCTGCTTCTCGTCATCGCCCGCGCAAGCGGGCGATCGAGTACTCCGTTTCGCTTCCCGTGGTTACTGGATTGCCCGCTTGCGCGGGCAATGACGTGCGCGGGTTCGGATGGCCTCCATGAAACGCTCCGATATCGGCATCGCGGTCGTCGGCGCCGGGCGCATCGGAACGCTGCGCGCGCGGCTCGCCGCCAAACATCCGTCGGTGCGTTTCCTGGCGATCTCGGACCGCGACCCGGCGCGGGCGCGCGCGCTCGCTGAGCAGGCGGGGGCGAACTTTCACAGCGGCAGCAACCAGGAGGTCATCGCGCATCCGGACGTCACCGCCGTGATCGTGTCGACGCCGGAGCAGGAGCATGCGACCGCGGTCTGTGCGGCGCTCGAGCGCGGCTTGCCGGTGCTGGTCGAGAAGCCGATCGCGCTCTCGCTCAAGGATGCGGGCAAGATTCTCGCGGTGCTGCAGAAGACCAATGGCGATCTACGCGTGGGCTACAGCCGCCGCTACAAGGAGTGCTTCCTGCGCGCCAAAGAGCAGATGATTCACGGCCGCCTCGGGCGGGTCGTGGGCGGCACCGCGCGGGTCTACAATTCGCGCGCCCAGGCATTCGCGATTCTCAAGCGCGACCCGCACGCGACGCCGGTGCTCGACGTGCTCACCTACTACGTCGACCTGATGTGTTGGTTCCTCGAGGGCAACCATCCGGTCGAGGTGGTGGCGCGCGGCCAGCACGGCATCTTCAAGGCGGCGGGATTCGGCGCCCATGACGTGACCTGGGCGATCGTGACTTTCGCCGATGGCGCGGTGATCAATCTCGGCGTGAGCTACGCGCTGCCGGCGCGCTATCCGACGTTGGGCCAATCGGACCGCCTCGAGCTCCTGGGCACCGAGGGCACCATGATCATCGACGACGACCACATGGATCACCTGCTGTTCTCCGAGAAGGGCGTCCCGCACGCCTACGTGCCGGATCATTCGGTCGAGATGGCGTTCCTCGGCAGTAACACCGCGGGCGATTGGGCGGTCGGCGATTTCTGGGGCCCGCTCGGCAACGAGACCCGCGCCTGGCTCGATTTGCTCGCGACCGGTGCTCCCACCGTCCACACCACGCCCGAGCAGGCGCGCGTCAACCTCGAGACCACGATCGCGATCGAGCGCGCGGTGGCGAGCGGACAGTCGGTGCGGCTGCCGTTGCAGAAAATGGCGTAACTCAGGAACAGCGACGGTCGTCTCAGTCGCGACGCGACACGCGGGCGCCCGCGAGCTTGCGGCGCGTGTCGGCCGAAACCGAGGGTCCGATCGGCGTGAACTCCGCCGCCTTGTGGGTGTCGCCGCGCGAACCCTTGAACACCTGCAGCCTGCCGCGCGTCGCCACGATGTCGCCCGCCCGTAGCGTCGGATCGGTGGTGATGTCGATGCGCGCCAGCCCGAAGGCGTCGTGGCCGTTGCAGGTGCAATTCTCGACCAGTCGCGCGCGATACACGAACGCGTTGGCGAGGTCGGCATAGCGCTCGCCGTCGGTGCCCACCGCGCCGTCGATGGCGCCGCCGCGATAGACCGCGGTCCTGGCGGCGGGGCACATGGCGGCGCAGGCCTTCACGGGAGTCCATTTGGGGCTCGCAGCGGGCGACGACAGCGGAAAATATCGCCCGTCGCACAGCCTGACGCAGTAGGTCGTGGCGCCGCCCTCCGGCATGGCGGTCGGAGCCTGCAGTTCGGGCCTGCTCTCGGGGGTAGACGCCGTGTCCACATAGGCGTTGACGGGCGCAAAGCGATCATCGCGCGACCCGCCGAAGAAATTGAAGATGGTGCCGAATACTCCGCCCGATTGCTGCGCCGCCGCCTCATGCGGGGCCGCCATGACGGTCATTCCGGCGATGAGCATGGCCCGCCATAGTCGCAGCGCGGCGGGCGATCGCTTCGCCGTCTGGTCAGCCAACAGGGGGGACATGGGACCGGCGATCAGTGCAGGCCGAAGGCGAAACCGGGCTCGGACCGCGTGCTGACCCGCGGCGCCGCACCAGTCGTCGACACCGGAATGACGGCGACCGCCCTGGCGGGCGTCGCAACGCGCGCGACCGGCGACGTACGCTCGATCTGCGCCACCGGCGCCTGGTGGTGCGACGCTTGCGGCAACACGACCACCTTGGTGCCCGGGTGGACGCGACCATACAGATCGGACACGTCCGCGTTGGTCAGGCGGATGCAGCCGCTCGACACCTGATGGCCGATCGTCGTGGGATCATTGGTACCGTGAATGCGGTAGGCGGAATTTCCGAGATAAAGCGCGCGAGCGCCCAGAGGGTTGCCCGGCCCGCCGGCCATGAAGCGCGGCAGATAGGGCTGGCGGGCGATCATCTCGGCGGGCGGGAACCAGTCCGGCCATTCGGCGGCGCGGCTGATGGTCTCGACACCCGACCACGTGAAACCTTCGCGGCCGACGCCGATGCCATAACGCAGCGCCTGGCCACCACCGAGCACGAGGTAGAGATACGTGTTGGGCGTATCGATCACGATGGTGCCCGGGGCTTCGCGCGTCGGGTAGCTCACCATCTGACGCCGCAGCCGCGGGGCAAGCGTCTCGTCTTGGACGGCGTCGCCGCGGCTCCTCGGATCGTTGCGCAACACCGGTTCGAACACCGATGACGGATAGACATTGGGTGCGTTGGGCGCGGCGAGCGCATAGGGCTCGGCAGACGAGGGGAGGGTGGCGAGACCGACGCCGCAGGCCGCGAGCGCGGCGACGATAAGCGCGTGCTTGGGATGAGTCATGGCCGGCCCCTGTGCTTGCGTACGAACTCGTGGGAACAACACTTGATCGGGGGTGCGGGTTCCATGTTCTAGCGAGGGCGGTCGGCTTTATTGATCGTGGCGGCGTCGATTGCGCGTCGCGCCCTCAAGCGGCCGGGAGATGGCGGCGCTCGCCATAAGTCCACCGGGTGAGGAAGCGGTCCTTGACGTCTTCCACCAGGACCTTAGCGCCGCTTTCGCGCCGTCCGATCTCATGCGCGGCGTCGATCGCGAACAAAAGAGCCTCGTCACGGCTGCGATAAGGGCCAAACAGCTGGTCACGGAATTTGATTTTCCACTCGCTCCCGCACTGGACGACGAAATACTGTGCCGAGGTCATGCCATCCTCCGATCGTTTCTTGCTTCTGTCGTTTGCTCAGGGAGGCCGGCGCGATGGCGCCGACGTTCCTGAGCCAGATACGCGGTACGCATCTAAGGGCACGGTACGCATGTCGATTTGCCGACCCCGACGGGCGTCGAATCAAAGTTTCGACGCGCATCGGGCCATCGGCGCGGCCGGCGTTCAGCCGTTGCGCGCGGCGCGGTCGACTATGCTTTCATTTTGAACCAGGCAACGGCCGGTCAGGCGCGCAAGCTGCGGCTGCGAGATCGGGCTGGCGAGCGGCTCGCAACCGATCGGGACCGGCTTCTGCGGTTCGCCCGGGGCCTTGTTGGGGACGGGGCCGCGCCGTTCGGTCTCGCGAACGGGGAACTGCGGCAACACGAAACCCTTGGAGATGACGGTGACGTTGCTCAGCGGATCGGCCTGGAAGAGCACGCGTCCGGCGCGATCGCGATAAATGGTCGCGGCGTCGCGGGTCTCGACGGTGGCGGCCGCATCCCCGGTAAGGCGGTCAGCACGCGACACCGCAAGGCGGTCGGCCTTGGCGGCCCGGTTCACTGGCGTCGCACGTACCGTGATCGCGGCCGCGCCGGCGCCCGAAGCTTTGGAAGTGTCGAAAGACGGGGGCGCCACCAGCGCCCAGGCCGCAACGGCCGCCAAACCAACAATAAGGCTCGAAGTCAACTGGCACATGGAATCGCTCCCTCACACCGCGAGCGCCCACCAGATCCCTGACGGAATTCCCGTGCCCCAACCCCTCAGGTCACCCGTGTTCGAAAGGTTAACGTGCCAGTCGTTCGCTGGTTCCCCGCCCGACTCCAATTGCTGATGCGTTCGGGCGCGATGGGGTGTGGGCCGTAAATGTCAAAATCTTTTTGGGCCCCCGGAACCCAAGGAGGGATGGCACGTTGATGAGGTGACCGGCCGCCATTCCCCCCCTCCCCCCGTGCTCGGCCGGCCATACAAGTCGCGATCAGCAGAAATGCTGGTCGCGACTTTTTCTTTGCGGGACAGCCGGGGTGTTTTTCTTGGGGGGAAAGGCCCGGTTCCGCGCCGGCGGCGGGAAGCGCCTTCGCCTTGAGCCGGGAGCGTCAGCCAAAATACGCACCGCAACCGCAATACGACGGCCCGCGCGCATGGAGTGGATAACAACCGACCGTCGGAACGCGGGCTTGCATGCGTGGCGGGTGGCGTCGTCTGGGAGTGCGGGACGTCGGTCACGCCTTATTGGCGGCGATGACGCCAACCCGAGCCCCAAGAGCGCTTCAGGTTGAAGCGCTCTCGCGTTCGATCTTCTCGTGTCTGCGCAGAATCTCGCCCGAAAAGTCTGTCGGCCCCGGATCAAGCCCGGGGCACGCTTTTCGGGGCGACGGTTGTTACGCCATCACCCGGCGCTGCCCGCGGGTGGCGTTGCGCTGGAAAAACAGAGCCTGGCTGACCACGGCCGAGACGGTCGCGGGCTGGAACGGTTTGGCGATCAGGAACGCCGGCTCCGGCCGCTGTCCGGTGAGGAAGCGTTCCGGATAGGCGGTAATGAAGATGACCGGAACTTCGAATTCGTCGAGCAGCTCATTGACCGCATCGAGACCCGAGCTGCCGTCGGCCAACTGAATATCGGCGAGGATCAGACCGGGCTTCTTGGCCCTGGCGAGCGCCACCGCCTCGGTGTGGGTGCGGGCGATGCCGACCACGCGATGGCCGAGGCTTTCCGCCAGCCCCTCGAGGTCGAGCGCGATGAAGGTCTCGTCCTCGATAATGAGCACGTCGGTGGCGATCTCGGCCGCCAGTTCGCGGCCGGCTTCCTCGACGAGGCTGCGCAACGCCTGGACGTCCTCGCCGAGAACCTCGGCGGCGTCGTCGTCGGAAAAGCCCTCGAGCGAGACCAGCAGAAACGCCTGGCGGGGGCGGGGCGTGAGCTGGCTGATGCGGCGTTCGGCCGGTACGCCCGCTCCCGCCGGATCCTTGTCGCCGTTGACCGCGACCGAGTTCCAGATCGAGCTGAACACGCGAAACAGGGCGACTTTTGGCTGGGACGACTCGAGTCAGGAGGCTCGGCTCCTTGATTAGCGCCTCCAGGGTAGCCGCCACATAGGCATCGCCGGACGTTTGGCTGCCCGTGAGGGCCCGGGCATAGCGCCGGAGGTATGGAAGGTATTTAGTGACCGTTTGGGCTGCTGACATGATAAATCCCTTCCCCTGATGGCTACCACAGTTCCACAAACGCCGGAGGGGCAAAATAGTTCCTCCCCGCGGAACACCCGGGCGGAACCGCTAACGTCCTGGGGCGTTGGAACTCAATCACATAGGGGGCCGTTCGTCCCTCGGCTTGTGATCTGGTGGGAGAAGGGGTCGAGGGCACCATGAATGACAGCAACAAGCCGAGTGGACCGAAAGGGCTGATGACGGAAATGATGCAGGGTTCAGCACCTCACAAGCGCAAATCCAGTCTGAACCGGGAAACCCAGGTTAAGATCGGGAAACAGCTTGAGATCACCTACAACGAGGTTGTCAGCCAAGGGGTTCCGGATCGCTTCGTCGAGCTGATCCGTCGCCTCGAGGGCGGCGGGGTCGTGGATACGCCGGACGATAAAGGATCGTGAGGATGACCCCCCCGAAACCTTCCGTGAGCGAGGCGATGCTCGGGGCAGTCCCGAGCCTGAGGGCCTTCGCGATTTCGTTGTCCGGCAACGTCGATCGTGCCGACGACCTGGTGCAGGAGACCCTTCTGCGCGCATGGGCGAACCTCAATTCGTTCGAGCCCGGCACCAATATGTCGGCTTGGCTGTTCACGATCCTGCGCAATCTCTTCCGGTCGGAATATCGCAAGCGCCGCCGCGAGGTCGCGGACAGCGAGGGTACCTATGCGGAGACGCTGAAGACCCAGCCCGAGCAGACGAGCCGCGTCGAGTTCGAGGAATTCCGCGTCGCGCTCGCCAAATTGCCCGCGGACCAGCGCGAGGCCCTCATCCTGGTCGGGGCATCGGGATTTTCCTACGAGGAAGCGGCCGGAATTTGCGGCTGCGCGGTCGGTACGATCAAGAGCCGGGTCAATCGCGCCCGCACCCGGCTGGCCGAGCTGATGTCGATCGAGAGCGTCGACGATTTCGGTCCCGACCGCGAGCTCAAGGCGGTGCTCGGCGGCGGCGGTTGATCCGGGGGGCGTTCGGTTCACGTGAACCTGCAACACACTCCGGAGCATTTCCCGCGTTGCATGAATCGGCGTTTCCGTCATAGCCATATGACGGTACCATCGTTCACGAAGCCGGCATTCGGCGGGACCGAACCTGAAACTCGACTTCAGCATTCGATGAATCCAGAAACTGACAGGTCCGCCGCGGCGCCCGCGGTCGAATTTGCCCGTCGTACAGTCCCATTCTGGCAATCGGCGCTCGGGTCCGAGTTGATCGGAGTTCTATCTCATGGGCAGCCTTGCCCATGGCGGATTCAGCCGGCGCTACAGCGATGTCGATATCGCGTTGGTCACGGAAGCGGGAGTACCCCCACAAGTGCTCGATCGCGTCCGGCGCGAGGCCGCGGCGTTGTCGGCCGATTGGGGATCCAAGCTTTCCGTGTTCTGGACGGACCGACGCTTTAGTCTCGGGCGTTTTCTCCCGCTGGATCGCATCGATTACCTGGACCATGCGGTCGTGCTGACGGAGCGCGAGCGGGTGCGGCCGGCGCGGCCCTCGCTCGAGGAGATTCAGCGATATCTCGCCGGCGCGCCTTTTAAAAATTGGAGCGACTTGGTGCGGCGCTTCGCAACCGCAGAAACGCTCGAGCCCAAAGATCGCAAAGCGTATCTACGGACTATCCTGTACGCCGCGCGCTTTTGCTACAGCTGGCTCACCGGCCGCATGGGCTCGAACGATGACGCCGTGGCGTATCTTGCCAAGGCGGCTCCCGCGGGGCTCGACGTGCGTTTGATTGTCCGCGCGCTGCAGTGCCGGCAGTCCGATGCCGATCCCGACCCTCTATTTGACGTACGAACAAAGCTGCCGTCCCAAGTCGGTGCCTGTGCGGCGCTTGTTGCTCGCCCGGCTCCCGCCGGTTGAGCATTATTTCGGAAGGCGATCGAGATTGGCTGTCCGGCTTGCCGGCGCCGATGTGCGGCGAGACACCCGTCCCGGGCCATTCGGACGCCATTCGCCCGACATTTCGTGATGAACCCTGAACCGGCATGAAGGCAGCGCCGGTCGCCGCGCGGTCAGCGCGATTTTCGAGCCGCACGCCCGCGCTCGGAACGACGGATCTCGCCGAGCGCGTCCTCGCTGTTGAGCGCGAAGGCGCGCAAAAAGCGTGAGATCGTCGCGAAATCCTTGCGCCGCACGTTTTCGAACAGGAGATCGTTCACCCGGCGCAAAAAGGGCGGGGATTGCATGCCGGTCGCCGCTTTGTTTGACCTGACTTATCGAAAGCTACATAGTGTAGCTAATTATCGCAGCAAGAACCCCAGCCTCCGCCTCCAGCCGACGAGATCGTGACGATGCCAACGCAGCCCGCTGCGCGCCCGGCAGGCGCGTCCCCTCCGACGATGCGGACAGGCGCGCAGTATCTGCGCTCGCTCGACGACGGCCGGCAGATTTTTCTCGACGGCGAGCGCATCGGCAAGGTGGTCGAGCATCCGGCGTTTCGCGAAGCCGCGCGCAACGTGGCGAAGCTTTTCGACATCGCCGCCGCTCCCGATCTGCGCGAGCGGATGACGTTCATCTCGCCCAAGACCGGCGGGCCGGTCTGGCGCGGGTACCAGATCCCGCGCTCGCACGCCGATCTCAAGGCCAAGCGCCTGTTCTCGGAGACCTGGGCGGAGGCGACTTTCGGCCTGATGGGGCGCACGCCCGACCATGTCGGCGGATTTTTCACCGGCTTTGCGGCCGTGCCGGGCGTGTTCGCGGTCGGCGGCCGGCAATTCGCCGACAACGTGGTCGGGTTCTACGAGCATCTGCGCGACAATCATCTCTACGCCACCTACGCGATCGTTCCGCCCCAGATCGACCGCTCGAAGCCCGCGCACAAGCAGAGCGATCCGACGCTCTATGCCGGCGTCGTCAAGGAGCGCGACGACGGCATCGTGATCGCGGGCGCCCAGCAGCTCGCGACCGCGGCGGTGTTCTGCGATTACCTGCATCTCGCCTGCATTCACCCGCTCCAGCCGGGCGACGAGAACTACGCGATCGCGGTGGCGATGCCGATGGATGCGCCCGGCCTCAAGCTCTATCCGCGCCGCGCCTTCGCGAATGCCGCGATGAACTCGTTCGATTATCCACTCACCAGCCGGTTCGACGAATCCGACTGTTTCTGCGTGTTCGACAACGTGTTCGTGCCGTGGGAGCGCGTCTTCGTCTACCGCAATCTGGAGATTTCGCGCGACCAGTGGTGGAAGACGCCGGCCCATCTCTACGGCAATCACCAGGCGCAATGCCGCTACGCCACCAAGCTGCGCTTCATGATCGGGCTCGCCAAACGCATGAACCAGATCACCGGCAACGACGCCAATCCCGCCGTCAACACCGAGATGGGCGGGCTCGCCTCGATCGTGACGGTCGTCAACTCCATGCTGCAGGCGCACGAGACGGTCGCCACCATCGACCAGGACGGCGTGCTGTGGCCGTCGCAAACGACGCTTTATGCGGTGATGGCGATGCAATCCGAGCTCAACGGCCGGATGCTGGAGATCATCCGCGAGCTCGCGGGCGCTGCCATGATCACCCTGCCGTCGTCGGCCCGCGACTTCGACAATCCCGACATGGCGAAGGACATCGGGCGCTACATGCAGTCGGCGTCGACCGACGCCCGGACACGGGTCGCGACGCTGCGCATGGCGTGGGATTTCCTCGGCTCGGAATTTGGCAGCCGTCACGCGCAATACGAGAAATTCTACGGCGGCGCCGCCTTTCTGGTGAAGCAGAACGTCAACCGTTTCTTCGACTACGAGCGCGCAACCGCAATGGTCGACGCGGCGCTGGCGCTGCCGCCGGTGGCGGACTGACTGGAAGCGCCCGCAAACACTGAGACGTCATGCCCCGCGCAAGCGGGGCATCCAGTCATCACAAATCCTTCCGTGAGTACTGGATTGCCCGCTTGCGCGGGCAATGACGACGGAAAGGGTCAATGCTTATCACTGCCCGCATTTAACGCATCGCCCCACTTGTCGGAGATCACGCGGGCGTCCGCGTGCGAAAGCGCCGACAGCGGAGGGAACTTGTCCTTCCAGGCGAACGGCCGGCAAGCCTCGATGATCAGCTTGGAGTGCGAGGTGACGCCGCGCGCCTTGGCGTCTGGCGGAATGCGCGGATCGAGCGCGGAGCTCCAGGCGTTGCGGACGATATCGACGTTCTCGGCCGGCTCGCAGCGGGTCGCGATCGCCCACATCACGTCGTTGATGTCGGAAGGGTCGACGTCGTCGTCGACCACCACCACCATGCGGCCCATGTAGCTGTTCGCCGCCGCCACCAGGGCGGCGCGCTTGGCGTGGCCGTCGTAGCGCTGCGCGAGCGCCACCACGGTCATCAGCTGCGCGACGTGCTGCCATACGCCGGTGATGTCGGTGACGCCGACCGATTCCAGGTTGCTCCAGATGCCGGCGGCGCGGAACGGCAGGCCAAAGTGGAAGCGCGGCGGCTTCATCGGCGGCGAGCCGAGCAGGATCGGATCGTCGCGATGGTGGGTGGCGCTCACCACCATCACGGGACACGGCCGCGCGTCGGCCGCATAATAGCCGGTGAATTCGCCGAATGGCCCTTCGGGCAGCGCCTCCCGGCTCGGCGGCAGCAGCTCGCCCTCGAGAATGATTTCCGCCTGCGCGGGCAGCGGCAGGCCGGTCACCGGCCCCCGATGGGTGTCGATCGGCGCGCCCTTGATGGCGCCGGCGAATTCGTATTCCGAGGCACCTGCCGGAAGATATTCGAAGCCCGCGATGAACAGCGCCGGGTCCTCGCCGTTGACGACGGCGAGAGGGCAGGGCTTGCCCTGGTCCCAGTATTTTTTCGCGATGATCGCGCCGTGCCGGCCCGGGTGGTCGAACTGCACCGTGACCCTGTTGCGGCCGTGCACCTGCACCCGGTAGATCGACGCATTGATCCAGCCGGTCTCCGGATCGCGCATGATCACCAGGCTGCCCGCCCCGATATAGGGTCCGCCGTCCTGCTTGTGCCAGAACGGCGTCGGAAATTTTGCCAGATCGACCTCGCCGTGCTGCGCGGAATTTTCGAGGAAGGCCGCGCTCTTCACCTCGACCGGCGCGATCATGCGAAGGTCCTGCCGCTTGCGCATCCAGGCCTTGAGCGCGTCGAGCGGGCGCAGGGCGGGATCGAGCCCGAGCGCGAGCGCGGCTCGCTGCGGGTTGGTGGTCGCATTGGTGAAGACGCGGAAGCCCCGCGTGAAGCCCTTGATGTCGTCGAACAGCAGCGCCGGGCAATCCGGCTGGCCGGCCGCCACCTCGGTGATGCCGCCGATCTCGAAGCGCGGGTCGGCGCCGCCGATGCGGCGCAGTGCGCCGAGCTCGTCGACCCGGGTGATGAATTCGCGGAGGTCTTTGTAGGTCACTGATGAAGCCCGTAATGATCGCCTGTCGCAAGCATTTTGTCATTGCGAGCGAAGCGAAGCAATCTCACGCAGCGGATATGGACTTGGCGGAGATTGCTTCGGGGCGCTTCGCGCCCCTCGCAATGACGTTAATCTACGTCGTCGCCTCGACGGCTTCCTTCTTCCACGTCTGCCCCAGCGCCGCGCTGGTCGGGAAGATCAACGACTTGATGACGACCGGTACCGCGCCCGAGCTCTCCAGCATCTCGCCGATGTCGATGTAGTCGAACGCCTTGAGCTCCAGCCCGTCGATCGAGACGATTGGGTTCGCGAGCTTCATCTCCTCGCGGAAATGGATGCCGATCAGCCCGCCGACGTCGCCGTCGCCGGCGAGCACGATCGGCAACCCTTTGGCGGCCCGCGACGCGAGTCCGCCCGCGACGCCGCGGCAGAACGCGTCGAGCCGCCCGAACGTCGCCGAGCCGCGCCACGGCACGAACACGGCGACCGGGCCGTCCGGCTCGGCGAGGTCGAGACGCTTGAGCACGGCCTTGATGGATTCCGAAATCGCGCTCGCTTCGACCGTCTCGTGGTCGAGCGCCAGGTCGGGCGCGATGACCGGAACGTTGCGCAGCGGAAGCGCGCTGAGCGGCGACACGAAGATGGTGCTGCCGCTCACCTGCGTGGTGTATTGCGAGGCGCCGATCACGGTGGCGCGAATGCCTTCGGTGGGCTTTTCGAGCCGCGCGCCCCAATCGGCGGCCCGCTTGCGGATTTCCTCGCCCAGTAGCGCGCCGAGATCGCCGAAGCTCGCTTTCTCCCAGCCGAAGATATATTCGGCGACGCCGCCTGAGAACGTGATCTCGTCGATCTTGCCGCGATAGGGCAGGGGGTCGAGGCGCAACAGGCCGGCGGACCCGAGCTTCGGGACGCCGCCCCGCATCGCCTCGAACAGGCGGTCCGCCATGGCGGCCGCGAGCGCCCGGGCATTCGTTTCGCTTAGCGCGGCCCCGAGCCCGAGCCGCAGGCCGAGGTCGGCCGCGAAACCGCGGCCGGCTTCCTCCATGCGCACGATGCGCCCGGCCGGGTCGACGCAGACGAGGCGCGCCCCGATGTCGGCGGCCGTGATCGCGATGACCTCGCCCTTGGCGCAGACCGCGATCTTCGAGGTGCCGCCGCCGACGTCGACATTCATTACTACCGCCTCGTCGCGGATCGAGCGCGCCACCGCGCCCGACCCGTAGGCCGCCATCACGGTCTCCAGGCTGTCGCCGGCGCTCACCGCCACCAGCTTGCCGGCCTGCGCGGCGAACAGTTCGCCGATCCGGCGCGCATTGCTGCGCCGCACCGCGACGCCGGTGAGGATCAGCGCGCCGGCGTCGATCTCCTCGGGGTCGACCATGGCGTTCTCGTACTGCTTGCCGATGAACGCGCCCAGCGCGTCCGCGTCGATCGTGTCCTCGGCCGCATAGGGGGTGAGCAGAATGTCGGACTGATAGAAGGTCTCGCGCTCCGTCACGACGTAGCGGGAATCGAGCCGCTCCAGCACAATGCGGGAGAACACCAAATGGGAGGTCGACGAGCCGATGTCGACGCCGACGCTCAGGACGCAGATCTGGTCTTCGTCGGCGAGCGTGCGTCCGGTGCTGGAAAAGAAGATCCGCCCGCCGTCCTCGTCGTGTTCAATCACCGGCATTGTTCATGATGCTCCATCCTCGTCATGGCCGGGCTTGTCCCACGGCTGTCCGGTTCATGTGAAGTATAGGCCAAGTTTCAACTGATTTGGGTTCGCATCGATGGGCTGAAGGGGTTCGAGCAGCCGGTCGATGGGGCGTCTGTGCATGAGATTTGTGCGCACGAGTCGGGCGAACTCGAGGGGGCTCTGCACCGCCTTTTGCGCCGCCTGGGCCATGCGCAAGAGAAGAAACACGATCAGGGCGACGGCAATCTGAATGCGCACTGCGTTCTCGGAGACCCCAATGAAGCGCTTGATTCTCAAGGTTTGTTTGATCCAGCGAAAGAACAGCTCGATCTGCCAGCGCTGCTTGTAGAGATCTGCGATCTCCTGTGCCGGCGCATCGAGATCATTGGTGACAATGCGCAACATCTTGCCGGTCTCGATGACGACCCGGATCTCCCGGACCGGCACTTGCAGCGGGTTGTTGCGGCTGGCCGCCAGCCGCGCCGGCAGATGACCGATACAGTCGCTGACAATATTGCTGCCGTCAGGGACGCGGTTCTTGCGCACTACGGTGAATGGCGTGTTCTTCTTCAGCCGCGTCACAAAGCGACAACCGGCGTCGTCGAGTTCCGCCCACCAGCCATAGTCGTAGTAGCCGAGGTCATAGACATAGGTCGCGCCAGCCTCAATCGGCATGGCTTGGGCCGCCGTGATGTCGTTCACGTTGGCCGGTGTCACCGCAAAATAAACCGGTCGATCAGCATTTGGATCATAGATGATATGCGCCTTGGCTCCATACACATTGGTCGAAAATGTCGCCCAGTCCTGGCTGAGGCGGGAGAGCCGTACACTCGTCGAATCAATGAGCAACACCGCCTCGCCGGCTGCCCGTCGCAGCCCGCGATGCACTTGTCCCAGCATCTCGTTGAAGAGTTCGCTGAAAACCTGCCATGGTCTATCCCTATTGGCATCCGACATGGTCGAGCGCTTTACCGGGGCAGCGCCCAGATGATAGAGCCGCGTCTCGTGGCTCGCCATGCCGCCGACGATCTCCCGCAAGCCAATTGCGCCGCTGAACTGCCCGTAGAGCAACGCAGTGAGATGCCGCTTCGTCGTCAACTTGCGCGACCGTTCGTCGGCGCCATGCTTCTCAACAGATCGTTCCAACTTATGCCAAGGAACCAGCTTCAATAGACTGTGAAATACGCTATTCTGATGCAGCATGGCGTGGTCTCCCTTCCGTGTCTCGAACGCGGCCAAACGCTCGAAACGCAGAAGAATCCATGCCATGCGCCCTGTCCAACAAAATCCAACCGGACAGCCGTGGGCTTGTCCCGGCCATCCACGCCTTGCTCGGCGGCGCCGCCGCTAAGACGTGGATGCCCGGGACAAGCCCGGGCAAGACGGAGTGTGTGGGACGACGCCCCTCATTCCTTCGGCAATTCGCCCTTGTAATTCTTGTCGTAGAATTGCGGGTCCATGCGGTTTTGCGTGCCGTTGCGCCGGAGCGTCTCGGTGTATTCCTTGGCGATGAAGGGATCTTCCATCCAGTAGGGGATCGCCGACCCGCCCTCAGTAATGTCCATGCCGGTATAGTCGATGTGTTTTTCGCCGGGCGGTCCGGGCTCGCGGCCGGGATTGTGCGGGCCGAACCAGGCAGTCAGCCGCAGCGGGTCCTTGGAGGCGCCGAAATGCTGGTGGAACCAGCGCGCCCCACCGGGCGCCGCCGACACCATACCGACCGGCTCGTAGTCGACCCGCTTGATTTCGTTCTGATGGCCGTCCTTCCAGGGCGTTACGCCGAGCCGCTCCGGCCACGTATAGGTGTAGCCCTTGCCCTTGATGCAGATCAGCACCGCCGCCGAGGTGTGAGCGTGCGCCTTGGAATAGCGGCCGTTCTCGTGCTGGCCGATCCACAGATAGAAAGTGTTGCCGGTCATGAACGGCTCGACCCGCCGGAAGCCGGGCGAGCGGCGGTTGTCGAGCGGCAGATCGCAGTTGTCGATGTCGGGCACGAAATTCGTGCGGCGCATCGCGAGCCCGCGCACCGGGTCGGGCTCGATGTCGTCCTTGTACTTGTAGAAATCGTCGGCGCCAGAGAAGCGATCGCGGAACTGGTAGGGGCAATCAAAGATCGCGCCCACATTGTTGATCAGATTCATCAGGTTCGGTGCCGTGGTGCCGCCGAGCAGCAGGGCGGGCGCCGAGCTCGCATTCACGATGCGGTGCCAGGCGTTGACGGGAATCGAGAACAGCGAGCCCTTCTGCCACTCGAACACGTGCTTCTTGGTGTCGTTGTCGAGCCAGACTTCCGTCGTGCCGCGGCCCTCCACCACATAGTAGACCTCCTCGTAGAGATGCTTCTCGGCGTTGAGCGCGCCCGCGCCCGGCACCTCGACCAGGTAGGAGCCCCATTTGCCCTCGGTGCCATGGAGCTGGATGTAGGTGCCGCGTCCGCCCATACGTTTCCACGGGGCGAGCGGCAGGTTTTGCACCTTGCTCACCCCGATGTCGCGGAACACCGGGATGCCCTCGGATTCCATGAACAGGTCGTAGGGCGTCTTCGGACGGCCGAATTTCCCAAAACCCGCGCGCTTGCCCGCCGAGGGCTCGTGCCAGTGGCTGCCGGGAACATCATGCATGGCGGTTACTCCTGGGACTCGGCCGGTGTTGTAGCACAGTCAGCGCCGCCGCGAACTCGGCGGGCTCCCTCTCCCCGCTTGCGGGGAGAGGGTCGGGGTGAGGGGGCGTTTCCACGTGCTCAGGACTCGCGGAAGCACCCCCTCACCCGACATCCTTCGCTCACGCTCGGATGTCGACCTCTCCCCGCAAGCGGGGAGAGGTGAGCCGTGCGCGCGGCGCATTACTCCTTCGGCAGCTCGCCCTTGTAGCCCTTTTGGTAGAACTGCGGATCCATCCGGTTCTGCGCGCCGTTGCGGATCAGCGTCTCGGTATATTCCTTGGCGATGAAGGGGTCCTCCATCCAATACGGGATGGCGCTGCCTCCCTCCGGGATGTCCATGCCGGTATAGTCGGTGTGGGTCTCGCCCGGCGGGCCGGGCTCGCGGCCGGGCGAATGCGGTCCGAACCAGGCGGTGAGCCGCAGCGGATCCTTCGACACGCCGAAATGCTGGTGGAACCAGCGCGCGCCGCCGGGCGCCGCCGACACCATGCCGACCGGCTCGTAATCCACCCGCTTGATCAGGTGGCTCTTGCCGTCCTTCCAAGGCGTGACGCCCGAATGCTCCGGCCACGTGTAGGTGTAGCCCTTGCCCTTGAGGCAGATGAGCACCGCCGCCGAGGTGTGGGCATGTGCCTTGGAATAGCGGCCGTTCTCGTGCTGGGCGATCCACAGATAGAAGGTGTTGCCGGTCATGAACGGCTCGACCCGCCGGTAGCCGGGCGAGCGGCGGTTGTCGAGCGGCAGGTCGCAGTTGACGATGTCGGGGATGAAGTTGGTGCGGCGCATCGCGAGCCCGCGCACCGGGTCGGGCTCGATGTCGTCCCGGTATTTGTAGAAGTCGTCGGCGCCCGAGAAGCGATCGCGGAACTGATAGGGGCAATCGAAGATCGCCCCCACATTGTTGATCAGGTTCATCAGGTTCGGTGCGGTCGTGCCGCCCAGCAGCATGGCGGGCGCCGAGCTCGCATTCACGATGCGGTGCCAGGCATTCACGGGAATCGAGAACATCGAGCCGGCCTGCCACTCGAACACGTGGCGCTTGCTGTCGTGGTCGAGCCAGACCTCGGTCGTGCCGCGGCCCTCCACCACGTAGTAGATCTCCTCGTAGAGATGCTTTTCGGCATTGAGGGCGCCGGCGCCCGGCACCTCGACCACGTAGGAGCCCCATTTGCCTTCGGTGCCGTAGAGCTGGATGTAGGTGCCGCGCCCGCCCAGGCGCTTCCACGGGGCGAGCGGCAGATTCTGCACCTTGCTCACCCCGATATCGCGGAAGATCGGGATCCCCTCCAACTCCATGAAAAGGTCATAGGGCGTCTTTGGACGGCCGAATTTTCCAAAGCCCGCGCGCTTGCCCGCCGAGGGTTCGTGCCAGTGACTGCCGGGGACATCATGCATGGGGGACTCCGTTCGTGGTTGTTCTTGTTTGCTTTTGCTTCACGCTTTGACCTTGAGGAATTCGGCGAGCGGGCGCGCCGGATCGGCCAGTGCGGCGCCGTCGACCGGGATGCGCCGCTCGATCAGCCGGCGCACGGCCGCGATGTCGCGTTGCGCGTTGATGCCGAGCGCCGCGGTGACGCGCGTTCCGTCGGTCTCGAACATCAGCATGCTGTTGGCGGGCAGCGGCCGGCGCACGCGCTGCGCCGCGGCCGATGGCCAGCCCACGCCCTGGAGATAGAGGTCGTACTGCTCTGACCAGAACGAGGGCACGCTGCGGTAGGGCTCGGTCGCGCCGGCCGCGTTGCGGCCGGCGACCGCGCCCTGGTCCTGTGCGTGCCGCCAGTCTTCCAGCCGCACCAGGCCGTGCGGGCCGGGAAAGCGCACGACGTCGCCGGCGGCCCAAACGGCGGGATCGGAGGTGCGGCAGAATTCATCGACCACGATGCCGTTGTCGGTCTTGATGCCGGCCGCCGCCGCCAGTCCGTCGTCGGGCTTGGCGCCGGTGCCCACCACCACGATATCGGCCGCGATCGTCTCGCCGCTGCCGGTGGTGATCACAATGCTGCCGTCGGGCGCCGTCTGTGCGGCCGCCAGCGCCGTACTGGTCCGGATATCGACGCCGCGCCGGCGATGCTCCTCGTGGATGCGCGCGCCGGTCTCCTCGTCGCAAACCCGCGCCAGAATCCGCGGCGCCATCTCGACTACGGTCGTGCGCACGCCGAGCTCGGCCGCCGACGCGGCGACCTCCAGCCCGATCAATCCGCCGCCGATCACGACCAGATGCTGCGAACGCCGGAGCTCGGCCGCGAGCGCGCGCGCCTGGGTCTCGGTGCGCAGATAGTGCACGCGCGGCATGCCGGGCGGCAGGGATGGAATTTCGCGCACCAGCGAGCCGGTCGCGATCACCAGCGAGTCGTAAGGGAAGCGTTTGCCGCCGGCGGTCGCCACCGCGCGGGCGGCCCGGTCGATCGCGCTGCATGTCGCATTCAGCTCCAGGATCGCGCCGTGCCCCGCAAGGCCCTGCGGTCCGGCGATCGGCGCGTCGTGCGGCGCGGCCTTGCCCATGAGCACCGCCTTCGACAGCGGCGGTTTCTCGTAGGGCTCGCACGCTTCGTCGGTGAGCAGGGTGACGGCGGCGGTCGGATCCTGCCGTTTTGCTCCGATGGCGGCGAACACGCCGGCGGGGCCGCCGCCGATCACCACGATGTTGCGTGCCCCGCTCATGCGGCCTCCGTTCGTTGCGTTCTTGTGGCGCGGCGGCGCATTTGACATGGTGGGCGCGGCAAACGGCGGGCAACGGACAGGGAATGGACACCAAGCCGGGCAGAACGAAGGACGGCGCCGAGCGCCGGCGCCTGTCGTCGGTCGCGACCGCGATCGAGCTGCTCAAGGCGTTTTCCGAGGACGAGGTCGAGATCGGGATCAGCACGCTGGCGAAGCGCCTCGGCGTCGCCAAGAGCACCGCGCACCGGCTGGCGGCGACGCTGGTGTCCGAGGGTCTCCTGGAGCAGGACCGCGTCACCGGCAAGTACCGGCTCGGCATCGCGCTGTTCCGGCTCGGCACCCTGGTGCGCCGGCGGATGAACGTGTCGGAGGAGGCGCGGCCCCACCTTTTTTCGCTGCGCCAAACCACCAACGAGACCGTCCACCTCGCGATCCTCGACGGCACCGACATCATGTATGTGTATTTTCTCGAGAGCACCCAGGCGATCCGCATGCGCTCCGATCTCGGGCTGCGCAAGCCGGCCTATTGCACGGCCGAAGGCCAGGCGATCCTGGCGTTCCGGCCGCCCGAGGTGGTGCAGGCGGTGATCCGCACGGGCCTTCATGCGCGCACCCCGCAGACCATCACCGATCCCGACAAGCTCCTGCGTGCGCTCGATGCGGTGCGCCAGAAGGGCTGCGCGATCGAGGACGAGGAGAGCGAGATCGGCGTGCGCTGCATCGCGGCGCCGATCCGCAACGACGCCGGCGAGGTGGTGGCGGCCGTCGGCGTCGCCGGGCCGGTGAGCCGGCTGTCGAAGAAGGCGCTGACCGCTTTCATGCCGCATGTGATCGAAACCGCTGACGCCATCTCGGCCCGCATCGGGCATCGCGGCGCTGGGGTGTGAACTTGCCAATTGCACAGAGCACCTCTCCCCACCTGCGGGGAGAGAGCCTGCCCCGGACTTGATCCGGGGTCGACATCCGAGCGACAGCGAGGATGTCGGGTGAGGGGGCGTCTGCGCGAGTTCGAGCGCTCGGAAACGCCCCCTCACCCCGACCCTCTCCCCGCAAGCGGGGAGAGGGAGCGCGACGCATTTGCTCACGCCCGCAACGCCACCAACATGTCCGCAATATAGTCCTCGGCGCTCGAGATCACGAGCATCAGCGACCAGGGGCGCAGCTGCGCCAGCGTCTTGGACAGCGCTTCGTCGGTCGTCCCCGGGCCGCCGATGATGAGGCCGGTCGTGTTGACGCGCTTGAGGCTGCAGGCCTCGCCGATGATGGTCGCGGCGGACGCATTCTGGCCCGCGGTCGCCACCATCACGACCAGGTCGGCCGAATTGACCTCATTGATCAGATCGGTAGTGCGGCCGGCGACGTCGCTCAGCCAGCCGGTCATCGAGAAGCTTTCGCCTTTGCGCGGGGCGCCCGAGAAGGCCGATGCGGTGAAGAAGCTGGCATGGTTCCAGGTCGCCTGCGCGAGCCGCTTGACCACGCGCTCGCTCGGCGCATCGAGCGCGATGATCTTGATGGCGCGCGGCTTCGAATTCGGCGCATCGATCCGGAACCGCGCCTCGGCGGCCGAGGACATCCTGGCGCTTTCGCTCTGCATGCTCAGACCGACGCGGGCGCGACGCCCGGCTTTGCGATGAGCGCCTCCTTGGCGCCCTCCTTGTAAGGCACGTCCGCCGGCAGCACGATTGCGACCGAGCGGATCTTCTGGTGCTCGGGATCGACGCCCGGAGGCGTCACGCCCTTCTCGACCAGCGCCTTGGCGGCGCGCATCAGGCGATGGCGCGCCATGATGATCCCATTGTCGGTCGAGACCAGGTTCTCCTTGGTGCGGTCGACAATCGGGCCCATGCTTTCCTGCAGCGAGGCGTCCTGCATGGCGATGCCGGCGACGCCGCTGTAGTAGCGGCCGGCCTTCTGGGCCGCGCGGTCCATCATATAGTCATTGTCCTTGTTGGCGGCCGGCCGATAGCTGCCGGGCACATAGGTCACGTGGATGCCCTTGCCCTCGCGCATGGCCGCGACTTCCGCCGCCGTGAGCTCGCGGATCGGGTGATAGTCGAAGCTCCAGGTCCAGCAATTGTCGTCGTCGATCGGGACCCAGAAGTGGCCGTGCACCGAATGGTTGCCGCGCGGCGCGATCATCGTGAAGGACGGCATCACCCAGGGGGTGATCCGCCAATAATAGTGTCCGTTCTCGGCGTTGCGGCGTGCCCCGATAAAGAGTCCGCCCGCGCTCTCGACCACCTCGAACACCGGCCGCGCGTCGCCGAGATTGTACTGGTTGCCCTTGGCGCCCTTGAACAGCGGATCGCTGTGCAGGTCGCCGCGATGGAGCCACGACACATGGCTCGAATCGATGCCGCCTTCCATCGCCTGCAGCCAGTTGGATTCCTGCATCCGCTTGCTCACGAAGCGATGCCGCTCGGGTACCGTCGCAAATTCCCAGGCGGGCTCCGGCGGCCGCTTCTCGGGCGCCCCCATATAGGCCCATAGCACGCCGCCCTTCTCGATCAGCGGGTAGGACTTGAGCTTGATCTTGTTGCAGTAGCCGCTTTCCGCCGGCTCGGACGGCACGTCGACGCATTGCCCGTTCGTGTCGTATTTCCAGCCGTGATAGGGGCAGCGCAGCCCGCCGTCCTCGTTGCGGCCGAACCACAGCGAGACGCCGCGATGGGCGCAGAACTCGTCGATCAAGCCGAGGCGGCCCTGCGTGTCGCGGAACGCGAGCAGGCGCTCGGACAGGAGCTTGACCCGCACCGGCGGGCAGTCGTTCTCGGGTAGTTCCTCGGCGAGCAGCGCCGGGATCCAATTGCACCGGAACAACTGGCCCATCGGAGTGCCGGGGCCGGTCTGGGTCAGCAGGTTGTTCTGTTCTTGTCGCAGCATCGGACGTCTCCGGGCGGTTTCGTTCGGCCATCGGAACATTGCGCGATCCACGCCGGTTTGGCACACAGGCGAAGACAGAACCTCAACCGCGGTCGGGATCGAAAGGTTGCGGCCGCGCTGTGTTCCTCTATACGGAACGCTGTTCCATTATGGGAAAACACGCTACACACCGCCCGGAGAGCCGTCAATTGAGGCCGCCAAACAGGCAAGAGTCGAGCAGGCATGACTGAAAAGGTGGAACTGTGCGGCGCCGGCGACGTGGCGGCGGGTGCCGCGATCAAGGTCGAGACCCACGGGCGCTCGCTCGCGGTGTTCAATGTCGACGGCGAATATTACGTGATGGACGACACCTGCACCCACGGCCCGGGCTCGCTGTCGGAAGGCTATATCGAGGGCGACGTGGTGGAATGCAATTTTCACAACGGGCAGTTCAACATTCGCACCGGCGAGGTCGTCTCGCCGCCGTGCATGATTCCGATGAAGACCTATCCGGCGAAGGTCGAGAACGGAAAAGTCGTCATCGAACTTTGAAAGAATTGAGGAGAGACCCCCATGGCCAAGAACGCCATCGTGTCGGATGAGCTGGCGAAGAAATTCGCTACCGAGAAGGATACCCCCTATACGCGCTTCATCCGCGGCGAGGGCCTCGACATCATCGGCGCCCATTACGTGCCGAGCCTGCACACCGTGGAGCTCAAGCCGTGGGCGCGCCGGGGCGGCAATTTCGTGTTCATCAATCACGAGGCGTCGCGCACCTCCAACGACTGCTATGTGTGCGAGATCCCGCCGGGCAAGAAGCTCGAGCCCCACCGCCAGCTGTTCGAGGAGATGATCCTGGTGCTCGACGGGCGCGGCTCGACCACGGTGTGGAACGACGCCGGCCACCGCATCACGTTCGAGTGGAAGGCGGGTGCGTTGTTCGCGATTCCCCTCAATGCCTGGCACCAGCATTTCAACGGTTCCGGCAAGGAGCCGGCGCGCTACGTCGCGGTGACCAACGGCCCGCCGGTGATCAATCTCTACGAGGACATCGATTTCGTCTTCAACTCGAAGCACGACTTCAAGGGCCGCTTCAACGGCGAGCCCGACTATTTCAGCGCCAAGGGCGAGCAGAAGGGCCTGCTGCTGCAGACCAATTTCGTCGCCGACGCGGTCAACCTGCCGCTCATCAGCGCCAAGGAGCGCGGGGCGGGCGGCGGCCATATCCGCTTCAACATGGCCAAGGGCTCGATGAACAGCCACATCTCGCAATTCCCGATCGGCACCTACAAGAAGGGCCACTGCCACGGGCCGGGCGCCCACGTGATCATCCTCAACGGCGAAGGCTATTCGCTGATGTGGCCGGAAGGCGAGGAGCCGCGCCGCTACGAATGGCAGGTCGGCAGCATGATCGTGCCGCCCAACATGTGGCTGCACCAGCACTTCAACACCGGCAACACGCCGGCGCGCTATCTCGCGTTCAAGCACGAGGTGGTGTCGATCCGCAACGGCCAGGGGGTGCCCAAGGCCTGGATCAGCCGCCGCATCGGCGGCGACCAGATCGACTACGCGGACGAGAGGCCCGAGATCCGCACGATGTTCGCCCAGGAGCTGGCGAAACACGGCCTCACCCCCAAGATGGACACCGCCTACCAGGCCGAGCTCGTCGAGCTGCCGCCAAAGGCGGCGTAATTGTCATTGCGAGGCGTGCGAAGCACGCCGAAGCAATCTCGGCCGCGAAACGTGTGGTTGAGATTGCTTCGCGGAGCCTGTCCTTGGGCTTGCCGAAGGCAAGGCCCGAGGGCTCGCAATGACTGATGAGTAGTTCAGACCGCGCCGGCCAGCAGCGCCACGCCGATCACAGCCGCCGCGCAGCCGGCGATACGAACCAACTGCCGGGCGTAATCGGTGTCGAGCCGGCCGACCGCGAGGCCGATCCCGACTCCGAGCCCATGCAGCATCGCGGTCGCCGCCACGAAGCCGGCGCCATAGAGCAGGCCCGATGCCGTCTCGGGCGTCTCGGTCCCGTGCGCGTAGCCGTGGAACATCGCGAAGAAGCCGACCAGCGCCATCGCGACGGCGACCGGCATGGCGAGGCGGAGCGCGATCGCGCCACCCAGCACGATGACCGACAACGCAATGCCGGTCTGGGTCGACGGCAAGGCGATCCCGCTCATGCCGGCGACGCCGGCGACCGCCATCATGGCGACGAAGCTCGCCGGCACCAGCCACAGGGCGCGGCCGCCGAGCTGGGCCGCGAACAGGCCGACCGCCACCATGGCGAGCACGTGATCGAGCCCGCCGATCGGGTGCAAGAATCCGCTCGCCAGGTCATGGCTATGCCCGGCCGCGCCAGGATGGGCCAGAGCCAGGGTCGGCAAGAGGACGAGAGAAGCGGCGAGAACGGCGCGGCGCATGGCAAACCTCATCGGTTCGAAGTTCGAAGACAGCGAGCAAGATAGATGATGAATAAGTGCATACCCCATGATAATGCAAGCCCATCTTTCACGGAGGTCGTTTAATGCCGGGGTCCGACGAGCCCAAGGACGCGCAGAGCCATACGGTCGCGGATCACAGCCTCGGGATCGATCTCACGCATACCCATGACGGCTATGCGGACCACGATCACGATTTTCCCGACGACCTGCCGCTCGAGGAAAATCCGATCTGGATCGCCGACCACGTGTCGCTGACGACGGTCGGGGTCGACATCGGCTCGTCCGGCACGCAGGTCATCTTCTCGCGCATCAACCTGCGCCGGCTCGGCGAGGAGCTCACCAGCCGCTATTACGTGGTCTCGCGCGAGACGCTCTTTCAGTCGCCGGTCGCCCTCACCCCCTATGCGAGCGAGGAGCGCATCGACGAGGCGAAGCTCGGCGCCATCATCGACGACGCCTATGCGGCGGCGCGCATCGGCCCGGACGACATCGACACCGGCGTGGTGATCCTGACCGGCGAGGCGCTGCGGCGCGAGAACGCGCAGGCGATCGCGGCCGTGATCGCCGAGAAGGGCGGCGACTTCGTGTGCGCCACCGCCGGCCATCACATGGAGTCGATGCTCGCCGCCTACGGGTCGGGCGCCGCGCGGGTGTCGAGCGATGAACACAAGCGCATCCTGAACATCGACATCGGGGGCGGCACCACCAAGCTCGGCCTGGTCGAGAACGGCAAGGTGACGGCCACCGCCGCGGTGCATGTCGGCGGCCGCCTGCAGGTGACGGACGAGAGCGGCACCATCGTGCGGCTCGACCCGGCGGGCCGCCATCACGCCAGGCGCGCGGGCTTTTCATGGAACCGCGGCGACCGCGTGAGCGGATCCGACATGGACAAGGTGGCGGACCAGATGGCCGACACCCTGGTGGCGGCCATCAGGACGCGCCCGCTGCCGCACGACATCGCGCACCTCTATCTGACAGACCCGATCGCCGATCTGGGCCGTATCGATGGGATCATGTTCTCGGGCGGCGTCGGCGAATACGTCTATGGCCGTGAGACGCGCGACTTCGGCGACATGGGCCGGCGGCTCGGCCGCGCCATCCGCGCGCGCCTCGATCGCGGCGATTTCCCCTGGCCGCTGCTCACCGCCGGCGAATGCATCCGCGCGACCGCGCTCGGAGCGTCCGAATACAGCGTGCAGCTCAGCGGCAACACCAGCTACATCTCGACCCCGGGCGTGCTGCTTCCGCGCCGCAACCTGCAGGTCCTGCAGCCGCCCTATGTGTGCGAGGAGACGATCGATCCCGACAAGGTCGCGCAGGCGATCCGCAGCCACCTCGTCGCCTTCGACGTCGAGGAGGAGCGCGAGATCGCGCTTGCGTTCCGTTGGACGGGCGTGCCCGCCTATGAGCGCCTCGCCGCCTTCGCGGAAGGCATTCGGCGCGCCCTGGCGGCGCGCATCGCGGCGCGCCAATCGCTCTACATCATGCTGGATGGCGACGTGGCGCAGACCCTCGGCCACATCCTGCGCGACGAGATGGGGGTCGCGAGCGAGCTCCTGGTGATCGACGGCGTGGTGCTGTGGGACTTTGACTATATCGATCTCGGCCGCATCCGCTATCCGTCCCTGACGGTGCCGGTGACCATCAAGTCGCTCGTCTTCAGCGAGGATCCGCGCGGGCCCCGTCCGCGCCAGCGGCTGCACCATCACGAGGATGATCACGCACATGATCACTCGCATGGCCATGATCACGATCACCACCATGATGGCGATCATCATCACCACGATCATGATCACGGCCATCATCCTGCGCCCGCGCAGGGTGGGCGGCCGCCCAAGTAATCGCCCCCTGTGCTCTTGTCCTGATCCTCGCCGGCTTGCTTGAATGGTCGCCAGACAAGAAGTCAGGGAAGACCATCATGCCGACACACGAACGAGAGCCGACGCGTCGCAACCTTCTCACCGCAGGCGCGGGCCTCGGCGCGGCCGCGGTCGCCGGCGCCGCAACACAGGCTGGCGCCCAGACGGCGCAGAAGACTTTCGTGCTGGTGCATGGCGCCTGGCATGGCGGCTGGTGCTGGCGCCGCGTCGCCGACCGGCTGGAGAAGCAGGGCCACAAGGTGTTCACGCCGACGCTCACCGGCCTGGGCGAGCGCTCGCACCTCATGAGCCCGGCGATCGATCTCGATACCCACATCGCCGACGTGGTCAACGTCATCAAATGGGAAGACCTCAAGGGCATCTGCCTGGTCGCTCATTCCTACGGCGGCTGGCCGGTCTCGGGCGCGCTCGAAAAAATCCTCGACCGCGTCGCGTCGATCGTCTTCCTCGACGCCTTCGTGCCCGAGGACGGCCAGAAGGGTTTCGATTTCGCCTCCGACTTCAGCCGCAAAGGGACGCTGGAAGC
The DNA here is from genome assembly GCA_963791155.1 of uncultured Pseudomonadota bacterium. Taxonomy (GTDB): domain Bacteria; phylum Pseudomonadota; class Alphaproteobacteria; order Rhizobiales; family Xanthobacteraceae; genus JAVDCA01. The sequence goes on from CAWBRI010000029.1 coordinate 86,786, forward strand.
GCAGCAGAAAGGCGAGATCTCGCGCCCGGCGCCGCCGGCCTCCGCGTTCCATGTAAACGAGAAGGACCGCGCCTGGGTGGATTCCAAGACCACCGCGCAGCCGCTCGCGCTCGCCTTCTCGCAGATCAAGCTCACCGGCGCGCGCGAGAAGGTGGCGAAGAAAACCTACATCCGCGCGCCCGCCTATCCGCAGCCCGCCTTCGACAAATACTACGCGGCCAAGAAAGCCGACCCGTCCTGGCGCACCTACGAGGTTCCGAGCGGCCACGACGTCATGGTCGACGCGCCGGATCGGCTGGTGGAGATATTGCTGGAGTTGGCGTGAAGGGGCGAACCGTCTTGAATACTGGCTGAGGTTTCAGCTTGGCATCGCAAGGGCGCGCTGACGCCATTCGGCCATGAGGCGCGCAAATTCATCCTTCGTGAAGCCGTATGTGTAATTAAGAAATGTGTTGCGGCCGGTTTCATCTGTGAACGCGACGACCCGACCCTTCCCCCTCCAACAAGCATTAAATCCGTTGACATCCTTCCAACAGCGACGCTGGAGTTTCCACGGAAATTGAACGTTGAAGCCATCCGCATCAAGTCTGATGAAGTTTAAGTTGGTAAATAACGACAATAGAGCGAGGATCTGGACGGCAATGCATATAAGGGCCGCAGACCCGTAAAAGATCACTTGCTGCAGATTCCAATGGTCTACATGCCAAGCGTGCCAAGCAAATACGCCGATCAGAAGCATTGCGGCCATACACGCTCCAACCCGCTTCAATTTAGGTGCGGAAATCATCACCGGCCCCGGAAATTGGTGGAGGACCGCGGCTACCCGGTCACGGGTATCGTCATAGTTGCTCATACGGCTCACCCTATCGGCGCAAACAACTCGTCCGCCGCCATCCGCCGCTGCGTGAATCCCTGCTCGTGCAGATACCGGCACAGCGTCTCGATCGCCTTGCGGTTCTCCTCGACCCCGTACGGCCAGATGTCCTTGCCCAGCACCGCCTGCGTGGCGCGGTACTCGGCCTCGACCCACGGCAGCGTCACCGAGAAGGCGGCGAGCTTCTGCAGGTCGGCGACCGCGATCTCCTTGGCCTTGACGAAGGCGTCGAACACTGCGCGCGCCATCCAGGGATGCTGCTCCACCAAGCGAGTTGCGGATGCCGACCGCGTGCATCAGCGGATAGACGCCGCTCTTGCGGTAATAGGCCTGCTCGACCGCGCGGGTAGTCGGCGAACAGCCGTCCCACGTTGGGCGCGCCCTTGAGGAAGCATGACGGCGGGCGCGCCGAGAAGACGCATCGATCTCGCCGTCGGCCAGCATGCCGGCGAGCGTCTTGTCGGCCGGGATGTTCTCGATCTCGACGCCCGCCACCGGCTCGGGCGCTCGCCGTCTTCTGCGAGCCGGCTGCTCCATGCCGCCGAGCCGCCAGCGCAGGTCGGACGGCTTGATGCCGTATTCGTCGGACAGCAGGCCGCGCATCCACACCAGCATGGTGGTGAGATATTCGGGCGTGCCGACGCGCTTGCCTTTGAGGTCGGCCGGCGAGGCGATCCGCGGTCGGTGCGCACGAAGATCGCCGAATGGCGGAACGCGCGCGACAGGAACACCGGGATCGCCGTGTAGTGATGCGCGCCCTGGTCCTTCAGCGTGATGTAGGTCGAGAACGACATCTCGGAGACGTCGAATTCCTGGTTCTTCAGGTTGCGGACGAACAGCGGTTCGGCCTCGACAGGTGAATAGGTGACGGCGCAGCCCTCGATGTGGACCGTGCCCTCGCGCAGCGCGCGGATGCGGTCGTATTCGCCGCATGCGACCGTGATGGGGATGTCGGGCATGTGCGTTTCCTCGCGGCCGGCCGGGCCGCGCAAGTTCTTGTCATTGCGAGCGCAGCGAAGCAATCTCCGCCGCGCACGCAAACCTGGCCGAGATTGCTTCGTCGCCTTCGGCTCCTCGCAATGACGCAGGAGAGGCTAGCCCTTGAACCGCTCCGCCGGTGGCGCGATCTCGGTCACCAGGTCGCGCACCAGCGTCTTGTTGTGCAGCGGCTTCACCACCATCTCGCGCGGCTCGAGCCGCGCCGTGCAGGCATAGACGGTCTCGCCGTCGAGCTCCATCATGCATTCCTTGCACGCGTTGGCGTTGATGCAGGAGAAGCGGATCGCGAGCGAGGGGTCGCGGTTGAGCTCGGATCCAGCGCAGGCCGTCGAGCACCGACTGGCCGGGCTCGAACGGCACCTCGTAGGTTTCGAAGCGCCCCGTCTTGGCGTCGAGGCCGCGCCAGATCTTGAGGGTGGCGTTCATTGCGCCGCGACCTCGGCCGCCACCGGGACCGACGAGAGCGCGACGCGCCCGCCGGAGAGCCGCGCCATCTGGTTGACCTGCCATTCCGGCACCATGCCGGGAAAATCCTCGCGCTGGTGCGCGCCGCGGCTTTCGGTGCGCTTGAGTGCCGCCTCGGTGACGGTGCGGGCGACCAGGAGCGCATTGCGCAGATCGAGCCAGTCGATCCGCCGCATGTCGAACGGCTTGCCGTCGCCGGCCGGGCGCTCGCCGAGCGCAGCCGCGAGGTCGTCGATGGTCGCGCGCGCGCGCATGAGCTTCGGTCGGGTGCGGAACGGGCCGACATCGTCCGCCATGGCGGCCTGCAAGGCCTGGATCATGGCGGCGGTGTTGAGATCGGACCGGCCGCCGTCCGCCGTGACGAGCTCGAGCGCCGCGCCCGCATCCGCCGGCCGGAACGCCGGCGTGGCGACGCGCGCGCGCGCGGCTGCGCTGGCGCCGGCGCGGCGGCCGAACACCAGCGCCTCGGTGATCGCATTGCCGGACAGCCGGTTCGCGCCGTTGGCGCCGCCGACCGCCTCGCCGGCGGCGAGCAGGCCCGGCACCTCGGTTTCCATGCGTGCGTCCGCCACCACCCCGCCCATGTGGTAGTGCGCGATCGGCGCGACCTCGACCGGCATTTTTGTGAGATCGATGTGGTTGGCGGCGAGCCGGTCGATCACCGGTCCGAAAGCGTCGCGCAACGCGGCCGCCGGGCAATGCTCGAAGCTCAGATACGCCCCGCCATGGGGCGAGCCGCGCCCGGCCTCGACCTCCTTGATGATGGCATAGGTCGCGAGATCGCGCGTGATCACGTATTTGTCGTCCTCGCGCGTGCCGTAGCGCGAGGTGAATTCCTCTTTCTCGCCGTTGAGCAGGCGGCCGCCCAGCTTGTAGCGGAACGGATCCCACATGATCGGATCCATGCCGATCAGGCGCGGCGCCAGGTGCCCGATCGGGAAGAACTGCACGAATTCCATGTCGATGAGCGGCGCGCCCGCGCGCAGCGCCAGCGCGTAGCCGTCGCCGCCCATGTTGGCCGAGGCGCTGTTGCGGCGGTAGAGCCGCGTCAGCCCGCCGGTGGCCACGATGGTCGCCTTGGCGGCGATCGTCACCGGGGCGCCGCTGGCGAGATGGAGCGCGACCGCGCCCGTGACCTCGCCGTCATGCTGCACGAGATCGACGACCAGGATGTCGCCGGCCTTGCGGATGCCGGCCGTCTTGTTGACGACCGTGCGCAGCGTCTTCGACACCGCCGGGCCGGTATTGAGGAAATCCACATAGGCGCAGCGCGGGCGGTCATGACCGGGCGCCATCGCCTGGGTGATGTGACCGTCCCGGCGCGCCCAGCCCACGCCCCAGCGGTCCATCTCGAGGATGCATTCGGGGCCTTCCTCGCACAGCAGGCGCGCGAGCCGTTCGTCGCGTCAGCCCGCGGCCGGCCTTGATCGTGTCGGCGAGGTGATGGCTCCAATGGTCGGGAGTCTGCGCCCCGAGCGCGACCGCGACCGTCATCTGCGCCATCACGGTCGCGCCGCCGCGCCCGATCAGGCTGCGGTCGGCGAGAAACACCTGCGCGCCCGCGCGCGCGGCCTCGATCGCCGCATACATGCCGGCGCCGCCCGATCCGATGATCAGGACGTCGGTCTCCACATGCATGGGTTCGCGGCTCACGCGCATCCTCGCGTCATGACCGAACCGATACACCGTTCCGGCCGCGGCGGAAACAGCAAGCCGGGAGGGGTTTTGATAGTGGGAGCGTTGCCGCACCCGCCTGTCGTTGCATCAGTCACGCTCGGCTGCGCCGCGCCCTGCAATGCGTTTTCGCTCGCTGGCCTCTCCTCGGCAGAAGAGTTTGAATGGCCATTCAGGAATTAAATCCGCAAAGCGCGGAACGACATGGGGGTCGAGGCGTTCTCATGCGGGAGCGGAATCAACGGAGATTACATTATGCGCAAGATCGTCCTCACGCTGGCGGCGCTTGCCGCCGTCGGGTTCGTGGTGCCCATGATCACGTCGGCCAAAGCCGAGGAAAATAGGGTCGTCATCAAGGAACACGGCGAGCGTCACCACATGGATCGCGGCCATCATTACGGCTGGGATCGCGGCCACCGCAATCAGGTCGTTGTCATCAAGCACCGTCGTCATCACGACTACTAAGCCGCCGTCCATCGGATGAAGCCCGGCGCTCCCTATTGCGCCGGGCTTTATTTTTTTTGGTCACCCTGGCGTTCAGCGACATTGGAGCCGCGTCAGTCGTCGACAGTCGAGATCAAGATCGGCGATCTGTCGAGCGTCGACGTCCCGGCCGCGCCGCGAGGGTTGCGACCCGCCCCGTCAATTTCATCATTCAGGACTTCTCGCGCAGCCGCCTGACCTCGGATTCCAGCGTCGCGATGCGCTTGTCGCGCTGCGCAAGCGCGGCGGCGACGTCGGCGGCGTCGAACCGCTGCGGAATGTGCTGCGGGCAGTTGGCGTTCCAGGCCAAGACCGTGAACAGGATCGCCTGCTCGGGGCGTGCCGCGTAGTCTTCCGGCATCAGCCGGGCGATCAGCTCGGTGTCACCCTCGACGACCCGCGCCTCGCCCCAGATCTTGACGCGCTTGCCGTGCACGTAGTCGATCAGGAAAAGATGGGCCTTCGGATTGTCCGCGAGATTGCCCTGGGTGATATATTGTCGATTGCCGGCGAAGTCGGCGAAGCCGATCGTCTTGTCGTCGAGGACGCGCAGGAAGCCGGGCGGCCCGCCGCGGTGCTGGATATAGGGGTGGCCTTCGGCATTGACCGTGGCGAGAAACACGCTGGTCTGGACCGCGATGAAGCCGGCGAGATCGGGCGTGACGCGGGTCTGCCAGCCGCCGCGCGCCTCCATGCGCCCGTAGGTGTCGCGCGAACCTTTGCGCGACTGCAGCGCCTTGACCGATGGTGTGAAAGCGACGTCGCTCGAAGGCACATGCGAAGCGCTCACGATCGCCTCCTGATGGATTCCTCTCAGAGTCCGAGATCGCTCAGAGACGGATGATCGTCGGGACGGCGGCCGAGAGCCCAGTGATATTTGCGCTCGTCCGCCTTGATCGGAAGATCGTTGATGCTGGCGATGCGCGTGCGCATCAGGCCGTGCTCGTCGAACTCCCAGTTCTCGTTGCCGTAGCTGCGGAACCAATTGCCGCTGTCGTCATGCCATTCATAGGCAAAGCGCACCGCGATGCGGTTCTCCCGGAAGGCCCAGACCTCCTTGATGAGCCGGTAATCGAGTTCCCGGCTCCACTTGCGGGCCAGGAACGTCTCGATGGCGGGACGGCCTTGCAGGCATTCGGCGCGGTTGCGCCAGCGGCTGTCGACCGTATAGGCGAGCGCGACGCGCGCCGGGTCGCGGGTGTTCCAGGCATCCTCCGCCATACGCGCCTTGAGGGCTGCCGTCTCGGCGTTGAACGGGGGAAGCGGCGGACGGCTCATGGGGTTGCTTCTCCGATTGATGCAGAGCCTCGGCTCCGGCGCCGCATCGAACCACAAGGGAGTGAATTTGCAAATGGTCCGCGCCGGCGCCTGTGAGTCGAGCGCCGCAGTCGGCCCCCGCCATTGTTGGTCCGTCTTGTGACCGGCCGCGCAAGCCGATGCCGGCCTTGGCGACCGCAAGTTCAATTCGTCCGGGTGTCGGGTCCGACGCGCGTCGCCGCGAGCACCTTGGCGGTGTCCGTGTACATATTGAAGCGCGTTATCTTGGTTCCGACCACGGTCCAAAGGTGAGCGAACGGCGCCGACATGGATTTTCCGGTCCGCTTGTACACGCCGGAATATGTTCCAAGCCCGACGACGCGCGGGCCGTCGGTCAGAAATTCATGCGGTGTGGCGGAGAATGCGTCCCAATCGCGCCCCAAGGGTACCAGCAGATTGTCGACGACCGACTGGGCGCTTGTCCACGTTCCCCCATAGTACGGAAAGCTCTCGGCTTCGGTCCATTCCAGGTCGTCACCCAGGAGACCTACGAGAGCCGCGACGTCGCCGCGTCCGAGCGCGGCATAAAACGCTTTCACGACGGACTTGGGTTCGCAAACCATCAGCTATCTCCTTCCGCGAGGTTTTGGTTCAGAAGAAAAACGGTGCCGACGCCGGCGGGCGCCGGCGACGGAACCTGACCGAATCGACGCCGTCTTGCGGTCACCCGGCCGCCGCCAATGCCTGCGTCTGATCGAGGTGCCCGAGACCCAGGCCCTGGATCACGGCGGCCTGCACGCGCGCCGTCTGATCGTTGACCGCGTCGGCGCCGAACGGCGCGCCGACCACGGACCGTGCCGGCCGCTGACCCTTGGGCAAGGCGATCAATTTGGCGATCGCAACCGCGACGTCGTGCGGCTTGGGAGCGTCCGCGGCTTGGAACGTCTTGATGAAGCGCGCGAACATGGCGCCCGGGATATCGCCGGTCGGGCCGTATTCGCCCGCACGCGCCGCCTCCGCCGGCTGCTGCACATTGGCATACATGTCGGTCGGATAGGCGCTCGGCTGGATCAGGGCGACGTCGATGCCGAGCTGCGAGAGCTCATAGCGATAGCTTTCGGTCAAAGCCTCGACCGCGAACTTCGAGGCGCCGTAGATGCCGAAGAACGGGAAGGTCACGCGACCGAGGATCGAGCCGATGTTGATGATCAGGCCGTCATGGTTTTTGCGCATTCCCGGCAGGACGGCGCGGGTGGTGCGCAGAATGCCGACCACGTTGGTGTTGAGCACGGTCTTGGCCTGGTCGGGCGTGAAAGCCTCGGTGACGCCCGCCGAGGCGATGCCGGCATTGTTGACGAGCACGTCGATGCGGCCCGCTTTGGCAAGCACGGCCGCGACCGCGCGCTCCACCGAGGCGTCAGCCGATACGTCGAGCTCCACGACGTCGATGGATTGAGCACGCAGGGCCTCGGCGTGCGCTTGGTTCCTGCCGTTGATTTCGCGCATGGACGCAAATACGCGATGGCCGGCTTTTCCGAGCGTCTGGGCGGTATCGCGACCGAAGCCGGTCGAGGCGCCGGTAATGAGAACGATTTTCGAAGAGGTCATGGGTCATGCTCCGTTGTGCGATTGCGGTAGGTGACGCTTGCGATCGGGCTGTCACCGGCGGCGACGTGGTCGATGGCGGGTCATTTTGGTTGGGCGCGGCGCGATGCGGACAAGTTGCGACCCAGAAAATCCATCATGGCGGTCGCGATCTCGCCCACATGGGTCTCAAGCGCGAAATGGCCGGCGTCGTAGGAGTGGGTTTCTGCCGCCGGCGTTAATTTCTTGAACAGGTCGCGTCCTTCGGCCCGGAAGAACGGGTCATTGTCGCCCCACGCGACCAGCGTCGGCGGCCGCTTGGTCTTCAGATAGTCCTGCCACTCGGCATATTGGGCAACGTTGTCCTGGTACCGATGGAGCAGCTCGATCTGAATCGCGTCATTGCCGGGCCGGTCGAGCAGCACCTGGTCGTATGTCCATGCGTCGGGACTCAGGCGGTCGGTGCGGGTGGATCCGTGCGTATATTGAAATCGAGTCGTCTGGGCGGTGAGGAACTCGCGCAGCGGCTTCTCGGTCTCGGGCGTCCGGTTCTGCCAGACCGGTGAGAATTTCGCGACGATCTCGGGATTCCAGCCCTCGACATTGACGACGGCATTCTGCACGACGAGCGCGAGCACCTTGCCGGGATTCTTGACGGCCAGGCGCATGCCGACCGGGCCGCCATAGTCCTGCATGTAGAGCACGTAGCTCTCGACCCCGATGACCGTGGTGAGCTCGTCGATCACATCCGCCACATTGGCAAACGTATACGTGAAGGTTTTGGGCGACGGCGCGCTCGAATGGCCGAAGCCCGGATAGTCCGGCGCGATGACGTGATACTTGGTGCTGAGGGCCGGAATCAGGTCGCGGAACATATGGGACGAAGACGGGAAGCCGTGCAGCAGCAGGATCGTCGGCGCGGATTTCGAGCCGGCTTCGCGGTAGAAAATATCGAGGCCGCGGATCTTGGCGACATTGTAGGTGACCGGGCCGGGGGCGGCGAGCGGCGGTCGCCGTGGTCTCCGCAAGCGGCTCCGCGGTAGCGGCGGTCGATGCAAATTTGAGCATGATCATCTCCGATGAAGTTGTTGCGTGCGCGCGGCGCCGCTCAAGCGGCGCGACGGGCGGCCGATACGGCCGGGAAGTCGATGTCGGTCTTGGCGACCTCGTTGATGTAGTTCGTCCAGGTATTGAGCGCGACGTGGAGCACGATCTCGATCACCTGCGCGTCGTCGTAGCCGGCGAGCTTGACGGCGCGGACATCGTCGTCGCTGACGTGGCCGCGCGCCCGCGCGACCTTGGCGGCGAAGCGCACGGCGGCGTCCGCCCTTGGGATCGTTGGATGTGCCGCTGCGGTTGGCGGCGATCTCGGCGTCGTCGAGCTTGGCGAGGTTCTTGCCCAGATAGGTGTGGGCCGACAGGCAGTAGTCGCAGCCGTTGATCTCGGCGACGGCCAGCGCGATGCGCTCGCGCGTCGCGGCCGGCAGCGCGCCCTTGCGCCAGCGCGCCCGACAGGCCGAGATAGCCTTCGCAGCGCAGCCGGGCTGTTGGAGACGAGACGGAACAGGTTCGGCACGATGCCGAGTTGCTTCTTGACGGCTTCGAGCAGCGGTCGCGAGGCGGCGGGGGCGTCGTCGATCGTGGCGGGGGTCGGGATGCGGGACATGGCGGCTTTCCTTGTGTGTGCGGCCGGGATGGCCGATGCGCCGATATCTACGCCCTTCCATAAATTGTGAATATACTGTATATTTGGTATGCTATCCTCCCAAATTATGGGAATCAAAATGGACCGGCTCGAATCCATGTCGACGCTGCTGGCGGCGGTCGAGGCCGGCAGCCTGTCGGCGGCGTCGCGCAAGCTCGGGATGCCGCTCGCCACCGTCAGCCGCAAGGTTTCCGAGCTGGAAACGCATCTGCGGACGCGGCTGGTCAATCGGACGAGCCGGCGGCTGACGCTGACCGATGCGGGCCGGTCCTACGTGGCGGCCTGCAAGCGCATCCTCGAGGATATCGGGGAGGCCGAGCGCGCCGCGGCGGGCGAGTACAGCGCGCCGCGCGGCGATCTGATGATCACCGCGCCGATCGTCTTCGGCCGCCTGCACGTCCTGCCGGTCGCGATCGAATTTCTCAAGGCCTATCCCGACATCGACATCCGGATGTCGCTCGCCGATCGCGTGATCAACCTGCTGGAGGACCATGTCGATGTGGCGCTGCGCATCGGCGACTTGCCGGACAGCAGTCTGGTCGCGACGCGGGTCGGCGCGATCCGCCGCGTCGTGTGCGCGAGCCCGCGCCTATTTCGCCGAGCGCGGCACGCCGAAAATCCCCGGCGATCTCGGCGCGCACGATTGCATCAGCTTCGAGGGGCTGGCGCCTCCGGACACCTGGACCTTCGGTCCGGCCAAGCCCGCCAGGTCGTCAGGTCCGCCAATCGCGTCCGTCGCGATCCGTTCGCGGCTCATCGTCAACACGGCGGAAGCCGCCATCGACGCCGCCATCGCATCGGTCGGAGTGACGCGCGTGCTCTCCTACCAGATCGCGAGCGCGGTTCGCGCCGGAGCGCTTGTGATCGCGCTGCGCGATTTCGAGCCCGAGCCGTCGCCCGTCAGCCTCGTCTACAGGGGTCAGCCGCTGCTGCCGCTGAAGCTGCGTGCCTTTCTCGACTTCGCGACGCCGCGCCTCAAGGCCAGGCTCTCGCAGGAGGCGGAATAGCGTTCCGGGACGTCGCCCCTCTCACTCGGGCAGCGGCTTGCCCCGCGTCTCCGGCAGGAACGGCGCCGACGCCAAGCTGATGATGTAGATCAGCGAGATCGCCATGGCGGCGCGTCCGAAGCCGCCGAAGTTGGCGATCAGGGTGCCGGCAATCAGCCGTGTACCTTGGTCATTGGCCATTTATGGATTGGCCGGTTTAGGTATCACCATTCCACGCTGTTCGATGACAGCCAGTCCTCCCCGCAACGCGCCCTGGACCGTCGTGCTTCCCAGGAGGAGAACAGACATTCGAGGAATGCCATCGCTGAGGAACGAGCTTTTGCTCGCATATTTTTTTCCGAGAGGTGTGGAGAAGAAGGCGGTTAATTCCTCCATTTCGGCTACAGAAAAATTCTGCGCATAGAACTTCGCAATCTCATCCTTTATCGGGCCTGACGTATATGCCAACAGCGCTTGAGGCATTACGACTTTGTCGAATATCTCGAATACCTCCTGCTGCCGGGCTTTGTTCGCCTCCTGCAGAGGTCTCATAAATTGGAGCATCTGTTGATGCATCGGAGGCGTCATTATATTTTCAATACCAATTGCGTCCAGCAAGGCGCGCCCTTGGGAGATATTGGGCGGCGAGACCGACTGAGCGTCTGCCTTGATAGCCAAAGTCACGAGGATGACGAGAGCTAACACGTTGAGCAGTTGGTTGGCCGCCAATCCGCCGATCAAAGGAACCCTATGTAGGCTCATGTTAAGCCCTCCAGGTTAGCGTCTTATCTTTGTCGAGGTAATGAGATCTGCCCGAACGGAATCCTGCCGCCGAAATTCTTTCGCAAGCCTCCTTATCATTTGTTCAGAAACACATGCGAGGCCTTTTGGCGCGCCCGCGCTGACAACGCCGGTCTCTTCCGCCTCACTCCGGCAGCGGCTTGCCCCGCGTTTCCGGCAGGAACGGCGCCGACGCCAGGCTGATGATGTAGATCAGCGAGATCGCCATGGCGGCGCGTCCGAAGCCGCCGAAGTTGGCGATCAGGGTGCCGGCAATCAGCGGCCCGACCCATGCGATCAGCCGCGGCATGTTGAACACGAAGCCCGCGCCGGTCGCGCGCATCCGGGTGGGAAACAGCTCGGGCAGCCAGGCCGACATCCAGGTGTACTGCCCCGACACGAACACGCCGAGCAGTCCGGCGCAGACCAGCAGGATGCCCAGATCATGCGCCCACAGGAACGAGATCGGCACCATCACGAACGCCGCCGCCACATAGAACAGCGTCACCGGCTTGCGCCCATAGGCATCCGCGAGGAATCCGAAGCCCGCGTAACCGATGATCGACGCGCCGTTGTAGGCCATGCCGGCATAGCTCGCCCATTGCTGTCCGGGCAGGCCGGCGGCGGTCGCTACCGACGCCACATAGGGCGGAATCCAGGTCGAGATGCCCCAGAACGCGAACGTGGTCGCGAGCGACATCAGGAAACAGAGGATCGTGCGCCGGCGGATCTCGGCCTCGACGAACAGGTCGGCGACCGTGAAGCGGGCCAAGGCTTGATCCCCGGCCTGCAGCGCGGCGCCGCTGCGCTTGCGCGCGACCGCGGCGTGCCGCTGCGCGTTGACGCGCTCCCAGGGTTCCGATTCGGGGATGGCGCGCCGCACCCACAGGGTCAGCAGCGCCGGCAGGATGCCGAGCAGGAACATGTAGCGCCACGCGCCCGGGCCGAGCGGATTGATGAACAGCCAGACGAACGAGGCGAGAAAGAACCCGATGCCGAGCCCGCATTGCATCAGGCCGACGCCTTTGCCGCGCGCGCGGTCGGGCCACATTTCGGAGACGATCGAGGCGCCGGTGACCCATTCGGACCCGATCGCGACGCCGACCAGGAAGCGCAACGCCGCAAACGACATCCAGTCCCACGCGAAGGCGGAGAGCCCGGTCATCAGCGAGTAGGCCAGGATCGCCAGCATCATGGTGCGCTTGCGCCCGATATAATCGGCGACCACTCCGCCGATCAGGCCGCCGATGCCCCAGCCGAGCAGCGTGATGGCGATCACCGTTCCCGCATAGGCCGGAATCTGCGGGTACTGCGAGGGATCGAGCAGCTGGCGCAGCGCGACGCCGACCGAGATGATCAGCGCATAGGTCTCATAGCCGTCGAACAGCCAGCCCAGATTGGACGCCAGCAGCGTGTTCCACTGCTTGCCGTCGAGACTGCGCCACCAGGGCAGCGTATCGGTGATGCTCGCTTGCGACATGGGGTCCCCCCGTCCCTTATTATTCAAATTCTTTACTTGCGGCTCGTTTGCCGCTTCTTCGCGGCGGATTTGACCGCCTGGATGATCTCCGGATAGGCGGCGCAACGGCACAGGTTGCCGGAGAGATAATGCTTGATCTGCTCGTCGTCCGGATCGGGATGGCGGTCGAGCAGTTGCGTGGTCATCAGGATGAACCCGGGCGTGCAGAACCCGCATTGGAACGCGCCCTGCTCGATGAAGGCCTCCTGGATCGGATCGAGCGTGCCGCTCGCGTCGAGCGACTCGATCGTCGTCACCTTGGCGCCGTCCGCGAAAACCGCCAGGTAGAGACAACCCGAGACCGCGGCGCCGTCGACCAGCACGGTGCAGCAGCCGCACAGCCCCTGGCCGCAGCTCTCACGCGCGCCGTAGAGCGCGAACTCGTTGCGCAGCACCTCCAGGATGGTGTGATGCGACGCCACCTCGGCGCTGACCGGGTCGCCGTTGAGGGTGAAGCTGATCGTTCTTGCGGTCATGTCACTCGTCCCCGAGAGGCTTGTTCTGCTGGGCGCGGATCGCGCGGTAGACCGCTTCGGCGTTGAGCGGCAGCTCGGTGAGCCGCACGCCGACCGCGTCGTCGATCGCGTTGGCGATCGCGGGCGCCACGCAGAAGGTCGCGGTCTCGCCGACGCCCTTGGCGCCGAACGGGCCATTGGTCTGGACCGAATCGATCGCCTCGTTCTCCATCGCGGCCGGTACGTCGAGGATGCCGGGGATCTTGTAGTCGGCGAGCGACGCGTTGGTGACCTGGCCGCCGTCGATGTGCATCTTCTCGAACATGGTGAAGCCGAGCTGCATCAGGGCGGCGCCGGAGATCTGCGTCTCGACGATCTTGGGATTGATCGGGCGGCCGCAGTCGACCACGTTGATCAGGCGCGTCACGGTCACCTTGCCGGTCTCGGTGTCGATCTCGATCTCGGCGCCGGCACCCGCCACCATCCAGAACGGGGTCACGTTGGGGGTGAGACCGGTGCCGGGCTGGGGCGACACGTAGTCGGGCTTGTAGCTTCCGCTGCCCACGATATTGCCGGCCTGCATGCCGTATTTCTTCTTGAACAGCTCGGCGACCGGGATATTGCTGCCTTCCGGCTCGCCGAGCTCGCGCGCGAGCGCGGCGATCTTGGCGCGCGCTTCCTCGGCCGCCATTCGCACCGCGTGGCCCATGTGGAAGACCGAGCGCGAGCCGAGCGTGCCCATGTCGTAGGGCGTGATGTCGGTGTCGCGCGGCACCACCCGTACCGACTCGGCCGGCATGTTGAGCACCTCGCCGACGATCTGCGCCATGGCGGTGTCGGAGCCCTGGCCCATGTCGACGGTGCCGCAATAGAGGATCGGGCTGCCGTCGGCCGTGACGTTGAGGATCGCGACCGAAGTGGTGGGCGCGATCACCGCCTTGATGGCGATCGCGAGGCCGCGGCCGCGCTTGACCGCGCCGGCCCCGCGCTCGAACGGCTTGCCCCAGTTCAGGCGCGCCGCGATGCGGTCGAGGATCGCCTCGAGCGGCGCGTCGTTCACAGGAGTTCCGGTTGCGTGGTTTTGTCCCTTGCGCAGCATGTTCTTCTTGCGGAACGCGACCGGGTCGAGCTTGAGCGCGCGCGCCATCATGTCGGTGTGGCTCTCGTAGGCCCACACCAGCTGCTGGATGCCGAAGCCGCGCAGCGCGCCGGACGGCGTCACGTTGGTGTAGAGCGCGTAGGAGTCGACATGGACGTTGTCGATGTCATAGGGCCCCGACGCGGTGAAGCCGGATTTCTGCGTCACCCGCGGACCCGACGTCCGCATAGGCGCCGCCGTTCCAGTACACCTCGCACTTGCGCGCGACGATGCGGCCATCCTTGTCGACCCCGCTCTTGATGCGGAAAGTGCAGGGATGCTTGGTGATCTGGTAGAACTGCTCTTCCATCGTGAGTGCGACCTTGACGGGCCGCCGCGCCAGCAGCGAGAGCGCGGTGACCAGCGCCTCGAGCTTGATATAGAGCTTGGAGCCGTAGCCGCCGCCCACATAGGGCACGCGGATGCGCACGCGGTTCTCGGGCAGGCCGAGCAGGCGCGCGATCTCGACCCGCACGAACGAGGGACCCTGCGACGACGTGTAGATGGTGACGGCGGAGGGTTTCGCGTCGGCGATCGAGACGAACGGCTCGAACGCGAGGTGCAGCACCTTCTGGGTGCGGAAAGTGTGCTCGAAGAGATGCGCGGACTCGGCAAAACCCTTCTCGACGTCGCCGCGCCGCAGCTTGAAGTCGAGCGCGATATTCGTGTTCTTGCGCCCGGTGAGATGCTTGAGGTCCGCGAAGGCGCCTGCCGGCTTGAGCTCGTCGTGCACATAGACCTTCGAGGTCATCGCCTCGATCTCGTCGTAGACCGCCGGCAGCTCCTCGTATTCGGCGACGATCTCCTGCACGGCCTGCTCGGCGACATGCGGATCGGACGCCAGCACGACCGCGACCGGCTCGCCCACGAAGCGGACCTTGTCGATCGCGAGGATCGGCTGGTCGTGGAATGCCGGGCCGTAATAGGGATCCGGGATGACGGTGCGAATGTCGTCCGCCGTGATGACGCGGAAGACGCCGGGGATTTTCTTCGCCGCGCTGGTGTCGATCGACTTGATGCGGCCGTGCGCGATGGTGCTGCGGAAGATCTTTCCGTACAGCATGCCGGGCAGGCGCAGATTGTGGGTGTATTCGGCGCGGCCCGAGACCTTGTCGCGCCCCTCGAGGCGCGGCAGCGAACGGCCGATCTGGCTGCCGGCTTGCGCGCCCTTTTGGGCGCCGCCCGGGAGGGTGGTGGTGGCCATCAGTGGGTTGCTCCATTGGGGGCGAGCGCCTGGCGCACCGCGCGGCCGACATGGACGCGGATGAGCTCGCGCTTGTAGGGCGCCGATCCGCGCACGTCCGAGATCACCTCGGCCTCTTGCGCGCCGGCGTCTCCGGCCCGCGCCAGCGCCTTGTCGTCGATACGCGCGCCCGCGAGCGCTGCTTCCGCGCTTGCGAGCCGGACCGCCTTCGCGGTCGCGGCGCTGGCCACCACGATCGCGCTGCGCACCGTGTCGCCGTCGAGCTCGAGCGAGACCGCGATGCCGAGCGCCGGCCAGTCCTCGAACGAGCCGGCCGTGAACTTCATGTAGGCGGCGCGGCGCGCGCCCTGCGCCGGAATGGCGAGCTCGGCGATCAGCTCGTTCTTCTCCAGCGCCGTTTCGTAATAGCCGGTCAGCAGGTCTTCGACCTTGATGGTGCGCTCGCCCGTCGGATTGACCACCGTCACGCTGGCGCCGAGCGCGATCAGCACCGGCGGCAGATCCATATGCGGATCGCCATGCGCGATGGCGCCGCCGACAGTCGCCACGTTGCGCACGCGCACGTTCGACAGCCGCCGCATCGCGCGGGTGATCACCGGCGCGACGCGCGCGACATCGGCCGAATGCTCGAGGAAGGCGAGCGGCGTCATCGCTCCGATGGTGAGGCTGCCGTCGCGGCCCGCCTTGATGCCCGACAGCCTCCCGCCGATCCGCCGCAGGCTGATCAGGCGGGTCGGCCGGAAGACACCCGCTTTCATCATCAGCATCAGGGCGGTGCCGCCGCCGACCGGGCGTACCGACGAGTCCTCGGCGTCGAGCAGGCCCAGGGCCTCCTTGATCGACGTCGGCTCCAGCAACTCGAAGGGCGTCATCGCGTCTCCTCCGCCGCGAACGCGGCACGCAAACGTTCGGTGAATTTCTTTTCCATGTCTTTGGCCTTGGATTTGAGCACCGGCTGGCCGATGCTGCCGAGCTTGCCGGCGAGCGTCGAATCGATCGAGTAGCTCACCACCGTCTGCCCGCCCGACTCGGTGAGGTGGGTGCGCGAGGTGGCGGTCAGGCGGCCAACCACGCCGATCGGCGTGCCCTCGACCTTCGCCTCGATGGTGTCGGGCGGCGACAGCTTCGTGATCTCGACGCTCACCTTGAAGCTGAATTTCATGTAGGCGACCTTGGTCTCGAGCACGGCATCGTAGTGCGTCGCGTCGATCTCCTTGAGGTCTTTGACGCCCTCGATGCAGGAGGCGAAGAAGGGCGCATCCTTGAGCTTGTCGAACACCGCCGCGCGCGGCGCCGGAACTGTGATCTCGCCGGAGATGTTCATCGGACGGGCGCGAGCTGGATGAGGCGCTGCAGCACCGCCGCGACGTCCGCCGGGGTCTCGAGCGGCGTGAGGTGGCGGGCGCCCTTGAGGATAGTCAAGGTCGATCCTTTGATGCCGCGATGCAGCGTCTCCGCCATGCCGACCGGGGTCGCGTAATCCTCGTCGCCCACGATGATCGCGGCCGGCACCTTGATCTGCGGCAGGCTGTTTTCGAGATTGCAGGCGCCGAGCATCCGGCAGGTTTCCGCAAAGGCCGTCGCGTCGTTGGCGAGGAAGCGGTCGACATTGCGTTTCACCAGGTCGGGGTGCGACGCCCGAAAACCGTCGGTGAACCAGCGCGTCACCTGGAAGTCGATCATCGCCGCGAGGCCGGCGCCGGTCGCCGTCGCGGCGCGCTCCTCCCACTTGTCGGCGGCGTTGTACCAGGCCGTGGTATCGATCAGGCCGAGCGCGGTCGCGCGCGCCGCATGGCGCGCCGCGAAGGCGAGCGTGATGCAGCCGCCCATCGAGGCGCCGGCGACGATCGCCGAACCCCACCCGACCCGATCCATGAGCTCGGCCAGGTCGTCGGCGAACTGCTCGACCCGATAGGGCCCTTTGGGCTTGTCGGACGCGCCATGGCCGCGGCAGTCATAGGTGAGGGTCGCGGCGCTGCCGTCGAGCAGCGGCGTGATCCGCTCCCAGAAAAAGCGGTCCATGCCGAGCGAATGGATGAGGACGAGACGCGGCCGCCCGTCGTCGCGACCGTGGATGTCGTAGACGAGACGCGTGCCGTCACGCAACTGTGTGGTTGAGGTCATGATACGCCCGAGCCGCCCCGCTTCTTGTCCTGCATCCATACAACATCCCATGCCCGGCGCTCCATAGCATAGGCCGCGGGGTCGCGGCTCACGGGCCGGCGCATACCCCGGCCGCGACTCGGGACCTCGCGAGCGGCCGGGCGATCGGCTAAGGTCCCGCCCCGGCGTGCCATAGGGCTTGGCGCCCGCGCTCCCTCTCCCCGCCGGGGAGAGGCGAATGCAGAGACTTCCGGAGACGGTTACGCATGACGCTGAAACGAAAACCGGTCGCCTTCGGCGATATGCGCGGCTGGCTCAAGGCGCTGGAGGCGGTCGGGGAGCTGCGCGAGGTCAATGGCGAGGTCGACTGGAACATCGAGCTCGGTACCATTGCGCGGCTGGCGCAGGGCGCCGGAACCGGGCCGGCGCTGCTGTTCAACAACATCAAGGACTACAACGCCCCGACGAGCCGCTGCCGGCGCGTGTTCAGCGGCGGACTGTCGAGCTATCGCCGCATGGCCATGCTGCTCGGCCTTCCGCCCGACGCCCATCCGCGCGAGCTGGTCCGGGTCGGCCGCAACATCATGAGCGGCAGCATCCCGCCCAGGATCGTCAAGGACGGGCCGGTGAAGCAAAATGTCATCACAGGACGGGATGTCGATCTCTACGAGTTTCCGGTGCCGCACTGGAATCGGCTCGACGGCGGCCGCTACATTTTGACCTATGGCGGGGTCGTCACCAAGGATCCGACCACCGGCGTGATGAATGTCGGCGTCTATCGCGGCATGATCGCGAGCCGCGACCGCATCCCGATCCTGATGTGGCGGGCCCAGCACATCGGCCATCACGTCACCGCCTGGCAGCAGGGCGGCAAGGCCGAGATGCCGATCGCGGTCGCGATCGGGTGGGAGCCGGCGCTCGACTTCGTCGGCGGCACGCCGGTGCAGAAGGGGACTTGCGAGTACGACGTGGCCGGGGCCATCCGCGGGGAGCCGGTCGATCTCGTCCGTTGCGAGACGGTCGACCTCTACGTGCCGGCGAGCGCCGAGATCGTCATCGAGGGCTTTCTCGATCTCGACCCCGCGACCTACCAGATGGAAGGGCCGTTCGCCGAGTTCACCGGCTATTTTGCCGGCGACCGCGCCCCCAAGCCGACCATCCGGGTCACCGCCATCACGCATCGCAACGATCCGATCCTGCGCGGCACCATCGAGGGCGCGCTGCCGGGATCCTATTCCGAGAATGCGATGACCTCCTCGATCATGCGCGCCGGCGCGGCCTGGAACGTGCTCGATCGCGCCGGCGTGCCGGGGATCACCGACGTGTGGTGTCCGCCGGTGCAGGCCGGCATCAACCTGCTCATCCGGATGCAGCAGAGCTACCGCGGCCAGGCCAAGCAGGCCGCGAACGCGATCTGGGGATCGTCGGCCGCCCATGTGCGCTACAAGCACATCACGGTGGTCGACGACGATATCGACATCCACGACTATGCGGCGGTCGATTGGGCCATCGCCTACCGCGTCAATGCCGGCGAGGACGACATCGTCATCATGCCGTCGACCTTCGGCATGGGCCTGGATCCCTCGACCCGGCGGCGCGACCGCAATCCGGCGCTGTTCGGCACCGGCAAATGGAACCGGGTGCTGATCGACGCCACGATGAATCTCGACTACGACCTCGATCCCGATTTCGACGGGGCGCGCTATCCCCCATTGGCGTGGCCCGACAAGAAGGACGCCGACGCCGCCTATGCGCGTTTTTCGGAGCTCGGCCTCGACAAGCCGAAGGACGCGTGATGCACGGCCGAGCCGACCGCACCGCGAAGGCGATGCGCCTCGCCCGAATGCTCGTTCTTGCAGGCGTCGCGGGCTTTGCGCCGTCGCATGCGTGCGCCGAGCCCTATCCGGTCAAGCCGATCCACGTCATCGTCTCGACCTCGGCCGGCGGCGTCACCGACCTCTGCGCCCGCATCCTCGGCGCCTTCATCACGGCGCGCACCGGCCAGACCGTCGTGATCGACAACAAGTCGGGCGCCGGCGGCAACATCGCGATGGACGCGGTCGCGAAGTCGCCGCCCGACGGCTACACGCTGGGTGTCGCCAATACCGGCAACATCGTGATCAATCCCTATCTCTACCGCCACATGACCTACGATCCGCTCGAGGACCTGGTGCCGGTCGGATCGCTCGGACGAGTGCCGCTGTTCCTGGTGGTGAACGGCAAGGTGCCGGCCCGCACGCTGCAGGAATTCGTCGCTTATGCAAAGAGCGAGCCCGGCAAGCTCAGCTATGCGTCGGCCGGCACCGGCACGACGCCGCATCTCGCCGCCGACGAGTTCATCCGCCGCGCCGGCCTCAACATCGTGCACGTGCCCTACCGCGGTTCCGCGCCCGGCGTCATGGACGTCATCAGCGGCAATGTTCCGATGACCTTCATCTCGACCGGGCCGCACATGGAATTCGTGCGGCGCGGCGACCTGCGGATTCTTGCGCGTCGCGGCCGACAAGCGCCTGCCCTACCTGCCCGACGTCCCGACCTTCGGCGAGCAGGGATTTCCGGGTTTCGCGGTGTCGACCTGGTTCGCCCTGTTTGCGCCGCGCGGCACGCCCCCGGAGATCGTCGAGCAGCTCAATGCCGATGTGCGCGACATGGTGGCGGATCCCGATTCGCGCCGGCGACTGGAGGGGAATTTCGTCGATCCGAACTCCGCTGACGGCCGCGCAGTTCGCCGACGAGGTCAAGGCGGACGCCGCGAAATGGGAGCGCATCGTGCGCGCCTCGGGCGCGAAGGCCGATTAGGGTCATGAAGGCGATCGTCATCCGCCGGTTCGGCCCGCCCGACGTGCTCGGCTACGAGGACGTGCCCGAGCCGGCGCCGCGCGCCGGCGAGATCCGGATTCGCGTTCACGCCACCACCGTCAACCGCGTGCTCGATGTCGGCTTGCGCGCCGGCAAACCGGTGCAGCCCGGCATCGTGCTGCCGCTCATCCCGGGGGTCGATTGCGCCGGCGTCGTCGATGGGGTCGGCACGGGCGTCACGCACTGGCGGATCGGCGACCGCGTCGCTGCCGCCGGCGTCATGCCGCTCGAGGTCTGCGCGCCTGACGGCGCCGGCTATGAGGGGCCGTCCGGCATGATGGGGGTGCGCCGGCCCGGGCGGCTTCGCCGAGCAGGTCGCGCTGCCGGCCTGCGCCGCCGTCGCGGTGCCGGCGGGGCTCGATTTCCACCACGCGGCCGTGATCATGCGGCACGCGCCGACCGCGTGGAATCTCTTGTGCAATGTGGCGTGCCTGAAGGCGGGCGAGAGCGTGCTCGTGATGGGGGCGGGCGGCAATCTCGGCACCGTCGGCATCCAGATCGCCAAGTCGGTCATCGGCGCGACCGTCATCGCGGCGGCCGGTTCGGACGACCGCGTCCGGACGGGCTCGACCTCGGCGCCGACCATGGCGTCAACTACAATGCGCGCGACATCCGCGACGCCGTCATGGAAATCACCGGCGGTCGCGGGGTCGATGTTCTCTACGACAATATCGCCAATCCAAAGATGTTGCCGCGCGCCTTCAAGACGCTCGGCCGCGACGGCCGGCTGGTGACCGCGGGCGCCCATGGGGGCCCGGACGTGTCGATCGACTTCCGCCATCTCTACCACAACCGCATCACCATCATCGGCATGCCGGGCCACCGCCCGGCCGACCGCGCGACCTGTTTCGCGGCGGCCGCCGAAGGCAAGATCAAGGCGCAGATCGAGCGCGTGATGCCGCTGTCGCAGGCGGTGGCGGCGCACCGCCTGGTGGAGTCGGGCGAGGCGCAGGGAAAAATCGTGCTCGATCCGACGCTCGGGTGAGCGAACCCGTCCGGCGATGTGACAAACTGGTCAGTACCGAGGCTGCGCGGATTGTATTAGTGTTCCGGGCGGCGAGATCACCGAGGGGAGACGGCGCGATGACGAAGGCTGCAATCGGTCACGGCTTCGGCTGTGCGTGTCATCCATCGCTGTCCTACACGCCGGTCTCCCGGCGCAAGTTTCTGGCCGGCGCCGGTGCGCTCGGGGCGGCGAGCGTTCTGGCCGCGCGGCGGCGCGCTGGCGCAGGCGCCAGCCGCCAAGGTGATCGACACCCATCACCATTTCTATCCGCCCGCCTATCAGAAGGCCTGGCTCGACTGGGAGGACGCGCGCAAGATCCCGCACTTCCAGACCCAGGTCGCCTGGACGCGCGAGAAGGCGATCGAGGAGCTCGACAAGAACGGCGTCGCGACCGGCGTGCTGTCGCTCGCCTCGACGCCCGGCACCTGGTTCAATCTCGACGCCGCCGGCGCCGGCCGCATGGCGCGCATCTGCAACGATTTCGGCGCCGAGATGGTGCGCGACTACAAGGGCCGCTTCGGCCTGTTCGCGACGCTGTCGATGATCGACATCGACGCGACCCTCAAGGAGATCGAATACGTGTTCGACACGCTGAAGGCCGACGGCGTCGGCCTGCAGTCGAACTACGGCGACAAGTGGCTCGGCAACCCGGCTCTACAAGCCGGTGTTCGAGGAGCTCAACCGGCGCAAGGCGGTGGTCTATGTCCATCCGCTGGTCGCCGCCTGCTGCGGCCAGCTCAGCGTCGGCGCCTTCCCGGCGGTGCTCGAGGTGCCGCACGACACCACCCGCACGGTCACCAGCCTGCTGCTCAGCGGCACGCTCACGCGCCTGCGCGACATCAAGTGGCTGTTCTCGCACGCCGGCGGCACGATCCCGATGCTGGCCGGCCGCATCGAGGCGTTCTACGGCCACAGCACGCGCGGCGAGCCAGGCGCGTTCACGCCCGAGGACAGCATCGAGGCCGAGTTCCGCCGGCTGCATTACGACACCGCCAACGCCACCAGCGCGCCCGCCATGGCGGCGCTGATGAAGCTGGTGCCGATCGTCGCAGATCACCTTCGGGTCGGACTATCCCTACTTCCCGGTCAGCCAGATCGAGGCCCTGCGCAAGATGGGCCTGCCGGCCGCCGACATGCAGGCGATCGAGAGCGGCAACGCGACGCGGCTGGTGCCGCGGCTGAGCGCGTAGAAACCACAGACAACGTCGTCATGCCCGCGCTTGTCGCGGGCATCTACGTCTTTGAGGGGATCTCAAAAAAAGAAGTTGTGGATGGGCGGGCGAGCGAAGCGACGCCCTTCGTCGAACGGCTGTGCCCGGCCATGGCGGGGTTGCCCGCGTGCGAACCAAATGCGATGACAATCGCATCATGTGGTTCCGTCTGCTCCATGCCGGCCGTGCCGTCGCGGTGATCGCCGCGCTGGTTTGCGTCGTCTCGGCGGCGGGCCGCGCGCAGACCAGCAACGGGCTCGCGGTCGCGCTGGAGTCGCCAAAACTGTCCCTCGACGCGGTCGAGGGAGCCGTCCAGGATGCCCGCGGCGACCAGGCGCTCGCCGATCTGGCAAGCCGGGTCGCGCCGCTGCGCGACGAATTGCGCCAGAAGATCGAGGCGATCGAGCCGCGGCTCGCCCGCGCCGACGCCCGGCTCAAGGAGCTCGGCGCCGCGCCGCCGCCCAATGCGCCGCCCGAGGACCCCTCGCTCGCCGCCGAGCGCACGCGCCTGGCGGCCGAGCGTGGCGAGCTCGACGCGGCGCTCAAGCAGGCCCGCCTGCTGGCGCTGCGCGCCGACCAGCTCGCCGCCAATATCGGCGACCGCCGGCGCGCCCTGGTGGCCGGCAGATTGTTCGCGCGTTCGGCCGGTCTGCTCGATGCCGGCGTTCTGGCGCGAGACCGCCGGCGGCGTGCCGGGCGAGCTGGCGGCGATCGGCGAGCTGCTGCGCTCGTCGTGGAGCTTGGCGCGCGACAAGATCGGGCCGTCCGGAATAGCCGTCGCCACGCTGATCCTGGCGCCGCTCTGGCGGGCGCCGTCGATGCTGGTGCGCGCCTGGCGTCGCCGGCTGCTCGCGCGCCCCGCCGAGACGCGGTTCGGCCGCGCCTTGAAGGCGTTGATCGTTCTCGCGAGCGTGACGCTGTTCGCGCCCGCCGCCGTGATCGTCGCGATGCTCGCGCTGGAGAGCCTCGGCGTGCTGTCGGCCGGTCTGTCCAGCATCGGCTACGGAATCGCGGTCGCGGTCGCGGTGGCGTCGCTTCGGCCGCGCCGCCGCGCTCGCGCTGTTCGCGCCGGGCGAAGCCGGCGGCGGATGGTCGGGCTCGGCGACGACGAGGCGTGGTTCCTGGCCGCGCACCTGGCATGGGGCGGCGCGCCTGCTCGGCATCGCGGTCTTCTGCAACGTCGTTTTGCGGGCGACCGCGCGCTCCGGCGCGCTGACGGTTGCGATGAATGCGCTGATGTCGCTGGCGATCGCGGCGGTCACCGTCCATCAGCTCGCCCGCTTCCCGCATGGCAGGCCCGACGGCGCCGGTCGCACCGGCGATCGCCTGCCCGGGCTGCGCGTAGTACTGTGGCTGTTCGTCGTCACGGTCGTGGTCGCGCTTGCGGCCGGCTACGTCGGGTTTGCCGCGTTCGTCGCCGGGCGGTTTCGTCGTCGCGCTGGCGGTGCTGTGCGCGCTCTATGTCGTGCTCGTCTGGGTCGACGCGCTGTTCACCGAGGTTCTGACCGGCGACACCGCGGAGGGGCGCGCGATCGCGGCGGCGTTCGGCATCACGCCGCGCGGGCTGGAGCTCGCCGGCACGCTGCTGTCGGCGGCGCTGCGGATCGTCATCGTGCTGGTCGCCTGCCGCCGGTGGTTGGTCCGTGGGGGCTGTTCGCCACCGATATCTCCGACTTCCTCCGGCAGATGGCGTCGGGCGTCCGCGTCGCCGGGATCACGCTCTCGCTCACCGCCATCCTGACGGCGTTCGTCTGGCTGGTCGTCGGCGTGCTGGCGGCGCGCGGCGCGCAGCGCTGGCTGGAGACGCGGTTCATGCCGCGCACCGGGATCGACCCGGGCCTGCAGCATTCGGTCGCGACGCTGGTCGGCTATGGCGCTTCTGATCGCCGCCGTCGCGCTCGCGCTCGGGCAGCTCGGCATCGAGGCGCAGCAGATCGCGCTGGTCGCCGGCGCGCTGTCGGTCGGCATCGGCTTCGGCCTGCAATCGGTGGTCTCGAACTTCGTCTCCGGCATCATCCTGCTCGCCGAGCGGCCGATCCGCGTCGGCGACTGGGTGGTGGTCAAGAGCGAGGAGGGCATCGTGCGCCGCATCAGCGTGCGCGCGACCGAGATCGAGACCTTCGACCGCGCCAGCGTCATCATCCCCAATTCCGAGTTCATCACCGGCGCGGTGAAGAACCTGACGCATTCCGACACCATGGGCCGCATCACCGTGAAGGTCCGTGTCGCCTATGACAGCGATGTCGAGGCGGTGCGCGACACGCTCATCGGCTGCGCCGGCGATCATCCGCAGGTGCTGCAGACGCCGCCGCCGCGGGTTTTTCTGATCGCGTTCGGCGACATCGCGCTCGAATTCGAGCTGCGCTGCATCGTCGTCAACGTGAACTACGGGCTGACGGTGAAGAGCGATCTGCAGATGGCGATCCTGCGGCGCTTCCGCGCCGCCGGCATCGAGATCCCGGTGCATGCCGCACGAGCATCCGGCGCCCCGCGACGGCAAGGCGGCGGCGCAAAAAGACGGTTCCCGGCCGCCTGAGCGTTCATCTTTCGGCTACGGTCGGGGCGGCATACTGCCGGCCCCAGGATTCGGAGAGCCTCGCCGATGGTTTTTTCGCCGGCCCAGAACGACCGTCCTGATCGCCGCGCTCGCCGCTGGCGCTCGCGGCCTGCGCGGCCGATGCCCCGCCGCCGGGCCAGCCGACCTTCTACCGCAGCATGGCGAGCCCCGACGCCGAGCTCGACGCCGTGGCGGCGGCCTCGATGATCTCCGGCTATCGGCAGAACAACGGCCTCGGCGCGGTGACGCTCGATCCCGACCCTGATGCAGCTCGCCGACGAGCAGGCGCGCGCCATGGCGGCGCGCGACAAGCTCGACCACGACGTCAAGGGCGAGTTCGGCAAGCGCATGAAGGCGTCCGGCTTCGACGCCAAGGTCGCGGTCGAGAACATCTCGGCCGGCTACCACACGCTCGCCGAGGCCTTCTCGGGCTGGCGCAATTCCCCGCCGCACCGCGCCAACATGCTCAAGAGCGGCGTGACCCGGATGGGGATCGCCGCGGTCTATTCGCCGAACTCGAAGTACAAGGTGTTCTGGACGCTGATCCTGGCCGCGCCGGACGACGCGAAGGGATAGGCGAGCGAATGGCGAGTGGCGAATAGCGAATCGGGAGAGTTACTCGTCGCCACTCGGCGACTCGCCATTCGCTATTCGCTAGTCGCTCGATCGGCTCATCTCCGCCGCCACCATCTCGAACATCTCCGCCCATAGGTGGTCTTCGCGTCGGCGAGCAGCGGCTGCACCGCGGCCGCGAATGCCGCATGCTCGTCCGCCGTCAGCTCGACGATCTCGCAGCCCTGCGTCCTCGATCGCGCGCGCGCGCCTCGCGTCTTCCTCGATCGCGAGATCGCGCTGGAACGCGACCGCGTCCGTCACGGCCTCGCGCATCGCGTCCTGCAGGTCGTGCCGGCCAGGCGTCGAACGCGGTGCGGTGCAGGAAGATCGGCCGCGAGATGTAGAAGTGGTTGGTCACCGTGTGGAAGCGGTGGAACTTGTGCACCCCGTAGGTCACCGTGTTGGCGAACGGGTTCTCCTGCGCGTCGATCGTGCCGGCCTTGATCAGCTGCGATCGCCTCGGTGAGGTCCAGCGCAGCGGCACCGCGCCGAGCAGCTCGAAGGTGCGCGCCTGCACCTCGCTCGGCAGCACGCGGATGCGCATGCCGGCGAGGTCGGCGGGCCTGTGCACCGGGCGCAGGCGGTTGGAGATCTGGCGGAAGCCGTTCTCGAACCAGCCGAGGATGCGGTAATTCACCGCGCTCCTCGATCTTGCGCGCCAGCATCTGCGCCGAGCGCGCCGTCCATCGCGCCGCGCGCCTGCTCGTTGCTGGCG
The DNA here is from genome assembly GCA_963791155.1 of uncultured Pseudomonadota bacterium. GTDB lineage: Bacteria > Pseudomonadota > Alphaproteobacteria > Rhizobiales > Xanthobacteraceae > JAVDCA01. The sequence continues at coordinate 112,975 of CAWBRI010000029.1, forward strand.
AACAGGAACGGCAGGTCGACGAAGCCGAGCTCGGGCACGCGGTCGGTCAGATAGCTCGACGACTGATAGCCGAGCGTCAGCAGCGCCGTGCTCGACCAGCCACAGGATGTCCTCGGCCCGATAGCCGAAATCCATGATGTTCCAGACGTATTTGACGTCGACCCGGTCGCCGAACTGCGCCGTCGAGCCGGTCGCCGATGAATTTGAGCGCGCGCGAGAAGCCGGTGGTCGGCGGGGCCGTAGCCGCCCATGCGGATCTGGATCGGGTCGGTCATTCTGCGGGGGTCCTTGCCGGCGATGGGTCGCGGAGGCGGGCCAACGACATAGCAGGAAAAGCAGCCCGTTAGAAACCCTGCCGCAAGTCGACTATGATCCCTCCAAATGATCTGGCGCCGGGAGGGGTTCGTGAAACGCACCGCATTGATGCTCATGTCCGCACTGTGCCTCGTGGCCGGCGCGCACGCCGCCGTGGCGCAGGACAAATATCCGGCCAAGCCGATCAAGGTGCTGGTGCCCTACGCGCCGGGCGGCGCGGTCGACATCGTGGCCCGCATCGTCACCGAGCAGATGCGCGCAGACGCTCGGCCAGACCTTCGTGATCGAGAACAAGCCCGGCGCCTACGGCATCCTCGCGATCGAGGACATGGCGCGTGCGCGGCCCGACGGCTACACGCTGATGTTCGGCAACAACAACGCCAACGTGATCACGCCGGTTCTCTACGCCAAGAAGTTCACCATCGACTACGACCGCGACGTCGACCCCGGTGGCGCGCGTCGCCGACGTGCCGGCCTTCATCGTCGCGACCACGCGGATTTTCCGCCCAAGAGCTTCGCCGAATTCGTCGCCTATGCGAAGCAGAATCCCGGCAAGGTACGCTATCGGCAGCGTCGGGGTCGGCAGCTTCCCGCAGTTCGACATGGAGATCCTGTCGCGCCGGGCCGGCATCGAGCTGATCCACCTCCCGAACAAGACCGGCGCCACCGGCATGCTCAACGACCTCGTGCAGCGGCGACACCCAGGTCGGCTTCCTCAATCTCGCGACCGCAGGCCCGATGGTGCGCGCCGGGCAGCTCCGTCCGCTCGCCATGGTCACCGAGAAGCGCTTGCCCGAATATCCCGACGTGCCGACGCTCGGCGAGCTCGGCTATCCGGGCGTCGGCACCTTGCAATGGCTCGCCATGTTCGCGCCGAGCGGCGTGTCGAAGGATGTGATCGCGACCCTGCACAAGGCCGCCGTCGAGGCCGCGGCCTCGCCCGGCGTCGTCGACAAGCTCAAGGTGCAGATGATGCGCGCGGTGCCGACCGGCTCGCCGGAGGACGCCAAGGCCTGGCTCGCCGGCGAGATGGCGCTGTGGCGCAAGATCGTCGACGAGGTGAAGATCGAATTGCCGGAGTGAGCACAACGCCCGCCGTCAGCTCTCCCTGCTAGCGGGGAGAGGGCAAAGCCTCCGCAATGAACGCCCGCGCCGTGACTCCCCCGCCGTGGTCGTCGAGGTCGACGTGCCCGCCCTTGTCGTACTTGATGAACCGCTTGGGCTCGCGGGCGAGGGCGAACAGCCTCTCCCCGAACCGCATCGCGATGGTCTCGTCGCGCGCGCCGTGCAGGATCAGCACCGGCGCCTTGACGGTGCCGATCCGCTCGTCCGAATGGAACCGGTCGCGCATCAGCCAGCGCACCGGCACGAACGGGAATAAGCCGGCCGCGACGTCGACCGTCGACGTATAGGGCGCCTCCAGGATCACCTTCCCGACCGTTTTGTCGGCCGCGAGCCGGACTGCGACGCCGGTGCCGAGCGAATGGCCCCACAGCACGATGCGCTCGGGCGCGTAGCGCGCGACCGCGAACCCATAGGCCGCGTCGGCGTCGCGGTACAGGCCGTCCTCGGTCGGACTTCCGGTCGACCCCGCATAGCCGCGATAGGACAGCGCGATCAGGCCGGTGCCGTTTGCGATCAGCGCGCGATGACGCTCGACCCGCCACGCCACGATCTCGGCATTGCCGTGGAAGTAGATCACCACCGGGTGGTCGCCGCGCGGCGGCACGTGCCAGGCGATCACCTTCTCGCCGTCGCTGGTATCGAGCACGATCTCCTGGGCTTCCGGCAGACCGGCCTCGGCCGGCTGCAGATGCGTCGGATTCGGGTGGTAGAGCATGCTGCGCTGCGTCACGTAGAGCACGGCCACGAGCGCCACGTAGCCGCAAACCCCGGTGACGAGCATCCATTGCACGATCGCCATGGAGCCTTGATAGCGCGGAAATGCGACTGAATCCTTACACGATCGTTACACGATCCTTACCCGCACCCGATTGCCGCACACGCGGTGAGGGGCGCTCGCTTGCAGCCGCAGCCGCTTTCCGCCAATCTGCCGGCCTCTTTTGCTCCCAGGAGCCCCAATGGCCGATCCGGCCAAGCGCGTCGGCCTGTTCGTCACCTGCCTGGTCGATCTGATCCGGCCGTCGGTCGGCTTCGCGGCCGTCAAGCTGCTGGAGGACGCCGGCTGCACGGTCGAGGTGCCGCGCCAGACCTGCTGCGGCCAGCCGGCCTTCAATTCCGGCGACCGCGCCACCGCGCGCGCCATCGCCGCGCAGGTGATCGAGGCGTTCGCGCCCTACGACTACGTGGTGGCGCCGTCCGGCTCCTGCGCCGGCATGCTCAAGGTGCACTATCCGGAGCTGTTTCACGGCGATCCCAACTGGCTGCCGCGCGCCGACGCGTTCGCGGCCAAGACCTTCGAGCTCGTCTCGTTCCTGGTCGACGTGCTCGGCGTCGCGCGCGTCGACGCGCGCCACGAGGGGACCGCGACCTATCACGATTCCTGCTCCGGCCTGCGCGAGCTCGGCGTGCGCGTCCAGCCGCGCCGCCTGCTCGGCACGGTGCGCGGGCTCACGCTGACGGAGATGCACGACTCCGACGTGTGCTGCGGCTTCGGCGGCACCTTCTGCGTCAAGTATCCCGACATCTCCAACGCCATCGTCGAGAAGAAGGCGGCGAACGTCGCGGCGACCGGCGCCGACATGCTGCTCGCCGGCGATCTCGGCTGCCTGATGAACATGGCCGGCAAGCTGCAGCGCGACGGCAAGCCGATCGAGGTGCGCCACGTCGCCGAGGTGCTGGCCGGCATGACCGACGAGCCCGCGATCGGCGCGCCGGCGCAGCCCGAGCAGGAGCCGCGGCCGTGACCCACGCCGCCACCTCGCCGCGCTTCAAGGAGAACGCCAGGCGGCGCTCGCCGATCCCGAGCTGCAGAACGCGCTGAAATTCGTCGAGGTGAACTTCATCGCCCGCCGCCGCGAGGTGGCCGACCGGCTGCCCGAGTTCGACGCGCTGCGCGACGCCGCGCGCGACATCAAGGACCACACGCTCGCGCATCTCGATCTCTATCTCGAGGCTTACGAGGCGAAGGTCACGGCGGCCGGCGGCCACGTGCACTACGCGGTGACGGCCGAGGACGCCAACGCGGATCATGCTCGACATCTGCAGGCGCTCGGCGCCACGCACCGTCACCAAGGGCAAGTCGATGATCGGCGAGGAGATCGGCGCTCAACGACTACCTCGAGGCAGAACGGCATCGCGCCGATCGAGACCGATCTCGGCGAATACATCATCCAGCTCCGCCACGAGATGCCGTCGCACATCATCGCGCCGGCCGTGCATCTCACCAAGGCGCAGGTCGAGGCCGATTTCCGCCGCGTCCACACCCATCTGCCGGCCGGACCGCAATCTCGTCGAGCCGACCAGCCTGCTGGCCGAGGCGCGCGCGCGTGCTGCGCGAGAAATTCCTCGCCGCCGATGTCGGCATCACCGGCGCCAATTTCCTGGTCGCCGAGACCGGCACCTCGATCATCGTCACCAACGAGGGCAACGGCGACCTCACCCAGACGCTGCCCAAGGTGCACATCGTGCTCGCCAGCATCGAGAAGCTGGTGCCGACGCTGGAGGACGTGGCGCAGTTCCTGCGCGTGCTGGCGCGCTCGGCGACCGGCCAGGAGATGTCGGTCTACACCACGCTCTCGACCGGCCCGCGCCGCGCCGACGATCCCGACGGGCCGGCGCGAGTATCACGTCGTCATCCTCGACAACGGCCGCTCGGCCATGCTGGGCGGCGATTTCGACGACATGCTGCGCTGCATCCGCTGCGGCGCCTGCATGAACCACTGCCCGGTCTATCACGCGGTCGGCGGCCACGCCTATGGCTGGGTCTATCCCGGCCCGATGGGCGCGGTGCTGACGCCGAGCCTGATCGGCATCGACCAGGCCGGCCATCTGCCCAATGCCTCGACCTTCTGCGGCCGCTGCGAGGAAGTCTGCCCGGTGCGCATCCCGCTGCCGCGCATGATGCGGTCCTGGCGCGAGCGCGAGTTCGAGCGGCATCTGTCGCCCGCGACGGTGCGCGCCGGGCTGCGGCTCTGGGCGTTCTTCGCCAAGCGCCCGCGGCTCTACGGGCTGGCGACCGGCGCTGGCCGCGCGCCTGCTCGCGCTGGTCGGCCGGCGCAAGGGGCCGTTTCCGCTGGCTGCCGCTCGCGTCCGGCTGGACCCGCTATCGCGATTTCCCGGCGCCCCAAGGCGCGACCTTCCAGGCGCAGTGGAAGGCGACGGCGCAGGAGCGATCGATGAGCGCGCGCGACCTCGATCTTCGCCTCGATCCGCCGCTCGCTCGGCGTCACCGGCACGGAGGCGCCGCGCCGCCAGGTGGTCGCCGACCGCATCGCCGGCCATCCGCGCGGCGTCATTCCGGCGCGCGGCCAGTTGCCCGCCGCGGAGCGGCTCGACCTGTTCGTCCGCATGGTCGAGGCTCGCGGCCGGCACGGTCGCGCGCGTCGGCGACCTCGCCGAGGTGCCGGCGGAGGTCGCGGCGTTCCTGCGCCGGCACAATCTGCCGCTGACGGTGCGGCGCGGCGCCGATCCGCTGCTCGGCGGCGCTGCCGTGGGAGCGCGCCGGCACGCTCGAGGTCTCGACCGCCGGACCGGACGCATGCGGCCTCGCTCTCGGCGGTCTCGCATGCGTTCGGCGCGGCGTCGCCGAGACCGGCACGCTCGTGCTCGTCTCGGGCCCGACAATCCGACCACGCTCAACTTCCTGCCCGACAACCACATCGTGGTGGTCGAGGCGAAGGACGTCGCCGGCGACTACGAGACGGTCTGGCAGCGGCTGCGCGGAGAACTTCGGCGACGGCGTGATGCCGCGCACCGTCAACCTGATCACCGGCCCGTCGCGCTCCGCCGACATCGAGCAGACGCTGATCCTCGGCGCGCACGGGCCGCGCCGGCTGCATGTGATCGTGGTGGGCGAGGCGAGAGCCTGAAGCCGGTCGTGCCGGCGAGTTCGGTCATTGCGAGCGAAGCGACGCAAGCTCGGGCGAAGGCTGCATGCCTGACCGGGGTGGATGTCCCTCCGCGCCGTTCGCAATGAGGCCCGATGCCGGGATGCTTACTTGACGATGCGGTCGGGTCCCTGCGCCAGCATCTTCACGCGGTAGAGGCCTTCGCGCGCCGTGATGCAGAGCACGCGCTTGTCCGGTCCGGCAAACGCCACGATTTGCGGGCTGGCGCGGCACCTTAATGGTCGCCCAGGCGCTGGCCGCGCGGCGTCGAAGACCTGGACCCCGACGACGGTCGTGATGTAGAGGCGGCCCTCGCGGTCGAGCGCGAGTCGTCCGCGCCGCTCTCCATGCCGGCCGGGATGTCGCGCAATTGCGCGAAGGTCCGCTTGTGCTTCACGCTGCCGTCGGATTGTACGTCATAGGCGTACACGATCGGGCCGATCGTATCGTCGACGATGAGCGTCTTGCCGTCGCGCGTGAGCGTGAGCCCATTGGGCCGGGCGATCTGGCCATCGATGACGATGGGCTGCTTGGCGCCGGCCGCCAGGTAGAACACATAGGTGGGACGGCCGGGCACCACCGGACGCGGGCCGGGATCGGTGAAATAGATGCCGCCGTTCTGGTCCGGGATCAGATCATTCGGCGAGAGGAACGGTTTGTTGTCGAATCCCTCGACGATCGTCGTGACGGCGCCGTCGCGGCTTCGCCGGCTGATCCGTTTGCCGTCGCCTTCCGCGGCGAGCAGGTCCCCGTCACGCGTCAGGGCGAGGCCGTTTGCGCCATTGGTCTGCTCATGCGCCAAGTTGATCTTGCCCGTCGCATCGAGACGATAAATTCGGTTGGCGCGGATATCGACGAAATAGAGACCGCCGTCCGGCGTGCCGAGCGGCCCCTCGGGTAAACATCAATCTCCTGGACCAGCGTCGGCTTCGACGCCCGGCGCCACGACGCCCGGGATGCCGGACGGCGATTGTGCCAGGGCCGGCAGGGTGAGCAACCCGATGAACGCAGCAAAGGTCGCGCTCGCGCGCGCCGCCCGCCCGCCCGTCTGTCCGATCGGTTTCATGTCCGCCTCCCGCTTCGTCTCTGTCGCCAGCGCCGCCGTAGCGGCCCGATCCGGTTGTTCCCCCGATTCTACGCAATCGCGCCGTGGGAACCAGTCCTCTCCCGGCCTGCCGCCGTCGCGGAACAGGAGCTTGCGCAAAGCGTTGACGCTTCCGAGGCGCATCCGCGCCGCAGGGAGCGACCCATGGACAACGCAAACCCGGACACCGCCGGCGAGGAGAACAGGCCCAAGGACACCAGGCAGCGCCGTCTCGAACGCGCGCTCGAGCAGGGTCTCGAGGAGACTCGTTTCCCGGTTCCGATCCGGTCAACGTGACGCAGCCGCCGCCGTCGCGCCAGGATCAAAAGTCGTCCGCCAGGAAACCGACCTAGCCTTCGAATAAGCCTTTGAAATCCATCGAAATTAATCATAGCTGCGGCGCCGTAAAGATTGCTCACATTTTTTGAAGCAATTGCCGGTATGATGTCGGCTATACGCGCTCCTGAGCGCGGCCCCCCGGGCGTCGATACGGGGCAGGGGACATCATGGTTCGCAAGTATTTCGGTACCGACGGCATTCGCGGCCGCGCCAACGGCGTGATCACGCCGGAACTCGCGCTCAAGGTCGGGCAGGCGACCGGGCTGCGTGTTTCGCCGCGGCGATCATCGTCATCGCGTCGTGATCGGCAAGGACACGCGGCTCTCGGGCTACATGATCGAGACCGCGCTGGTCGCGGGCTTCACCTCGGTCGGCATGGACGTGCTGCTGCTCGGCCCGATGCCGACGCCGGCCGTCGCCATGCTGACGCGTTCGATGCGCGCCGATCTCGGGGTGATGATCTCGGCTTCGCACAATCTCTACGACGACAACGGCATCAAGCTGTTCGGCCCGGACGGCTACAAGCTCTCGGACGCGGTCGAGCTCGAGATCGAGCGTCTGATCGACTCCGACATGTCGAAGAAGCTCGCGAAGTCGGCCGCGCTCGGCCGCGCCAAGCGCATCGACGGCGTGCATGACCGCTATATCGAATTCGCCAAGCGCACCTTGCCGAAGAATCTGTCGCTCGACGGGCTGCGCGTCGTGGTCGACTGCGCCAACGGCGCCGCCTATCGGGTCGCGCCCGCAGGCGCTGTGGGAGCTCGGCGCCGAGGTGATCTCGATCGGGGTCGAGCCCGACGGCTTCAACATCAACAAGGATTGCGGCTCGACCGCGCCGGAGGCGCTCGCCGCGAAAGGTGCGCGAGATGCGCGCCGATATCGGCATCGCGCTCGACGGCGACGCCGACCGCGTCGTCATCGTGGACGAGCTGCGGCCACATCGTCGACGGCGACCAGCTGCTCGCGGTCATCGCGGAGGACTGGAAGGACGACGGCCGGCTGGCAAAGCCCGGCGTGGTCGTCGACCGTGATGTCCAATCTCGGCCTGGAGCAGTATCCTGCGCTCGCTCGGGCTGCGATCTGGTCCGCACGCCGGTCGGCGACCGCTACGTGCTCGAGCACATGCGCGAGCACGGCTACAATCTCGGCGGCGAACCGTCCGGGCCACATCATCCTGTCCGACTACACCACCACCGGCGACGGGTTCGTGGCGGCCCTGCAGGTGCTCGCGGTGGTCAAGAAGCGCGGCCAGCCGGTATCGAAGGTGTGCCATCGCTTCGATCCGTTGCCGCAGGTGACCAAGAACGTGCGCTACCGCACCGGCAAGCCGCACGAGCATCGCAAGGTCCGCAGCGCGATCGCCGATGCGGAAAAGCGCCTCAACGGCCACGGCCGGCTGATCGTGCGGCCGTCCGGCACCGAGCCGGTGATCCGCGTCACCGGCGAGGGCGACGACCGGATGCTGGTCGAGGAAGTCGTCGACGGAATCGTCGACGCGCTCAACGCCGTGGCGGCGTGAACGGAGCATTTTCCGGCGAAGTGGTCACCGGTTCGCCGCAGAAAATGCGACCCACTATGGACTTCAGCATTTTCCGGCGAAAGCTTGCCCCGGACTTGCATCCGGGGTGGTCACCGGTTCGCCGCAGAAAGTGCGACCAGGCGATCAAATCCGCGCCTTCCAGCGCCGCATTCGTAAACAACACCTGAAAAATTCGTGAACGACGCCTTAACGGCGTGCCGCAACGCCGCGTCGCCGGCGCGCTGGACATTTTCAACCGCCCGCATGTCGGCCGGCGAATTAAAATTCGTGGTTAAAAGGTAAGGTTAAGTCCCATTTAACGATTGCGAGAGCATTGTCCTCTTCATCGCTGTTTGTCGGGCCGCGTCGTCGTGCGGCTCATGAGTGAAGGGACGATGCCATGCGTAGCACACGGTCGCTCGCAGCCGCCACGGCGGTTGTGCTCCTCGCAATTCCGGCGGCGCGCGCCGCCGACCTCCCACCCCTGCCTCCGCCCTATGTGCACGAAGAGTTCTCGGGCTGGTACCTGCGCGGCGACATCGGATTTAGCAATCAGATGCTCGGCCACCTCGACCAGCGCACCGTCACGCCGGACGTGCGGGCTGTCGCAATGGGATTCGATGCCGCGCCAATTTTCGGCCTCGGCGTCGGCTACGCGGTGAACAACTGGCTGCGCTTCGATGTCACCGGCGAATACCGCGGCAGCGCCAATTTCCACGGCTCGCACAACGTCGCCAACGGCAGCAACTCGTTCGTGGACAACTACACCGCCAGGAAATCGGAGCTGCTGTTCCTTGGCAACGTCTACGTCGATCTCGGCACCTGGTGGTGCGTGACGCCGTTCATCGGCCTCGGCATCGGCGGATCGCGCAACAGCATCAGCAGCTTCCGTGACGATGGCCTGAACCTGCCGGGCTTCGGACCGCCGATCGCGTCGAGCACCTTCGGCGCCGACGCGTCGAAGTGGAATTTCGCCTGGGCGGCGCACGCCGGCCTCGCCTATCAGGTCACGCCCGGCCTGACGATGGAGTTGTCGTATCGCTACCTCAACCTCGGCAGCGCGACCACCGGTCCATTGACCTCGTTCGACGGCGTCACCGTGGTCAACGGCGGGCCGTTCACGTTCAACGATCTCACGTCGCACGACTTCAGGCTCGGCGTCCGCTGGATGATCGGCGAGCCCCCGGCGGCGCCGCAGCCGATCATGCGCAAGGGCTGAACGCTTCTTCGACGGACGGCGCGGCGACCCCGCGCCGTCCGGTTTTTCCCGACGGCCGGCCCGCCCGGCCGACGTGCCTTCAAGGAGAATGCCATGCGGCGGCTCAACGTTTCGATTCTCGTCGTCCTCTCGGCATGCGCGCTCGCCGGCGCGGCGCAAGCCGCCGACATGCCGCTGCGGGGTTCCCAGGAGGCCTTCGCGGTCCGTGAATTCGTCTCCCCTTGGTATGTGCGGGGTGACGTCGGCTACTGGTTCTCCACGAAAAACGGCGGCTCGCCCTCGTATTCCGACGTGGCCGCTCTCGACTTCGGGATCGGCTATCGCGGCGTCGGGTGGCGCGCCGACGTGACGACGAGCTACGCATTCCAGCCGCACGCAAACATCAGCCCGTTCGGGACCCCGGACATCAGGGCCCGAAATCAACGTCTTCGCGACGCTGTTCAACGGCTATTACGAGCTGGGCACCTGGTATGGGCTGACGCCCTATGTGGGCGGCGGCCTTGGATTCAGTTATCTGCGGCCCATCCAGTTCGCGTCGGTCTCGCTGCCGAACGGGTCAAACAATCCGGGCACCTACGATTTAGCCTGGGACGTGACGGCGGGTTTTTCGTACCCGCTCTCGCGCAATTTTCTGATCGATACCAGCTACCGTTACCTCCACGTCGGATCGCCGAAAACCGTGTTCCCGGGGGTCGGCACCTTGGATTGGGGCGGCATGAACTTCCATGAGATCAGGACCGGATTCCGTTACCTGATCGACTGATGCGCTGGCCGATCGCGAGACAGCGAATCGCGCATGGTGGAATTCGCCTATTTGCCCTCGCGGTTCGCGATCTGCTGTTCGCCATTCCGCAAACTCTTCCTTGACGGCGGGCTCATCCTTCCTTAATTCCGACCGCGGGACACCCCTCCCCACCGAGGGGCGCCTATCTGGAAGGATAGAGCACATGACCAATCCGATGCCCGGCGTGCGGCCGGCCATTCCGCACTTCTCGTCCGGCCCCTGCGCCAAGCGCCCCGGCTGGAGCCTGCAAGCCCTCACCGACGCAGCTCTCGGCCGTTCGCACCGCGCCAAGCTCGGCAAGGCGCAAGCTCAAGCGCGCCATCGATCTGACGCGCGAGATCCTGGAAGTCCCCGCCGACTACCGCATCGGCATCGTGCCCGCGTCCGATACCGGCGCGGTCGAGATGGCGCTGTGGTCGCTGCTCGGCGCGCGGCCCGTCACCATGCTGGCCTGGGAATCCTTCGGCGAAGGCTGGGTCACCGACGTCGTCAAGGAGCTGAAGCTCAAGGACGTCACCGTCCTCAAGGCGCCGTACGGCGAGCTGCCGGATCTCGCCAAGGTCGACTGGTCGACGCGACGTCGTCTTCACCTGGAACGGCACGACCTCGGGCGTGCGCGTGCCGAATGCCGACTGGATCGCCGCCGACCGCGCAGGGCCTGACGATCTGCGACGCGACCTCGGCCGCCTTCGCGCAGCGGCTCGACTGGGCCAAGCTCGATGTCGTCACCTTCTCCTGGCAGAAGGCGCTCGGCGGCGAGGCGGCGCACGGCATGCTGATCCTGTCGCCGCGCGCGGTCGAGCGGCTCGAGAGCCTACACGCCGGCCTGGCCGCTGCCGAAGATCTTCCGCATGACCAAGGGCGGCAAGCTCAACGAAGGCATCTTCGAGGGCGAGACCATCAACACGCCGTCGATGCTCTGCGTCGAGGACTATCTCGACACGCTCGCCTGGGCGAAATCGATCGGCGGCCTCAACGCGCTGATCGCGCGCGCCGACGCCAACACCAAGGTGATCGCCGACTGGGTCGGCGCACGCCCTGGGTCGACTTCCTCGCCCGCGATCCGGCGACGCGCTCCAACACCTCGGTCTGCCTCAAGGTCGTCGATCCGGCGGTGACCACGCTTCCCGCCGATGCGCAGGCGGCCTTCGCCAAGAGCCTCGCCGCCGCGATCGAGAAGGAAGGCGTCGGCTACGACATCGCTCACTATCGCGACGCGCCGCCCGGCCTGCGCATCTGGTGCGGCGCGACGGTCGAGGCGACCGATGTCGAGGCGCTGACGCCTGGCTCGACTGGGCCTTCGCCAAGACCAAGGACGCGCTGCCGAAGGCGGCGTGAGCATCATTTTCACACACGTGCTCGTCATGCCCGCGAAGGCGGGCATCCGGTAGTCACCGAGGTCCGCTCTAATCGAGAAGCCTATCGGCCTACTGAATCGTCCGCTTGTCGCGGACGATGACGGAAGCAGAGACAACAGATCGGAAACACCATGGCCCCGCGCGTTCTCATCTCCGACGCTCTGTCGCCCGCCGCCGTGCAGATCTTCAAGGATCGCGGCGTCGAGGTCGATTTCCAGCCCAATCTCGGCAAGGACAAGGACAAGCTCGCCGAGATCATCGGCAACTATGACGGCCTCGCCATCCGCTCGGCCACCAAGGTGACGCCGAAGATCCTGGAGAAGGCGAAACGGCTGAAGGTGATCGGCCGCGCCGGCATCGGCGTCGACAATGTCGACATTCCGGCCGCGACCGCCAAGGGCATCATCGTGATGAACACGCCGTTCGGCAATTCGATCACCACCGCCGAGCACGCCATCACGCTGATGCTGGCGCTCGCGCGCCAGATCCCGCAGGCCGACGCCTCGACCCAGGCCGGCAAGTGGGAGAAGAACCGCTTCATGGGCGTCGAGATCACCGGCAAGACGCTCGGCATCATCGGCTGCGGCAATATCGGCTCGATCGTCGCCGACCGCGCGCATCGGCCTGAAGATGAAGGTGATCGCCTACGATCCGTTCCTGTCGCCGGAGCGCGCGCTCGATCTCGGCGTCGAGAAGGTCGAGCTCGACGAGCTGTTCAGGCGCGCCGATTTCATCACGCTGCACACGCCGCTGACCGAGAAGACCAAGAACATCATCGACGCCAAGGCGCTCGCCAGAGACCCGCAAGGGCGTGCGCATCATCAATTGCGCGCGCGGCGGCCTGGTCGACGAGGCGGCGCTGCGCGCCGCGCTCGATCAGCGGCCATGTCGCCGGCGCGGCCTTCGACGTGTTCGTCGAGGAGCCGGCGACCGAGAATCCGCTGTTCGGCCATCCCAACGTGGTCTGCACGCCGCATCTCGGCGCCGCCACCACCGAGGCGCAGGAGAACGTCGCGCTGCAGGTCGCCGAGCAGATGTCGGACTATCTGCTGCGCGGCGCGATCTCGAACGCGGTGAACTTTCCCGTCGATCACCGCCGAGGAGGCGCCGCGGCTCAAGCCCTTCATCGCGCTCGCCGAGAAGCTCGGCTCGTTCGCCGGCCAGCTCACCGAGACCGGCATCAAGAAGGTGCAGATCGCCTACGAGGGCGCGGTCGCGCAGATGAACACCAAGGCGCTGACCTCGGCGGCGATCGCCGGCCTGCTGCGGCCGATGCTGCAGGACGTCAACGTCGTCTCGGCGCCGATCGTCGCCAAGGAGCGCGGCATCGTGGTCGAGGAGATGACGCGCGAGGCGGCACGGCGACTACGAAAGCCTGATCACCGTGACGGTGCACGACCGAGAAGCAGACGCGCTCGGTGTCCGGCACCGTGTTCGCCGACGGCCGCCCGCGCATCGTCAACATCAAGGGCATCCGCATGGACGCCGAGTTCGGCCCCTCGATGATCTACATCACCAATCTCGACAAGCCGGGCTTCATCGGCCGCTTCTCCTCGCACGCTCGGCGAGGCCGGCATCAACATCGCGACCTTCCATGTCGGCCGCGAGGCGCCCGGCGGCAACGCCATCGCGCTGATCGAGATCGACGGCGAGCTGCCGGCCGACGTGCTGGCGAAGGTGCGCGCGCTGCCGCAGGTGCAGCAGGCCAGGCCGCTGAAGTTCTGAGCAGCCCATCGTCGTTGCGAGGCGACGAAGCAATCTCGTCCTGTTGCGATCGTTGCGGAGGTTGCCTGGCTTTGCGCGCGATGACGCGCGCCGATCGCAGCCGCGAATTCGCCGTGGGGCCGCCATACGGAAACCGGAATTTCGCGGGTTCCTTCGCCGCGCGCAGGATTGGCGCGCATCACGGAGGGATCTGCCATGCGACGCATCAAGCTTGCTTTCATCATGTCGTGCGCCGTCGTCGTCGCGACGCCGTGCCGGCGCGGCCGAGATCGAGGTCGATTCGCACGATCGACTCGGTCACCGTCTATCCGGACGGCGCGACCGTCACCCGCGTCATCCGGGTCGATCTGCCGCGCCGGCGACAGCGCGCTGCTGCGCGCGCGACTTTCCGCCCGACGCTCGATCCGTCCTCGCTGCGCGTCGAAGGCGAGGGCGGCGCGCGCCTCGTCATCGGCGCGATCGACGCGCGGCCGCCGCGCGCCGAGCGTCCGCCGGTCGCGCCGGAGCTCGAGAACAGCGCATCGAAGCGCTGCGCGACGAGCGCGCGGCGCTCGACGACAAGATCGGCGCGGCGACGGCGCGCAGAAGAAGTTCGCCGAGCGCTTCGCCGAGAGCGTCGCCGGCCGGCCTCGGCGAGAAGGGCGAGGCGCGCCCGCTCTCCGAATGGCGCGCCGCATTCGCGGCGATCGCCGAGGAGATCGCGGCCGCCGACAGCGTCGATCCGCGCGGCCAAGCTCAAGCAGCGCGACATCGATCGCGAGCTTGCGCGGCTCGAGGCCGAGCGCAACGCCAACCCGCCGCGCAAGATGGAGGTCCGCATCGACCTCGCGCCGGACGTGCGCCGGCGCCGCCACGTTCCGCGTCACCTACACGGTGCGCGGCGCGCGCTGGGCGCCGCTCTATGACGCGCGGCTCGACACCGGCGGCGAGGACCGCAAGCCGTCGCTCGAACTGGTCCGCCGCGCCGAGATCGTGCAGACAGACCGGCGAGGACTGGACCGACGTCGCGCTCGCGGTCTCGACCGTGCGCACCGCCAAGGGCGGCAGCGCGCCGGAGCTGCGCGTCGCTGATCGTGCGCTATCCGAGCCGCCGCGGCCGACGTCGGCGCCCGCGAGCGAGCGCCGGTCGGCGGGCTACGTCGCAGGACGCCGCTCGGCGAGCAGCGGCTCGCGCGGCATCGTCGAAAGACGAGTCGGGACGCGGCCGAGCAGCGAGGCCGTGGTCGAGACCGGCGGCTTCCAGGTGGTGTTCCGCATTCCCGGCCGGGTCGAGTGTCGCCGCAAACGAGGGCGCCAAGAGCTTCCGCATCGCCACCGCGACGATCGCGCCCGACCTGCTGGTGCGCACGCGCTGCCGGCGCTCGACGAGACCGCCTTCCTCGAAGCCTCCTTCAAGCAGGCCGAGGAGGCGCCGCTGCTGCCCGGCCGGGTCTCGCTCTATCGCGACGGCATCTTCGTCGGGCCGGGGCCAGATGGCGCTGACGCCGAAGGACGAGACCGTGCGGCTCGGCTTCGGCGTCGACGACAAGGTCAAGGTCGCCCGCACCGACGGTGCGCAAGACACGAGGGCACGACCGGCATCATCTCCTCGTCCAAGACCGACGAGCGCGAGTTCAAGATCACGGTGCGCAACGGCCACGATACGGCCGATCCGGGTCGCGGTCGAGGATCAGCTTCCGGTCAGCGAGATCGACGACATCAAGGTCGAGATGCTGCCGTCGACCACGCCGCCGACCGAGCGCGATATGCGCAACCGGCGCGGCGTGATGGCCTGGAGCTTCGACGCGCCGCCCGGGCGAGCTGCGCGAGATCAAGCTCGGCTGGCGGGTGCGTTGGCCGGCCGGCAAGACGGTGGTCTACGGGCAGGGGCAGTCATAGGGTCTTGGTCATTGCGAGCGAAGCGAAGCAATCCTGTTTCACTTGCGCATGCGTGTGTGGCGGAGATTGCTTCGTCGCTGCGCTCCTCGCAATGACACTCTACCTCCTCGCCGCGAGCGCGACGCCGCCGAGCACCAGGGCGTAGCCGGCGGCGTGGAACACCTGCGGGCGCTCGCCGAGAAACACCATGGCGAGGATCGAGCCGAACACCGGCATGAGATGAATGAACGGCGCCGCGCGGTTCGCGCCGATCAGCTCGATGCCGCGGTTGAGGCAGAGATAGGCGAGCACCGAAGGAAAGATCGCCACATAGGCGAAGGCGCCGAGCGTGCGCATGTCGAGCACGACCGTGTGGCCGGCCGCGAGCTCCCACGCCATCAGCGGCGCCGCCAGGACGGCGCTCGCCCCGACCGTCGCGGCGAGGAACGAGAGCGGGTGGATGGCCGGCCGTTTGCGCACCAGCGCGGTGTAGAGCGCGTAGAAGACGAGCGCGACCAGGATCATCACGTCGCCGATGTTGAAGGCGAAACGGGCCAGCACGCCGAGGTCGCCGCGGCAGACGATGACCAGCGCCCCGGTCATCGAGACCAGGATGCCGGTGGCCTGCATCGCGCTCAGCCGGTCGCGGAACAGCACGAAGGTCCACAGCGCGACGAACAGCGGCGCGACCGATTGCAGCAGCAGCGAGTTGATCGCCTGCGTGTAATGCAGTGCCAGATAGGCGATCACGTTGTAGCCGGTGGTGCCGATCAGCGCGAGACCGGTGATCGTCCCGAGATGACGCCGGATCGACGGCCAGTCGCGCCGCAAATGCGGAAAGGCGAACGGCAGCACCACCAGGAAGGCGAGGCCCCAGCGGAAGAACGTCAAGGTGGCGGGCGGCACCAGGTCGATCGCGGCGCGCCCGATGATGGTATTGCCGGCCCAGAACAGCGACGTGAGGGCGAGCAGCACATAGGGCTGGTCGAACAGGCGGACGGCCTGTCGCATGGTTTGGCTCCGGCGAGTCGTGGGTAGCAAGTAGCGAATGGCGGGTAGCGAATAGTTAGCGCCGCTACTCGCTACTCGCCATTCGCCATTCGTCCCCCGCCGCCCCCATTCCGCCCCCGTGGGGCCTTAGGGAAATCGAATTGGCAGGCTTTTCAGGGAGTTGGAATCGGATACCATCCGGGCCTGTTCGACCAGTCGGTTTGACGCGCCATCCGGGGTCCGGCCGTGCCGTTGCCTTGCGTTGGGGGGCGGCATCCTTTATCCCCGCAGCGCTCCGATCTATTTGCTTCATTTGTCTTCGTTTTTCGGCGGGGCCTGAGGGTGTTTCATGGCGAATGTGGTCGTGGTCGGGTCGCAGTGGGGTGACGAAGGCAAGGGCAAGATCGTCGACTGGCTGTCCGAGCAGGCCGACATCGTGGTGCGCTTTCAGGGCGGCCACAATGCGGGCCACACCCTGGTGATCGACGGCGTCACCTACAAGCTCTCGCTGCTGCCTTCCGGCGTGGTGCGACCCGGCAAGCTGTCGGTCATCGGCAACGGCGTCGTGCTCGACCCGCGCGCGTTGTGCAAGGAGATCGACGGGCTCGCGGCCCAGGGGGTCACGGTCACGCCGGACGAGCCTGCGCATCGCCGAGAACGTGCGTCCTGATTCTGTCGCTGCACCAGGAACTCGACGCGCTGCGCGAAACCTCGAACGCGATGACCCGCATCGGCACCACGCGGCGCGGCATCGGCCCGGCCTATGAGGACAAGGTCGGCCGCCGCGCCATCCGGCTGATGGATCTCGCCGACATCCCGGCGCTCAAGCCGAAGATCGAGCGGCTGCTCGCCCATCACAATGCGCTGCGCCGCGGCCTCGGGCTCGCCGAGATCGCGGCGGCGGTGCTGCACGACGAGCTCGCGAGCGTCGCGCCGCGCGTCCTGCCCTTCATGGATTCGGTGTGGTCGCTGCTCGACCGCAAGCGCCGCGAGGGCAAGCGCATCCTGTTCGAGGGCGCCCAGGGCGCGCTGCTCGACGTCGACCACGGCACCTACCCGTACGTGACCTCGTCGAACACGGTCGCCGCGCAGGCGGCGACCGGCTCGGGCCTCGGTCCCGGCGCGCTCGACTACGTGCTCGGCATCTGCAAGGCCTATACGACGCGGGTCGGCGAGGGACCGTTCCCGACCGAGCAGATCAATGAGGATCGGCCGCGACTGCTCGGCGAGCGCGGGCGCGAGTTCGGCGTCGTCACCGGGCGTCCGCGCCGCTGCGGCTGGTTCGACGCCGTGCTGGTGCGGCAAACCGTCCGCACCAGCGGCATCGACGGCCTGGCGCTGACCAAGCTCGATATTCTCGACGGGTTCGACGAGATCAAGGTGTGCGTCGGTTATCGCCTGGACGGGCGCGAGATCGACTATCTTCCGGCCGGCGAGCACGCCCAGGCGCGGGTCGAGCCGATCTACGAGACCATCGCGGGCTGGCAGGAGCGCACGGCGCGCGCGCGCTCGTGGGCCGAACTGCCGGCGCAGGCGATCAAATATGTGCGCCGGGTCGAGGAGTTGATCGGCTGTCCGGTCGCTTTGCTATCGACGAGCCCGGAGCGGGAGGACACGATTCTGATGCGCAATCCGTTCGAAGCCTGAAAGCGCATATCGAGAGACGAACCTTGCAGCGGTTACCGTCCGACAGTCGCGAAACAGCGGAACCTGATGGCCGACTACTATCCCCTGATCGCCAAGGCGGTCACCGGTCTCGACAAGAGCACCGGCGAGGCCCGCCGTGCGCTCTACGAGCGCGCGCGCACCGCGCTGGTGACGCAGTTGCGCGGCGTGGTGCCGGCGCTCGACGAGTCCGACATCACGCGCGAGCGGCTCGCCGCTCGAGGAGGCGATCCGCAAGGTCGAGGCCGAGGCGGCGCGCAAGTCGCGCTTCGATCCGCTGCCGGAGCGCCGGCGCAAGCCGCTCACGTCGGCGGCGATGTCGACCTTCGTCTGGGGACGCACTTGGCCGCTGGCAGTGACCGACGCGACGAGGTCGCGCTTCTGCACGCCCTCCATGCGAACTTCGGCAGCCTTGTTTCCGCGTTTGGCCGCGCTCATCGCGAGCGTGGACCCGATGCCCGCGATCGCGAGCAGGCCAATCGCCCACTTTCCTTGCTTGCCCATGTATGAAGCTCAGCCTCAGCGGAGTGGGCGTCCGACCGCGCTCTCGAGCGCGGCGAAGACCCGGTGATAGTCGTAGATGGCATTCACCTGCGCGATCTGGGCCTGCTCGTACAGCCCGCGCGCGGAGGTCACATCGAGGAACGTCTTGGCGCCCACCTTGGGCTCGCCTCGCTCAGCGCGAGGTCTTCGGCCGCCTTCGCGGCGATCTGCGTCTGCAGCTTCACCGTCTGCACGGCCGTCACGAGATTGAGGAACTGCCGCGTGACGTCCGTCGTGAGCTGAAGATTGCGCGCCTTGAGGTCGAGAACGGCGTTGTCGTGCGAGACGCGAGCCTGCTCGACCGACGCCTCGCGCTGGAAGCCGTTGAAGATCGGCAGCGAGAGCGATGCCGAGAGGCTGTACGGTGCCTTGTTGAATTTGAATGGCTTGTTGCTCGACCGAATCGCATCGAGCTGTGACGGGCTCACGGTTCCCGTGCCGCAACCCCTCGCCGCCAGACCGGCCCCGACGCGGAGCGAATCCGAGCTCAGACAGCCCTTGTACGACGACGCCACACCGGCGACGGTCTGATCGGCGAGCACCTGCGAGTCGGCGTAGCCCGAGGCCTGTGCGCCGTACCCGGTGCTCAGGAACACTGAGGGCAAATAGTTCGACTGCGCCACGCGGATCTGCTGCTGCGCCGAGTATTCGCGCGATTGTCTCGCCGCGAGGTCTGGGTTGCTCCGCCGGCCAATCGTGAGCAGCGAGTCGAGTGTGAACTTCGGCTCCGCCACGGGAAACGTGGTGGTGAGATTCGCGTCAACGTCCGGCGCGATGCCCATGTCCTGGAACATCCGGACCTTCGCGATGCGCGCCTGATTGTGCAGCGTCAGCGAATTCACCTGCGCCTGACCAAGCGCGACTTCGGCCGACCGCACGTCGATGATCGTGCCCGCGCCAACTTCGAGCTTCGCGTTCACGAGCTGAAGCTGTCCCTGCGCGGTTTGCACGAGCGTGTCCGCTACGGCGGCCTGCGCTGCGTTCTGTAGGGCGGTGATGTAGTCTTGCGTGATGGCCGAGCGAAGCGCCTCAGTGGAATTGGTGATGTCCGCCTCGGCTGCCGCACGATTTGCCTTCGCGGCCCGCGGAATGTAGGCCGCCGCCGCGGTGATGTTGTAATTCAGGCCAATGAAGTAGCGCGAGCTGTAGACGTCAGGGTTCGTTGGAAGTGCAACGCCTTGAACGAATTGCGTTCCACCCTGTGTGTACGTCGTGCCATAGCTGACGTTCGACGACGGCATGAGCGAACCGTATGCGCTTCGAATGTTCGCGTCGGCGTTGCGCAGCGAGTTCTTCGTCTGTTGGTAGAGCGGGTTGTTCTGCTGTGCCAGCGAGATCGCCTGTTCCAGGCTGAGCGTGGTTCCGCGAGCGGGGGCCTGTTGGGCGACCAGCTGCGCTGGGATCGCCAGGATCGCGACGAGCCTCAACGAACGCATTGGGGGGAGTCCTTATCAAAGGGTCTGCGGGGAATACGGGGGGTGACGACCCGGGTTTCAGGTCGTTTCGGACGGCGGGCAAGGGTCGAACGACGACCCGGCGCGTCCCCCCGAACGCCACCTGAGCGAACCTCGAAATCTATCGCGGGAGCTCTTCGCGGGTCGCCGACAGTCCCTGCGACGGGATGTCGACCCGCAACAGACGTCCCTGTGGGTCCGTCCAGAAGTCGCAGTCCGCCGACAGGCCGGTGACGGAATAGCGGTTCGCGGTCACCGGTCGCCGGCCCACCGTGATGTTGTCGAGTCCCTTCGACGTCAGAACGACCGAGGCGGTGTGCGCGGCTCCCGGCTGCAAGACGTTCACCCGTCCGTCGTGGCCGGCAAGCGGCAGAAAGAAGAACTGGTGGAGCAACCCTGGCTCGAGAATCAGGGTGCGTCCCGCCAACAGCGGGTACTCGCGCACCGATTCCTCGCCCGACGCGGACGAGTACGCCGTGAACCGCCGCGCTGCGGCCGACATTCCTCTGACTTTCATGACGAGCGCGCCCTGCTTCTTGACCTGGAGCTCGTACTGCACCGGCGCGCCCAAACTGTCGGTGGTGAGCGACGACGACGTCAATTGCGTGCCCGACGTCTGAAGACCGGTCGCCGTGATGAGGCCGGACGCGCTTCGTTTGATCTTGAAGCTTTCGGTGAGTCCCGGCGCTCCGCCTTTGAGCACGACGAACGTGCCTTCGTCGACCGCCCAGCTCTGCGCGGCGAGCCGGGAAGCGACGGGTGAGGCGCCGAGCATCAGGAGGGCGATCGCGGAACGAAGGCGCATGTTGGGGTAATCTACCCGAACCCAAGAGGCGGGTTCACGTTTCCGCAGGCGGGGCGACGAATACCCGACTCCGAATGCGGCTGTAAATCCGCTCATACAATGCTCGGCCCTTCGCGGCGGTCGCAAGGCTCGGCCGGCCGATCGAGCCGGGACTCGCGCGGGGAACGCGAAGCGCCCCGCGGCGGTAACGTCGCAACTCATCTCGCGACATCATATAATCTTGAGCGACGTCCATCTTGACCAGCTCTGGCGCGATGTACAAGAGGAGCGAGGTGTCGACCTCGTCGCCGTGCATGGGCTCGGTCTGTCCCTCCAGGAGATCGGCGAACTGCACGCCGAACATGTCGATGACCCGAACGCGGGCGCCCTTCGTGATGACGGTCGACATCGCCTCCAAGTGCGGGTCGTGCTCGTGCGCGGTGAGGAGGATGAACTCTCGAATTCCGGTGGCTTCCCAGGTGTCGACGAGGTCGTTGAGCATGCGGTGCAGCGTTTTCTTTCGCATGGAGGCGTTCCCGGCGAAGCCACGCTCCGTCTCGACGTTGACGCCGTACTCCACGGTGGGCGCCAACAGCACGCCGAACTCCGCCGAGAGATCGCTCGCCAGGCGTTCGACGATGATCGTGTCGCAGGAGACCGGCAGGTGAGGCCCATGCTGATCGCACGATCCGACCGGGATGATGAGCCGCGGCTCGCGCTCGACGAGCGCCGCGACGTCTTGCGGCAACATGGATTTCAGACGGCGAGGCTGCGCGCCGGCGGGAGGCTGACTCATTTCCGCTGACTGGGAAGTTCGGGACGCGCGCTCGGCGTCTGCACGCGCGCGCGCGGGTCGATGGGCCTGGTGGGCCGTCGCGGCCGGAGCGGCGCTCCTCGCCGCCAGTCAGTGGCTTCACGCACCGAGCGTAGAGTACCTGCTCCCGTTCGTCGTCGCTACCGCCGCCGCGCTGGCGACCGCCGTCATGATGCATGGCCCGGCGCGCTGGTGGGCCCGGGGCTGCTCGCTGGCGCTGGCGGCGGCGGCCGCGATGGCGGTCCCGGCGCAACAGGAACGTCTTCGGGTGAGCCGCGACTGGGACACTTGGCGGCGCGAGACTGCCGTGCACGCCCTGGAATCCCTGAGGCGCAGTCTCGACGACGCCGTCGCTCGGATGACGGTGGACACACGCGCCGCGCTCGACGCTCCTGACGATCGATCGCAGGCCTTCGATGCGCTGGAGCGATTGGTCAAGAAGGGAGAGGAGCGAGGCATTGTCCTCTATGAGCGCGACAGCGCGCTGGCGTGGAGCGGTGTCATTCGCCCGCCATTCGATCCGACGCGCGATGGTGTCTCGATCATCGCGACGCAGTTCTATCTCGCGTTCCAGATGGTTCTGCGCCGCGGCGACCGCCGCGCGGTCGAGGTGACGCTGCTCGACGCGGCGCCGCCGGCGGACAAGCTCTCGTTTCCGCTCGCGCGCGAGATCGCCGAGCGGGCGCGGCTCGACGGGTTTTCCTTTTCGCCGGCGAGCGACACGGGAACGGGCGAAGTTCTCCACTACGCGGTCGGCTCTCGAGCGATGTTCGACGTGCGCGCCGCGCCGCTCGTGCAAGGCGAGATGGGAACGCATCGCCGAGAGCACACGGGCGCGCGCGGGTCTCGCGTTTCTGGCCGCGCTCGGGCTCTTCATGATCGGCGTGTGGCGTTCGACGCGTCGCCTGACGCATCGCGTCGCTTCGCTTGCGACCGGACTCGCGTGTACGGCGCTCGTGCCGCTCGCCCAATACTCGAACCTGACGCGGTTGTTCGACCCCGCCGTCTACTTCACTCCACGCGGCGGTCCACTCACTGGAAACGCCGGCGCGCTGTTCACGACGAGCGTGCTCGTGCTGCTGGGCGTTCTCGCGGTGTTTCGCCGGCAAATGCGTCGTCCATCGCGGTTGGCGGCGATCGCGACGGTCGTGATCGTCGCCGGGCTCGGGCCGTTTCTCCTGCGCGAGCTCGCGCGAGGCATTCAGATCCCGGTGCGCGGCGTTGGCGCCCGCCTGTGGCTGGCGTGGGAGGTTCCGCTCTTCCTCGCCGCGGTATCGGTGTTGCTTGCCGGCGCGGCCGCGGGTGCCTCGATCCTCGGGCCGCGTCGCGGACTTCCGTCGTGGGTCGCGCCCCTCGTCGCGAGCGTTGCCGCGGTGCTCGGCCCGAAGGTGTGGGAACCGCCGGGCCGCTGGCCGTGGTGGTACATGCCCCTCTGGATCGGCGCGGTCGCGTTGCTCGGCGCTGAGCCGGCGTAGCCGCCGGGTCATTCTCAGCGCGTCCGCCGTCGCAGCGCTCGGGGCCACGACGCTCGTGTGGGGCAGGGCATCGCGCGGCCGCGTCGACGCGGCCGCGCGCGATCTGGCCGGGCTCAGTCAGGTCGACTCCGTGTCGGTCGCGCTCCTGCAGCGATTTGGCGCGAGTCTCGTCGGCGATCTATGCGCCGCAAACGCGCGAAGCGCTGCTCAAGCGCTATGTCCTGTCGGACATTGCACCGGCGGAGAATCCGATCGCACTGTTCGCGTGGCCGACGGACGCGCAGCCGACGGCGAGCTTCAAGACGGCGCAGATGCCGTTGCCGCTCAACGACGTCGCACGAATCGTCGCCGACGCGCGGCGCGAGAGAGTCACGATCTTCGAGGCGGTCCCGACGGACACCGCCGTGGTGCTCGTGATGGCAGCTCCGTCGCCCGACGGAGGAGTCACCGCGGCGATCATGGCGCCGAAGAGCCGGTTGTTCGAGCCCGATCCGTTCGCGCGGCTGCTGGGCCTCGACGTGGGCACGGAGGTCGAGCCACCGTACACCGTTCGACTTCGCGAGCTTGGCTCCGATCGAGGCGGCGAGCGGTCCCGCCGAGTGGCGTCGCGAGGGCACTCGACTGCATGGCGATTGGATCGTGCGCACCGGAACCGGCGCCGCGCAGGCGCACGTGGAGGTCGAGCTCCGTCCACTCGGCGCGCTCGTCCAGCGCGGGGCGCTGATCGTGCTCCTCGACTTGGCGATCGTTCAGTTTCTTTGGTTGGCCAGCGTCGTGGCCGACGGCGGCGGTGGTCGATGGCTGCGCGCACGACGACGCTCGTGGGGACGAAGCTATCGCGCGCGGCTGTCGCTCGCGCTGTTCGCGTTCTTCGTCATTCCCGCGGCCGCGTTCGCGATCTGGTCATACGGGCAGCTCGCGACGGACACCACGCAATCGCGCTCGCTGCTCGTGCGCGAGACGCTGCGTGCGCTCGGCACGCCGCCGGCCGCGCCGGCGTGGCTTCCGGCCGAAGCCGATCGGCTCGAGGCGCCGCTCTTCCTTTACTACGGCGGACGACTGCGCGAGGCGAGCGATCCGCTGTACGAGGACATGGCACCGACCGGACGCTTTCTCGATCGCTCGGCGGAAATCACGCTCGTGCGCGGTGAAGCGACCGATACGCGCGTGCAGCCGGTGGGCGTCAGCGCGATGCTCTTCGGATTTCGCTCGTTCGCCGACGAGGGACTGCCGGCGGTCGTGATCGGCACGCCGGCGCGGGCCAGCGAGCTGACGCTCGACCGCCGCCGCCGCGATCTCGCCATGCTCGTCGCGTTCGCCACCGTCGTCGGCGCGCTCGCGGCGTTCTGGCTGAGCGGACTCGCCGCGCGCGAACTGGCGCGACCGATCGGCACGCTGCGCCAGGCGGCGCTCGCGATCGCCGGCGGGGATCGTCCGCGCCGCTCGAGGGGGCGCCGCCCGTGGAGTTCAGCCCGGTCTTCTCGGCGTTCCGCCGCATGGCGGCCGACCTCGGCGCGAGCCGCGCGGCGCTCGAGGCGGCGGAGCGGCGGACGTCGGCGGTGCTGCGCAACGTCGCCACCGGCGTCGTCGCGGTCGGATCCCGACGGCAAGGTGTCGCTCGCGAATCCGCGCGCCGAGCAGCTGCTCGGCCGGCCGCTGGCGGCGGCACGCGCTCGTCGGCGATGCACCGCCGCAGCTCGCCGCGCGTCGTTGAGCGTTTTCTCATGAGCACCGCGGAGGAGGAGGACTTCGAGCTCGCGGTCGACGGACAGCAGCTCCGGTGCGCCTCACGCGGTTGGCCCGCGGCGGCGCGGTGCTCACGCTCGACGACGTCACCGAGCTCGCGCGCGCGCAGCGCGTGCTCGCGTGGGGCGAGATGGCGCGCCAGGTGGCGCACGAGATCAAGAATCCGCTCACGCCGATCCGGCTCGGCGTGCAGCACCTGCGTCGCGCGTACGCGGACGCGCGCGTGCGATTTCGACCGGGTGCTCGACCAGAACGTCACGCGGATTCTCGCCGAGATCGACCGGCTCGACGAGATCGCGCGCGCGTTCAGCCGCTACGGCAGCGCGCCGGAGGAGCGCGCCCGCGCCGAGCCGATCGACGTCGCCGCCGTCGTGCGCGACGTCGTCGCGCTCGAGCGGATGGGGGCCGGGACCGTGCCGGCGTGGGAAGAGGACGGCGGGACGCGCCGGTGCGCGCTCGCGCCGCGCCGACGAGCTCAGGAGGTGCTGCTCAACGTCCTCGAGAACGCGCGGCACGCGGCGGCGAAGACGGTGCGCGTTCGCGTGGCCGTGGCGCGACGACGGCGATCGCGCGGGACGCGTCGGCATCACCGTGCGCGACGACGGCCACGGCATCCCGGCGACGTGCTGCCGCGGCATCTTCGAGCCGCACTTCTCCACGCGCACGAGCGGGAGCGGACTCGGGCTGCCGATCAGCCGGCAGCTCGTCGAGGGCTGGGGCGGGTCGATCACGGTGGCGAGCGAGGCGGGGCAGGGCACCGTCGTCGAGATCCGTCTGCGCGAGCCTATTCCGTCTCGCTCCGCGGCGGCGCCGCGCTCGTCGGCAGCATCCGAACCGTCTTGACGTTCACGAACTCGCGAAGCCCGAATTCGCTGAGCTCGCGTCCGTAGCCCGACTTCTTCACGCCGCCGAACGGGAAGCGCGGATCCGACGCGACCATCCCGTTGACGAAGACGCTTCCCGCGTCGAGCTCGCGCGCGAAGCGCTCGATCTCGCCGGCGTCGCGCGTCCACGCCGCGGCGCCGAGGCCGAAGCGCGAGTCGTTCGCCAACGCGAGCGCGTGCTCGGCGTCGCGCGCGCGCACGACCGCGGCGACGCGGACCGAACGTCTCCTCGCGAAAGGCCGGAGCGTCCTCCGGGACGTCCGCGAGAACCGTCGGCTCGATAGAACCATCCCGCGCCGGCGCGTGGACGTCCGCCGAGCGCGACGCGCGCGCCCGCGGCGACCGATCGCTCGACCTGACCGTGCAGGTCGTCGCGGATCTGCCGCGTCGCCAGCGGGCCGACATTGGTCCGCTCGTCCATCGGGTCGCCGACGACGAGCGCCTGCATGCGCGCGACGAACCTCGCGAATGAACTCGTCGGCGACCGCGTCGACGACGATGAAGCGCTTCGCCGCGATGCACGATCTGGCCGTTGTTGATCGTGCGCGCCGTCACGGCGGTTGCCGCCGGCGGCGTCGAGGTCCGCGCTCGGCATCACGATGAACGGGTCGCTGCCGCCGAGCTCCAGCACCGTCTTCTTGACGTGCTGTCCCGCGATCGACGCCACGCTGCGCGCCCGCGGCTTCGCTGCCGGTGAGCGTCACCGCCGCGACACGGTCGTCCGCCACGATGCCGCCCACCGCGTCCGAGCCGATGAGCAACGTCTGAAAGACGCCGCCGGGTGCCCCGGCCTCGATGAACACCTCCTCGATCGCGAGCGCGCACTGCGGCACGTTCGACGCGTGCTTGAGCAGCGCGACGTTGCCGGCCGCCAGCGCCGGCGCCGCGAATCGGATGACCTGCCAGAACGGGAAGTTCCACGGCATCACGGCCAGCACGACGCCGAGCGGCTCGAAGGCGACGTAGCTGCGCTCGCCGGCGGCGTCCACCGCCTCGTCGGCCAAGAAGCGCGGCGCGTGCTCGGCGTAGTAGCGGCATCCGGTCGCACACTTCGCTGCTTCCTCGACGGCGGCTCGGATCGGCTTGCCCATCTCCAGCGTCATCAGCGCGGCCGTATTCCGTCTTGCGCTTCGTCGAGCAGCTCGGCGGCACGACGGAGGACGGCGACGCGCTGCTCGATCGGGGTGTGCCGCCACGACAAGCGTGGCGCGGTGCGCCGCGGCCAATCGATCTTCGATCTCCGCCGCGCGTCAGCGCCGGGAACGTCGCCACCGTTTCACCGGTGGCCGGATTGATCGTCTGCGATGGTCATGGTGTCATCCCGAGCGCTGCCCTTCGTCATCCTGAGCGAAGCGAAGGATCTGCTTTTGTAGTCTTTTCTCGCCTCCCGACCTGCCGATCCCTCGCTGCACTCGGGATGACGACCCAGGACGTGTAGATCGAGTCTCCCGACCATCCAGCGCCCTGGCCGTCGGCGGCGAACCAACGACGCCACCACGGTACTTGGCGTTCGCGCTCGAACACGATCTGGACCGCCTCGCGCCACGCCGTCTGCATTTCGCCTGCGTCGGCGAACCGGCTCGCGGCGGACGCCGAGAGCCCGCGTCGCAGCCACTCGGCGATCTCCGGCGCGTAGGACGACAGGTCCACATCGCCTTGCAACTCTCGCGCGAGAATCGACGCGCTGTCGCGCTCGCCGAATGGCGGCGTGCCGCTCAGCACGAACGCGACGATCGCCGCGAGCGAGAAGCAGTCGGCGGCCGCATCCTGCGGTTCGCCGAGCAACTGCTCCGGCGCCGCGAACGCCGGCGTGCCCGAGGCGCCAGGCGCTTCTTCGCCCGACACGTTCGCGATGCCGAAGTCCGCGAGCCGCCAGCGCCGATAGCGGTCGATGAGAACGTTCTCGGGCTTGAGATCGCGATGGATGATGCCGATCGAGTGCGCGGCGGCGAGACCACTGAGAATGAAGTCGACCTGCGGCGCGATTTCAGTCAGCAGTCGCGGGCCCGAGCGCGCCACGAGGTCGGCGACCGATCCACTCTCGGCGAGCTCCATCGTGTACCACGCGACGTCGCCGCGCTGAATCCCAATCGAAGATCGGCACGATCGCCGGATGCGCGAGCTGCGCGGCGAGCTTCGCTTCGCGACGGAACCGGCCGACGATGCGCTCGTCGCGCGCGACGTGCGGGTGCAGCAGCTTGAGCGCCACTTCGCGGCCGAGCGTGAGATCGCGCACGCGCCACACCGATCCGAACGAGCCGGCGCCCAATGCCGCGAGGACCTCGTAGTCGTCCGCGAGCGCCCAGCGGAGTCGCACCTCGGCGGACTCGCCGGAGAGCTGCTGATTCGGCTCGTCGCCGCGACAGCATGACCATCGTGCGACTGCCGACCACACGGTCCACCGCGCGCAGCATCGCCGCGATGCTTGGATAGCGGCGCGCCGGATCCGGGTGCAGCGCGCGGTCGATGACCGTGCGCACCGAGAGCGTCGCGTCCGGCCGCATCAGCTGCAGCGGCGGCACCTCGTCGGGCGGCGGCGCTTCGCCGGTGAGCATCGCGAAGCAGATCGCCGCGAGCTGCCACTGGTCGGTCAGCGGCGTCGGTATCCAGGCGCCTGTCGTCCATTCGCTCGGCACCGGCACAAAACGAAAATCTGGAACGAGGCCGCCCGGAATATCCGTCGCGGGCAGCGCCCACTGCCAGCCGATGACCCACAGGCGACCCATCGGTGTCGTCCAGACGGTCTCGGGCGACATCGCGCCGTGCGTCGCGCCGAGGTCGTGCAGGTAGCTCAGCGCCGATCCTGTCTCGCGCAGGACGCGCATCACGCCGGGGACGTCGTCGGTTCCCATGCGCCGCAGGCGCGCGGCGACGGTTTCGCCGGCGATCCATCGGCGCAGGTATCCGGGACCACGACGGCTGTCCGAGAACGACGCCCAGTAGTGGTACGTCGTCGGCATCGCGGGATGATTGCGATGCGCGAGCTGACGCGCCTCCGCCTCGAGCCACGAGTGGTGTGCCGGATCGGGCGCGCTCACCAGCGAGAGCGATCGGCCGAGCGCGTCGATCACTTCCTGATAGTGCCGGTGCTCGGTCATCAACCCATCGGTGCCCCAACTCCACCCCGGCGGGAGTTGCCAACCGCGCAAATGCTGCGGCAGCTCCACCGTGGCGGTGTAGAGGCTCGATTGCGTGTGGGTCATCCGCGACGGGTTGGGGACATCTTCGAGCATCTTACAGCTTCGATTCAGACAGAATCATCTTGGCGGCCGCCGCCTCGAACTCTGGGATGAGCGCGATGTCCGGCAGCACGGTCACTTCCACGACGCGTACGGACTGGGTGCTGGCGTCCGAAGCGAGCGACGGCACGTGCACCGTCACGGACACGACGCGCCACAGCGTGCTCGGGCGTGTCGGCTCGCCGGTCGGTCCCATCGTGTCGAGCTGCAGCACCTCTCCACGCGACGGAAGGACTTCACTCTGGCACTCAGCCAGGACCTGCTCGTGACGATCGTGGCGGACGACGCGCAAAGTGACCATCTGACGCTCAGAAGTGCTGGGGACCGGCGTGCGAGTCGCGCGGTCCGGCGCGCTCGCCGCCTAGGACAAGCTACCCGTCTGAGAGGGGGCAAACCAGCGCCGGGCTGAAACTCGGGATTGGGCGAAACGTATAGATTACTGACGTAAGCGCACGTACCCCGGAGGCCCCGTGTTCCACGCATTCGCATCGCTCATCACCCTTGTGTTGGCCGGCGCCGCCGGCATCCTCGGCTACTGGAAGGCGCGCCAGTTCACGATGAACAAGCTGCGCTATGTCGACGCCATTCATAAGGCGACGGCGCCGGTGCTTGCGGGAATAGCCGCGCTGCTCGTCGCGATGCCGGTCGCGATGATCGTCCCGTTCATCACGGGGCTTACCGCGATCCTGTTCGGTGGCGGCGTCGCGCTGGGTGTGGCCGCGGGCGCCCGAGACGTTCGCCGGCGCATTGGCGCGGGCTGACGCCGTCATCCTGAGCGCCTTCCGCGCGTCATCCTGAGCGCAGCGAAGGATCTGCTTTTTCTGTACACGAATCAATCCAAAAAGACGAATCGAACCGTTGACGGACGGTGGCGTCGCCGCGACGCAACTGGCCCTGAGAGGTTCGATTCGTGCTTTTTGGTTTGATTCGTGTTCCTTGGTTGGAGCCAGACCGGGCTCGATCCAATCGAGATTGCGCCTGATGACCTAGACCCGCGGCGCGCCGTGCTGCAACGTTCACGCATCCACCCGGACCCCCGGAGCGATCGATGCGCTTGTCAGTTGCACCATTCGCCGCCCTTCTCATATCCGGCACTCTCTCGGCACAATCGCTGGCCCCACACCAGCAGCTCGCGCACGACATCTACAAGGAGCTGATCGAGATCAACACCGCCGACTCGGTCGGCGTACGACCACGGCGGCGAAGGCGGTCGCCAAGCGGCTCCTCGACGCCGGCTTCACCAGGCCGACATCTTCCTCGGCGGCCCGCGCCCCGACAAGGGCAACCTCGTCGTCCGCTATCACGGGTCCGGCGCGCGGAAGCCGCTGCTGCTGCTCGCGCATCTCGACGTCGTCGAGGCGCTCAAGTCCGACTGGTCGCGCCGATCTCGATCCGTTCATGTTCATCGAGCGCGACGGCTACTACTACGGCCGCGGCACGACCGACGACAAGGCGATGGCGTCGATCTTCGTCGCCAACCTCATCCGCTCAAGAAGGAAGGCTACATGCCGGATCGCGACATCATCGTCGCGCTGACGGCGGACGAAGAGGGTGGCGGCGAACGGCGTGCGCTGGCTCGTCGCAAATCACAATGACTTGATCGACGCCGCGTACGTGATCAATGAAGGCGGCGGCGGCGCGCTGCGCAACGGCAAGCCGTTCTTCAACGCCGTCGGCGCCACCGAGAA
Organism: uncultured Pseudomonadota bacterium; assembly: GCA_963791155.1. Lineage (GTDB taxonomy): Bacteria > Pseudomonadota > Alphaproteobacteria > Rhizobiales > Xanthobacteraceae > JAVDCA01. Next base: position 143,466 of record CAWBRI010000029.1, read on the forward strand.
GGTCTCGGCGAACTTCACGGTGTCACCGCGAACAAGGGCGGCCACTCGTCGGTGCCGCGCCCCGACAACGCGATCTACCAGCTCGCGCAGGCGCTCACGCGCGTCGGCACGTACCAGTTCCCGGTGAAGCTCAACGAGGTGACGCACGCGTTCTTCCAGAAGACCGCGGCGATCGAGACGCCGGACGTCGGCGCCGCGATGCGCGCGATCGTCGCCAACCCGAGCGACGCCAACGCGTCGGCCACCATTTCGCGCGACCCGCGCTACCGCTCGATGCTGCGCACCACCTGCGTGGCGACGATGCTCAGGGCGGCCACGCGCGAAACGCGCTGCCGCAGACGGCGACGGCCAACGTGAATTGCCGCATGGCGCCGGGCCACGATCCCGCCGACGTCCGCGCACAACTCGTGAAGGCGATCAACGACACCGGCGTCACCGTGTCGCGCGGGCCCGCGATGGAACACGCCGCGCCGTCGCCGCTCTCGACGGAAGTGATGGGGCCGATCGAGAAGGTCACGCGCGACCTCTTCGGACCCAACGTCGCCGTGATTCCCACGATGGGCACCGGCGCCACCGACAGCAAATACCTGCGCGCCGTTGGGATTCCCGGCTACGGCGTTTCGGGCTTGTTCGGCGATCCGAACGACGCCCGCGCGCACGGCAAAGACGAGCGCGTGCTCATCAAGTCGTACTACGACAGCCAGGACTTCCTGTACCGGCTCGTGAAGGAGATGTCGTCGGCGAAGACGGTTCCGTGAGCAGTCGCGTTCGCTTCACCGTCGTCGCGCTCGCGCTGTTGGCGCGGGGCGCGGCTGCGCCCAGCCAAAGCCCGCCGCCGACGCGTGGACCGACCCGACGAAGCACAAGACGGGATTCGTCAACGTCACGTCGAAGGTGCGTCTGCACTATCTCGACTTTGGCGGCACCGGACCGTCGGTGCTGTTGATCCCCGGCCTCGGAAACACCGCGCACGCGTTCGACAACTTCGCGCCGGCGCTCACCGATCGGTTTCACGTCGTCGCGATGACGCGACGTGGATTCGGCGAATCGTCGCATCCGGACTCGGGGTATGATACGCCGCGCCTGGTCGAGGACATTCGCGCCGTGGTGCAGCGCCTCCACCTCGGCCGCGTGATTCTGATCGGGCATTCGATCGCGGGCGAAGAGATGACGCTGCTCGCATCGAAGCACCCGGACGAAGTGTCGAAGCTCGTCTACCTCGACGCGGCGTACGATCGGGTGTTGGGCGATTCGCTGATCACCGAGGCGTTCATCGTTCCGCCCAATGTGCCGTCGCGACCGGAGCCGGCTGAGGCCGACACGGCAACCGCCGCGGCGTACGTCGACTACGTGCATCGCACCCGCGGCGTGAACATTCCCGAGTCCGACATTCGCGTGCGGTACAAGTACGACGGCTGGCAGGAGGAGGTGACGGATGCCTATCAGTCGATCGGCGTCATGCGCCCCAACTATCGCGGCATTCGCGCGCCGGCGCTGGCGATCTACGCCGTCACTGATACGGTGACGCAACTCGAGCCGTGGCAGCGAACCGACACCGCGCATTTCGCCGGACTCATGGAGTTGATTCGCGGCACGGAGTCCGTCGTGAAGCAGTTACGTGAGCAGTTCAAGCGGCAAGTCGCTCACAGCGGCGTCATCGAGATTCACGGCGGCCATCATTGGATCTTCGTCAGCCACCGCGACGAAGTGCTCGCCGACGTCCGGAAGTTCTTGGCGCTACCGTGAGGCGTTGGGCGCCGGCTCCCAGTCGATGAAGCGCGCGCGCTGATCGGCCGTCGGGACGAGGCACGACTCGCCGTCGCTCAACAGCTCGTGCCGGTGCCGCGCCACCAGATCGTAGAGCGCATCACGAATCCCGCGCGGCACGATCCCGCCGATTGCCGCGAGCGCGCCCCAGGCGCCGCCGAGGTAGCGCATCACGCGAAGCGTCGCCGCGGATCGCGTGTACGCGCGCTCGGCACCGGGCGCGTCGCCCGACTCCAACCAGATCACCGAGTCGACGTCCGATAGCTCGGGATGACGCCGGCGAACGTCCTGTCCGGTCGCGCTCTGCAAGCTCGCGAACTTGAGCGTGCGCCGGTGTCGCTCGTGGGCGAGCACGAACTGCACGCTCCTCGCGCAAAAGCCGCAGGTGCCGTCGTAGAGCAGGATCGCCGAGGGGACAGTCATCCCTCGTAAATTACCGTCATCCCGAGCGTAGCGAGGGATCTGCAGTTGGCCGACGCAACGCAGATCCTTCGCTGCGCTCAGGATGACACGCGTTCGTCACCGCTTGTCGCGCGGCCGCACCAACTTCTCCGCTGTGTGCGTATCGGAGACGCGCGCGACCTTCGTGTACACGAGACCGAGCGCTTTCGCTTTGCCGTAGATGGTCGTGTCGGCGACGCCGGTGGGACCCTTGCGATGAATGACCCACACCGCGCCGCTCGGCACGGTCGCGTCGAGCGCGCGCTCGATCCGCGCGAGATCGCGCTGCGACTCGACGCCGACAAACACGACGTCGCACGCCGTCGCCGTTTTGCCACGAGAGACGTTGGGCGTGCGCTCGTCGAGCTGCGACGCCAGCGTCGCATCGTCCACCGCGAGGAGCCACACCTTCGCGGCTGGCTTCACGTCGAGCTTGTCGATCAGCCGCTTGGGCGGCTCCTCGATCTTCGCACGCCACTTCGCCGCCGCCTCGGCGCCGAGTGTGAGCGAGACCACCGCCGACGGCGCCGTCACCGTCAGTACGCCCGCGCGAACGGCGACGCGCTCGATCGAGGTGCGCGGAATCCGCACGCGCGCCTCGCCGCGCACGACCAGCTCATCCGTCTCGAGCAGCACGGTCGCGTCGGCCTCGCGCACGTGTCCCGAGCGATCGTCGACGCGCGCGCGGCATTTCGTTTCATAGCCCACGGGCGCCTCCGGCGAGGACGGTGGGCGTGGGTTCGGCGCCAAAGTGTCGGCCGAGTGCGCGCAAGTATGCGTCGATCGATGCTGTGTGCCCCATGATGAACCTCGAGACGAATCGAAAGATCGGATTGTAGACGGAGCCCGCCTCGGTGATGGTCACGCGGCTCGCCGTGTCGCCGTCGGGCTCGATCTCGTACGTCCATTTGCCACCAAACGGGCCTCCGACATCGGCGATGCGCCCGATCATCTTGCGCGGCGGCTCGGCGAGGTCGACGACCATCGTGATCGCACCGTGCCGCGAGTGCTCGCGCCATGACGGCCCAGTCGGCGTCGCGGGGAGCAAATCGACTTTGGTGACGTCGGCCCGCCACTTGGGGAAGCTGGCGCGCGTCGGTGATCGCGGTCCACACGGCGGCTGGCGGAGCAGCGATCCGCGCGGCGAGCGTTGCCACGTGGTCGCGCGGCAGCAGCGCGCCGACGATCGCGATGATCGCAACGACGCCTGCGATCGAGCCGAGGATGATGAGAGCGACTTTCATGGGGAAGTGGGGAAGAGTCAAAGGGGTCATGTCATCCCGAGCGCAAGAACCAGGTCATCCCGAGCGCAGCGAGGGATCTGCAGTTATCCAGCCGCGCGACGAGTGCGCTTGATCGGCTGGGTGCGAGCCTTCTGCGCCGCGCCGGCCGCGCGCGCCGAGCAGAGCGAGGCCACTCAGCGCGGCGCGCCGGTCGCGTCGCCGAGAGTTGGTCGAGCATGTCCTCGACGAGCGCCGGCTCGAGGACGGAGTTGGCATTGGTGACGCGGACGCCGTCCGCCGTGAGACGGAGCTGCACCTTGCGACGGTCGACGGGATCGAGAATGCGCGTGACGTAGCCGCGATCGACCAGGCGACCGATGGCGAGCGACATCGTCGCCGGCGTGACGCCGAGATGCTTCGCGAGATCCGAGAGCATCGTGGGGTGGTTGGCGTCGAGGTGGTCGAGGATCGACACCTGCCGCGAGCTCACGTCGAGGCCGGTCTTCGGGTCGCGGACGTGCTCGCGGTGGCAGGCGAAGTAGATGCGGGGATAGTCGCGGAAGACTTGGGCGACGTCGGCCTGGAGGCGCATCGATCGAGTCTACGATGAATAGTTAGCCTTGTCAACACAAATTGTTAGTCGAGCCAAAGCAATAATTGGCGCCGGAGGCCATGACAAATCCCCTACACTTTCGGCACGGATCCTCCATACCTCGCCCCCGACCGCGACGTAGACTGTCCTTGCGCGCCGCGGCGGCGCGATTCCTTCGTCGCGTGGAGCACCGATGCTCGCGAGAATTGCTCGGCTCGCCACCGTTACACTAATCGTCTCCTCCGAGCGCGTCGGCGCGCAGCACGTCGCCGGAGCGCATCCGGACAAGAGTGTCCCCGCGCCCGCTCGACTCGACGCCGGGAGGGGCTTTCAGGCCGCGTTCGCCCGCGTCGGCGACGACCTCTACATCGCGGGCCAGCCCACGGTCGCGGCGCTGCGCGAGCTGCACGATCGCGGCGTGACGACGGTCGTGAACCTGCGTACGCCCGAAGAAATGGCCGGCATCGGATTCGACGAAGCCGCCCTGGTCGCGTCGCTCGGCATGAAGTACGTCTACCTGCCGGTGCGCGGAAATCGCGAGTTTCCCTATGCACCGGCGACCGTCGATGCGTTCAGTCGCGCGCTCACGGAAGCGACGGGCGGTGTCCTCCTCCATTGCACCGTCGCGTGGCGAGCCAGTCATCTGTGGGTCGCCTACCTGATTCGCGAGCGCGGCATGTCCGTCGACACGGCCTTGGCCGAAGGTCGGCTGATCAACTTGATGGACGAACACCATGGTGCGGCCGGCCGCCAGCCGGTCGAGGATTTCCTGGGTCGAGACCTCGAGGCGCTCCGGCGGTTCCGTACGCCCTGAGTGCGCTGAGTGCGATCGACTCGCCAGACATTGAAATCCGGCGGTTCTCCCTGCAACGCCGTGATGCCGTCGCCGGCGAAGCGGTGGCTAGCATCGTCCGCATGCTCGCCGCCGTCCGCTCCGCCGCCGTCTCCGGCATCGACGCCTACGACATCTGCGTCGAGGTGGACGTCGCGCGCGGGCTGCCGCACTGGATGCTCGTTGGGCTTCCCTCCGGCGAGGTGAAGGAGAGTCGCGAGCGTGTCTCAGCGGCGCTCGCGAACTCCGGGTTCGAGCTGCCGCCGCGGCGGATCACGGTGTCGCTCTCGCCTGGCGATCAACGCAAGTCAGGTACGGGTTTCGACCTTCCGATCGCCATCGGCCTACTCGTCGCCACGGACGTCCTCACCGTCGAGTCCATCGAGGGCCTCACGATTCTGGGCGAGTTGGGACTCGATGGCAGCGTGCGCGGTGTGCGCGGTGTGCTATCTGTCGCCAGACATCTCGCCGGCGCGTCCGGCGTCCGCGCGCTCGTGCTGCCGCCGCCGAACGTGAACGAGGCGTCGCTCGTCCGGTCGCTCACGCTCGTTGCGCCTCGCACGCTGAACGAGTTGGTCGACATGATTCGCTCGGGCGCGCTGACGTGTGCCGAGCCGGGTGTGCGCGCGCCGGCGGCCGATGATCCCGCGGATTTCGCCGATGTCGTCGGACAGGACACCGCCAAGCGCGCGCTCGAGATCGCGGCGGCGGGTGGCCATGCGTGTCTGCTTGTCGGTCCGCCGGGTGCGGGCAAGACGATGCTTGCGCGCCGGCTGCCGTCGATTCTCCCGGCGCTTACCGAGGAGGAAGCGCTGGAGGTCACGGCGATTCACTCGGTGGCTGGGCTGCTCGCGGACACGGGCGCGTGCGTGACGGCGCGGCCGTTTCGCGCACCGCACCATTCGATCTCGTCGGCGGGACTCGTTGGCGGCGGCGGGAATCCTCGGCCGGGCGAGGTAAGCCTCGCGCACCACGGCGTGCTTTTTCTCGACGAGTTGCTGGAGTTCGAGCGGCGCGCGCTGGAGTCGCTCAGGCAGCCGATGGAGGACGGGCAGGTCGTGATCGCGCGTGCGGCGCAGTCGATCGCGTTTCCGGCGAAGTTCTCGCTGGTGGCGGCAATGAATCCGTGTCCGTGCTGCAATCTTGGGCATCCATTGAGAGTTTGCACATGTAGCGACGGCGAGATCGTGCGCTATCGATCGCGTCTGTCCGGGGCGCTCGCTGATCGCATCGACATGCATGTCACACTGCCGCCAATCACACCAGAGCTATTAGAGAACGCTCACATCGCCGAATCATCATCAGTGATTCGTGCGCGTGTCGATCGTGCCCGAAATTGTCAGCGGGCGCGATACAGTCGAGTCGCCGGTGTCTCGACGAACGCTCACGCGTCTGGACGGTGGCTGATCGCTCACGGGCGAATCGAATCGGATGGTCGCCGGCTCCTCTCGAGCGCGATGGAGAGCCTCAGCCTGTCAGCCCGCGCATACCATCGCGTGCTTCGCGTCGCAAGGACGATCGCCGACATCGAACAAAGCGAGTGTGTTCTGAGTCATCATGTTGGCGAGGCGTTGCGATATCGACCGCGATGACTGCGAGATCGATCGGTGATGTGAAAAACCTGCGCTGTCCACGAGTCGGACACGGCTAGGTTCAGACAGCCGACGCGAATTGGGGTTGTCTGTCCCTGGAGACTGTGTCCCAACCCGAGGACCGATAGAAGCGCAACGTGCCTGAGCGCACGCTGACGACTCACTATTGCCAACCTCAACCGGTGCATTGTCGTCATTGACATGGTCTCGTTCCCGCCTGGATGTCGATCACGCGATTGGAACCCACATCGATGTCTGCCCTATTCCTGTCGCAGTGCTTGAACAGGGGTTGCGCCGGTCGCGCGGCGTGCTGGCGCAGCGATCGCGAGGAGGACGACCACGCCAAGCGCTGGCGGCGCGCCCCAGAACGCGAAAGGATCAGCGAATGGAATCGGAAGTGTGGCTGCCGTCAGTCGATCGATGATGAGCGTCAATCCGACCGCAGCCGCCACACCGACGCCGAGTCCGACAAGCACGGGCGGTGCGTTCGAGCGCACCATGGCCCAGTAAACGTCGACATCGCGCGCGCCAAGTGCGATGCGAATTCCCATTTCCTTCATACGCCGCTTGGCGGATAGCGAGACGACGCCATACACGCCGACAAGCGCGAGCGTCGCCGCAACCAGGGCAACGCCGCCGACGGCGACGCCCATCCGGTAAAACACGTCAGTAAATCGATCGAGGAACGCTTGGAGCGTTTCAGGTGCGGCGACGGAGCCCGGAAAGTGGTCCGCGATCGCAGCGGCGAGCGCGTGGCTCGCGATCGCCGCGTCCCCGTCGAATCGCGCGAACGCTTGGTAACTTCGCTCTGACGGCGTCCAGGACTGGTACACCATCAGCGCCTCAACGCGCGCGGTCATATCGCTGGGTGCATCGCTGACCATGCCGACGACCTCGAGCTCACCGGCCGGATCGACCCGAAGGTGCCTGCCCAGCGGATCGCCGTGCGGCCACAGCTCGTGAGCGGTCTCGAGCGACACAACCACGGGGCAAACCGCTGCCATGCAATTATCGTCCGCTGTCGTCAGGAGTCGCCCTCGAATCAGACGAAGCCCGAACGCTTCAAAGTATCGCGAGGACACTCGAACAGCCGGCAGCGCGTGCTGCCCGTTCCCGCCGCGGTCACGACGATGACGCTGGTTCGGGCGTCGTAGATCGGGGCCGCACTACCAAACGCCACGATCTCGACTCCCGGAACCGCAGCGGCCGTGCGAGCGACGTCCTCGTGGTACGCGCTCCACGCGCCCGTGACGCGATCGGGAGGTACGAGGTTCAGCGCGAGCACGCGCCTCGTGTCGAGGTGCGCCGGCGACGCGGCGACTCGCGCGGACATGCGGCCGAGCGAGACTGCCGCGATCAGCAGCGCCATGGCGGCACCGATTTGGACACCCATGAGCGCATTGCTCGATCGCCCGCGCCCGTTGCGGGAATCCTTCGTCAGGCCCCGCAGCGCGGCGACCAGATCCAGCCTCAGCGCAGCACGAATTGGCGCACTGCCGACGACGAGCGAGGCCAGTAGCGTTGTCGCAAGTAAGAATACGAATACGTGCCAGTTCGGATGGGTCGGATACGTCAGCGGCCGTTGCGTGAGCCAACTGATAGGTAGGCGGCGTGCGACTGGCGACGACGGTGGCCAACCCCCCGGCGATCGCCGCCAACGCGAGCGTTTCCGTGAGGAGCATTCGACTCAATCGTGCGCTGCCCGAGCCGAGGGCCATGCGAAGCGCCATCTCGACGTGCCGTGTATGCGCGACGGCGAGGAGCAACGATGTGACATTCGCGCATGCGACGAGCGCCAGGCAGGCGAGTGCCAGGAACACCAGCGCGACAATCGTGAGAATCGCCGTAGAGTTCCCGGGCTGGTTGAGCATCGAACCGTCGGTCACCAGGACACTGCTGCGGCGTCCGTGGTGCAATACGTCCTGCTGCGTCGCGAGGACAGCAAGCTCGGCCTGTGCGTCGGACCTCGAATAACCTTCGCGCAGGCGACCCTCGACTGTGACCCGCAGCGCCGTTGGACTGGCCAGGTCATCGTCGCCCAGGTGCAGATAGCCACGCATCGTGTACGGCGTCCAGAAATTGGCGTCGTTCACCGGGCCACTGAATAGGGGCGCCACGCCAACGACCCGAAGTGGGCGCCCGTTGGTGTGAAGCACGCGGCCCACCACGTCCGGTGCCGACGAGAATACGTCGCGCCAGAGTCCCTGGCTGATGACGACGACGTTGTCGCGCGATGCACAGTCGTTCGCCTGCAGGACGCGTCCAGCGAGCGGCCGGACGGGGGCGTACACATCAAAGAACTCGCATGTCACCAACGTGCCGTGCGTGGCCCCGGCTCGGCCGTCGATCGTCGCGGCAACTGCCTGCCAGCCGGCGAGCGCACGCAACGAGTGCACGTGATCGCGAAACCAGAGGTAGTCGCTCAGACGCGTCGCCGCGGGGGCGTCCGGCGGCGTCGAGTCCGTGCCGTACACGGAAAACACGCGAGCGAAGGTCGCGGGACTGGCGTCGACGCGCGGACGAAACGCGATCACGTCGATCGTCGAGAAGGCGCCGGCGCTGATTCCGATACCAAGTGTAAGCGTGACAACGACGATGATCGCCTGAAGCGGGCGATGGCGGATGCCGCGCCACGCGAAGAGGATGTTCGTCCGCGCTTCATCGTAGAACGCGAGCGAGCGCGCGTCGTGAAAGCGCTCCTGTGCTGCGCCGACGTTGCCGAATCGGCGGCGCGCTTCGCTCGCGGCCGCCGCCACCGGCCACCCTTCGGCGACGAGCCGTTCGGCCTCGAGAGCGATGTGTTCGCTGATTTCGCGGGCAAAATCGGCAGGCGGCCGCCGGCGACGGCGCAGCAATGTCAGCGCGTTCCACATCTTCAAGCACCCCGTACCGTTCGAGGACCGAGCACCAACGCGATCGCGTCGACGAACCGCCACCAGTGGTCGCGCTCGCGTGCGAGCTGTTTGCGTCCGAGCGCGGTCAGCTCGTAGAAGCGCGCCCGCCGGTTATTGGACGACGTTCCCCAGCTCGGCGCTGATCCAGCCGCGTTCCTCGAGCCGCTGGAGCGCCGGGTAGAGCGAGCTGTGGTCGACGAGTAGGGTGTCGCGCGACACGTCCTGGATGGCGCGGGCGATTCCCTGCCCGTGTTGGGTGCCGCCGGCAAGGGTGCGGAGGACGAGGAGGTCGAGCGTGCCCTGGAGAATGGGAAGCGGTCGTTGGGTCGTCATTCGACCCAAGATGTGAGGGCGCGCACGGAAAGTCAAATCGGCGCGTTCGTCTCGATGTATTTCGGCGTATACCGCCTACTCGCACGACCGCTCCTGTTGACATTCGACCCGAGTATCGACATCTTGGGTCGAATGATGACCCAAGATCGCGGACGGCCTCGCCGAAGGACGTGGCGCGTGCGGTTCACGTCGAAATGGGCGCGCGCCGAGAGTCGGTAAACCACGGAGGGAATTCATGACCGGGAGAGTCGCGCACGGCGTCCGCGTCTTGGCGCTAACGGCATCAATTGCGTCGACCACTTCGCGGGCGCTTCCTGCGCAGGCGGCGACCCAACTGCGAGAAACCGCCATTCCTGACACGCCACCGGGGCGTGTGCTGAAGGCATGGCTCGACGCGTTCAACAGCGGCGACTCCGCGCGCATGGAGGCTTATTACAAGAAGTACGAACCGGCTAAGTCCGCCGCGGGGCAAATCGCGTCTCGGCGAGCCACCGGTGGCTTCGACCTGGTTAGCGTAGAGAAAAGTGACACGCTCCACCTCGAGTATGTCGTCAGAGAGCGAGTGCGGGGCCGTAGTGCGCTCGGCGTGATCGATCTTGACCCAGGCGCGCCGGGCACAGCGAAATCGTCCGCCTTGTTGGCGCTGCCGCCCGGTGGATCGGTCGCGGCTTTTCGGATCGACGCAGCAACTCGTGTGCGAGTAATCGACAGCGCGGTTGCGCAGTTGAACGAGTTCTATGTCTTTCCGGAGGTCGCGAAGAGGGTGGGAGACACGGTGCGAGCGCGGCTCACGCGCGGTGACTACGAGTCGATCACCAACGGCCTCGTGTTAGCGAATCGGCTGACCGAAGACTTCCGAGCGGTCAGTCACGACAAGCACGTGATTCTCAGCTTCAGCGCGATTTCCAGTCCCGCTGGTTCTTCGCCGCAGAGCCCGGATCTTGAGGCGGCCCGCCGACAGATGGAGCGCCTCAACTGCGGGTTCGTGAAGGCCGAACAGCTTCCCGGCAACGTCGGGTATCTCAAGTTCATCGGGTTTGGTCAGCCGGACCTTTGTAGCGCGACGGCCTCGGCGGCCATGAATTTTTTGGCGAGCGTCGACGCGCTCATCATCGACATGCGCGACAACGGGGGCGGCAACTCGAAAATGGTAGCGTATGTGTCGAGCTACCTTTTCTCCGCGCGCACACACCTCAACGACCTCTGGGACCGAAAGTCGGGCTCTGTCGAAGAGTTCTGGACACTGGACTCGTTACCAGGGAAGCGATTGGGAAGCGAGAAACCGGTCTACGTCCTGACGTCCAGTTACACCTTCTCTGCGGCGGAAGAGTTCAGCTACAATCTCAAAATGCTGAAGCGAGCGACGATCATCGGCGAGACGACGGCTGGTGGTGCGCACGCGGTGTCTGCCCACCGCATCGATGAGCATTTCATGATGGTCGTCCCGGCCTTACGGGCGATCAATCCGATATCTAAGACGAACTGGGAGGGCGTCGGCGTCGAGCCCGACGTCAAAGTCGCGGCCGCCGATGCCTTGGCGGCGGCGCAAAAGCTTTTGGCGGAAAAGTTGGGTCTTCCTCGATGAATCGCCCGCCTCGGAGCCACAAGCGCAAGGGTGGTGACCTCCGTCGTACGGCGCGGAGCCTTGTTAGGAGCGACGGGTGTTGCTCTCGGCATGGGGGCGGCCGCGATCTTTGGCGGGCGGATCGGGCCGCTTCTCTTTGCCACGTCGGCGACCGACATCGCCGTGTTTGGAGTGGTCGCGGTGCTACTGGTGCTGACGTCAGTTGTCGCGGCCCTGATTCCCGCTTTGCGGGCCGTCAGACTCGACCCGGCAGCCGTGCTGCGAGGCGATTAATCGGAGGCGAGTGATTCGGCGCCTCAACCGACTTAATTCAGTTCCAATAAGAGGTCCGTTGCCGCAATGCATGCGTTCAAGTGGGCACAGGCCCAGCCCTGCATCCGCTGTGATGGGGAGCCGAGGAATCGCGCCATTGCTACTCCGCGTTTCGCTGCCCGGTCCCGCTGACCTTCGAGGTCGTCGCCAGAACACTGATCGTCATGGGGTTCTCGCCAGAGCGATCCCTGTAGCACGCGGGCGTGTGGACTCCAACGTCGCGTTGGCGCGCGTTCTGAATCCGCCATTTCCGTGCGGCCGTTGCGACGCGCGGCCTTCGTGATCACAGCACGGGACCAACTTCTCGGATATCGAGCCGAGGGCATCTGTTTGTCTACGTCCGTTGGCGCGGTGAACCAGGGCGCGAGCCTTGACGATCGCCAGGTTCTATCCTGAGCGTAGCGAGAACGCGCTGGAGTGATTTGCGAGCCAAGCCTGGCACGTCGGCTTCGATCCGGCGGACCGTTGCCTCGTCCCCCCAGCTTCCCGGCCCAGTCGCCGCCGAGACCATCCTCGAGAGATAGCCACCGAGTTTTGGCGGGCATTCACCTGCGTGTGTCGCGAGACCGAGCCGGCGGCGCGTGGAGTCCTGCCAAGTTTCAACGTCCGACGGACGTAGTCGACTGGTCGACGAGCCAGCCTCGGTGTGTCGCGCTCGATCCGTGCGACAGTCGCTTCGTCGACGCCCGAGGCCTTCGCCAAACGTTTGCGCGACCAACCGCGCCGCAGTCTAGCATTCTGGACGGCCTCCCCTTGAGTCGTCGGCACGGGCAGGGGGTCATAGCCGAGGAGTCGGATAATCGCCGGGTAGAACGAGGCTCGAGGAACACAGCGTCCGGTCTCCCAATTCTTGAGGCTTTCCTCGTCGGCCCCGACGAGTTTTGCCGTCCCTTTCCGGTGAGACCAAAATCCAGCCGATGGCGAAGCAGATGGTGGCCAATGTGCTCCAAGATCGCTGGATAGCCTGAAATCAACCTCGCGGCCGTGATCGACCACCGGTAGAAGGGCAATGAAACAGTGATTCGCGCTTGCCATCGTGAGAGCGAACTGCGAGGGCATCTGAGGGCCAGACAAAACCAGGAGTCCGGCGCCTGTGGGGCCAAGGCGTGACGTGCGCATGACGCGCTTGGCCAACTGTTCGCACTCCTGGTGATCGGAGGGATCGAGGAGCGCGAGCGGACCGGCCAACATCTTTGAACATGATGCGGCGTGCAGCCGAGACCTGCTCCGACCGATATCGCGGGCAACCGTCAAGGATGGCTGTCAGGCACCGGCATCGCCCCGGTGAGAGACAGAAACAATGAAGTGCCGACGACCGCCTCTAAGCAGTCCGTCCATCCCAGCGCACAAGCAGCGGCAATCCCAATCAGACACACGCGAGCAGACGGTCAGAGTACTCTTAATATTGGTCACAAATTTTTCCACCTATCGGTCGAGCGCCTCTCGCCGCAAGATTAGAGATCTCATCAACTGTCCCATCGTTTACTCAAGTGAGTGAGCGTGGTCGTGGCATCGCTATTCAACAACGAGGAATTCGATCGCCAATGGGCGGACCTGTTGAGGGGCGACCGTTGACGCCCGAGGGAGAATTGATCGCCGCAATGCGATGCGGGCAACACGCCGCGTGGAATGGGTGTGTCGCTCGCTTTCGTCCGATCCTTCAAGCGTTCGCCGACGAAGCAGAATCGACTCGAGCGATTGGCCGATCTGTGTCTCCGAGGTCCTAGAGGACAGAGGCGCTTCGTCTCATGTCGCCGGGCTCGGTGATCCCGACCAGTCTAGGCGCGTATTTGGTGCGCAGTTCTCACTACCGATACCTTGCGCTCGGTCGGGTGCGAAATGCACACCGCGAGCGCTACGACAAGCTGTCCGAGGACCACTGCGGCGAACGTGTTGTCAGCGTAATGTGCTCGGAAGGCGCTTTGCGCATGGCTGCAGGGCCGGCCCGTGAGGACGAATCGATGTCGGGCGCACTCAGACGTCTTTCCAGAGAGCTCGAGGCGGGACTCTCGGACGACGAGGCCAATATCATGGTATAGGGTCGCGGAGCGCATGCCACATCGCGAAATAGCGACGTGGCTTGGAATTGGCCACGCCGCGTGCCGCAAACGCATCTGGCGGCTTTGCAATCGCCTCCGAAGGGAGGCCGCCCTTCGTGCCAAGCGCTATCCAGAGAACGAACGGCAAGAGATCGACCGGTTCATTCGGCGAGCCACGGCTGAAAGCAACGAGGCGAAGCAGCGGCAGTGACGCGGGTGACGAGGCGGTTCGAAACGGAAACGGATCGCATGCCTCCAAGCGAAGAGGACCAATCCGAGCGGCGTCCAACGCCCGATGAGGTCGATCCGATAGCGGATCTCGTCGCGGAGGCTGCGGCGTCCCCGATCACCCAGTCTGGCAGGACGCACGGTTCACCGCGTGGCTGTCGCGTTGCGAGCGCGCCGCGCCGATGGAAGAGGGGGCGGAGTTGATGGTTCGTGTGTACTGCTGTTCGTCGCTACGGCATCAAGCGCATCATCGGCCGCCAGTGATCGCACCCGTACTCTCGAGCCCTCGATCGTGTTAGTGCGATGGATCCTCCGGCGAGCACGCTTCGAGAGTCGAGCCCGGCCGGCCTCGACGTCGTCATGCCCCCCAGTGAGAGTGATGGATCGGGGAGGTACGTCGCGATCCGCCTGACGCCGCCGCTGAGCTCTTTGCGCCCTACCTCCACGTCGGCGACACGCTCCTGATCGACACATCCGGTGCGCACCGCCGAACGAGCCGCTTCGCGATGATCGTGCTGAAGACTGATCGATCTCGAGCGAACCGGACGACCTTTCCGCGATCGGGATCAATACACACCGTTTGGTGCCCCCACTGAACGAGATCACCATACCGTCGCCCCGAGAGCGTGTCCCAACGATGTCTCTATTGGCTGAGAACTCTCGGAGAAGAGGATGCGAATAGTCGAGCGTCGCGACTGCGCTGGCGATGCGACCATGCTCTCGACGACCGACCAAGGGACAGCCCCGACGCGTGTTTCGTCGCTGAGTCGGCATCGTACTGACCGATGGCGCCGACTATCGCTTCCATCGGCTCGTTGTGACACACATCCGAAAGCTCGCTTCCTCCAACGGATGCGACGCCGGGGACCTGTAGTCGCCCAGACCTCCGAGCCCGGCTCGCGATACGGCGAGCCGTCGACGTCGCGCTCGACTCCGCGCCGATCGCCCCGCCGATCAGCGCCACGTCGTCGAGTACAAACACGCGAGCCTCGACGTGCTTCGCTCGCGCATCAGCATGCTGGCCGCACGCGCAAAGGAGCACGCGGGCGATTTCGTTCGCGTCGAGCTCATGGTCGTTGATGACCGGGCACTGAACGACAGTCCGCCGATCGACCTGCCGCGTTTTGCCGAGGATCGAGGAAGAGGCCGACGCATGCACGCAGGCGAACGCAAAGCTCGTCGCCGCGAAGGCGAAACCACGGTGGGCGTGCTAAGGAACTCTGATGACGGCACCGGTGCCCTTTGACCCTCGCCCGCGGGCTCACCCGCGACTATCCTCCACCACCGCATCTGCCCAAAAGCCGTTGCTGACGACGGAACGCTGGTCATCGCCGTCACGGACGGATCGTTTCTGAGCGGCGCCGATGAGGTGGCGTTCGCGTATCGGCGGGCGGCAAGGCTCGACGCGGTTGCGGCGACAGAGCTCGAACGTCTCGTCGAGCGGTTGACGACGCGCTCCGAACGCACCATCGAGCTCGCGGGCGCTGACGCCTCCAGCGACGACCTCGCGACCGACGTTCGCGATCTCGCGAACCAGCCGCCCGTCATTCGTTATGTGAATTTGCTCGTCCGCGACGCGTACGACGTTGCGGCGAGCGACATCCACCTCGAGGCGACGCGTCCGGCCTCGCCGCGCGCTTCCGGGTTGACGGCGTGCTCATCCCGGCGCCAGAGCCGCCGAGTCATTTGCATCACGCCGTCGTGTCGCGGATCAAGCTCCTCGCGGAACTCGACATCGCCGAACGGCGCCGG